>CAJUOC010000006.1 GCA_910587925.1 uncultured Muribaculaceae bacterium
TCAATTACTATCAATTTAACGCATTGATAATCAACCATTACTTGCCGATGCAGAATGTGGAGAAGATGGATTGGAGGAGGTCGGGAGGGGTGATGGCGCCGGTGATGGTGGCGAGGTGATGGAGGGCGTGGCGGAGGTCTTGGGCGACGAGGTCGGTGTAGGTGCCGTCGGTGAGGCCGGTCTGCACGCGCCGAAGGGCGGCGGCGGCGGCGGTAAGGGCGCTGTGGTGGCGGGCGTTGCTTACTACGGGGCCTTCGTCGTCGGCTCCGCCGACTATTTCTGCGGCAATATTGACCAGGCTTTGACGCAATGTGTCAATGGTCGCCGGAAGTCGGGTGCTTATCTCCATATCTGCAGTCGGTGTCGCGGCCAGGTCGCTTTTGCTTCTGATGGTGAGCAGTGTGGCGTGGGGCTGCACGACTTGCCGGAGTCTGCTGCGGATTTCTTCGGTAAGGGTAGGGGATGCGTCGGCGGGTATCAGCCACAGGATGATGTCGGCCGACGAAGCGCCATCAATGGCCCGGTCGATGCCAAAACGTTCTATCGGGTCGGAGGTATCCCGCAGACCGGCCGTGTCGATGAAACGGAATGTATATGGGCCGATATCGGCCGTTTCCTCAATGGTATCGCGGGTGGTACCGGGGATGTCGCTCACGATGGCGCGGTCGCGCCGCAGCAAAGCATTGAGCAGGCTTGACTTGCCTGCGTTGGGCTCTCCGACTATCGCTACGGGGATGCCGTTGCGCAAGGCGCAGCCTGAGCGAAAAGAGTCGGCGAGCGTCTCAACTGCCGTGAGCACCTCGTCGGTAAGGCTGGTCAGTTGAGTGCGGTCGGCAAAGGCCACGTCTTCTTCGGAAAAATCCAGCTCCAGCTCCAGCAGTGATGCCAGACGCAGCAGCCGCTCCCGCATGTCGTTGATAGTGCGGGAAAATACGCCGTTGAGCTGACTTACAGCCAGGCGATGTGCCGAGCGCGACGATGCGGCAATGATATCGGCGACCGCTTCAGCCTGGGCCAGGTCGAGACGTCCGTTGGTAAACGCGCGGCGTGTAAATTCGCCCGGCTCAGCCACGCGCGCGCCTGCCAGGCACAATGCCTCGACCACCTGCGACTGTATGTAAGTGGAGCCGTGCACAGACAGCTCCACGACATCCTCGCCAGTAAACGATCCCGGCCCGCGGAACACGGTCGCTACCGCGCGGTCTATCACAGCGCCGTCGTGATGCAGCGTCCCGAGATGGACTGTGTGCGTAGCCACGCTTTCGAGCGGCTTACCCTTCCATATCGCCTGAGCGATACCGATAGCGGCCGGGCCGCTGAGTCTAACGACCGCTATGCCGCCTCGCCCGGGAGGAGTCGACACAGCGCATATGGTGGATGAGTCTATCGTACGTTCCATTGATGAAAAGATGTCTGCGCCTCCACGTCGGCCTCGACAGAGTCGGGCAGGGCGCTGAAAAAGTCCAGGCCGGTGATGGCCTCCACATTGTCGATGCTCATGGCCGTCTGCTGCACACCGCCTTCCACATAGCCATTGGGCATCATGAATCCTATACCCATGGGCGGCTGAGCATCCGGGGCGACCACGACCTTGAAATATCGGTCGGGAACCACAACACCGGTACGCCCGATGTGGCGGGTAAGGCTGTCGGTAAGCACCGGACCGGCCACAATAAAAATGCGGCCGTAGCGGCGCGCCCACTTGCGGCAAAGATTCTCGAGGCGGTTCCAGGCGCCCGTGTTGAGCTGCTGCGCCTGCGGAGCTATATTGGTAAGATAGTGACACTGAATCATGGCCACGCTATCCCATTTCATATCTGCAGCCGGCGCCATATGTCCGCGGTCGAATCCCGAGCGGCGGTAGTCGGCGGTCACAGCACATCCGTCAACATCAGCATCAGCCTGGAAAGGCACACCTTTGCGGCTGTAAGCCCCCTCGGTACGCTCGGCCGTAAGCTCCCACGCCACATAATTAGGCACATGCTTGCCGGCATTGAATCCTACGCGGAAACCCGTATAATCCACATCGCTGTTGGCCAGCACTGCCGGCACCCTCACATACAGCATATCCACCGTCGAGTCGAGCGGCGCATACGTATGCCGGGCCTGCTGCTGCGAGGCCATGCTTCGGAGCATACAGCCCACCAGGGCGACAACGACAATGATTGCAAGGACGGCCGAGCCCTGACGTGTGAAAGGCGAGCGGCGCGATGGTCTGTATTTAGCCACTGTTTGAAGCGTTTTGGGATATAACGGACGCGAAGGTACAAAAAATTTGCCTATCATGCTCTTATTGTGGCCGATTTTCCAGATGATACGCTTCTTACAGATATTATATGTACATTTGCGCCAAAATTTAGATAAGATGTCACCGAAACTACTAAATATCCTCCTGGCTTTCGTACCGGCCGTAAGTGTACCGGCCATGCCGGCCGACACCCTCTCGCTGGAGCGATGCCTGGAGATAGCGCTGAGCGACAACCCGACCGTGCGCATCGCAGATATGGAAGTCGAGCGCGTCGACTACTCGCGTCGCGAGGCTCTCGGCGCCCTGCTGCCGACCGTGAGCTTCGACGGCTCGTATACCCGCACCCTGCAAAAGCAGGTGGCATATATGGATATGGACGCGTTTGGCGACATGATGCCCCCCGAGGGCGACGAGAGCGGCGCGGCCGGCGAGTCTTCCAGGCGTGGCGGCGGCAATACCGACGGCTTCAAGATGGGCCTCGACAACGCCTGGAGCGCCGGCTTCTCCGCATCGGTGCCGCTGATAGCTCCCCAGCTGTGGCAGTCGCTGAAGCTGAGCGATACCAATATAGCCCGGGCCGCCGAGCAGGCCCGGGCCTCGCGCCTCGACCTGGTAAATCAAGTCAAGAGCGCATACTATGCCCTGCTGCTTGCCCACGACACCCGACGCACGGTACAGGAGAGTTACGATATGGCCTCGCTCACCCACAGCATATACGAGAAGCGGCACTCGGCCGGCGACGCCTCGGAGTACGACGTGCTGCGCACATCAGTGGCCATGAAAAACGTTGAGCCGGAAATAATCCAGGCCGACATCGCCGTGCGCCGCGCTCATCTCCAGCTCGCCATCCTCATGGGCCTGAGCGCCGATACCCCGTTTGAAGTGCAGGGAACACTCGCCGACTACGAAAGCGACATGTATGCCGAGACACTGTCGCTTTCCGACGATTTGAGCAACAACACATCCCTCATATCCAACACCATCGAGACCTCGGCCCTGCGTCGGCAGCTCTCCATGCAGCGCTCATCGTTTCTGCCCACACTGGCTCTGTCGGCCAATTACATGTGGAATTCGTCGAGCAACGGCTCGCCCTTCCGCAACTTCCGCTGGAGCCCTTACTCCATCGTGGGCGTAACCCTCTCGATACCCATCATACAGGGCGGACAGCGCTGGAGCCGCGTGCGCCAGGCCCGCATCGCCCTCGACGAGATGGCATACACCCGCGACAACCTCACCCGCCAGCTCAGCTCGCAGGTAGCCCTGTCGCACGACAACATACGTCTCAACGTAAAACAGATAGCATCGAGCCGCGAGAGCGTCGATGAAGCCTCTCGCGCCCACGACATACAGCAGCGGTCATTCGACATCGGTGCCGCGAGCTATCTCGACCTGCGCGACAGCGAGCTTTCGCTCACCCGCGCCCGTCTTGGCTACTACCAGGCCGTCTACAATTATCTCATCGCATCATCGGAGCTTGAGCTGCTGCTCGGCAACGCCCCCATCGACAAATATACCCGAAAATGAAGATATCCAGATATGCCGTGCCCGCGGCTGCTGCCGCCATATTGGCCGCATGCTCGGGGCCCAAGGAAGAAACCGCCGCTGCGGCTGACCACGACGAGGCCGCCATCGTCGACATCGACATCGCACACACGCGCGCCGTGCCCGAGAGGCGCAGCTATACGGCCAATGTCGAGGCCGACAACATCAACAATATCGCGCCGGCCGTGGCCAACCGCATACGCTCCATCTCAGTAGACGTGGGCGACCACGTCTCGCGCGGCCAGGTACTGGTGACGCTCGACCCGGCCACTGCCGACCAGCAGCGCATCTCGCTCGAGAATACCGAGCTGGAGTACAACCGCGCCGTGGAGCTGCTCCGCATCGGCGCAGGCACACAGCGTGCGGTCGACCAGCTCAAGGCCCAGCTCGACGCGGCCCGTGCCCAATACCGCAATACGCTCGACAATACCGTGCTCCGCTCGCCGGTGAGCGGCGTGGTCACCGCGCGTAACTACGATCCCGGCGACATGACCGGCCAGCTGCCGGTGCTCACCGTCGGCCAGGTCACCCCGGCTGTGAAAGTAGTGATAAACGTCAACGAGAATGACCTCAGCCGCATCGCACGCGGCATGGATGTCGACATCACCTTTGACGCCTTCCCCGGCGAGAATTTCAGCGGACGTATCACACGCATACAGCCGGCGGTCGATGTGGCGAGCCGCACCTTTGCAGCCGAAGTCAAAGTCGCAAATCCGCACGGCCGCATATTGCCGGGCATGTTTGCCCGCGCCGAGATAGACCTTGGCAGCAACGAGCGCGTCGTGGTCCCCGACCGTGCGATAGTAAAGCAGAGCGGCTCGGCGGGCAAGTATGTATACGTATACCGCGGCGGCAGCGTCGACTATCGCAAAGTGGAGGTAGGTCAACGCATCGACGACTCTTATGAGCTGCTCTCGGGCATCAACGACGGCGATACGGTCGTCACAGCCGGGCAGAGCCGGCTGGCCGATGGCGCCACCGTCACCATCAACCCTAAAACAGCCGAGCGATGAGTCTGTACGGAGGGGCGGTACGCCGCCCGATCATGACCACGCTGTGCTTTGTGGCAGTGCTGGTACTGGGCCTGTTCTCGCTGAGCAAGCTTCCCATCGACCTGTATCCCGACATCGAGACAAACACCCTGATGGTGATGACCACCTACCAGGGTGCCAGCGCGCAGGATATCGAGCAGAATGTCACCCGTCCGCTCGAGAATGTGCTCAACTCCGTGAGCGACCTGAAGCACATCTCATCTGCATCGCGCGAGAATATATCGGTGATTACCCTCGAGTTTGAGTATGGCAAGGACATCGACGTGCTCACCAACGACGTCCGCGACAAGCTGGACATGATTTCGTCGGCCATGCCCGACGATGCCGAGACGCCCATCATATTCAAGTTCTCGACCGACATGATACCCATCGTGCTGCTTTCGGTGCAGGCCACCGAGAGCACGCCGGGCCTGTACAAGATACTCGACGACGCCGTGGCCAATCCCCTTGCACGCATCTCAGGCGTAGGCTCCGTATCGATATCCGGCGCCCCCAAGCGTGAGATACACATCTATGTCGACCCGGCCCGTCTGGAGGCATACGGCATGAGTGTGGAGCACGTGGCCTCGGTGGTAGCCGCCGAAAACCGCAATGTCCCCGGCGGTGTGTTCGACATCGGCTCCGACACGTATTCGCTGCGAGTGCAGGGCGAGTTTACATCGTCTGACCAGATGGCCGACATCGTGCTCGGCTCCCAGGGCGGACGCACCATACGCCTGCGCGACGTGGCCCGTATCGACGACTCCCTCGAGGAGCGTGCCCAGACCACATACAACGACGGCCGCCGCGGCGCCATGATAGTCATACAGAAGCAGAGCGGCGCCAACTCTGTCGAGATTTCCGACAAGGTGCTCAAGATGCTGCCCGACCTGCAGCGGCGCCTGCCCTCCGACGTAAAACTCGGTATCATCGTCGACACCTCAGACAATATCCGCAATACCATCGACTCGCTGGTCGAGACGGTGCTCTACGCGCTGCTCTTCGTGGTGATAGTGGTATTCTTCTTCCTCGGGCGCTGGAGAGCCACGCTCATCATCACCCTCACCATCCCCATCTCGCTCATAGCCTCGTTTATCTACCTGGCCATGACGGGCAACTCGCTAAATATCGTGTCGCTGTCGGCACTGTCGATATCCATCGGTATGGTGGTCGACGATGCCATCGTGGTGCTGGAGAATGTCACCACCCACATAGAGCGCGGCTCCGACCCGCGCCAGGCCGCCGTGCACGGCACCAACGAGGTCGCCGTATCGGTCATCGCGTCGACGCTGACACTTATAGCGGTATTCTTCCCCCTGACGATGGTCACCGGCATGACCGGCGTGCTCTTCCGCCAGCTGGGCTGGATGGTCACCATCATGATGATTATCTCAACCGTGTGTGCATTGTCGCTCACACCGATGCTGTGCTCGCTGCTGCTGCGCCGCAACAATCGCCACGGCCGGCTCTATACACTGCTCTTTACCCCCGTCAACCGCGGCCTCGATGCCCTCGACTCGGGCTATGCCTCGCTGCTTGGGTGGGTCACCTCCCATCGCGCCGTCACCATCGTGATATGCCTGGCGACTTTTGTCGGCTCCATATTCCTGATGAAGCACGTCGGCACCGAGTTTTTCCCGACCGCCGACGATGCCCGCCTCAGCGTCAATCTCGAGCTGCCGGTCGGTACACGCGTGGAGATAGCCGACGAGACCACCGCGCGCCTCGTCGACGAGTGGCGGGCCAAGTATCCCGAGATAATGGTGGTCAACTACACCACCGGCACCGCCTCGAGCGACAATACATTTGCCTCGCTGAGCGACAACGGCCCTCACATCGTGTCGATGAACATCCGCCTCACCGACCCGGGCGACCGCGACCGCTCCATAACCGAGATTGCTGCCATGATGCGCGACGACCTGCGCCACTATCCCGAGTATAAAAAGACGCAGGTCAACGTCGGCGGCAACATGGGCGGCATGGGCGGCGAGGCATCCATCGACTTCGAGATTTACGGCTACGACTTCGAGCAGACCGACTCTGTGGCCGCGCGCCTGCGCCGCGCTCTGCTCGCCATGCCGGGCACGGCCGACGTGCGCATATCGCGCGCCGACTACCAGCCTGAGTACCGCGTCGATTTCGACCGCGAGAAGCTGGCCATATACGGTCTTAACCTCACCACCGCCGCCAATGCCCTGCGCAACCGCATCAACGGCTCGCTGGCATCGCGTTTCCGTGAGGACGGCGAAGAATACGACATAAAGGTGATGTACGACCCCGACAGCCGCACATCCATCGCCGACATCGAGAATATACTCATCTATAATACGGCCGGGCAGGCTGTGCGTGTGCGCGATGTAGGCCGAGTGGTCGAGCACTTCACCCCGCCCACCATCGAGCGCAAAGACCGCGAGCGTATCATCACCGTCAAGACCGTGGTACAGGGAGTGCCCATGAGCCGGGTGGTGGCGCAGGCCAATGCCGCCATCGCCCGCATGGATATTCCGCAGGGCATATCGGTGCAGCTCGCCGGCCAGTACGAAGACCAGCAAGAGTCTTTCTCAGACTTGCTGATGCTGGCGGTGCTCATACTTGTGCTGGTATACATCGTGATGGCGGCGCAGTTTGAGAGCTACACCTATCCCGGCATCATCATGAGCTCGGTGCTCTTTGCATTCTCCGGCGTATTCTTCATACTGTATCTCACCGGGCATACACTCAACGTGATGAGCCTCATCGGCGCCATCATGCTCATAGGCATCGTGGTCAAAAACGGTATCGTGCTCATCGACTACATCGGCCTCAACCGCGAGCGCGGTCTGTCGATCAAGCGCTCTGTGGTATCGGGTGGTCGCTCGCGTCTGCGCCCTGTGGTGATGACATCGCTCACCACCATCCTCGGTATGGTGCCAATGGCTTGCGGTACCGGCCAAGGTGCCGAGATGTGGCGTCCGATGGGTACGGCGGTGATAGGCGGTCTCACATTCTCCACCATCCTCACACTGCTCTTCGTGCCGGCGCTGTACTGCGTGTTTGCAGGCCGAGGAGTGCGCCGCACCCGTAACAAACTCCGTAAAAGTCATCGCAAATGAAAGCCGTATTCATAGCCTACGACCAGGCTCATGCCCATAAAATCATCGACATACTCGACCGTCTGAGCCTGCGCGGATTTACCCGCTGGGAGCAGACGTCGGGCCGCGGCACCACCGACGGCGAGCCACACTACGGCACCCATGCGTGGCCGTCGCTGGCGTCGAGCATCCTCACCGTCGTGCCCGACGGTATGGAGCATCCGCTGCTTGAGCGGCTGCGCGCGCTCGACGCCGAGAGCCCGCGCCTGGGGCTGCGGGCCTTTGTATGGGAGGTCACAGATGCTCTATGAGCAGCTCCCTGATGATGCTGTCTGATATGAACCAGTGAGCCGACGGTATCGCCACCCGACTGCCTGAAGTGCTCATCAGCCCTGCAGCGATAAACCGCCCGGCGGCGGCGAGCAACTTACGGCGCGCCTGCGGTGGGAGCTCTTCAAGGTCGAGACCCTCGGCCGTGCGCAGAGCCGACACCACCCGGTCGTTGATGCGGTCGAGCGCCGACTCATCCTCGGCCTCGCCGGGGTAGGGCAGGCGCGCGAGCCAGCCGGCGATATCGCAGGGATTGGCGCGGCGCACGGTGCCGTCGTATGAGTGCGCGGCCGGTCCTGCGCCTATCCAGCGGCCATCACGCGCCCAGTACAGACTGTTGTGACGGGAGCGCCGCCCGGGACGGGCGAAATTGGATATCTCGTAATGCTCATATCCGGCCTCGGCCGTAAGCCTCTCAAGCAGCTCGTAGCGCGCAGCCAGGTCTGCATCGTCGGCCGGAGCCGCCTTGCCCGCCATCATCATGCGGTACAGGGGTGTACCCTCGGCCCAGGTGAGACAATATGCCGACAGATGGGCCAGCGGCAGCTCAAGCAACGCGCGCAGGTCGCGCTCCCAGCCCTCATAGCTTTGCCCCGGCAAGCCGTATATGAGGTCACACGACACATTGTCGATACCGCCGCTGATGAGCGTATCCACCGCGGCAACAGCTTCTGCAGCCGTATGCCGCCGGCCTATGCTCCGGAGCACGGCATCGTCAAGACTCTGTACCCCCATGCTCACACGGTTGACGCCCATGGCACGCATGGCCTCGGTCCACTGCGGAGTCACATCGTCGGGATTGGCCTCCACGGTAAACTCCTCCACGGCATCTGCCGGTATCTCCCTCGCAATCGTGGCCAGCAGCTCTGGCGGCATCACCGACGGTGTGCCACCGCCGATATACACAGTGGAAACAGGCGGCAGGCCCGGAGTGGCAAGGGCTGCACGCAACTCGGCGGCGATACCCTCGGCCACCGCCTCCATACCGCGGCGCGACGGTACCGAGTAGAAGTCGCAGTAGACGCATTTACCGCGGCAATAAGGGATATGGATGTATATACCGTGGGCCATGGCAGTTCAGTCGGAGGTCTGGCGGTTGCAGAGACCGCGAAACTGGCAATACTTGCACGCCTCTATATCCTCGGCCTGCACAAAGGGGGTGGTGTCGTCAAATATCTCGGTGAGCATGACATTGAGCCGGGCGCGGAAGTCTTCGGCAGCCTCAGGCTGAGAGCAGAGCGGCTTGCGGCAGTAGGTAAGGTCGGCAATCTTGCCCTGCTTCACTATATCCTTCATCACATGCAGCCGCAGCTCGATGTCGCCGTCAAAGCCGTGTATGTCGCGATATGCCTCGCGGTAGAGCATCAGCTGGAATATTGCCTGGCGCCGGTGGTCGCCGTCAAAGAGATTGTCCATACGGTCGCCGGCCGAGAGGCTGTCGCTGCCGGTCTTGTAATCGACAAAGCGTAGCCGGGAGCCGTCGGGCGAGCGGTCGATGCGGTCGATATTCATGCGGAAATTCACTTTCAGGCCGGGGGTCACCTGCCATTGCGCCACAGTCTCGGCCTCACCCTTCTCAGCCGCGACAAATACAAAGGGCGGGTAAAGCTCCCTCTCCGCCTCAAGCATCATGCGTATCTGCACCTCAATCTGCGACAGTACAAGCATCGCCTCGGCATCGAGTTTCTCGTAGGGAGTGCCGCGGCGCCCGGGCCGCGCGTCGTAATACGCCTGGAGCATCTGCGAGCGTATCACATCGCCGCTGAGCATCGCCGATATGTCGGCAGCGGTGACGGTGCGCCCGGCGTAAGGGCCATACAGCAGCTCCATGGTCTTGTGGAAGATGTTGCCCATATCGGCCGCGCCGAGATAGTCGGTCAGCTCATCTTCGGCACGATAGCCCTTGACATATTTCAGATAGAAACCGAGCGGGCAACGCATGTATTCTTTCAGCGCCGAGGCCGATATATTGCGGCCACCGTCGGCCAGGCGGTAGCGGTCGAGCTCGCTGATTACCCGGCCGCTCTTGGCCACGCTCACCACCCGCCGTCCGGGCCGCACTCCCGACATATCGACAGTGCGGTGGCTCACTTTCACACCGGGTGTATGGCTCAGCGGGCCATACATTATCTGCGATATGTAGCGCGATATCTCACCGCCGCCGCGGGCGGCCGGGCGGGAGTCGTAGAGCAGCTGGGTGTATGTGGCGCGGCTGATGGCGCGGTAGAAGTAGTAGTTCATGGCCGCTTCCTCGCGGTCAATCGGCGGCAGACCGTATCCTACACGCAGGGCATTAGGTATCATGGTCTTGACCGTATCCCGTCGCGGGAACACACGCTCGTTGAGCGACAGAAATATGATATTGTCAAAGTCGAGGGCGCGGGTCTCCAGCGTGCCCATTATCTGCAATCCCATCAGCGGGGTACCGGTGAGGGTGAGCACATCCGATGCGAGCAGGCGCTCAAATATGGAGAAGATGGTCGTCTGTCCCGGCTCGATATCGTATCTGTGCATCATCTCGCGCATACTCTCGAGGCGGCGCGTAAGCGACTCCAGTGTCATCAGCTCGGGCGATGTGGCCGCGGCCTGCTGACTTACCCGCGCGCGCAGCGCCGCATCGAGTCCGCGCAGCAGTCCGCGCAGATAGCCGTAGACCGCCTCGGTGCTGTCGGGGTCGGCCGCAGGCTCAAAAATAAATGAGAGCGACGGAGCCACGGCCGCAATCTCGGCCGAGGCGATATTGTACAGCGAGTCGCGGCGTATGCGGGTACGCAGCCGCTCGGCCTCGTCGGGCGCTATGAGGCGTATGTGTGGATGCGCCAGTATGTCGAGCACATCGGCGTAGAAAAAAGTCCACTCGCCGCGGCGGCGCCGCAGACGGCTCTGCATCGACACCACGGCCCGCAGCAGGGTGGCAAAGGTAGTCTGCGAGTAGGGGACAGCCATGGTGATATTGAGCGAGCGCAGCCGCTCGGGCAGCGCCAGCATCAGCGGCGTGAGCATGGCCGGGTCGGGGAGCACTACAGCCGTGTTGATGGCATTGTCGGGGTCGAGCGAGCCTTGGGCGGCGAGGCCGGCGATGGTATCGGCGGCCTGCTTGGCCTGCGCTATCGACGATGGCACGCCCACGATGTCAATCATCCGCTCAGCCGGCGGCGCGGGCTGCACAAATCCGTCGGGCGCGGGATAGTGGCGTGCGAGCCGCGCCACAGTGCCCACGCCGCGCGGAGCGCTCTCACCGGCATATATCTCACAAGCCTCCGTGTCCCATACAAAGTCGGCGGCCCCGGCCAGCGCATAGCGGTCGAGTATCTTCTTCTCGGCCGGATATATCTCGCTCAGCCCCACAAATACATATCGCGGTCCTGCGGCAATCTCGTCGAGCTGTCGCGCCGCCACTGCCTCGGCCGCAAGGCGGCTCTGCATACCGGCCGTGGCATATCCGGCGGCATCGAGCGTGGAGCGGTACTCGGCATACAGGTCGCCCAATATCTGCCACAGCGACACAAAACGGGCGGCCATGCCGTCGCCTTCGTCGCCGGGCGAAGTGTGAAACCAAAATCGGTCGATATCGCCCGTCATGGGCGTATCGCCCCACAGCAGCCGTATGATTTCCTTCTGCTCGTCGGTGAGATAGTCGGCGCGTATCGAGCGCAGACGCCGCAGGTTGGTATAGATGGCCGAGGCATCACACAGCGAGCGGTCGATATCGTCGAAATCTGATATGATGATGTCGCCCCAGAATATAAAACGGTCGAAGTCGGTGGCGCGGTCTTCCTGCCCGTGGCGGGCCAGCACACGGCGATAGGCGCCGTACAGCAGAAACAGCGCCTCCCAGCGGTCGGGCACAGTGCGCGGAGCCTGGCGCGCCACCCACGCCGGCAGAGCGACAAACCGCGGCATGAAAGCCGCGTCGGCGCTTACCAGCTCCTGGAAGTATCGCTTCAGAAAGAGCGCCGAGCGCCGGTTGGGAGTCACAAAGGTGAGGCCGGCCGGGTCGCCGCCCGACTGTCTGAAGTAGTATGCCGCCACCTGCCGCAGAAAATTTCCGCTCCTCATAAGTATGATGAATAAAAAAAGCATAGCCCGCCGCGCGGGCGGGCTATGCCTTGATGTTGTCTGTTTTGATGTTACGTTATGCCGGGGGCAGGATAGCATCGTTGGGGCAGACAGCAGCGCAGGAGCCGCATTCGATGCAGGTGTCGGGATCGATCACGTAGATCTCGCCCTCGGAGATAGCCTCTACGGGGCACTCGGGCAGGCAGGTGCCGCAAGCCACGCAGGCGTCGGTGATTACGTATGCCATGATTAGGGATGTTGTTTAGGGTAATTATTATTGGTTTTGCGATGCAAATATACTAATTATTTCAGATAAACAAGCCCCGCGTCGCAAAAATTGGGTCATCGTATGCCACGCTTGTTGAGCTTGGCCTGGTATCGGGCGGCGTTGCGTTTGTGGGTGGAGTAGTCGGCGGCAAAGTTGTGGCGTCCCGAGAAGTCTTCCTTGGCACACATATAGATATAATTGTGGTCGGGAGCGTTGAGCACGGCGTCGATGGTCGCGCGCTTGGGTATGCGTATCGGGCCGGGGGGCAGTCCTGTATTTTTATAAGTATTATATGGCGACTGCACCTTGAGGTGCTTGCCGGTGATGCGGCGCAGCTTGAAGTCACCGACGGCAAACTTCACCGTGGGGTCGGCCTGTAGCTTCATGCCGCGGTCAAGTCGGTTCATATACAGGCGGGCGATTGCCGGGTGCTCGTCGCGCTTGTTAGACTCTTCCTCGACGATGGATGCGATGGTGGCTACCTGCACGGGGGTCAGCCCGAGGTCGGCCGCCTTGGCCAGGCGGTCTTTGTTCCAGAATGAATCATGCTCGTCGACGAGGCGGTCTACCACCTTGTCGGGCGACTCAGTCCAGTAAAATTCATATGTATCGGGCAAGATAGCCGCGGCAAATTGCTCGGGCCTGCTGAAGCGGGGGTCGGCGTCGAGCTTCTGTGTGAGCGCCCGCTTGATTTCGGCCGGGGTTGCCTCGATTTTGGCTCCGAGGCGGCGTGTGAAATCGTCGAGGGTGCGCATGTTGTTGAGGGTGACCCTTACAGGTGTCTGATACCCCTTGCCGATACGGTGTGCGGCGGCGACGGCGCTTGTGCCCGGCTCCACCAGGTACGAGCCGTGGCTCTTGACCAGGTCGCCGGCGGTGATGTCCCACAGGCGGTAGACCAGCTCGCCATAGCTGCTGCCCAGCGCCGAGTGCATACTGTCGCGCACTCCGGCCTTTGTCGCGCCGCGGGGTATGTTTACCCTGACGGCGACCTCGGCGTCAAAACGCGCCGAGAGTATGGTGATGCCTGCCACGGCCAGCACGGCCGTGATTATGAGCAGGACTATTATCCAGCGTTTCATATTGTGCGTTTTTATCTGCAAAATTAACAAAAAATCCGGCACCGATGTTGCAAAATCTTTTGTCATTTTTGAGTCGGCGAAATATTTGCCCGCTCACGGAAAATTCTTTAAATTTGCCCCGATGAACAATCAGTCCACACTCACTCCTGCGCGTGTCGAGGAAGACCGCCGCGTGCTCGAGCTGCTCTCGCAGTCGTTTCCCGATGTGAGAGCGGCCGCATCAGAGATTATCAATCTTGAGGCGATAATGAATCTCCCCAAGGGTACGGAGCACTTCGTGGCCGACCTCCACGGCGAGAGCGATGCCTTCGGCCATATCATACGCAACGCATCGGGCAATATCCGCCGCAAGGTCACCGAGCTGTTTGGCACGGAGCTGTCCACGGCCGACATACGCCAGCTGTGCTCGCTCATCTATTATCCCGAGCAGAAGCTGGAGCTGATTACCGCCGAGTTGCCCTCTGAAGAGTCGCTCGACGATTTCTATACACTCACTCTGCACCGGCTGGTGCGCACACTGCGCAGCGTTGGCTCCAAATATACCCGCTCCAAGGTGCGCAAGGCTCTGCCGCCATCCTTTGCATACATCATCGAGGAGATGCTCCAGGAGTCGACCTCCGACGACAACAAGCAGGCATACTTCCGACAGATTGTCAAGACCATCATCACCACGGGCCAGGCCAAGGCGTGCATCGCCTCCATGTGCCACGTGATACAGAAGCTGAGCATCGACCGCCTCCACATCCTCGGCGATGTCTACGACCGCGGCCCCGGCGCACACCATATCATGGATATGCTCATGAGCTACGGCGACTTCGACATACAGTGGGGCAACCACGACGCCCTGTGGATGGGCGCAGCCGCCGGCAACGACGCCTGCATCGCCAATGTGCTGCGCGTGTCGCTGCGGTACGGCAACCTCGCCACTCTTGAAGACGGATACGGCATCAACCTGCTGCCGCTGGCGACTTTTGCCATGGAGATATACGCCGACGACCCCTGCGAGGAGTTTATGCCGCGGCTCGACGCCGACTCGCCTCTCTCCGAGAAGACCCGCCGTCTGATAGCGCGTATGCACAAGGCCATCAGCATCATACAGTTTAAGCTCGAGGCCGCGCTCATCGACCGCTATCCCGCCTGGGGCCTGGCAGCCCGCAAGCTGCTCGGCGCCATCGATTTCTCGGCAGGTACCGTGCAGCTCGACGGCAAGACATACCCCATGCTCGACAGCCACCTGCCCACCGTATCGCCTGTCACGCCCAACGCCCTCACACCCGAGGAGAGCGAGCTGGTGGCCAAGCTGCACCATTCGTTCCGCGTAAGCGACAAACTCGACCGCCATATCCGCTGCCTGCTCAAGCACGGCAGCATGTACGGCATATACAATGCCAATCTTCTCTTCCACGCCTCCATGCCCCTCGAGGCCGACGGCTCTCTGCGCAGGGTAGAGGTAGGCGGCGAGAAGGTGAGCGGCCGTAGGCTCATGGAAGCCGTCGCCGGCGTGATGCGCGATGCGTTTGACGCCGATGCTCCCATTGAGCGGCGCACCTATGCGGTGGATTTCTACTGGTACCTGTGGTGCGGACCCGACTCACCTCTTTTCGACAAGCCGCTCATGACCACCTTTGAGCGCTACTTCATAGCCGATAAGGATACCCACAAGGAGGGCAAGGGACACTACTATGAGCTTCGCAACGACCCTGCCGTATGCGCTATGATCATGGATGAGTTTGGCGTCACCGGTGCCCACCGCCATATCATCAACGGCCACGTGCCCGTGCGCCTCGGCAAAGGCGAGACGCCCATCCGCGCCGAAGGCTCGCTGATGGTAATCGACGGAGGATTCAGCAAGGCCTACCACCAGACCACCGGCTCGGCCGGATATACTCTCGTCTACCACAGCCGGGGATTTCAACTCGTCAAGCACGAGCCTTTCACTTCGACGGCCGAAGCCATACGCAACGGCACCGACATCGTGAGCACCACCGAGATCGTAGAGCTGAGCAGCCACCGCATGAGAGTGCGCGATACTGACAAAGGTACAGAACTGCAAGGCCAGATCGACGAGCTCACCGAGCTGCTCTACGCATATCGCCACGGCCTCATCAAGCAATCATCACACCGCAGAAAATAAACCTATCACCCTATATCTTCCAAATGGACCATAAGACATACAGCTTCGAGGAAGCATACGAAGCCTCGGTAAAATACTTCGGTGGCGACGAGCTCGCCGCCAAGGTATGGGCAAACAAGTATGCCCTCAAAGACTCACAAGGCAATATATACGAGCTCACGCCCGACGATATGCACCATCGCCTGGCCTCTGAGATTGTACGCATTGAGCAGAAGTATCCCGAGCCGATGACCCACGACGAGGTATTTGAGCTCATGCGCGATTTCCGCTACATCGTGCCCCAGGGCAGCCCCATGACAGGCATCGGCAACAATTTCCAGGTAGGCTCGCTGAGCAACTGCTTTGTGATAGGTCTCGACGGCGGCCCCGACTCCTACGGCGGCGTGCTCCGCATCGACGAGGAGCAGGTACAGCTGATGAAGCGCCGCGGCGGCGTGGGTCACGACCTGTCGCATATCCGGCCCAAAGGTATGCCGGTCAAAAACTCCGCCCTTACCTCCACCGGCATCGTACCCTTCATGGAGCGCTACTCCAACTCTACCCGCGAGGTGGCCCAGGATGGCCGCCGCGGAGCGCTCATGCTCACCGTGTCTGTAAAGCACCCCGAGGCCGAGGCCTTTATCGACGCCAAGATGACCGAGGGTAAGGTCACCGGTGCCAACGTGTCGGTGCGCATCGACGACGCTTTCATGCAGGCTGCCGCCGACGGCACCGTATATACACAGAAGTACCCCGTCGACTCCGACTCTCCCGTAGTCACAAAGGAGGTAGATGCCGCGGCTCTCTGGAGCAAGATTATCCACAATGCGTGGCGCTCGGCCGAGCCGGGTGTGCTCTTCTGGGACACCATCACCCGCGAGTCGCTGCCCGACTGCTATGCCGACCTGGGCTTCCGCACCATCTCGACCAACCCCTGCGGTGAGATACCTCTCTGCCCTTACGACAGCTGCCGTCTGCTGGCCATCAACCTGTACAGCTACGTCAAAAATCCGTTTACCCCCGAGGCCGAGTTTGACTTTGAGCTTTTCCGCGCCCATGTGGCAAAGGCCCAGCGCATCATGGACGACATCATCGACCTGGAGATGGAAAAAATCGACGCCATCCTGGCCAAGATTGACTCCGACCCCGAGACCGAGGAGGTAAAGAGCACCGAGCGCAATCTCTGGCTCAAGATCAAGGCCAAGACCGCTCAGGGCCGCCGTACAGGCGTGGGCACCACTGCCGAGGGCGACATGATTGCCGCCATGGGCCTGCGCTACGGTACCCCCGAAGCCACCGACTTCTCTGAAAGCGTACACCGCGAGCTGGCGCTGGCGGCCTACCGCTCGTCGGTCGACCTGGCCCGCACCCGCGGCGCGTTTGACGTATACGACTCCGAGCGCGAGAAGGCCAATCCCTTCATGCAGCGCCTCGCCGCCGCCGACCCGGGCCTCTACGAGGCCATGCTGCGCCACGGCCGCCGCAATATCGCTTGTCTTACCATCGCCCCCACAGGCACGACCTCGCTGATGACCCGTACATCGTCGGGTATCGAGCCGGTATTCATGCCGGTGTACAAGCGCCGCCGCAAGGTAAATCCAGGCGACCCCGACGTGCGCATCGACTATGTCGACGAGACCGGCGATGCCTTTGAGGAGTTTATCGTATACCATCCCAAATTTATCGACTGGATGCGTACCGCCGGCCACGAGGTGAAGCAGAACTATACCCAGGAGGAGCTCGACGCCCTGGTCGCCATGTCGCCCTACGCCGGCGCCACCGCCAACGAAATCGACTGGCTCGAGAAGGTACACATGCAGGGCCGCATCCAGCGATGGGTCGACCACTCGATATCGGTCACCATCAACCTGCCCTCCGACGTCACCGAGGATGTAGTCGCCCGCCTCTATATGGAGGCATGGCGCTCGGGCTGCAAGGGCTGCACCGTATATCGCGACGGCTCGCGCTCGGGTGTGCTGCTCGCCATGGAGGAGAAGAAGAAAAAGGCCGCGCCCGCCCAGGCATCGGCCGGCTTCCCCGAGCCTCATGTCGCCAAGCGCCCCATCGAGCTGGAGGCCGACGTGGTGCGCTTCCAAAACAACAAGGAGAAGTGGATTGCCTTCGTGGGGCTTGTCGACGGCAAGCCATACGAGATTTTCACCGGTCTCAGCGACGACGAAGACGGCATATTCTGCCCCAAGTCTGTCACCCACGGCAAGATTATCAAGGCTCTCGACGCAGCCGGCAACAAGCGCTACGACTTCCAGTTTGTCAACAAGCGTGGATACAAGACCACCATCGAGGGGCTGAGCGATAAATTCAACCCCGAATACTGGAACTATGCCAAACTCATCTCCGGCGTGCTGCGGTATGGCATGCCCATCGACCAGGTGCTCAAGCTCGTGAGCGGCCTGGAGCTCGACTCGCAATCTATAAATACCTGGAAAAACGGTGTGGAGCGCGCCCTGAAGAAATATCTGCCCAACGGCACCAAGGCCAGCGGACAGCGCTGCCCCAACTGCGGCCAGGAAACGCTCATATATCAGGAGGGTTGCCTCATATGCACCTCCTGCGGCACTTCAAAGTGCGGCTGACATATTTCAGACAATACTTACTTATCATACCCTAAAATCCATGAAAGTTACTTTTCACATAAACTACCGTACCAACTGGGGTGAATCGGTCTACATCTGCGGGCCGTTTGCCCCTGAGGGCGCGGTGATGGCCATCGACGGCTCAGAGCACTGGACTCTCTCGGTCGAGGTCACGGGCCCGGCGGTCGAGTACCGCTATGAGGTACGTCCCGAGTCGGGCACCTGGAAGCAGGAGTGGGGCAAGCCCCACCGCCTCGACTGCGGCCGCAGCGCCGGCCCTGTCGACGTGTACGACCGCTGGCAGGATCAGCCCTGGGACAAGCCTTACTACTCGGCTGCGTTTACGGGCTGCATATGCCGCCGTCCGATGCCGTCCAATGCTCCGTCGATGCGCAAGGACTACATCACGCTGCGCGTGGCCGCCCCTATGGTGGCCCCCGACTGTCGCCTGGCCCTGTGTGGCTCGGCCGAGTCGCTCGGCGCGTGGGACCCCGCCAAGGCTGTGCCGATGAGCGATGCCGACTTCCCGCAGTGGAGCGCATCGGTACCCGCCGCGGGCCTGGGCGCGTCCACTGAATATAAGTTTGTCATCATCGACGCAAAGGGCGAGGTGGTGGCGTGGGAGGGCGGCTCCAACCGCACTCTCGGCATTGACCCCGCCGCGGGCCATGCCACCGTGCTGGCCGGGATGCGCTTTGTCAATCCACTGGCACCCTGGCGCGGAGCCGGCACGGCCATACCCGTATTCTCGCTGCGCTCCGACGAAGACTTCGGCGTAGGCGACTTCTACGACCTCAAGAAGATGGTCGACTGGTGCAAGGCCACCGGCCAGAATTTCCTCCAGATACTGCCCATCAACGATACAAACGTCACCGGCACATGGATTGACTCGTATCCGTACCGCGCCAATTCGTGCTTTGCCCTCCACCCGATGTACCTGCGTCTTGAGGAGCTGGGTGTGCTCGCCGACAAGAGCCGCCGCGAGTATTACGAGAGTCTCCGTGCCGAGCTCAATGCCCTGCCTGCTGTCGACTACGAGCGCGTGAATGCCGCCAAGTACGAGTACTTCCGCGAGATTTTTGCACAGGAGGGCGCGCGCACTCTCGCCTCCCGCGACTACAAAGACTTTGTCGACCGCAACCGCACGTGGCTGCTGCCCTATGCCGCTTTCTGCGTGCTGCGCGACATCCACGGCACGGCCGACTTCTCCCGCTGGGGCGAGTATGCCGTGTACTCGGCCGCAAAGCTCGACAAGATAGTAGCCGACCATACGGCCGATATCGACTTTGTATGCTATCTGCAGTATCATCTCGACCGTCAGATGCGGCATGTGCATGAGTATGCCGGAGCGGCCGGAGTGGCCTTCAAGGGCGATGTGCCCATCGGCATCGGCCGCGAGAGCGTCGACGCCTGGACAGACACCCGCCTCTTCAACATGGACAGCCAGGCCGGCGCTCCACCCGACGATTTCTCGGTGCTCGGCCAGAACTGGGGCTTCCCGACCTACAACTGGGAGGAAATGGCCCGCGACGGCTTTGCCTGGTGGAAAGCCCGCTTCCGCAAGATGGCCGAGTACTTCGACTGCTACCGTGTAGACCACATCCTCGGATTTTTCCGCATATGGCAGATACCGATGGATGCGCTCCACGGGCTGCTGGGCGTGTTCAATCCCGCGCTGCCCTTCACTGTCGACGAGCTGCGGTACAATTACGACTTTTGGCTCGACGTCGACCTGCAGACCACGCCCTACATCATGGAGTGGATGCTGGGCGACTTCTTCGGGCCGTATGCCGAAGATGCCAAGGAGTACATGTACAGCGTGGGCGGCGGCCGATACAAGCTCAAGGACAATTTCGCCACACAGCGCGCCGTGGCCGACCACTTCGCCGCTCTCGACCGTGACGAGCGCAATACCCGTCTATGCGACGGCCTCATCGGCCTCATAGACCAGGTGCTCTTTATCGAAGACCCGTATGAGAAGGGCAAGTATCACCCCCGCATCTCGGCGCAGCACAGCTATGCATACCGCGTGCTCAGCGACTACGAGAAATGGTGCTTCGACCGCCTCTACAACGACTTCTACTACCGTCGCCACAACGAATTCTGGTACGGCAAGGCCATGTGGAAGCTGCCCCCGCTCATCGATGCCACCGACATGCTCACCTGCGCCGAAGATCTCGGCATGATACCCGGCTGCGTACCGGCCGTGCTGGGCAACCTGGAGATACTTACCCTGGAGATACAGCGTATGCCCAAAGACCCGCAGTGCAAGTTTGGCAACACGTGGCAGTATCCTTACTACAGTGTATGCACCACATCGACCCACGACATGGGAGGCATACGCCTGTGGTGGGAGGAGGACCGCAGCGTCACCGCCGACTTCTACCACAATGTGCTCCATCACGGCGGCGAGGTGCCCGCCTATGCCGAGCCGTGGATTTGCCGCGAGATACTCGACCTGCAGGTCAAGTCGCCCTCGATGCTGTGTATCATCCCGCTGGCCGACTGGCTCTCGATGAGCGGCGAGATGCGCCGCGACAATCCCGTCGACGAGGTGATCAATGTGCCCGCCAACCCGCGCAACTACTGGCGCTACCGTATGCACATCAGCCTGGAGCAGCTCAAGGCTGCCGACGCCTTCAATGCCGACCTGGCCGCGCTCATAGCCGGCGGCGGCCGCTGACCGCCCGACGATTAACACAGGAAGGGATACACGGCCGTGTATCCCTTCTTTTTTCTTACGGAAAAAATACTTACCTTTGCTCCAACCAAACACAGTGTATCTACTATGAACCCCAACAGCCTCGTCTCCATTGCCGACATCGACAAGGAGCAGATACTGGGTTTGCTTGAGCGGGCCCGCTATTTCGAGGAGCATCCCAACAGCCGTATGCTCGACGGGAAAGTGGTGGCGACGCTCTTCTTCGAGCCCTCGACGCGCACTCGCCTGAGTTTTGAAACCGCCGTCAACCGCCTCGGCGGCCGTGTGATAGGCTTCTCCGATCCCGGCACCTCATCGTCGAGCAAGGGAGAGACCCTCAAGGACACCATCAAGATGGTATCCAACTACGCCGACCTCATCGTGATGCGCCATTATCTCGAAGGTGCCGCCCGATATGCCACCGAGGTGACCGATGTGCCCGTGATCAACGCCGGCGACGGTGCCAACCAGCATCCGTCGCAGACCATGCTCGACCTCTACTCCATCTACAAGACTCAGGGCCGCATTACCGACCTTACCGTCACAATGGTGGGCGACCTCAAGTATGGACGCACTGTGCACTCGCTGCTCATGGCGCTAAAGTACTTCCGCCCGCGCTTCAATTTCGTGGCCGCTCCCGAGCTGGCCATGCCTGCCGAGTATGAGGAGTTTTGCCGCCGCGAGGGCATCCCCTTTACCAAGACTACAGACTTCTCGCCCGAAATCATCGCCGACAGCGATATCATATACATGACACGCGTGCAGCGCGAGCGCTTTACCGACCCCATGGAGTATGAGCGCGTGAAAGACCGCTATACTCTCCACAATGCCATGCTCGATGTCTCCAAGCCCAATTGCCGCGTGCTGCATCCGCTGCCGCGCGTCAATGAGATTGATGTCGATGTCGACGACAATCCCAAGGCTTACTATTTCGAGCAGGCCCGCAACGGCCTCTATGCCCGCCAGGCCATCATCACCCGCGCGCTCGGTATCGACCCTCTAAACGTAGAAAAATGACCAGCCCGAAAACCGAACTCGCCGTCGCCGCCCTGCGCAACGGCACCGTCATCGACCATATCCCGTCGGAAGCAGTATTTGCCGTGGTGAAAATCCTCGGTCTGGAGAGCGCCACCACCGCCGTAACCATCGGGTGCCGCCTGCAGAGCGCCAAGCTCGGCACAAAAGGCATCATCAAGGTGGCCGATGTGGAGTACGACGCCGACACACTCAACCGCATCGCCCTCATAGCCCCCAACGCCGTGCTCAATATCATCCGCGACTACGAGGTGGTGGAGAAGCGACCCGTGAGACTGCCCGATGTGGTGGAGGGTATCGTAAGATGCGACAATCCCAAGTGCATCACCAATCATGAGCCCATGCGCACCCGCTTTGATGTGGTGGAGCGCGACCCGGTGGTAATCCGCTGCCGCTACTGCAATCACAGCGTGTGCGGCGCCGATGCACGCATAAAGTGACCGCGACGTGAAAGAGCGCTGGAAACCGGGTACGATGCTCAATCCGCTGCCGGCGGTGCTGGTAAGTTGCGCCCATGCCGGACGCTCCAACCTGCTCACCGTGGCATGGACAGGCACGGTATGTACCGACCCGGCCATGCTCTATATATCGGTGAGGCCCGAGCGCTTTTCATACGACCTCATCAAGGAGTCGGGCGAGTTTACCGTAAACCTCACCACCGCGGCCATGGCCCGCGCCACCGACTGGTGTGGCGTGCGCTCGGGCCGCGACTACGACAAGTGGGCCGAGACGCGCCTCACCCCCGAGCCGGGAGTGGCTGTCGGCTGCCCGTCGGTGGCCGAGTCGCCGCTCAGCATCGAGTGTCGCCTGCGGGAGATAGTCCCGCTGGGCACCCATCACATGATGCTGGCCGATGTGGTGGCCGTGCTGGCCGACACGCAGTATCTCGACCCCGAGACCGGCCGGTTTGACCTGGCCCGGGCCGGGCTGCTGGCATATTCCCACGGCCATTATTACGAGCTGGGGCGCCATCTGGGGCGCTTCGGCTTCAGTGTTATGAAAAAGAAATCATCCAAATAAGTAGTATGAAGGATACTGAAATCTTCAATCTCATCGAGCGCGAGCATCAGCGCCAGCTCAAGGGTATCGAACTGATAGCATCGGAAAACTTCGTGTCCGACGCCGTCATGGCCGCCATGGGCTCCTGTCTGACCAACAAGTACGCCGAGGGCTATCCCGGCCACCGCTACTATGGCGGCTGCGGCGTGGTCGACCTGGTGGAAGACGCTGCCCGCGACCGTCTGAAGCGGCTCTTCGGCGCCGAGTATGTCAATGTACAGCCTCACTCGGGCGCACAGGCAAATATGGCCGTCTTTATGGCCTGCATGAAGCCGGGCGACACTTTCATGGGCCTCAACCTCGCCCATGGCGGTCACCTATCTCATGGCAGCCCTGTCAATTTCTCGGGCCTGGTATTCAATGCCGTTGAGTACAATGTCGACCCCGAGACCGGCCTGGTCGACTACGACAAGATGGAGGAGACCGCCCTGCGCGTCAAGCCCAAACTCATCGTCGGCGGTGCCAGCGCATACTCGCGTGAGTGGGACTATGCCCGTATGCGCAAGATTGCCGACGAGGTGGGCGCCATTTTCATGGTCGACATGGCTCACCCCGCCGGTCTCATAGCCGCCGGCCTGCTCGACAACCCTCTGCCTCACGCCCATATCGTCACCTCCACCACCCACAAGACTCTCCGCGGCCCCCGCGGCGGCATCATCCTCATGGGCAAGGACTTTGAGAATCCCTGGGGCAAGACCACCCCGAAGGGTGTCGTGCGCATGATGAGCTCGCTGCTCGACTCGGCCGTATTCCCCGGCGTGCAGGGCGGCCCGCTGGAGCATGTCATCGCCGGCAAGGCTGTGGCTTTCGGCGAGGCGCTCGACCCGGCATTCAAGGCATACCAGACACAGGTGCGCGACAATGCCGCCGCCATGGCCCGCGCGCTCACCGACGCCGGCTACAAGGTGGTATCGGGCGGTACCGACAACCACTGCATACTGGTCGATCTCCGCACAAAATTCCCGGAGCTCACCGGCAAGCTGGCCGAGAAGGTGCTCGTCGATGCCGACATCACCGCCAACAAGAATATGGTGCCCTTCGACTCCCGCTCGCCCTTCCAGACCTCGGGTATCCGCCTGGGCACTCCCGCCATCACCACCCGCGGCGCCAAGACCGACCTCATGCCCGTCATCGTGGAGATGATCGACACTGTGCTGGCATCGCCTGAGGACGAGAAGACCATCGCCGCCGTGCGCGCCAAGGTCAACTCGCTCATGGCCGGCTATCCCATCTTCGCCTGGTGATATGCCCTCGGTACATGTCATAGTGGTCGCCGGCGGCAGCGGCCGCCGTTTTGGCGGCGCGGTGCCCAAGCAATGGATGCCGCTCGACGCCGACCCTGTATATGTGCATACGCTGCGCTCGCTGCGCTCGGCCATACCCGGCTGCCGCATCACCATGGTGGTGGCGGCCGACCGCGTCGGCTCCATCATGGAGGAGTGCGCGGCACACGGTGTGCCGGTCGACGCGGTGGCCTGCGGCGGCGACACGCGCTGGGCTTCGGTGCGCTCCGGCCTGGCCACTGTGGCAGATGATACCGACTGTGTGATGGTGCACGACTGTGCACGACCGTTCCCGTCGCCGGCCCTTACGGGCGCCCTGCTCGATGCTATCGATGCGGGCGCCCGCGGCGCCGTGCCGGCCATCGCCGTGACAGACTCGCTGCGCACCGCCGGCTCGCCCTCGCGGGCCGTCGACCGCAGCGGCCTGCGCGCGGTGCAGACTCCGCAGGCCTTCCGCGCCGACCTGCTGCGCCGGGCGTACTGCCTGCCTTACCGCGCCGATTTTACCGACGACGCTTCCGTATTTGAGGCCGCCGGCATGGGCGAGATTGTACTCACCCAGGGCGACCCCGACAATATCAAGATTACAAATCCCCGCGACCTGGCGGTGGCGCGTCTGATATTGGCCGATCGTAAGGCATGAATCCTCTGCGCCGCCGCGAGCTTACCTATGTTAAGGGTATAGGACCCGAGCGCGCAAAGCTGCTCGAGCGCCAGCTCGGTATGCGCTCGGCCCGCGACCTGCTGTATCACTTCCCAACAGGATATGTCGACCGCTCGACGTTTTACTCGATACGCGAGCTTGAGCCTGATGTGGCTCAGGTGCAGGTCAAGGGGCGGTTTGTGTCGTTCAATGTACTGGGCGAGGGAGCCAAGACTCGGCTTTGCGGACTATTTACTGACGGCACGGCCACGCTGGAGGTCACTTGGTTTAAGAGCATAAAGTATCTGCGACAGACTCTGCACACGGGTACCGACTATGTGCTCTTCGGCAAGCCGACTTCATTCAACGGCCGCTTGCAGATGACCCATCCCGAGGTCGATACTCTCGATAAGGCCGTATCGCAGCAGGGGATGCGCGGTGTGTACCCGCTCACCGACGGTCTGCGCCAGCGCAACATTTCCTCCCGCAGTTTCCACGACTGGACCACCGGCCTGCTCGCCGGCCTGACACGCATCGCAGAGACTCTGCCCGAGTCGGTGATAAGCTACGCGGGACTCGACAGCCTCGATACGGCTCTGCGGCAGATACATGCGCCGACATCGCCTGCGGCATTGCAGCGCGCGCGGCTGAGGCTGAAGTTTGAGGAGCTTTTTTATATCCAGGTAGATATGCTCCGGCGCTCGCGCCGCCGCAAGGCGATGAGCGACGGTTTCCGTATGCCTTCGGTCGGCGCGACGTTCAACAGCTTCTACTCCACTTGCCTGCCTTTCCCGCTCACCGGAGCGCAGAAGAGGGTGGTCAAGGAGATACGCGCCGACCTGCTCAGCGGCCGACAGATGAACCGCCTGGTGCAGGGCGACGTAGGCTCGGGCAAGACTGTAGTGGCGCTGATGTCGATGCTGCTTGCCGTGGACAATGGCTTCCAGGCGTGCATGATGGCGCCCACCGAGATACTGGCCGGCCAGCACTACGAAAGTCTGCGGGCGCTCGCTGCGCCCGTGGGTGTAAATGTGCGGCTCCTGACCGGCTCGACACGCCGCAAGGAGCGCGAGGAGATACATGCCATGCTGGCGTCGGGCGAGCTGCACATCCTTGTCGGCACCCATGCCGTGCTCGAAGACCCGGTGAAGTTTCGCAATCTCGGCCTGGCCGTGATAGACGAGCAGCACCGCTTCGGTGTGGCCCAGCGCGCCCGCCTGTGGGCCAAGAACACTACACCGCCGCATGTACTGGTGATGACAGCCACGCCCATCCCGCGCACTCTGGCGATGACGGTATACGGCGACCTCGACGTGTCGGTCATCGACGAGCTGCCGCCGGGCCGCAAGCCGGTGATGACCCTTCTGCGCTACGACGCCCAGCGCCAGCAGGTATACCGCGGCATAGGGCGCCAGCTCGCCGAGGGACGGCAGGTATATATCGTGTACCCGCTTATCGACGAGAACGAAAAGCTCGACATGCGCTCGCTCAATGAAGATTACGACTACATCTGCGACACCTTTTCCAACTATCGGGTGGCCTTTGTGCACGGTCGGCTCAAGCCTGCCGAGAAAGACCATCAGATGGAGCTGTTTGCATCGGGACAGGCGCAGATACTGGTCGCTACAACCGTCATCGAGGTGGGCGTGAATGTGCCCAATGCCACCACGATGGTAATCGAGAATGCCGAGCGCTTTGGCCTGAGCCAGCTTCATCAGCTGCGCGGCCGTGTGGGCCGTGGAGCCGACCAGAGCTACTGTATACTTATGTCGAAGTACAAGATTGCCAAGGAGACGCGCGAGCGTCTGCAACTGATGACCCGCACCACCGACGGTTTTGAGATTGCCGAGGCCGACATGCGTATGCGCGGGCCGGGCGATATCGAGGGCACCATGCAGAGCGGCATGCCCTTTGAGCTGCATATAGCCAACCCTGCCACCGACGGTCAGATCATCGAGCTTGCCCGCCGCGCGGCCGAGCATCTGCTCGATGCCGACCCCGAGCTTACCGCTCCGGCCAACGCGGCCTTTGCAGCCGAGCTGCGCGAGGCCGTAGCCCGCAGCGCCGACTGGTCGCGCATAAGCTGATTGCAGCGGAGCTTTACTTGCGGAGGTTTTTCACCTTCTTTATGAGCGACTTGACCACACGCACGATAGTGAGCTTGTACTCGCTCGGCTTGAACGACGCCAGCCGGCGGTCGGCCTCGCGCCCCAGTCTTACGGCATCGCGGTCGAGATTGTCGACGCGCGCCATCAGCTCGATGGTCTGCGGCGACAGCTCCGGCGCCTCGGGCGGCGGCAATATCTCGATGTCGCCCGCACGGCCGATGCCGCGCTCCCACTCGCGCGCCTCCTTGGCGCTGATGTACTCCTTGTCGATGATATAGATGTCGCAGCGTGTCGTCACACACGGCTTGCCGCCGCCTGTCTTCAGCAGCCGGCTCAGATTGCGCCCGCGCCCGTCCGACTCTATCTCGTATGTCACGCAGGATATGTCGCGGGCGCTCAGCCCGGCGTCGTCGATATTGTCGAGGCGATAATGCACTTTCAGGCGCTGGAAGTCAATGTCGCCGTCGAGAAAACCGGCCATGGACGGTATCCAGCTGCGGGCGACAGGGTCGGCCAGGAGGTCGACCGTGATGTCGATGCGGTCGCCCTCGCGCCGCCATATCTCGGCTGCGCCATATCTGCCGGGGAGCGTATCGGTACCTTCACGTATACCGCGCAGGCGGGGATGCAGGTCTCTGCGACGGAAGATACTCGTCCAGTCTGACCACGAGAAGTGCTCGGGGAAGGCATCGCTC
This sequence comes from uncultured Muribaculaceae bacterium, assembly GCA_910587925.1. Classification (GTDB taxonomy): domain Bacteria; phylum Bacteroidota; class Bacteroidia; order Bacteroidales; family Muribaculaceae; genus CAG-873. Next base: position 27,863 of record CAJUOC010000006.1, read on the forward strand.
ACGCTGTCTTTGCCATGCGCGTCGGTAAAGCGGTAGTACGACCGCGACGCGAGCGGGCGCGGTCGTGTCCAGCCCGCATGTTTCTTCCAATTGTCGGGCGGCAGCATGAAGTCGACATATTTCTCGCGGAACAGCCGCACCGTATCGTCGTATGTGCTCAGCGTAGAGTATTCGCGCACGTAGGCCAGCATATGCAGCACGGGCCGCTTGGCCGACTCCACCACCACCTCGTCGAGGTCGATGGCTCGGCTGTGCTCGGCCCGCAGGCCGGTCGCTGACATCAGCATCAATATGACAAAAACTCTGACTTTGGCGGGCATCGCAGTGTGATGATTATCTGCCGCCAAAGTTAGAGTCTTTATCTGTAACTATTTACACAAATAAAGTTATGGTGTGTAAAATAGCTTTAACGCACCGTCGCCACCAGGGTCGGGGTGGTGTATGCGTAGGGGATAAACGCCAGCGAGGGCGCGTCGAAGATATTGAGCGACGCCCGCTTGCCGCGGGTCACCGAGCCGTAGTCGGCCTGCAATCCGAGCGCGGTGGCACCGTTGATGGTGGCGGCGTTGAGCGCGGCCTCGGGCGTGAGGCGCATCTTTATGCAGCCGAGCGCCCATACAAAGAGCATCGAGCCCGACGGTGACGTGCCGGGATTGTAGTCCGACGCCAAGGCCACTGTACCGCCGGCAGCGATGATATCATTGAGCGGGGCGTAGGGGTCGCTGAGAAAAAACGAAGCTCCCGGCAGCCCCACGCCTATCGTATCGCTTGCCGCCAGCAGCGCGATCTCATCGGGCCCGGCAGCCTCCAGATGGTCGACCGACAGCGCTCCCGCAGCTATGCCGGTTGCGGTGCCGCCCGAGCGCAATAGCTGGTCGGCATGAAGTCGAGGCAGCAATCCGTGGCTACGGCCGGCCTGAAGTATGCGGCTTGTCTGCCCGGCGGTAAAGAATCCGCGCTCGCAGAATACATCCACATAGTCGGCCACACCTTGCGCGGCCACTGCCGGCAGCATGTCGTCTATCACATGGTCCACATAGGCTTCCTGCCGTCCGGTGTAATCGGGACCCACGGCATGGGCGCCGAGGAAAGTGGCCCGTATCGCCATCTGCGGCACAGCCTCGCGCAAGCGGGCTATGACACGCAGCATCTTCAGCTCGCTGTCGAGTGTAAGGCCGTAGCCGGTCTTGATCTCGACGACGCCGGTACCTGAGGCGCATATCTGCCGCAAGCGGCGCAGCGACTCCTCGTAAAGGTCGTCTTCCGTCGCCTCGGCCAGCCGTCGGGCTGAGTTGAGGATACCGCCGCCGCGGGCGGCAATCTCGGCGTAGCTCATGCCCGCGATCTTGTCGCGGAACTCACCCTCGCGGCTACCGGCATACACCAGGTGGGTATGGCAGTCGCAGAAGGCCGGCAGCACTATGCCCCGGCGGGCGTCGATATCATCGGCGCCTTCACGGGAAGGGCATGTATCCATAGTGCCGAAGTCGGCAATACGCCCGTCGCGCACCAGCAGCCATGCATCTGTGAGGCTCTCAAGCCGGCCGATATCGGCGCCTCGCAGGCGGCCGACACCCTCGGGGAGGATGCCGGCGAGCATACCGATATTGTATATCAGCATATGAAGTCGACTGCTGCGGCGATGTGGGGATACATCACGCAATCATTCTCGATAAAGGGCACGTGACGGCGGAAGTCGGCGTGCCATGCCTCGATGACGGGCGACGACTTGGCCGGGCGGCGGAAGTCAAGGGCCTGGGCCGAGTTGAAAAGCTCGATGGCCAGCACACGGCGCGTGTTGGCGACCACGCGGCAGAGCTTTGTGGCCGAGTTGGAGCCCATCGACACATGGTCTTCCTGCCCCTGCGACGAAGGTATGGAGTCGCAGCTGGCCGGCCAGCACAGGCCCTTGCTCTGACTCACAATCGACGCTGCCGTATACTGCGGAATCATGAAGCCGGAGTTGACGCCGGGATTGGCCACCAGGAACGACGGCAGTCCGCGCTGGCCCGAGATGAGCTTGTATGTGCGCCGCTCCGAGATATTGGCCAGCTCGGCCAGCGACACTGCAAGATAATCCATCGGCATGGCGATGGGCTCGCCGTGGAAATTGCCGGCCGACACGATGATGTCTTCGTCGGGGAAGATGGTGGGATTGTCAGTCGGGGCGTTAATCTCGTCCTCGATGACCGACGACACAAAGCGCAGGGCGTCTTTGGCCGCTCCGTGCACCTGAGGCACGCAACGGAAAGAGTAGGGGTCTTGCACATGCACCTTGTGGCGGCGTATCAGCTCGCTGCCCTCGAGCAGACTGCGTATGGCGGCGGCGGTCTCAATCTGCCCCCGGTGATGGCGCACCTCATTGACAGGGGCGCAGAAAGGCTCGATACGGCCGTCGAAGGCATCAAGCGACATGGCGGCGACCTTGTCGGCGACGGCATTGAGCTCGCGGGCGCGCAACACGGCCCATACGGCATGGGCGCTCATAAACTGTGTGCCGTTGAGCAGCGCCAGACCCTCCTTCGACTGTAGGCACACAGGCTCCAGCCCGGCGCGAGCAAAGGCATCGGCCGAGGCCATACGCTCGCCCTTGTACTCCACCTCGCCCAGGCCGATAAGCGGCAGCGACATCTGAGCCAGCGGCGCCAGGTCGCCAGAGGCTCCGAGCGAGCCCTGGTCGAATATCACGGGGAGCATATCGTGGTTGTACATATCCACGAGGCGCTCCACCGTGGCGAGCTGCACTCCGGAGTTGCCATAGCTGAGCGACTGTATCTTGAGCAGCATCATCAGCCGCACGATATCGGCCGGCAGCCGCTCGCCGGTGCAGCACGAGTGCGACATCACCAGATTGCGCTGAAGCTCCTCGAGCTTGTCGCGGCTGATAGAGATGTTGCACAGCGAACCAAATCCGGTGGTGATGCCATAGATAGGCTCGGTGGCGGTTTCAATCTTGGCGTCGAGATAAGCGCGGCAGGCGGTGATGCGCTGCACGGCATCGCCCGACAGAGCCAGGCGCGCGCCCGATGCGATAATCTGACCGACACGCTCTATGGTAAGACGGTCAGACGATATATGGTGTACGTCCATTAGGTTTGATATTAGTGATTGAGTGCTTTGCGGATAATATCGTCGGAGGCCATATGGGGCAGTGTCACCCGCAGGCCGGGAGTGCGCTCCATCTCGCGCACGATGGCTGTGCGGGCGCCGGGATTGCGGCCCCACGAGCGGCGGGCGATGCCGTTGTTGACATCCCACAGCAGCATACGGCTGATGCGACGGTCACACTCCTCAGAGCCGTCGATGACCATGCCGAAGCCGCCGTTGACGACCTCGCCCCAGCCCACGCCGCCGCCATTGTGCAGCGACACCCAGGTGGCGCCGCGGAAGGCGTCGCCGATGACATTGTGCACGGCCATATCGGCGGTAAACTGAGAGCCGTCGGTGATATTGGATGTCTCGCGGTAGGGCGAGTCGGTGCCGCTCACATCATGGTGGTCGCGGCCCAGCACGATGGGGGCGGATATGCGGCCGTCGCGTATGGCGCGGTTAAACTCCAGGGCTATGCGGGCGCGGGCCTCTGAGTCGGCATAGAGTATGCGCGCCTGCGAGCCCACCACGAGGCGGTTTTGCCCGGCCTCGCGTATCCAGTGGAGATTGTCGGCAAGCTGGCCACGGATATCGTCGGGCGCCTCGGCCACCATGCGCTCGAGCACCCCGGCAGCTATGCTGTCGCTCTGGGCGAGATCTGCTTCTGTGCCTGATGTGCACACCCAGCGGAAGGGTCCGAAGCCATAGTCGAAAAACTTCGGGCCCATGATGGCCTGCACATACGAGGGGTAGCGGAACTTACCCGTCGCCGGGTCGGTGATGTCGGCTCCGGCACGCGACGACTCCAGCAGAAATGCGTTGCCGTAGTCAAAGAAGTACATGCCGCGGTCGGCCAGGCGGTTGATGGCGGCCACCTGACGTCGCAGCGACTCGCGCACAGCCTCGCGGAAACGCTCCGGCTCCTCGGCCATCATGCGCAGCGACTCGTCGTAGCTCAGACCGGCGGGATAGTAGCCGCCCGCCCAGGGATTGTGCAGCGAGGTCTGGTCGCTGCCAAGGTCAACGCGCACACCGCGCTCAGCCAGGCGCTCCCACAGGTCGACCACATTGCCCTGGTATGCCAGCGACACGGCCTCTCGCGCATCCACGGCGCGCATCGCGCGGTCGATAAGGTCGTCGAGGTCGGTATGTATCTCGTCGACCCATCCCTGCTCGTGACGCTTGCGCGCGGCAGCCGGATTTATCTCGGCGGTGATGCTCACCACGCCCGATATCTTGGCCGCCTTGGGCTGTGCGCCCGACATGCCGCCGAGGCCGGCGGTGACAAAGAGCAGACCGCCCAGGTCGCCGTCGGGCCGCAGCGAGCGGCCGGCGTTGAGCACGGTGATGGTGGTGCCGTGCACGATGCCCTGCGGGCCGATGTACATATATGAGCCGGCAGTCATCTGGCCATACTGAGTCACGCCCAGGGCATTGAAGCGCTCCCAGTCGTCGGGGCGGGAGTAGTTGGGTATCATCATGCCGTTGGTGACCACCACACGCGGCGCCTCGGGATGCGAGGGGAAGAGGCCGAGCGGATGGCCCGAGTACATCACCAGTGTCTGCTCGTCGGTCATCTCACTCAGATACTTCATCACCAGGCGATACTGCGCCCAGTTTTGAAACACGGCGCCGTTGCCGCCGTAGGTGATCAGCTCGTGGGGATGCTGCGCGACGGCCGGGTCGAGATTGTTCTGTATCATGAGCATGATGGCCGCAGCCTGGCGAGAGCGCGCCGGGTAGTCGCCGATGGGGCGCGCATGCATGGGATATGTCGGGCGGTAGCGGTACATGTATATGCGGCCGTAGTCGGCGAGCTCGCGGGCAAACTCCGGGGCAAGCTCCGCATGGAGATGCTCAGGGAAGTATCTCAGCGCATTGCGCAGGGCAAGCTCTTTCTCGGCCGGCGTGAGTATGTCTTTGCGGCGCGGCGCATGGTTGGCCGCGGGATCGTAGCCCGGATGCTCGGGCAGTGTATCGGGTATGCCGGCCCGCAGGTCGGCCTGAAACTGGTCAAGGGTCATGGCTCGATGATATGGGAGTTAACGGTATTGAGTACTTGCGCGCGGGCCTCCACTGCGCGCGCACACAGCTCGGCAGCCTTGTCGCAGAGCGCGCGGGCTGCGGTCTTGTCGTCGAGCGAGGCGGCATTGATACGCACATTGAGAGCGGCCCCCTGCACGGCAGCCTCGGCAGCGAGCGCGCCCACACCGGCGTCGGATGCCGATGCCGGATTGCCCTCCGATGCCATGTCGAGCAGCAGCGGAAACACCTCGATGGCGGTCTGCATGGTGGTAAGTGGCACCTGCGCCGCAAGCAGCGTGGCGGCCTGCATGGCCTCGGCGCGGGCGGCGCGCTCGGCGTCGTTGCCCTTGGGCATGGCCAGCGCCTCCATAAACTTATTGAATGCAGCGGTATCCTCGTCGACCAGAGCGATGAGGCGATCCTGTAGGGCACGGCCGCGGTCGGCGGCGTCGGAGAAGCGCTCCCAGCGGTCGTCCCATCCCGGCTTGTGGGCCGAGAGATTGGCCACCATGGTACCGAGCGCTGCGGCGAGCGCACCCATATATGCCGCTATGGAGCCGCCGCCGGGAGCGGGCGACTCCGAGGCTGTCTCGTCGGCAAACTCCCGGCAGGTCATGTCGGTGAGACTGCGCGCCGATTTGTCGGCCACCATGTACTCGATGACTTTCTCGGCAGGGTCAAAGGGCTTGAGCTCGTCGAGACCCATCGACTTCACGGCCATGCGGATAATCTCGCTCTCGGGCAGGCCGGTCGAGCGCTGCTGCTTGTGCAGGAAATATCGGCCGGCATCGATCAGGGTGCGCTTGGGCACGAGACCCACAATCTCGGCTCCGGTGACACGTATGCCGCGGGCGGCGGCGGCCCTGCTCACCTCGTCGAAGGCCACATGCAGCGGAGCACGGGCGATATCGGTGATATTCATCGATACCTGTGCCACTCCATACTCGGGTATGTACCAGCCGATGGCTTTGGTACCGGGCAGCGTGCCGGGTATCATGATGGTATTGCCATGCTCGTCTTTGAGCGGCTTGCCGGTGACCTTGCCGCCCTCGCGGCTGGGGCGGCCTTTCTCACGCACATCAAAAGCTATGGCATTGGCGCGGCGTGTCGAGGTGGTATTGAGGTTGAAATTGACTGCGATGAGGAAGTCGCGCGCGCCGATTGTGGTGGCGCCTGTGCGCGCGGCGGCCTCGTCATAGGGGCGGTCGCCCAGGTCGGGACCGTCGGCGGTGCCCATGCGCTCGGCCAGCGCCTCGTACTCTCCGCGGCGGCACACCGCGAGATTTTTGCGCTCGGGCTTGCGCGCGGCGGCCTCGTAGAGATACACAGGTATGCCCAGCTCGGCGGCTACCCGCTCGGCCAGCCCGCGGGCCATATCGGCACACTCCTCGAGAGTGACACCGCTCACAGGGATGAGAGGACATACATCGGTGGCGCCCATGCGGGGATGAGCACCGTGGTGGCCGCGCATGTCGATGAGCTCGGCCGCGCGCCGTATGCCGCGGAATGCAGCCTCGACCACAGCCTCGGGCTCGCCTACAAAAGTGACAACGGTACGGTTGGTGGCCTCACCGGGGTCGACGTCGAGCAGCTCCACGCCGGTATCTTCCGTGATGGCGGCTGTGATGGCGTCGATCACAGCCTTGTCGCGTCCCTCGCTGAAGTTGGGCACACATTCTATCAGTCGTTTCATCAATAATAGAATTTAGGTATTTTTTCAATGTAGCAAATGTACAATATAAATAAGCCGCCGCCAAATTTTTTGACACCGAAAAACAGCCGGATCAGATCACCCTATAAAAATGACAAAGGCGGCCCGCCCGGGTCACCCTGCCAATACGTAAGTGAGTAAGAGAAATCGCCGGCGTCTGCCGGAAGAGAACCGCCTCTGCCCAATGTCCGCCCCCAGTGACGGGGCGGCATGGGTTTCGGCACTTTTTTACGAAAGAAACGACATATTGGAATAGAAAAAACTACCTAACAGCAGCAAAGGTATATGAAATATTTTAACTTGATACAAATTTGTCGTTAAAATATGTTAATTCAGATACAATTTGCCATTATGTTAGCAAAAATATGGTGGAAATATAGTAGACCGCTACTTTTGCTTTCTTTTTGCCATATAATGCATCATGGCCGACCTCACGCCGAGGTACACGATAAATGCAGCCCAGAGGCCGTGATTGCCAAGCAAAGGCATCAGCGCAAGATATACGGCAAAGTATGTCGCGGTCGACACGGCCATGGCGCCGAGCATAGCCCGGGTGAGGGTAAGGCCGATGAAGATGCCGTCGTAGATAAAAGCCACGGACCCGACCAGAGGCACGCTCGCCGCCCAGGGCAGATACTCGCGGGCGGCATCGACCACATCGCCATCGTCGGTGAGCAGCCCCATCGCAGCCTCGCCGACACCAAAATACGCCGCTGCGAAGACTATGGCAAGCCCTGCCGCCCATCTTAGCAGCAGGCCGATTACCTGCCGCAGGCCATCGCTGTCGCCTGCTCCGTAGCAGCGCCCCGCCAGCGCCTCGCCTGCAAAAGCAAAACCGTCGGAAAAATATGAGAAAAACATAAACAGCTGCATCAGCAGGGCATTGGCTGCAAGTACCGTGACGCCCTGCGAGGCGCCGGCACGTGTAAACCATACCGTGACCGCCACCAGACACAACGTGCGCAGAAATATATCGGCATTGATGCTGAACATGCGTCGCAGCGCGCGCCCGTCGGCAATCACCGCCACAGGCGGTCGCGAGGGCCTGAAGCGACGCCATGTCACCACGATACCGGCCATAAATCCGAGCCACTGCGCCGCAAGTGTACCCAGCGCCACACCTTCGATACGCAGACCCAGACCGAAGACGAGCGTGAGGCTCGCCGCGATATTGGCCAGATTGATGCCGATTGAGACCCACATGGGGGTGCGGGAGTCCTGCATCCCGAGCCACCAGCCGTTGAGCGCGTACATGCCCAGCACTGCCGGCGCGCCCCATATGCATATGCTGAAATAGCGCAGGGCGGGCACCTCCGTGGCGGGGTCGGCATCTACAAAGCGCAGCGCAGCCGGGCCAAGCACGGCCGACAGCCCCACCAAGGCAAGACCCGCGACCAGCGCGACGGCCAGCGACCGCACCAGCGATGCCGACGTAGCCTCGCCATCACGGGCGCCGCAGGCCTGCGCGGTCATGCCTGCCGTACCCATGCGCAGGAAGCCGAAAAGCCAGTACAGCATATTAAACATGGTACCGCCTACAGCAATCGCCCCGATGAAGGCGGCTGACCCGAAGTGGCCCACGATGGCCACATCTATCAGCCCCAACACCGGGGTGGTGATATTGCTTACGATCGCCGGCAGGGCGATGCGCAGGAGGTCGCGGTTTAGAGAGCTCTTCACCGCTTGACGTGGAGCGATGTGCGGTACAGATAGGTGATGATGGCCGCGTATGCCACCAGACCGAGTATCTGCGGCACAAACTCCTCGCCGCCGCCGGGCACTTCCTTGCCGCACATGATGGTGATGGCCGCGAATACGCCGAAGAGCGCGCCGCCGGCTATGAGGCCCGAGGCGACAAGAGTACCGCGCTCGCTACGTGCGCGGGCCACGTCGCTGTCTTTGCTGCTGCGGCCCACAAAGTACGATATAAGACCGCCCACGAGCATGGGGGTATTGAGCGACAGCGGGATAAACATACCCAGGCAGAATGCCAGCGCGGGCACGCCCAGCCAGTTGAGTATCAGAGCGAGTATGGCGCCCACGATGTAGAGGGTCCAGGGCGTGGTGCCGCCCATCATCATCGGCTCGAGCACCTTGGCCATGGCATTGGCCTGCGGAGCGGCGAGAGCGGTATCGCCGGTGAAGCCGTACACCCGGTTGAGCACCAGTATCACGCCGCCGACAGTGGCCGCCGACACCAGCGTGCCAAGAAATTTCCAGCTCTCCTGCTTGCGCGGAGTCGAGCCCAGCCAGTAGCCTATCTTGAGGTCGGTGACAAAGCCGCCGGCCATCGACAGGGCGGTACATACCACGCCGCCCACCACCATCGACGCCACGATGCCGGAGGTGCCGTTGAGGCCGATTGCCACAAAGATTCCTGATGCCACGATGAGGGTCATCAGCGTCATGCCGCTCACAGGGTTGCTGCCCACGATGGCGATGGCATTGGCGGCCACTGTAGTGAAGAGGAAGGCTATCACCACCACGACAATCCATGCCACGGCGGCCTGCCAAAAGGTGTGTATCACACCGAGCCAAAAGAAGATAAACACGGCCACAAGAGCGATGAAGATAAAGTATGCCACATGCTTCATCGAGATGTCGAGCTGCCAGCGCACGGGACGCGAGGCGGCAGCGCCGCCGCGCAGCTCACGCGAGGCAAGACCTACCGCACCGGCTATCACGGGCCACGACTTGACGATGCCGATGATGCCGGCCATGGCGATGCCGCCGATACCGATAAGGCGAGCATAATCCTTGAAAATCACCTGGGGCGACACTGCGGCAAACTCCGAGGTCGTGCCCAGCAGCGGGATGATGACCCACCATACAAATATCGAGCCGGCAAATATCACAAAAGCATACCGCAGACCCACGATATAGCCCAGACCGAGCACAGCAGCTCCCGTATTGCACGAGAATACAAACTTGGCCTTGTCGGCAAGGGTCTGTCCCCAGGTGTAGGCAGTGGTGGTCACGGTATCGGCCCACCAGCCGAAGGTCGCCACCAGATAGTCGTAGATGCCGCCCACAAGCGAGGCTACCACCAGGAGCTTGGCCTGGCCGCCGGTCGACGACTTCTTGCCCTGGCCGCTCACCAGCACCTGGGTGGTGGCGGTGGCTTCGGGGAAGGGGTACTTGCCGTGCATGTCCTTTACGAAATACTTGCGGAAGGGGATGAAAAAGAGTATGCCCAGCACACCGCCGAAGAGCGACGCGAGGAATATCTCAAGGAAGTTGACAGTGATATCGGGGTAGGTGGCCTGCAATATGTACAGAGCCGGCAGGGTGAAGATGGCGCCGGCCACTATCACACCCGAGCATGCGCCGATAGACTGGATGATGACGTTCTGCCCCAAAGGATTGTCTTTTTTCAGGGCGCCGGAGAGGCCCACTGCGATGATGGCGATGGGGATGGCGGCCTCAAATACCTGGCCCACCTTCAGGCCGAGATACGCGGCGGCAGCGCTGAATATCACAGCCAGCACCAGGCCTACGGTGACAGAGTAGGGCGTCACCTCGGCATAGTCGCGGGCCGGATGCATCAGCGGGCGGTACTCCTCGTCGGCTGCCAGCTCGCGGAATGCGTTGTCGGGCAACTCGGTGGGGTCGACCAGAGCCGGGTCGAGATTTTCGTTTTCTTTCATAGACTATTTAGGATTAGATGTGTATCGTATCAGCGGCGACGGCGGCGCGAGCTTTTTGACTTCGCCTTGGGCTTGGCCGGGGACTTTGACACCGAGCCCTTTGCCGGAATCTTAAGTTTCTGCCCCACATTGATATTGTCGCCCGAGAGGCCGTTGGCCGAGCGTATGGCGTCGATGCTCACGCCGTGGCGCGAGGCTATACGGCTGAGATTGTCGCCCTTGCGCACGGTGTATGTGGTGGTGCGGGGCTTGTCGACCTTGACCGATGCCGACGGAGTGTGGCTGCGCGTGGCACTCATGGCCTTGCTCACATGCGCTGCTGCGGCTGTGGTATCAGCGGCAGAGGGTGCAGGCGCCTGTGAGGCTGCCGAGTCGGCCGCAGCCTGCGGCACTTGCGGCTGAGCCTCGGCGATAGAGTCGGCAGGCGCGGTCTGCTGCGGTGCATCCTCTATATAGCGGCGCACAGTGGTATTGATACGCAGGCGCTGGCCGCGCTTGACACCTCCGCGGCGCTTGATACCGTTGGCCGAGCGCACGCTCTGCTGGGTCACGCCGTAGCGCTTGGCGATGGAAGCGAGAGTCTCGCCGCGCTTCACCTTGTGGTACTTGGTGACAATCTCCTCGACATATCGGCCGCGATGGTCTGTGCCATTGACAGTACCGTCGGAGGGCTGCACCACATCGCGGCGGGCATAGCGCGACGCATTGTGGTTTACGATACTGTCTTCATTGGCAAGGTACGCATATACCTGCAGCGAGGGCAGAGTGAGCGTGTAGGGACGTATATCGCCGGGAATCACATCGCGGCGATACTGCGGATTGAGCACCCGCAACTCTCCCACCGGGATACCGAGCACATCGCTTATCTGGTCGAAGTGCACCCGACGGCTCACATGGATGGTGTCGGTGACGATGGGCTTGCGGGCCAGGGCAGGGGAGATATTGTGCTCGCCATAGTAAGTCATGATATACGTCGCGGCTATGAAGGCCGGCACATATCCGCGGGTCTCGGCGGGCAGAAACGGGTAGATGGCCCAGAAATCCTTGTCCTTGCGGTCGGCTATGCCGGCGCGGCGCAGGGCCTTGTTGACATTGCCCGGGCCGCAGTTGTAGGCGGCGATGGCCAGCGACCAGTCTCCATATATGCCATGCAGCTTCTTGAGATACGACGCGGCGGCATCAGACGAAGCAAAGGGGTCGCGCCGCTGGTCGACGATGGTATTCACCTCCAGGCCCTCGCCCTGGGCCGTGGGTATCATGAATTGCCACAGGCCGGTAGCGCCGGCGCGCGACACGGCATCGGGATTGAGCGCGCTCTCTATCACGGCCAGATACTTCAGCTCCAAAGGCATACCGCGTCGGTCAAGCGCCTGCTCGAAGATGGGCATATAGTACAGACTCATGCCCAGCATATTCTCGACAAGCTGACGGCGGCGCTGCGAGTACATATCTATATAGGAGCGCACCACGGAGTTGAACGGCAGCTCGATGGTGGTCGGTATGCGGCCGAGGCGGTCGATAATCTCAGCGTCGGTGGCATGGGTATCTGGGCGCGAGTCGGCCTGGGCATCGTAGTCGGCATAGCGGCTAAGATACCAGTTTTGCTGCATGGCCTGGGCGTCGGTCTCAAAGCTCTCGGGGTAGATGATGGGAGTGCGCGCGAGCATACTGTCGCGCACCGAGAGGATATTGGGGGCGGCTGCGGCCGATACGGCGGCAGCCGAGGTTATGGTAGATAAAAGGAGTATCTTGCGGATCATCGGATTTAGAAGTTTAAGGCCCATACAAGGCCGATGGATGGGCGTGGAGAGTTGAAGTCGCGCATCACTGCGGGCGCCACATCCATTGAAAGGTCAGGAGAGATGTCAAAGTGGCTCAGCGCGGCGTCGACATAGGCGTCGACCATCGCCACCAGATACACGCCCACCATACATATGATACATAGGTCGCGGTTGCGGCGATAGAAATTCTTGCGCGACTGCAGCAGGCTGGTGAGCCACTTTTTGTCGAGGTCGGCCTCGTTGGTGGTCGGAGGGAAGAAGTCCATATAGGAGCGTGTCGACGGGTCATTGTCCATGATGTCGCGGTAAGCCCGGGTATAGTCGTTGAGCATACCATTGTTCCACGATGTGGCATAGCCCAGGCCCATGTACGCGCCCACCACGATGGGCAGCTTCCAGTAGCGGCGGTTGTATATCTGCCCCAGGCCGGGAAACAGCGCGCTCATCCACACCGCACGGGTGGGGTCGGGGTTGAAAGTCACCTCGCGCTCCTCCCATACATCGTATCGCTCCACACGCGGCGCGGCGAGCGTGTCGGCAACCAGGGTGGCCACCGTGCTGTCGGGCGCCATCACCGACACGGGGTCAAGCGCGCGTGCTCGCCGCGAGGGCATGCGCGGCGAGTCGGCCGTCTGCGCCGCGGCGCCGACCACGGCCAGCGCTGCCGCGGCAGCTGTGATTATCCTACGCATCGTCGCTGTCACTGCCGGGTCTTGAGCTGGTCAAACAATGCCATTATCTCCGTGAGCTGGGCATCGTCGGCAAACGGTATCACTATCTTGCCCTTGCCGCCGCTGTCGTAGCTCAGCTTGACCGGCGTGGCAAACTTTGAGGCGAGCAGCCGCCGCAGCGAGTCGAAGTCATCGGAAGTAAAGCGCGAGCGCGCCGCCGGCTCGGGAGTCTCCTCCGGCGCTTTGCCCTGGCGGTATGCCGCGGCAAGCTGCTCGACACGGCGCACCGACAGCCCCTTGGAAAGTATCTCCTGATACAGACGCAGCTGCACGGCAGGATCGGTGACAGTGAGCAGGGCGCGGGCATGGCCCATGTCGACCTTGTGGTCGCGCAGGCCCAGCTGCACCTCGGCGGGCAGACGCAGCAGACGCAGGAAGTTGGCCACCGTGGCGCGCTTCTTGCCTATACGCTGGCTCAGCTGCTCCTGGGTGAGGCTGTATTGCTCGATGAGCTTGCGGAATGTCAGGGCTATCTCGATGGCATTGAGATCCTCACGCTGTATATTCTCGATGAGGGCCATCTCTGTAAGCTCCATGTCGGAGGCTGTACGGATGTAGGCCGGCACCGACTGAAGCCCCGCGAGCGATGCGGCGCGGAAGCGGCGCTCGCCGGCGATAATCTGGAAAGAGTCGGGGCCGGTTTTGCGCAGCGACAGCGGCTGTATGATGCCGAGGCTGCGGATGGAGTCGGCCAGCTCGACCAGCGCCTCCTCGTCGAATGTGCGGCGGGGCTGGTCGGGGTTGGCCGAAATCTGCGACAGCGGTATCTCGGTAATGGCCGACGAGCCCGATGCGGGCACATCGTCCATGGATATGAGCGAGTCGAGGCCGCGGCCCAGAGCGTTGCGTTTCAGTGCCATGGCTTATTTCTTATGCTTGTGTTTCGCGATTATTTCCTTGGCCAGCAGCACGTGGCTGGTGGCGCCGCGCGAGTCGGGGTCGTAGAGCAGCACGGGCAGGCCGTGGGATGGGGCCTCGCTCAGGCGGATATTGCGGGGAATCACGGTATTGAACACCATGTCGGCAAAATGCCCCTTCAGCTCCTCGTAGATCTGATTGGCGAGTCGCAGGCGGGCGTCGTACATCGTGAGCAGGAAGCCCTCGATCTCCAGGGCGGGATTGAGCCGGCTCTTGATGATACGGATGGTATTGAGCAGCTTGCTGATACCCTCGAGGGCAAAGTACTCGGCCTGCACGGGGATGATGACCGAGTCGGCCGCTGTGAGGGCGTTGACGGTGATTAGTCCCAGCGAAGGCGAGCAGTCGATGAGCATGTAGTCGTACTTGTCGCGCACCGGCGCCAGCAGCGAGGCGAGCACCTTCTCGCGGTGCTCCTTGCCCACCAGCTCCAGCTCGGCGCCGGCAAGGTCGATACGCGACCCCACCAGCTCGAGGCCTTCGATACATGTAGGCACTTGCGAGCCGTCGAGAGGATAGCCGTCGACCAGACACTCGTATATCGACGACGACATCGAGCGCGGGTCGATACCATAGCCGGAGGTGGCATTGGCCTGGGGGTCGGCGTCGATGATGAGCACCTTCTTGCCCTGAGCCGCGAGAGAGGCCGCCAGATTGATGGTGGTGGTGGTCTTGCCCACACCGCCCTTCTGATTGGCGATTGCTATGATTTTTCCCATGTAAAATCAGTTATTTAGGCCGCAAAGTAACGAATTTTAGCCGATATTGCAAAAGATTGTTCCACGAAAAAAGGCGGAAATGTTGAAAACTCGTGGAACTATTTCTTACCTTTGCAAAAAATCCCGTACAACATGCAAGCATCACGCCCGCTGATTCTCATAAGCAACGACGACAGTATCGCCGCCCCGGGGCTGCTCGCGCTGGTCGACTGCTGCCCGGCCGAGGCCGATGTGGTGGTGGTGGCTCCCGCCGAGCCTCACTCCGGCCAATCGTCGGCACTTTCTGTAAACAAGCCGCTGCGCATCAACTCTCTGCCCGACTACCGCCAGGCCCGCCTCTTCACGGTGAGCGGCACTCCGGTCGACTGCATAAAACTCGCTCTCAACGCCATCGTACCCCGGCGCCCCGACCTGGTGCTGGCCGGTATCAACCACGGCTCCAACTCGGGCTGCAACGTGATCTACTCCGGCACCATGGGCGCAGTGCTCGAGGGCTGCAACGTGGGTATCACCTCCTGCGGCTTCTCGCTGCTCCACCACTCGATGAAAGCCGACTTCTCGCTCTCGGCGCCGCTCGTGAACGCCGTCATCGCCCGGCTGCTCGAGCAGCCGCTGCCCGACGGAGTATGCCTCAATGTAAATATCCCGGCAAGAATCGTCCCCGAGGGAGTGCGCGTATGCCGCGCGGCCCGCGGCCACTGGACCGAGGAGTACCGCAAGTATCTCGACCCGTCGGGCGCACCGTTCTACTGGCTCACGGGACAGTTTGTCAATCTCGAGCCCGACGCTGAAGATACAGATGAATACTGGCTCGCGCGCGGCTACATGTCGGCCGTGCCTGTGACGGTCGACCAGACGGCCGCCGGCTCAGTATCAGACCTCGCCCCACGCTTCGACATATGATACTCTTCCCTACAGCCAAGATAAACCTCGGGCTGCGCGTGCTGGGCAAGCGCCCCGACGGCTACCATGAGCTCACCACCGTGATGATGCCCGTCGGGTGGTGTGATGTGCTGGAGATTGTGCCGTCGCGCTCGGGCGTCACCGAGCTCCACACCCACGGCAGGGCCGTCGACTGCCCACCCGAGAAGAATCTCGTGATGAAGGCATACCGCGCTTTGGCCGACGACCTGGGCCCGCTGCCCGCGGTAGAGATACATCTGGAGAAAATCATCCCCGACGGCGCCGGGCTCGGCGGCGGCTCGGCCGATGCCGCCTTCACGCTGCGGGGGCTCAACGAGCTGCTGGGCCTGGGCCTGTCAGACGCCCACCTGCGGCGCGTGGCGGCGCGCGTGGGGGCCGACTGCCCCTTCTTCGCGACCGACGGAGCGGCGCTGTGCACCGGCACCGGCACCACCATCGCCGAGGAGCTGCAGCTCGACATGTCGGCATACACTCTGGTGATAGCCAAGCCCGAGGGCGTGAGCGTAAGCACTGCCGAGGCATATGCCGGCGTGCACCTCAGCCCCGGCGCAGCCGACCCCACCGAGGCCCTGCGGCTCGATATATCGCAGTGGCGACAGGCGCTTGTCAATGACTTCGAGACATCGGTCTTTGCCCGCCATCCCGAGATAGCCGCCGTAAAGGAGCATATGTATGCCTGCGGAGCTGCTTACGCCTCGATGAGCGGCTCGGGCGCAGCAGTATACGGCATCTTTGAGTCGCAGCGGCTCGCGCGCGTGGCGTTTGACACGCTCGACGGGTGCGACAAGTGGATATCCGGCGGAGAGCAGACGGTCGGGTAGGCCACGGCTGTGCCCGGCCGACCAACTTTTGTCGGCGGCGATTGTTGTATATTCAAAGCCGGATGTGCCGACAGGTACATTTTGGCAAGGTTTTTGCTTTGCGAATACATAAAATACACCACATATTATGGCTGACAGACACAACCAAAATCCCGACGAAATACATAACGAAGCCGAGGACACCGAGATAAAGGATGTACTCGACGGAGCAGCAGACTCCGACGCCGACATCACTGTCGACGAGGCCGAGGGTCTGCAGAAACAGATTGATGACCTTGCGCGTCAGCTCGCCAAGGAAAAGAACGATTACCTCTTCCTGCGCGCCGATTTTGACAATTACCGCAAGCGTATGCTCAAGGAGCGCGAGGAGCTCATGCGCAATGCCGCCGAGAAGACTCTCCGCGGATTACTGCCCGTCATCGACGACTTTGAGCGCGGCCTCGAGGCCACCCGCGGCGCCGAAGACGCGGCATCTGTGCGCCAGGGCATGGAGCTTATCTACAATAAGCTCATCAAGTACCTGGCCGACAACGGCGTGACTCCCATGGAGTCGACCGGCGCCGACTTCAACCCCGACTTCCACGAAGCCATCGCCGCAATCCCGGCACCCACTCCCGAGCAGAAGGGCAAGGTAATCGACACCACCCAGCGCGGATATATAATCAATGACAAAGTGCTCCGCCACGCAAAGGTGGCCGTAGGCGAATAATCCCGACGGATGGAAAACAAACGCGACTATTATGAAGTGCTCGGCGTAGCCAAGACGGCCAATGCCGACGAGATAAAGAAGGCTTACCGCAAGCTGGCCCTCAAGTATCACCCCGACCGTAATCCCGGCGACAAGGATGCCGAGGAAAAATTCAAGGAAGCGGCCGAGGCATACGATGTGCTCAGCGATGCCGACAAGCGTCAGAAGTACGACCAGTTTGGCCACTCGATGGGTCCTCAGGGCTTCCCGGGCGGAGGTCAAGGCTTCTCGCAGAATTTCTCGACCGACGATATCTTCGAGATGTTTGGCGACATCTTCGGCGGCCGCTTCGGCGGCACGGGATTTGCCGGTGCGGCCGGTGGCCGGCGCCGCCAGGCGCAGCCCCGCCAGCGCCGCGGCACCGATGTGCGCATCCGGCTCAAGCTCTCGCTGGAGGATATTGCCAACGGTGTCACCAAAAATCTCAAGATACCCACATTCATGCCCTGCGAGCCGTGCCACGGCACGGGCGCCAAAGACGGCACCGCATTTGCCACCTGCCAGACATGCCATGGCACCGGCCAGGTGATAGAGCAGCGCCAGTCTTTCTTTGGCATCGAGCAGACTCAGGTGAGCTGCCCCACTTGCGGAGGCACCGGCAAAATCATCACGGAGCGCTGCTCCCACTGCAATGGCGAGGGCGTCGAGCGCCGCGACGAGCAGGTATCGTTCGCCATCCCCGCCGGCGTGCAAGACGGTGAGACGCTCACCCTGCGCGGCCACGGCAATGCCCCGCGCCACGGGGGAGTACGCGGCGACCTGCTCATCGTCATCGAGGAGCTGAAACACCCCG
Source organism: uncultured Muribaculaceae bacterium (assembly GCA_910587925.1). Lineage (GTDB taxonomy): Bacteria > Bacteroidota > Bacteroidia > Bacteroidales > Muribaculaceae > CAG-873. Next base: position 45,771 of record CAJUOC010000006.1, read on the forward strand.
AGCTCATACGCGACGGCGCCGACATCATATACAATCTCATGCTCGACCTGCCCACCGCCATACTTGGTGGCTCAGTGGAGGTGCCCACCATCGGCGGCCGCGCCCGCCTCAAGATTGCCCCGGGTACCCAGCCGGGCAAGATACTGCGCATGCGCGGCAAGGGCCTGCCCGACCGCGAGCGCGGCACCCGAGGCGACGAGCTTATCAATATCATGGTGTACATACCCGAGAAGCTCTCCGACAAGGAGCGCGCCGCCATCGAGGGTCTTCAAGGCTCGCCCAACTTCACCCCGGGCGACGACGAGAAGCGGCGTCTATTCTCCAAACTGAAACATATCTTTGAGTAAATCAGCCCCATACACATACCGAGCCTCCGCAGCATCTGTGCCGCGGAGGCTTTAATATATACTAATATGAACTGGACTTACCGCCAACCTGTCGCCATACGCTTTGGCAACGGCGCCCTCACCTCACTTTATGATGAAATCACTGCCCTGGGCGGCCGCCGCGGCCTGCTGGTGACCTCGCCATCTTTTGTAAAACGCGGCCTGGCCGAGCGGGTGCGCGACATGTCGCATGGTCTTATCGGCCATGTGTACGGCGCCGTGTCGCCCAACCCCGATGTGACCGAGTGCGACGAGTGCACCGAGATGCTGCGCCGCCACGGCTGCGACTTTGTGGTGGCGATGGGAGGCGGCAGTGTGATGGACTGCGCCAAGGCGGCCGCTGCATTCTGCACAGCCGACGCCCCGGCCGCCGCATATCTCGGCGACGGCAAGCCCATCCCGGACGCACATCTGCCTCTGATAGCCATCCCGACCACAGCCGGCACAGGCAGCGAGATCACTTCGGTGGCCGTGCTGTCTGACCACGCTCGCGGCATCAAGGCTCCGCTGAGCGCCGACTCGATGTATCCGGCAGTGGCCATTGTCGACCCCGAGCTTACGTACACGGTGCCTCCGTATGTGACGGCGTGTACCGGCTTCGACGTGCTATGTCATGCTATCGAGGCATATTGGAGCCGCCGCCATCAGCCCGTATGCGATGCGCTGGCAGTGCAGGCGGCCGGTCTGGTATTTGAGTATCTCGCCGCAGCCTGCGAAAACCCCTCCGACCATACGGCCCGCGAGAAGATGGCCGAGGCGTCGGTCACGGCCGGCCTGGCATTTGCTCAGCCCAAGACCACATCGGCTCACGCGTGCTCGTATCCGCTCACCAATATGCTCGGCATACCGCACGGCGAGGCTTGCGCCCTCACCATCGACCGCCTTGTGCGGCTCAACTCCTCGCGGGGCGACATCCGAACCGCCAGGCTTGCCGGGCGCCTCGGATTTACCGATGCCGGCGCCCTGGCCGACGCAATCGCCGACCTGCGCGAGCGGGTGGGGCTGCGGAGCGACCTGCGCGATCTGGCCATTACCGACACTCAGTTTGAAGCGCTCGTCGAGGGCAGCAAGCACCCCAATCTGCTCAACAATCCTGTCGAAGTCACCGACGACGACTTGCGCATGATGTATGCCGCCATGCGGTGACATAGCTGCAATGTGAGTATTTTTGTTTATCTTTGACATGCATCGAAGATACCGGCGCCTCGACAATGCTCAAATAAATTTGGCATTGCGCTCGGCTTTTGCGTATCTTTGCGGCGGATTCACACATCAGTACAAGTACAGTTTCAATGGAATACAGACATCTTCGCGGCGATGAGATTGCCGCTCTCACAGCGGCCGGCTGCCGCTGCGACGACTGGTCGCTGGTAACGGTAGCCGACCCTTTCGTGACCTCGCACTACCGCAACGTGGCCTTTTCAGGCGCCGTGCGGCTCGGTACCACGGCAAAGGTGCACATGCGCTCGGGAGCCATCCCCGTTAGCAGCGGCATTTATGACGCCCTGCTGCACGACTGCACCGTGGGCAACGATGTGCTCATACGCAAAATCAACAATTACATATGCCGCTACGACATCGCCGACGATGTTATCATCGAGAATGTCGGGCGCCTTGCCATGACCGGCGAGAGCACCTTTGGCAACGGCACCGAGGTATCGGTGCTCAACGAGACCGGCGGCCGCGAGGTGCCCATCTACGACCGTCTGTCGGCCCATGTGGCTTACCTGCTGGCGATGTACCGCCACGACACGGCTCTGATGCAAGCGCTGCGCGGCATGATATCGGCTTATGTGGAGTCGCGCCGCAGCAGCCGCGGACGCGTCGAGACCGGCGCCCGCATCATCAACTCGGGCAGCCTGCAGAATGTGTACATCGGCCCCGCGGCTGTCATCGACGGCGCGTCGAAGCTCTACAACGGCTCGCTCATGTCGGAGCCGGAGGCGCCGGTATACGTGGGGGCCAATGTGCTGGCATCCGACTTCATCATGGCCGCCGGCTCGTCGCTCGACGACGGCGCCGTGGCCGTACATACATACCTGGGGCAAAGCTCCTCGCTCACACGCCTCTTCTCGGCCCACGACTCACTTTTCTTTGCCAACTGCGCCTGCGAGAACGGTGAGGCCGCGGCTATTTTCGCCGGCCCGTACACGGTGACGATGCACAAGTCGAGCCTGCTCATAGCCGGTATGTTTTCATTTCTCAACGCCGGCTCCGGCTCCAACCAGAGCAACCACATGTACAAGCTCGGCCCCATACACCAGGGCGTGGTCGAGCGCGGCTCCAAGACCACGAGCGACTCATATGTACTGTGGCCTGCACGCATCGGCGCCTTCTCTTTGGTGATGGGGCGCCATACCGGCCACCCCGACACATCGCGGCTGCCATTCTCCTATCTGATTGAGAAAGCCGGCGAGAGCTACATCGTGCCGGGCGTCAACCTCAAGAGCGTGGGCACAGTGCGCGACGCCCAGAAGTGGCCCCGCCGCGACAAGCGTACCACCCTGCGTCCCACCGACTTTATCAACTTCAACCTGCTCAGCCCCTATACCGTGAGCAAGATGATGGCCGGCTGCGAGCTGCTGCGCCAGTTGCAGCAGACCTCGGGCGCCACCTCGCAGGTATACTCATACCAGGGCCTCACCATGACCGCCTCGGCCCTGCGCAAGGGCCTGGGGTACTACAGCATGGCCATCGACAAGTTTATGGGCAACTCGATAATCCACCGCCTGCGCGACTTCGACGGAGCAGGAGGCGACGAGGCCATGCGCCGCGCGCTCGAGCCGACCGACGCGCGCGGAGGCGGAGAGTGGGTCGACATCTGCGGCCTTATCGTGCCCAAAGACGAGGTGAAGCGACTCACTGCCGACATAGCCTCGGGCGAGGTGACATCGCTCGACGCAGCCGAGGAGCGCCTGCGCGAGCTTCATGCCGCGTATTACGATATGGAGTGGACCTGGGTGGCCCGCCACTTTGCCGACTGGTGGGGCAAGCCGCTCGAGGAGCTCACCGCGGCCGACGTGGCCGCCATCGTCGACCGCTGGACCGACAGTGTCGTGCGTCTCGACCGTATGCTCTACGATGATGCCCGCAAGGAGTTTTCGTCGATAGCCCGCATAGGATTTGGCATCGACGGCAGCGACCGCCGCAGCGAGCTCGACTTCGAGCACGTGCGCGGCGAGTTTGAGAAGGACTCCTTCGTGCTGATGGTGCTCGACCATATCGAGCGCAAGACAGCCCTTGGCGCCGATCTCAAGCGCCGGCTTCAGGGATTGTAGAGATTGCGGTCGTAAAAATCCATTATAGACCTGGCCTGCTCCAGCGCCGCCGCCGCAGGAGATGCAGGGTCGATTGCCGCCGCCGCGGCGTAGTCGCTCATGGCTGCGCCGCGGCGGCCCAGCTTCCAGTACAGCATACCGCGGTGGTACAGCGCGTCGGCATCGGCGCCCCGGGCATCTATACGGGCCGTGAGGGCGGCAATTTCCTTTTCAATTTCTGTCATCAAAATCTTTTGCTTACATTTGTGCGTTAGAGTTACAAATGTAAGTAATTAGAAATATATGCGCAAGCTTTTTGTCCTGCTCGCCCTGGCGATGACCATACCGGGCACCCGAGCCGCCGGCCCAATGGCCACCAACTATACCTATGCCGAGTGCCGCGGCTCGCTCATGCCTTACCCGGCCGAGGTCAATCCGGCCGTATATCCCGACAGCCTCACGCCGGTATATATAAACCACGTCGGGCGCCACGGCGCGCGCTACCCGGCATCGTCGGCCAACTGTCACAAGCTGGCCCGCTACCTGTCGCGGGCCGACTCTCTGGGCACCATCACGCCGGCAGGCCGCCGGCTCATGCGGCTCAACGATGCCGTGATGGCGCAGAGCGAGGGCCGCTGGGGCGCGCTCGACTCGCTGGGCATGGCCGAGCAGAGGGCGATAGCCACGCGCATGTTTTACAATTTCGGCGAGGTCTTCTCGACAGCCTCGGGCGGTGCGGTGGTATCGGCCATATCGTCGTATTCGCCGCGATGCATGATGAGCATGTTCAGCTTCCTGCACCAGCTCGACCGCATGGACAACCGCATCAACTTCATCACCTCCACCGGGCGGGTCAACTCGCCGCTCATGCGCCCGTTTGATACCGATGCCGACTATCTCAAATTCCGCGCCGACTATGTATGGCGCCCGGCATACGAGGAGTACTTGCGCTCGACCTGCCCTTCGGCACCTGCGCGCAAGCTGCTCGGCGAGCGGTTTGCGTTCGGCGCCCGTGATGAGGAGCAGGACTTCTCGCTCACGGCATATTACGTGGTGGCGGGATGCGCCGCCATGGGTATGGAAGCCGATGCGTCTGATTTCTTCAGCCGCGAGGAGTACAATGCGCTGTGGTCCTGTTTCAATCTGCGTCAGTATCTCCAGCGCACTGCCTCTACGGTGAGCGCCGTACCGGCCGAGATAGCGTCCGACCTGCTGCTCGACATCATATCGACCACCGACGCCTTTGTCGAGGGACGGGCCGATGCGGCGGCCAACCTGCGCTTCGGCCACGCCGAGACTCTCATGCCGCTGCTGTCGCTGATGCGGCTCAAAGGCTGCTACTACATGACCAACTATTTTGACACAGTGGGGCTGCACTGGCGCGACTTCGATGTGGTGCCGATGGCCGCCAACCTGCAGATGATACTCTTCAAGGCCAAGACCTCCGGCAGATACTATCTGCGCGTCGACCTCAACGAGCAGCCTGTGCCGCTCCAGCCGGGCTCGTCGTCGGTATACGTGCCGTGGAGCGAGGCGCGGCTTTACCTCACCCGCTGCCTGCCGCTCATCAAGCAGCCCTGATTACCGTGTAAAGAGATCTCTCACCTTCACCTCCGACGCGCCGAGCTCCACAGCCCGGCGCGCGTCTTTATGCGCCTGGTCGAGGCGGTAGCGGTCGCGGTTGAGCCAAGCGCGGTAGTAATACAGCTCGGGGTCGTCGGGATACAGCTTCAGCCCTTGCGTGATGATTTCGGAGGCTTCGCTCAGCTCCCCCAGGGCCAGTCGGCAGCCGGCCAGCGAGGCGTAGTACTCGGCCGCCGGGTCGGCATCAAGTATCCGCTCCAGATAGGGGATAGCCTGCCTTTCGCGGCCGGTGAGCGAGTACAGGGTACCCAGCGCAAGCGCCGTGTCGAGCGACTTTGGCGCCACACGCGCCAGGGTGGCGAAGTCGGCCTCGGCATACGCGGCCTGCCCGGCATACAGAGCTATCATGCCGCGGTAATAGCGGGCATCGGAGCAGAGCGAGTCGATGGCGATAGCCTCGGAAAAATCGGCGTAGGCATCGGCGTCGCGCCCCATCTTGAGCAGCTGTCGCCCGCGGGCGACACGTGTGGTGAGCATCGAGGGCGCGCGGTCGAGCACACGGTCGTATGTCACCAGCGACAGAGAGTCGTGGCCCAGACAGGAGTACACCGACGCCAGATTGGTGAGCAGCAGCATATTGGTGGGCGCGTCGGGCCGCACGGCCATGGCATCGCAGAGCCGCGCCGCAGCCTCGGGCCAGTCGCGCCGGGCGATGGCGCTGTCGGCCTCCTCGGTAAGGATAAAATAGGGGTCGGAGTCGTAGTCTGTCGTATCGGCGGCAGCTGTCGCCGTGCTCAGGGTGAGTGCCGCTGAGGCCGCAAGTATCGTGATGATATGCTTCATGGAGATGCAGATGTTTGATTGCTGCAAAGTTAGGCCTTTTGGTCGGGAGTGGGGTACTAATTTATTGAAAAATGTGTTTTGCTGTCTGAAAAATAAGTGGTAAATTTGCAGAGAAAATCACATGGAAACCATCGGACTTCACATCGACTATCTGCTGCTGCATCACAGCTGTGTGACGCTGCCGGGCCTCGGCTCGCTGCTGCGCCATGGCCGTGAGGCCGCATACGATGCCGAGCGCCGATGCTGGATGCCGCCGTCGCGCACGGTGTCGTTCAATCCCGACCTGTCGCGCACCGACGGCCTGCTGAGCCGATCCATAGCGCGCCGCGACGGCATCTCCGACTCTGCTGCGGCGCGTATCGTGGAGCGCGGGGTAGGGGAGCTGCGCCGACGGCTCGATACCGACAGATACGTGGCGCTCGGCCATGCCGGCACTCTGCGGCTCTCGTCTGAAGGCTCGCTGTGTTTCCAACCCGCCCCGGCTCCCCGCTCCTGGATGCCCGCGGTGGCTGTGGCCGACGCTCCGGCCGCGGCAGCAGCCGCTGTCGCAGCAGCCGCCGGCCGGTCTGTCCGCGGCAATATTTACCGCACCGTGTCCCGCATAGCGGCCTGCGTCGCCGTAGTATTTGCCCTGGGCTGGATTGTCGCCGACAATATACGCTACGGCGCCGACCGCCAGTACGCCTCGGTGGCCCCTGTGCAGCCCCGCCCGATGGTATCGCAGCCCGGCGAGGCCTCGGCCCCCATCGTATGGCACATACGCCGCCACGCCGATGCCTCGATGCCCGTGGAGCAGGCTCCCGCAGCAGCTCCTGAAGTGACCGACGCTCCCGGCTATTATCTGGTGGTGGCTTCGCTCGCCTCGCTCGACGAGGCCCGCGGATACATGGCTGCATTTCCCGGCCGCAAGCTGGGCGTGTTGAGCTCCGACGGCCGTTTCCGCGTTTACGTAGCGAAAGCAGAGTCGGCCGCGCCTCTCTATAGCGCTGCCGTATCGGACGAAATCACCCGCGACTTTCCCGCAAGCTGGGTCTGCCGCAGATAAATCTTACCACCCCCACCTGTATGGAAACAATGCATGATTTGCTGTTGCGCCGCCACAGCATACGCCGTTACACAGACGAGCCTGTCGACGCCGGTGATGTCAAGACCATCATCGAGGCAGCCCTGCTGGCTCCGTCGTCAAAAAGTGTGCGCCCCTGGGAATTTGTACTCGTCGAGAAGCGTGAAGACCTCGAGCGCCTCGCCTCCTGCAAGGCCAACGGTACCCGCCCCATAGCCTCGTGTCCCCTGGCTGTGGTGGTATGCGCCGACCCCGCGCGCTCCGACATGTATATCGAGGACATGAGCATCACGGCCGCATACATGCAGCTCCAGGCGACCGCCCTCGGGCTGGGCGCCTGCTGGATACAGGTGCGAGGCCGCTTTACCGCCGACGGAGAAGACGCTGAGGAAATCGTGCGCGAGATACTCGGCATCCCCCCGGGCTATGTGGTGGAGTGCATCGTCACCCTCGGCCATCCCGATGAGGAGCGTCGCCCCGTAGACCCCGCCAAGCTGCTCTGGGAGAAGGTTCACACCGAGAGATGGTGACAAGAGCCGTCATAATCGGAGCCGGCAACGTCGCTACACATCTCGCCCGCGGATTACACTCCGCAGGCATCAGCATCGCGGCGGTATGCGCGCGCCATGCCGATACCGCAGGCCGTCTGGCCGCGCAGGTCGGAGCGAGCGTATGCACCGCCCCGGCCGATATACCGGCCGACGCCGATCTGGTATTGATTTCGGTCAGCGATGCTGCGGTGGCCGATGTCGCCGCAGCCCTGCCCGTGACAGGCGCCGTCGTGGCCCATACATCGGGCAGTGTGCCTATCGAGGCATTGTCTGCCCGGCATCCCCGGGCGGCCGTGCTGTATCCGCTACAGACTTTCTCACGCGATGTCGAGGTCGACCTCGCCCGGGTACCGCTGTTTACCGAGGCGACGGATGCCTCGGCGCTGGATGCGATAGATGGCGTGGCCAGGCGGCTGTCGGCGTCGGTCTTCCATGCCGACAGCGACAAGCGGCGTCACCTGCATGTGGCCGGGGTGATGGCATGCAACTTCCCGGTGTATCTGCTGGAGCAGTGCCGTGAGGTGCTCGGGCAGGCCGGTTTTCCGCTCGAGGTGGTGCGTCCGCTCGTGGAGGCGACTCTCGACAAGGCATTTGCCATCGGCCCGCGTGAAGCCATGACAGGCCCCGCGCGCCGCGGCGATATGGATGTCGCGCGCTCGCACGAGCAGATGCTGCCCGCCCCCGTGGCTCATATATACCGCCTTATCTCAACTCAAATATACGATATGTATCATGAGCAGCATTGACTACGATCTCACGCTCATACGCGGCATCGCCTTTGATGTCGACGGCGTACTCTCACCTGCCACGGTCACCCTGGGCGACGACGGCATACCCCGGCGCATGGCCAATCTGCGCGACGGATATGCCATGGTGCAGGCTGCGCGCGCCGGCTTGCATATGGCTGTCATCTCCGGCGGCGACAGCGAGGCGCTGCGCCGTCGATTCGATATAATCGGCATCAGCGACGTGCACCTCGGCGCGGGCGACAAGCTGCCGCTGCTGCTGGGCTGGATGGAGCGCCGCGGTCTGCGGCCCGAGCAGGTCGCCTATATGGGCGACGACGTGCCCGATGTGGCGCCGATGCGCCATGTAGGGCTGCCGATAGCGCCGGCCGATGCCTGTGCCGACGCTATTATGGCGGCCCGCCACGTGACCCGCGCCGCCGGCGGATACGGCGCCGCGCGTGAGGTCATCGAGCAGATACTGCGCGCTCGCGGCCTGTGGGCCGAGGCGCCTGCCAATTCCGGTCAATAATCCACTTACCTCCCGACTACGTATACATGGCACTGATACTTGCATCAAAATCTCCGCGCCGCCGCGAGCTGCTCGCCATCATCGAGCCCGACTATGTGACTGCGCCCGACCGCGAGGTCGAAGAGAGCTACCCCGCCACGCTGGCGGCCGATGAGGTCCCGGCATATCTGTCGAGGCTCAAAAGCTCGGCATATCTCGACACGGCCGCCGAGGGCGACATCGTGCTCACAGCCGATACTGTGGTGATACTCGACGGCGAGATACTTGGCAAACCGCGCGACACGGCAGATGCCTGCGCCATGCTCGGCCGGCTGTCGGGCCGCACCCACCGTGTGGTGACGGGCGTGACTCTGGCTTCGCCCGGATGCGAGCCGATGACTTTCTCGTCGGTGACCGAGGTGACTTTTGCACCTCTGGCTCAAAGCGACATTGAGAGCTACGTAGACCGCTGCCGGCCGCTCGACAAAGCCGGCGCCTACGGCATACAGGAGTGGATAGGAGCCGCCGCTGTTGAAAAAATCAACGGGAGCTACTACAATGTGGTAGGGCTCCCGCTGCATAAGCTGTTATATGCGCTGCGCGACTATCGCGCGGCGATGGTCAGTCGCCGTTGATTACACGGTGCATCACCATGTCGATGTCGTGACCTGCGGCATTCTTTATTTCAAACTGGAGGGTTGTGCGGTCGCGGTCGACCTCGACGTCCTCAAGGCGTGAGTAACGTATGAGGCTGCCGCGCACTGCCCGCTCTATCTGGCGCTGCCATATGGCTGCGGTACGTGCCGTGAGCGAGTCCACGGCCGGCTGACCGGCTCCGGTGAGCATATTCTGGCTGAACATCACTCCGGCCGGGTCGACCTCGACCTTGAGCGAAGACATGTCAAATGCCAGCAGAAGGTCGTCGTCGCCGCTGCGGGTCCACGTGCCGCGTACTCCGGCTGTGGCCGATATGCTCACTTCGTAGGGCTCGACTGCGCCGGAGAGGCTGTCGGCCACCACGGGCTGTGTGGCATTGATGAGCGACGACAGGTATACTCCGTTGCCGGAGTCGCCGCGGGTGAAGTCGAGCGACATGAGCGATGTGGCCGACGATGCGGCGGGTATGTCGGCCTGCAGCGACACAGGCGCGGCAGCAGTCCATGAGCCCACAAACGCATCATCGCCCGAGCACGATGCAAGGCCGAAGGCGAGCAGCGCCACGGCCGAGAGATGTAAGAAACGTCTGTCCATATCTTTTCTATGTATGTGTGGATATATAACGCCTTCCGGGCGGGATATGTTTGCGCGGAGCCGTAAGTCAGCGGCCGCGGTCCCGCGCTATCATTTCAAGAGCGGTATCCAGGGCATCAGGAGCCTTGACGGAGACGTCGGGGATTACGCCGTGGATATCGCGCTCGTCGGCGTGCAACAGCCAAAACCGCTTGTACGACACGGTGGTGCTGAGACCAGATACCGGCATACTATAGACAAGCAGGTCGCCATAGCTCACACTCATGCCCCCGGTCTCCTCTCCGACGACCGGCCCGACGCCGCACTCCTTGAACACCCATGCAAACGACGAGGCCGACGAGAAAGTGTTATTGGACGTGAGCAGGTATACACGACCGTCGTAATGCCCTTCGGCGCGGGAGAGCGGACGTATATAGTCGGCCGAATCGGCCTGGTGGAATACCAGGCAGGGCGTGACGCCGTTGCCGATAAGCCGGGCCGAGAGCGGAGTCACGCGTATGAGGGCCTTTTCCATCTGCACAAAGGGCAGGGGAGATATGTAGCGCAGCAGCACATCGCCCACGGCGCTGTTGCCTCCGCCGTTGGCGCGCAGGTCGATAATGAGATTGCCGATGCGCGCGTCGCGGAGAGCGGTAAACATAGAGTCGGCAAATGCGCTCATGCGACCCGCGTCGGTAAACGAGCGGAAATCCATCACAGCCACATCGCGGGAGCGGTCGATGCTGAAGGTATAGTCGCTGCGGCTCTCCCGGCTCACCGACGGACAGCGGCTTATGATGTCGGCGCGGGTGGCAGCCGGAAAGATGTGCCGCTGTGTGCGCGACTCGCCCGGTAGCCGATACTCCACATCATAGGCGTCGGCGCCATACAGCATGTGGAAGAGTCCGTAAAAAGAATATCCGACCCTCACGAGCTTGTAATGCTGTCGCTCCCCGCTCACATAGGGCATCATCGCATCTATCATCGTATCGGCCGGCACACCGTTGATGCTCAATATGGCCGAGCCATAGGGGATGATTGAGTCGATGCTCGACTCACATATTATGGCGCGGTCGGAGCCGATGCGTACAAATACCGGCATACGCAGCATAGAGTCTGTGAATACGTCTTTATATGGAAACTGAAGGCAGGTATGTCCGTCGCCTATCATGGCCACCAGCGGAGCAGCAGCCCGGTAGAGCTGTAGCGGGGTCACGGAGTCGCCAAGGCTGTCCTTGGCTCGGTTTACCGCCCGCAGGAGCTGCTCCTGGGTGCATACCGAGTATATGTCGGGGTGAATCTGACTGATACCGTACACAAGGGCATCGATGTCGAAGCGCGCCTGCTCTCGAGTGAGCTTGCCCGATGCGGCGCGGCGCGACATCTGCGGCGAGGGATGCTCGTATGGATTGGCCGCCGTGCGTATCACCCTCACGCGGGCTGTATCGCCCGAGGTGGTAATCATGGCGATGTCGGCAGAGTCCCACTCGGCGGGGCTCACGGTCAATGTATCCGTTTTGGATACAAACGCTATCCTGGCGGCGGCTGTTTCAAGTATATCGGGATTTATCTCCGGGGCGACATTCCAGCCTCCGCGTATTTCCCTGCCGTCGAGGAAAAGCCTTACGACGGAGTCGACCGGGCCGAAGACATCCGCACCGGCGTGTGCAGGTGCTACCGGGAGCAGAGCCGAGCCGGCGACAATTGTCCCGGCGAGCAGGCAGAATGATTGGCGCAATGCGTTACTCATGACACGTTTTTTCAATGATTGCCGGTCTGTTGCGGGGCGATGGCCGTGACACTCTCAATCCAACTCCTGTATCCGGATTGTCCCGGAAAAGATGTCTGTGAGTGCATCAGATTGTGCTCTCTGTCAAACACCAGATACGACGGGAATCCCTCAAGGCCATACATCCGGCCTATGCGGGCCGCATCCTCGGCGCTTATACGCAGATTCACGCCGTCGATATCGGCGGCGCGCCGCTCCCATTGGTCAGCAGCCGACGACTCGTCGCAGATAAAAAGAAAAACAATATCCGACCGGGGCAGTTCTCGCCGTATTATCTCGCTCCTGTTTATCGCATCAAGACAGGGCGCGCACCAGGTGTTCCACAGGTCGACGATGACAGGCCGGCCGGGATACATCTTATCGATATAGCGCCGGATATCAAACGATACGGCCGACAAATCCTGCCTGGTGGGCTGTTTGGCAGACTGCACCAGCCGGGCATGCTTGGCTATTATGATCTTGTCGAGGTCATTGTCGGTAAACGCCGCCTGGATATTGGCAATCTGCATGGCCGTGAGCGGCTCGCGCCTGATATCGATTTGCTCGACATACGACATCGCCGCAAGCAGGTCAAGCAGCAGACGGGTCGGCCTCGATATGGCAGGCAGCATCTGTTCCCTCGCAGCGGATTGCCATTCGGCTACAGGTGTATCTCCTATCACCCCGAAGCCGCCTTCGGGAAAACGCAGCAGGGCATAGAGAAACGATTTGAGCCCCGTAAACGGCAGCCGAGTGAGAAACACCGGCGAGTAGTCGATACTGTCAAGGAATGCATAAGACTTCATCGGAGGCTCGTCGACAGCGAGAGAGTGGATTCTCTCGGCGGCCTTTACATAGGGGATTACGTCGACCGATGCAAAGCGGCATTTCAGACTGTTGACAAACCAGTTTGGAGCATTTTCGGGAATCCCCTCTCCCTCGGTAGCGTAATCCAGCAGCTTGGGATATATCACCGTATTCTCGTAATGGCGCACTTTTTCCCATGAGTCATACATTTGGGGCGGCACGACACCGACGACCTCCGGCGCCACAAAACGCATGTATATCGAGCTGAGTCTTTGCCAATCCTCGGCTGTCAATGCCGCCGTGTCTGAATTTGTACAAGCTACAAATCGGTACTCCGCGTCTATGGTAAATGTCAGCTCAACCGGCTTTTCCTGATAGAGCGTGACCATATAGCCGAATCCACCGCCGCCACATTCAAATCTAAGGCCTACGATTTCTTCAAGCATCTCAAGAGGTATCGAGCCTCGGAATTCATTGCCGCATTTCTGGAGCTTAAATGTAGTGTTGTCAAAAAAGTCACAGAAAATCGGGGCTGTATCAATCCATATGGCAGCATCTTCGAGGCTTACCGTGTCGGGTTGCTCGATAGTGACTGAGAGGCTTGCGTTTCCAATCTTTATACCGTTGGCCGCAGAGGCGAGGCAGGGTAGGGCAAACAATCCCGGCAATAGGATAAGGAGGAGTCTGAATATCATTTTCAATCAGGAATAGATTTAAGGTAGGGTTTGCGCTGCAATTATACGAAAAATCCGTGATAATCAGCGAGTCAATATACGCTAATACTACGCCGCCTCGTAAAAATTAACATCCGTTAAGACAACTCGTCCGATATTTATAGGTTGAATAAACTGATTATGCGACAGCACCGTACGAAAAGAGCGGGTAGGGTATCCATATGAATATGCCCACATACCCCGACCATACAATCGAGAGACCACAGAAACACATCTAATACACTCCGCAGCCGGACTTCATCAGCGGCGGCCCGCAAGAAATATAACTCGCGACGACCATAAACATCCAGCGTGATGAGCGGCAATGATTACAACAGTGATACAATACACGCCACGCCCGAACGTCAGCGGCAAAGAGCCGTAAGCAATACACACCTCGCCCGTAAAGATACCAAACGTAACCGATGTGGTGAAATCAGCGGCCGTCGGCTGCGGCGAGCAACCTGGATAGAGTACAATACAGTCAAACGTCAGCGGCAAAGAGCCGTAAGCAATACACACCTCGCCCGTAAACATACCAAGCGTAATCAGCGTGGTGAAATCAGCGGACGTAGGCTGCGGCGAGCAACCTAGATAAAGCACAATACACACCACGGCCACAGACAGACGAAGCGGAACGCAGCAGGGGATAGCTCACGCTGCACCCGCACTCGCAATTTAACATAATATAGATTCTATGCGAATCGGACAGGTGTATACGCCGAGCGCTTGGAGGGCTTAAGTGGCGGTCACCGTCGCCTGTACAAGAAGTCCCGCCACGCAAATAAATGATTCGTATCCGGGACTCGCTATACAGTATGATATGTATCGCCCGTCGCAAGACTTAAAATTCCGCAAAGAATACATACCACCCGATGCGCTGTTATAGTTGATGGCAAGATCATAGCTGATGACAGCGGGTGCTTGACGTAGAATTTCCGCGCAGATTATCTGAATCTTCGAAGAAACTAAATCGTTTTACGGATAAAATTACAGCCATATCTGCGACCGTATCATCACAGATAAGGCTGTATAATTGTAATTATTTGGCCATAGGCCGTTCCACGTGACCCATGCCCCCATCGCGGGCGTAACCAGACTTGATTTATGCCTTGGCCCAGGTAGTGCCGAAAATCACGGCATAGGCTGCCATTGCGACAAATGAGGCCAATGCGATACAACCGAGCGTCAGACACACGATAGCTACTATCCGCGACGCCTTGTGCCGCGATAATGCAAGCGAGGCCGAGCACAGCAGCAGCACAGCCGCTGCCGGCAGCAAAACCCCAAACAGCATGATTGCATAAGCTCCGTCGTTCCAGCCCAGGAGCGTCGCTCCGTCGTGCATTATAGCGGATGTAAGCGATACAAGGCTCTCGCTGGGTGCTTGAGTGGTGGCGATGGCGTTCATGTGATGGATATTTTCAATTAGATAACAATCAAATATGAATGTTGGCTGACTTCGAGCGCGGGTCGGCCCAAATCGACCTTACTTAGGTAAAACAATTCTGGTTGATGTTTGGATTGTGATAGGCAAAAAAAATAGTTAATGTTGGCATAATTGACTGTAGTAATGTTAAATATGTACAACTTACGACCTCAAATGCTATACTTTTGCCCCCGGAGATTGTTGTATTTGCAAACAGACGACCCGTCTGCCACGAATTTTGAAAAATTGCCCGGATTTACGGAAATATAACCTCCATATACTGACAAGAATGAAATTTAGAGTGCAAACACAAATTATAGTTGCATTTACATATTGAAACGGAGGCTAATCTGAACTGATTTATAATTTACAATTACACCAATCAAGTGCGCGATTATACCCGTAAAGCTGATTTTGCAAACACACCTCACCCGTTTACAATTTCAACTATTTCGCATTAACACTTTTTAAAAAACGGCACACATAATTGATACTCATATGTATTACGCCGATTTCTTGAATCGTTACAACAGCGTGTGCACCTACACCCATGTATTACTGTATGCCAACACATAGCTACGCGTAAGTAATTCGCTTTCAATGTATGGTATCATAATTATTAAATATTTAGTTTAGCATATGCAGTGCGTGATATACAAACGCAAATTATATCGTAATTTACATTTATCACTTATGTTTGCAAACGCAAATATGCGATTTTCAACACTAAATTTGCATATATAAAACAGATGTTTTACATTTGCAAAGTCAATAATTTTGAATATTAAACCCATTTTACAGTCGTTGAGGCATGGATATCGTAGACAGATTGGTTGAATATAGAGATTATGTCGGGCTGACCAATTCTCAGCTTGCCGACCGGGCCGGTATACCGCGCCCCACTCTCTCCCAGTTTCTCAACGGACGCAACAAGCGTCTCAGCGACGACATGACTTCGAAGCTGCACGCGGCTTTTCCCGATCTCAACGTGCTGTGGCTGCTTTTTGGCGAGGGAGATATGGTGACGGATTCAAATTTTAAAACCTCAGAGGGCAAAATCGACCCGATAATTGACGAATCCGTGCCTGAATCATCTCTCTGTAAGGACATTGAAGAGCCGGCCGTGTATGGCTCCCCGTCTCCGAAGCCGTATACAAACGGGAAACACGAGGCATACACCAGTGCCGCCTGCGGCGTAAAGGCTCCATCAGACCCCGGCATACCATTGCCTCCCGTGCCTCCGCTGTCGACAGACCCGGCCAAGAAGATTCAGTCGATAATGGTTTTCTACAGCGACAGCAGTTATGAGATATTCACTCCGGCTGAGTGAACGCCTCAGCCGGATAAAAAAATCCCGGAGGGGGACTTCCCTCCGGGATTTTTTTATCTTTCATGCGGTATCAGATGAAGATCTCGCTCAATGTCGGGTGGGCATGTATGTATCGCCGCGGTATGTCGGTATAAGGTACCTTGTCGGCCACAAGCATGGTCGCCTCAGCCACCAGGTCGGAAGCATGCGGCCCGATGATGGCCGCAGCCATCACGGTACCGTCGGCTCGGTCGCAGGAGAGCTTTACAAATCCCTCACCCTCACCCATAGCAAGAGCCTTGCCGTTGGCGCCGAACATGCGCTTTACCGTGACCACATCTGCATCATCGCCGACAATACCTACCTGCGCCACCTCAGGGTGCGTGAACACCACGGCGGGCACCACACGGCTGTCAAACCACGCCGCATCGCCGTGAATCACCACGTGGGCCTGCGCCTCGGCTGAATGGGCCAGCAGCGACAGACCGTTGACGTCGCCGATAGCGTAGATACCCACGGCCGAGGTACGCATATCGCTGTCGACCCGTATGTAGCCGCGGGCGTCAAGCTCCACCCCGCACTCCCCGCAACCGTCGGGGATTACCGGCCGACGGCCGACAGAGGCTACGACCGTCTCGCCGCAGACCTCCGCGGCACCCTTGCGCGTGGTATAGCTCACACGGCCCTCGGGCGATATGGCGGTGACTTCGGCTCCTGTGACAATCTCCATCCCGCGGCGCGTCATGGTCATGCGCAGCCGCTTGGCCACCTCGGCATCTATACCCGGCAATATCTCGCGGCAGTACTCAAGCACTGTCACTTTCACTCCCATGGCATGCCATATCGAGGCAAGCTCCATGCCGATGACTCCTCCGCCGACGATGACCGCCGAGGCGGGCAGCCTCTCGAGGCTGAGCGCGGCAGTGCTGTCGACAGCATATCGGCCGCCCTCGGCCCGCAGGGGCGCCGGGCACGAGCCGGTGGCTATCACTATGCGCCGCCGAGCCTGAAGCACATCACCATCGGACGTATGAACTTGCATGCCGGGACGCAACGCGGCTTCCGAAGCGATAAGCTCCACTCCCCGCAATTGCGTTGCGATACCCTGACGCAGGGTGTCGACCACTGCCTCCATGCGACGGCGGGCGGCATCGTAGTCGAGCGTCACATCCGGGCAACCGACACCAAACTCACCGGCGCGGCGGCACGCACGCAATACATCGGCGCTCGCCGCAAGGCATTTGGTGGGTATGCATCCGCGGTTGAGACACGTGCCCCCTACCCGGTCGCGCTCGACCAGCGCCACGCTCTCGCCTGCTGCAGCAAGTCCGGCGGCCACCTGGTAGCCGCCGGGGCCTGCGCCTATCACGATGGTATCAAACTGCCGCATCGCACCAATCCTTGTAAGTGACCTTGGGATGCAGGGCCGCCTCGGTGTCGTCGGGGCGGCGACACGGGGTATCATGCGGCGCGTCCTTCACCGTCGCGGGCGACTCAGACGCCTCCCTGGCAATGGCGCGCATCACCTCGACAAAGGCATCGAGAGTCTCAAGGCTCTCGGTCTCGGTGGGCTCGATCATCAGCGACTCATGGAAAAGCAACGGGAAATAGATGGTCGGGGCATGAAAGCCGAAGTCGAGCAGCCGCTTGGCCACGTTGAGAGTGGTCACGCCGGTCGACTTGTCGCGCAGACCGTCGAATACAAACTCATGCTTGCATGGCCCGGGGATGGGCAGTTCATACAGGTCACTGAGGCGGTGCATCACGTAATTGGCGTTGAGCGTGGCCAGCGGCCCCACCTGCGATATGCCCTCGGCTCCGAGAGTTAGGATGTATGCCAGGGCACGGATGTAGACGGTATAGTTGCCCAGCCACGACGAGATACGCCCCATCGCATCGGCCGAGTCTGCCACGACGTCAAACGTACCGTCGGCGAGCTGTACCACCCGCGGATTGGGCAGAAAACGCTCCAGGCCGGCGCGCACGCCCACGGGGCCGGCTCCGGGACCGCCGCCGCCGTGAGGCGTGGCAAAGGTCTTGTGGAGGTTGACGTGCATCACGTCGAATCCCATGTCGCCGGGGCGGGCGACGCCGAGCATCGGGTTGAGATTGGCGCCGTCGTAATACAGCAGCGCGCCGCACTCGTGCACCATGCGGGCTATCTCGGGGATACCGCGCTCAAAGGTACCGGTGGTATTGGGGTTGGTGAGCATCACCGCGGCCACATCATCGCCGAGCTTTGCAGCCAGGTCAGTCAGGTCGACGGTACCGTCGGCCAGGCTGCGCACCTCACTCACCTCATAGCCACACATGGCGGCCGAGGCCGGATTGGTACCGTGGGCCGAGTCGGGCACGATGACGCGACGTCTGCCATGGTCGCCGCGGTCGATGTGATAAGCGCGTATCACCATCAGGCCGGTGAGCTCGCCGTGGGCGCCGGCATAGGGGTTGAGCGTAAACTCCTCCATGCCGCCTATCTGCGCCAGCATATACTCCAAGGTACGGTAAATCATCAGCGCTCCCTGCACCGTGGCGGCAGGCTGGCGCGGATGCAGGGCGGCCACCGTCGGCGAGGCTGCCATGGCATCGCCGAGCTTGGGATTGTATTTCATCGTGCACGACCCCAGTGGGTAGAAGCCGGTGTCGACGCCGAAATTGTTGGTCGACTGATTGGTGTAGTGTCGCACGACCGTAAGCTCGTCGACCTCGGGAAGCACGGGTGCGTCGCCGCGCATCAGATGCTGCGGCAGCCCGGCCAGCGCGTCGGGATAGGGATACGACGGCAGGTCAAAGCCCCTGCGCCCGGGATGCGAGCAGTCGAATATCAGTTTGTCGTAAAGTGTACGGTTCATGGCTCAGAGGGTTTTGACAATTGACTCATAGCGGAAAAGCTCCTCGGGGGTGCGCAGCTCGGTCACGGCGATGGTCATGCGGCGCTCGTCCAGCGCCACTCCGCCGAGTATGCCCCCGTCACAGAGAGCGCGTAACACTTGCCCTGTGGTGAGGCCGTCGGCGACCTCGACGGTAAACTCGTTGAGAAACGGGCGCTCGGGATAAGCGAGGCGCATACGGCCTGTAGCCTCGAGTCTGCGGGCGAGCAGATGCGCGCCGCCGGCGCTCAGCTCATTGACGCGCCGCAGCCCGGCAGTCCCCATCAGCGACATATATACGGCCGCATGGAGTGTCATCAGCCCCTGGTTGGAACAGATGTTTGACGTGGCCTTGTCGCGCCGGATATGCTGCTCGCGGGCCTGAAGCGTGAGCACAAACACACGCCGGCCGTCGGCGTCGGTGGTGGCGCCCACGATGCGGCCGGGCATCTTGCGCATAAGCGCGCGGGTGCAGCACATGTAGCCGAGGTACGGGCCGCCGTAGTTGAGCGGCATACCCAGGCTCTGCGCCTCGCCCACGGCAATGTCGGCCCCCCACTCCGCCGCCGGGCGTATTACCGCCAGTGGCGAGGCCGGGGAGTTGATCACAAACAGTGCTTTGGCGGCATGTATCCTGTCGCTCCAGCCTTCAAAGTCCTCGAGGATGCCGTAGTAGTTTGGGGTCTGGGCTATTACGCCGGCCACATCGCCGGCGCCGAGCATCTCGGCCATAGCGGCCGCGTCGGTCACGCCGTCGCTCTCGGGTATCACCTCCAGCACGATGCCCCGGCAGGAGGCGTAGGTGGCGGCCACGGCGGCTACCGCCGGGTCGACGGTGGCCGATATGAGCACACGATTGCGGCGGCGACCCGCGGCGACAGTCATCACCATGGCCTCGGCAGTGGCGGTGGAGCCGTCGTAGAGCGAGGCATTGCATACGTCGAGTCCCGTAAGGGAGGCCATCATCGACTGGTACTCAAATATATACTGCAACGTACCCTGCGATATCTCGGGCTGATACGGTGTATACGCGGTAAGGTATTCCGAGCGCGAGGTGATGGCGTCTATCACAGCCGGGGTATAGTGGTCGTAGGCGCCGGCGCCTGCAAAGCATGTGAGCGGCTTGCAGTGGGCATCCATGTCGGCAAAGAAGTCGCGCACCTCCGGCTCGCTCAGGGCTTGGGGCAGATTGTAGGGGGAGCGCAGACGCAGCTCAGGCGGCACGTCGGCATACAGCGCGTCGATGTCGCCCGCCCCGCAGGTGCGGAGCATATGCTCCACATCGGCGGGTGTATGGGGAAAGTATCTGTGGGGAGTCATACGGGCGCTGGCTTAGTGCTTCTCGGCCTCGCAGTGGGCGGCATAAGCCTCGGGCGAGAGCAGGGTATCGAGCTGCGAGGGGTCGCTCATCTCCACCTTGATGATCCAGTGTGCCTCGGGGTCTTCGTTGACAAGACGGGGGTTATCGATAAGCTCCTCGTTGATTTCCACCACAGCGCCGCTCACCGGGGCAAAGAGGTCACTGGCGGCCTTGACACTCTCGATGGCGCCGAAGTCTTCGCCGGCCTCCACATCGTCGCCGGTCTCGGGCATATCGACATATACCACATTGCCCAGCTGCGCTGCGGCGTATGCAGAGATACCGATATAGGCCACATTGCCCTCTACGCGGGCATACTCGTGGGTGGGGAGATAATAGATGTTGCTCATGGCTCAGATTATTTTTTGGGGTATTATTTTTTGTATTTGGGTGTATAGAATCTTTTCTTGACCACTGTGGCCGGGAATACCTTGCGGCGCACCTGCACCTGCAGCCGGGTACCCTCGGCTGCCAGACCGGCAGGCACGAGCGCCATGGCCAGGCTGCGGCCCATGGTGATGGAGCGGTAGCCGGTGGTGACCTCGCCGACAGCATTTCCATCCATGTCGAGCACCGCATAGCCGTGGCGGGCGATGGCGGGGCCGTCGATCTCAAGCCCTACCACCTTGCGGGGCACTCCGGCCTCTTTCTGTGCCACCAGCGCATCGCGGCCGATAAAAGATGGTTTTGCCGCGGTCTTGGCAAACATGCCCAGGCCGGCCTCCAGCGGAGTGATGTCGTCGGTAAGCTCGTCGCCGTATAGCGGTAGCCCGGCCTCGAATCGCAGCGTGTCGCGGCAGCCGAGACCGCAAGGCTCCACGCCGGCAGATGCAAGCGTATCCCATGCAGCGGCGATGTCGTCGGCAGGGGCATAAAGCTCAAACCCGTCCTCGCCCGTGTAGCCTGTACGGCTCACAATGGCAGAGGCTCCCGAGGGCAAGATGATGTCGCGGAATGTATAGAAGGTCATGTCGCGGCAGTCGATGCCGAGCACATCAAGCATCACGTCCTCGGCGCCCGGGCCCTGTATGGCCAGCTCGGCCCAGCGCTCGCTGCAGTCGTCGACCATCGCCTGGAAGCCGTCTGTGTGGGCCTGCATCCAGGCCACATCCTTGTCGATATTCGATGCGTTTATCACCAGGAAGAAATCCTCGGCCGAGCGCTTGTACACGAGCAGGTCGTCGACCACGCCTCCGCGCTCGTTGAGCATCATGCCGTATACGACCTGGCCGGGAGCCAGAGGCGCGACATCGCCCGAGAAAATATGGTTTACATACGCTTGCGCCTGCGGGCCGGTGATGTGCACCTCGCCCATATGCGACACGTCAAACATGCCTGTGGCCGAGCGCACTGCCCGGTGCTCCTCTTCGATGCCGCGGTAGCTTATGGGCATGTCGTAGCCTGCAAAGGGAGCCATCACCGCGCCGGCGGCTATATGGCGGGAATGCAAAGGAGTAGTCTTCATGATATGGTGGTTTCAATGATAAGGTCTGCAAGGGTGTCGGCCGAGATGCCTTCGATGGCATCGCCGACAGAGTATCGCGACAGGGCTGCGGTAAGCGCCTCCCGCTCGGGGACGACACCGACAAGCGCCCGACACAGTTCGTCGAGCGAGGCGCGAGAGCCGAAAAAGTCGCCGCTGATGCGGCAGCGGTCAATAAGCCCGTCGCTGCCGGTGCCGAGCCATACAGCGACCTCGCCTACCCCCTCGATGCGGCGCCCCGTGTGGCGGGGCAGGCGGCATAGACCGCCGCGCCGCAGGAAGTCGTCTTGAAGATACGTCTGCATGATGGCTGTGACAGACTCGATGTCGGCAGCGGTGAGCGTATACGAGCCGCTGCCGCCCATGCTCTGCATGGCATGGGCGATAAAGTCATCGCAACTCATCCCGAGCCCGCATCGGCGCAGGGTGGTGATGCGCGATGGCACACTGTGCACACCCTTCGACATCAGCTTGGCCCGCGACGGGGTGAGCACCCGCCCCATGGTGTCGGGGTCGGCGTCGTAGAGCATCGTGCCGTGCACTATGCTGCGGCCGTGGCTGCGGTAAAAGGCATTGCCGGCCACCTTGCGGCCATCGACGGCGACGTCGTTGCGCCCGGTGGGCGCGGCGTCGATGCCCAGCGAGGCGAGCATCCGGCATATCAAGGCGGTGTAGCGGCCAAAGCAGCCTTGTACACCGCCGCGGTCTGCGGTGATGTACGAAAACATCACGTTGTGCGAGTCGGCATATACGCAGCCCCCGCCCGATTTGCGCCGCCATACCTGTATGCCATGCTCGGCGGCATAGGCCATATCGACCTCAAGGGGTATGTCCTGATGGCGGCCGCATATCACCGCCGGGCCTGCCTGCCAGGCAAAAAACCACTCATCACCCGGGGCCGCGCGCATCGCCAGCCACTCCTCGGCTGCGAGGTAAAACGGCAGGATGCGCCCTGCGGCGGCAGGCGGTATGACGAGTGTTTTCATGATGGGCAAATATACGACACTTTGCCCGCGATTCCAAA
Organism: uncultured Muribaculaceae bacterium; assembly: GCA_910587925.1. Taxonomy (GTDB): domain Bacteria; phylum Bacteroidota; class Bacteroidia; order Bacteroidales; family Muribaculaceae; genus CAG-873. Next base: position 68,684 of record CAJUOC010000006.1, read on the forward strand.
TTTTTTCAGCCATACTCCGCCGCAAATTTGCGTCCCGGCTGCCAACGATAAGCCCGACAATATTTTGCTACTGCCGGGCTTATTATATTGATATTAGCTTTTACCGAGGGATTTGAACATCTTGGAGATGCAGCGTTTCTTTTGCTCCATGTTTGGGTGGACATAGAGGTTGAGTGTGGTGGAGATGTCAGAATGGCCCAGGAGGACGCTGACGGTCTTGTAGTCGCAGTTGCTTTCTATGCACCGGGTGGCAAATGAGTGCCGCAGGCCGTGGAATTTGATTGCGGGAATGCCAAGCGATTCCATCAGCCGCTTATAGTAACTGCGATAAGTGCGAGGCTCGATGGGCCTGCTATCGTTGGCAATTACATAAAAGCCGGTGTTCACCACTTTCATAAGCGGCTTGATCAGTGAGAGAGCTTCAGCACTCAACGGTATTTCCCGGATGGAATTTGGAGTTTTAGGGTCGTTGATCACAAGCTCGGTGTGCTTCTTTTCGCCTTCGATTATATAGATGCGCTCTATGGTGCGGCGCACCTGCAGAGTGCCGCTCTGCACATTGATATCCTCCCAGCGCAGAGCGCATATTTCACCGATACGGAGCCCGGTAGTAAGGCACAGATACTACTTCGAGCCTTATCACTCAACAACACAGTTTATGTTCCACCTTTGCGCTTCACCGGCTTCACCGACGACTGGGAAAAGACGACTATGTCCCAATATAGTAATTTTCCGCGAGATACGTTGACCTCCTCTCGGAGACTCTCATGCACTACTTACCGAAGTCGTGCTCGTACCAGCGGATATATGCCTCGTTGACGGCACGGATGCCTCCGGGGGTGGGATAGTCGCCCGAGAAGTACCAGTTGCCGCGGTGGCCGGGGATGGCACGGTGCAGCCCGTCGAGGGTCTGATACACGATGTCGACCTTGGCGCGCACGGGATGCGCGGGGTCATCGGTAAGCAGCTCCACGATGGCCTGTGAGATCTCGTCGTCGCTGAATGGCTCGTAGATGGCACGCACACAGTTTGTACGCTCTGCGGCTGCCAGATCGCGCTGGGCGAGGCAGGCGCGGTATGTGTCGTGTATGACTTGCTCACGACCGGTGTCACGGAGCAGTTTTACGGCGGCATGGAAGGCCACAAACTGATCCATGGCCGACATGTCGATACCGTAATAATCGGGATAACGCACCTGCGGCGATGAGCTCACCACTATGATACGCGCCGGCCGCAGCCGGTCGCACATACGCAGTATGGAGCGGCGCAGGGTGGTGCCGCGCACGATGCTGTCGTCTATCACCACGAGGGTATCGCGGCCGGCGGCGACGGTACCGTATGTCACATCATATACATGCGCGGCCATATCGTCGCGGCTGTCGCCCTCGGCGATGAATGTGCGCATCTTCACATCCTTTATCACCGCTTTCTCGACGCGCACGCGGCGGTCGAGCACGCGGCGCAGCTCGTCGTCGCCGATATTGCCCGATGCCGCCATCGCCCGTATATCGGCGAGCTTGCGGGCGTTAAGCTCCCGCTCAAGCTCCTCGAGCATACCGAAGAATGCGACTTCGGCCGTATTGGGGATGTATGAAAACACGGTATGCTCCAGGTCGCCGTCGACCATCTCTACCAGACGTGGCACGAGCAGCGCGCCCAGAGCCTTGCGCTCGCGGTAGATGTCGGCGTCGGAGCCGCGCGAGAAGTATATGCGCTCAAATGAGCACGACAGCCGCCGACCCGGTTGCAATATCTGACGCAACTCGACCTCCCCGGCCTTGTCGACCAGAATAGCCTCGCCCGGGGCAAGCTCGCGGATGTCGCCGGCATCGAGGTCAAAGGCTGTCTGTATCACGGGGCGCTCCGATGCAAGCACCACTATCTCGTCGTCGCAGTAGTAGAATGCCGGGCGGATACCATTGGGGTCGCGCAGCGCAAACATGCTGCACGAGCCGGTGACACCGCACATCACGTAGCCGCCGTCCCACTCGGGAGCAGCCGCCGCGAGCACGCGGCCCGTGTCGAGATTGTCCTCGATGGCATGGGCCAGCGCGGGGTCGCGCATACTTTGGCGGTACTCGCGGTAGAGGCGGTGATTTTCCTTGTCGAGAGCAAATCCGAGCTGCTCGAGTATCATGTTGGTGTCGTTGTAAAAGCGGGGATACTGCCCCGAGGCCACCACGCGCTCAAACATCTCGTCGACGTTGGTCATGTTGAAGTTGCCGCACAGCATCAGCGAGCGCGAGCGCCAGTTGTTGCGCCGCAGTACGGGATGGGCATAGCTGATGCCGCTGCGGCCGGTGGTGGAGTAGCGCAGATGGCCCATATACACCTGGCCGATATATGGCGTAAAGGCATCGACTTCATTGGCCGGCATGGAATTGACATCGGCCGGAATGCGCTCGCCGATACCGGCAAATATCTTGGCTATGGCGTCCTTTCCCAGCTCGCGCTCGCGGAATATCAGCTCGTGGCCGGCCGGGGCGTTAAGCTTGACCACCCCGGCTCCGGCTGCCTCCTGCCCGCGGTTGTGCTGCTTTTCCATGAGCAGATATAGCTTGTCGAGGCCATATGTATATGTGCCGTATTTCTCGCGGTAATACGACAGAGGGCGGCGCAGCCTTATCAGGGCCACGCCACACTCATGTTTCAGAGGCTCCATTTCAGCGTATGAAAAGCAGCTCGCGGTACTTGGGCAGAGGCCACATCTCGTTGTCGACCATAAGCTCGAGCTTGTCGATATGGCGGCGGATGGTCTCCATCGAGGGCACCACGGTGTCGTGGTATGCGATGGCGCGCTCGCGCTGGTCGTCGATACGGTTGGCGCGCTTGCGTGCCTCGACCATGGCGTCTACCTCGGTCTTGATGATGTCCATGTGAGCCGACATCTTCTCGATGGTCTCCAGGTCATGGGCCACCACCTTGGCCCCTTTCACGCCGGGGAAGAGTGACTTGAGCTTCACCACATTGTCGACGAGCATCGACTGGTAACGGGTGGCCACGGGCACGACATGGTTGATGGCCAGGTCGCCCAGCACGCGGGCCTCGATCTGCACCTTCTTGGTGTACATCTCCCACTTGACCTCGTTGCGAGCCTCGAGCTCGACTTTGGAGAACACACCTGTGCGGCCAAACATCTCGATGGACTGCTCCGACAGATATGCGTCGAATATCTTGGGAGCCGAGGTCTCGCAGTCGAGGCCGCGGCGGGCAGCCTCGGCCTTCCACTCGTCGGAGTAGCCGTTGCCGTTAAACTGTATGGTCTCACACTGCCCGATGAGGGATCGCAGCTCGTCGATGATGGCGTCGTGGCGGTCGGCACCGTCGGCTACGCGGCGCTCCACGGCGGCATGGAAAAGCTCGAGCTGGTCGGCCACGGCGGCGTTGAGCGCTATCATGGCGCTGGCACAGTTGGCGCTCGAGCCTACGGCGCGGAATTCAAAGCGATTGCCCGTAAAGGCAAAAGGTGATGTGCGGTTGCGGTCGGTGTTGTCGACAAGAATCTCGGGTATCTGGTTAAGGCCCAGCGAAATGCCCTCCTTGGTGGCCAGTCCCGACAGCTCCTCGGTGGTAGACGACGCCAGAGCGGCGAGAGCGCGCTCCACAGCCTTGCCGGTAAAGATGGATATGATGGCGGGAGGAGCCTCGTTGGCGCCGAGGCGATGGCTGTTGGTGGCCGACATGATGGAGGCTTTCAGCAGTGCGTTGTGGGTGTGCACTGCTGCCATCACGTTGACGGTGAATGTAAGGAACTGGAGATTGTCGGCCGGTGATTTGCCGGGAGCAAAGAGCATGGCGCCGCGGTCGGTGCCGAGGCTCCAGTTGTTGTGCTTGCCCGAGCCGTTGATGCCTGCAAAGGGTTTCTCGTGGAAAAGCACGTGGAAGTGATGGCGGCGTGCGACCTCGTCCATGAGCGACATCACCAGCAGATTGTGGTCGTTGGCAAGATTGGTCTCCTCGTATATGGGCGCAAACTCAAACTGATTTGGCGCCACCTCGTTGTGACGTGTCTTGAGGGGTATTCCCAGCTTGTGAGCCTCTATCTCGAGGTCGAGCATGAAGGCCTCGACACGCGAGGGGATGGCGCCGAAGTAGTGGTCTTCGAGCTGCTGGTTTTTTGCGCTCTCATGTCCCATGAGGGTGCGGCCGGTCATCACCAGGTCGGGACGCGCGGCATATAGAGCCTCGTCGACCAGGAAATACTCCTGCTCCCAGCCAAGGTACGACTTCACGTGCTTCACCTCGGGGTCGAAGTAGCGGGCTACCTTGGTGGCGGCCACATCGACTGCATTGAGGGCGCGCAGCAGCGGTGTCTTGTAGTCGAGGCTCTCGCCTGTGTACGATATGAAGATAGTGGGGATGCAGAGTGTGCCGTCTACGATGAATGCCGGCGACGATATGTCCCAGGCCGAGTAGCCGCGGGCCTCGAAGGTATTACGGATACCGCCGTTGGGAAACGACGAGGCGTCGGGCTCCTGCTGCACCAGCAGCTTGCCGCTGAACTCCTCGACCACCCCACCCTTGCCGTCGTGCTCCACAAAGGCGTCGTGCTTCTCGGCGGTGCCGTCGGTGAGCGGATGAAACCAGTGGGTATAGTGGCGGGCGCCGTTGTCGATGGCCCAGCGCTTCATGCCCTCGGCCACGCTGTCGGCCAGGTCGCGGGAGATGGGCGTCTTGTCCTCGATGGCACGGATGAGCGCGTCGTAGGTGTCGCGGGGGAGGTATCTGAACATGGTGCTGCGCCCGAATACGGCCTTGCCGTAATACTCCTCGGGACGCTCTGCCGGGGTCTTGACGGGCACTGCCTTGCGGTCAAATGCCTCTTCCACTACTTTGAATCGTAAACTTGACATATTATATAAAAAAGTACCTATTTACCGTGACGGAAATACGCGGAAATGACAATCGCCCCGGAGGCGGCGGCGTCGCTGACGGTCGCCGGATGTGCAACCGTAGGGCGCTGTATCGCTCGGAGCGGTGAGTTTCATTCGCTGATTTTTATGGGCGCAAAATTACAAAATATCCCGCGTGTGTACAATGCTATCTATAAAATTTGTCAAAATTTTAGCGGGGTGTTGATTTCGGCAGTTTTTTATGTTAATTTTGCATTTAAATGTTAAAAGGCATAGCTGTTGCTTTTTATTAAATTTTATAAACAATTGGCAAAGTCGGTTGTTAACTAATTAAGTTAACTTGACATGAAAAAGCAGACAATCTGGATATTGACCATACTGATGGCCTTCACATTCTTAGGCCTTCTGTTTATTCAGATATTCTATATGAAGAATATCGTGGGCATCCGTCACGAGCAATTCTCGCAGGGAGTGCGCCAGGCGCTGGTGGCCGTTGCCATCAGGCTTGAGCAAGACGAGGCGCGCCATTTCCTTGAGGATGAGGTGAGTGAGATTGAGTCGCAGTCGATTTACACTCAGCGCCTCGGGGCGACTCTCCCCATGCAGGAGGGTATCAAGTACACCTTCACCACCACTACCGGCCTCGAGGCCGACGTCACCATCAAGGGAAAGCCCTCGGAAATCACCCGCTTCCAGGCCGACGGCTCGGCCATGAGCAAGCACTTCCGCTCGATGCAAGACGTGTACCGCAATCATTACCTGTATCAGAAAGGCGTCATCGACGATGTGATACTCAATATCATCACCACCGCATCGACCCGCCCCATCACCGACCGCGCAGACTCCACTGTGGTGCGCCGCTATCTCACACAGCAGCTCGACACACTCGGCCTCGACATGCCGTTTGAGTTTGCAGTGCTCAACCACGCCGGCATCATACAGTACCGCTCGGCAGGCTACGAGGCCGACCGCGCCGGCGCCGACAATACTTTCGTGCAGACACTGTTTCCGCGCGACCCTGCCGGCCGGCTGCATTTCCTCAAGGTATATTTCCCCACGCGCCAGGACTTCATCTTCCGCTCCATATCGTTTATGGTACCGGCCCTGGCTTTCACGCTCATATTGCTGATAGTCTTTGTATTCACCATCATCGTGGCCTTCCGTCAGAAAAAGCTCACGGAGATGAAAAATGATTTCATCAACAATATGACCCACGAGTTCAAGACACCCATATCGTCGATATCGCTGGCCGCGCAGATGCTCAGCGACCCGGCCGTGCGCAAGTCGCCCGCCATGCTGCAACAGACAGCCACGGTCATCACCGACGAGACCAAGCGCCTGCGGTTTCAGGTGGAGAAGGTGCTCCAGATGTCGCTTTTCGACCGCCAGCGCGCCACGCTCAAGCTCGATGAAATCGACGCCAACCTCACCGTGTACAATATCGTAAACACATTCAAGCTCAAGGTGGAGAAGTACGGCGGCAGCATCACGGCCAATCTCGATGCCCTCAACGGGCTGGTGGTGGTCGACGAGATGCACTTTACCAACGTAATCTTCAACCTGCTCGACAATGCCGTAAAATACCGCTCGGAGGAGCGCCCGCTGCACATCACCGTATCGTCGCGCGATCTGCCCGGCGAGCGGCTCGAGATATCCATCGCCGACAATGGTATCGGCATACGCCGCGAAGACCTCAAGAAGATTTTCGATAAATTCTACCGGGTCAACACCGGCAACCGCCACGACGTAAAGGGTTTTGGCCTCGGCCTGGCCTATGTCAAGAAGATGGTCGGCGAGCTTGGCGGCTCCATCACCGCCGAGAGCGAATACAATCACGGAACAAAATTCATAATCATATTACCCCTATCCAAAAACTGAAAGTCATGGAAGAACGAATGAAAATACTGCTGTGCGAGGACGATGAGAACCTCGGCATGCTCCTCCGGGAATACCTCCAGGCCAAGGGATTCAACGCCGACCTCTATGCCGACGGCGAGAGCGGCTACAAGGCTTTTCTCAAGGGCAAGTACGACATATGCGTCCTCGACGTTATGATGCCCAAAAAGGACGGCTTCGCCGTGGCCCAGGAGATACGTGCGGTCAATTCCGAAGTGCCCATCATATTCCTCACCGCCAAGTCGCTCAAGGAAGACATCTTTGAGGGATTCAAACTCGGTGCCGACGATTATATCACCAAACCTTTCTCAATGGAAGAGCTCGTGCTGCGCATCGAGGCCATCCTGCGCCGCGTCAAGGGCAAGAAGGGCAAGGAGGTCACCATGTATAAAATCGGCCGCTTCACCTTCGACACCCAGAAGCAGACGCTCATGCTCGACGACAAAGTCACCAAGCTCACCACCAAGGAGAGCGAGCTGCTAAGCCTGCTCTGCGCCCACGTCAACCAGATACTCGAGCGCAACTACGCCCTCAAGACCATCTGGATCGACGACAATTACTTCAATGCCCGCTCGATGGACGTGTATATCACCAAGCTGCGCAAGCATCTCAAGGACGATCCGTCGATTGAGATCATCAACATCCACGGCAAGGGATACAAGCTCATCGCTCCCGAGGCCGAGCCGGCCCAGTAAGGCGCCCCACCCCCGCAGCCACTACCGCGCCGGCCGGCAATATTGCCGGCCGGCGCGCCGTCTGTGCAAACCCGCGACGGATGCCGGGTGTTATATTTTTATAAAGACCTGACTTATGAAAGACCTCGACACATCTCTCTTTTTCCGTATCGCCGCTCCCGACCGCACGGTACGCGAGGGCGACCTGCTGGTGGCGCAGCCGTTTCTGAGCGAGTCTTACTTTCGCCACGCCGTGATCACGCTCATCGACTACTCGCCGCGCGGCGGTGCCACCGGAGTAGTGCTCAACAAAAGCGTCGACTACCGCCTGGCCGACGTGCTCGACGGCGTCGACCCCGAGGTCGATGTCGAGGTGTATTGCGGCGGCCCGCTGAGCCAGGACAGGCTATATTTCATCCATACCCTGGGCGACTCCATCATACCCGGCGCGCGGCTCTATACACCGGGGCTGTGGGTCGGAGGCGACTTCGACACGGCCATCGAGTATGTCAATGCCGGCTATCCTGCCGAGGGCATGATACGCTTCTTTGTGGGATACAGCGGCTGGGACGCCGGGCAGCTGGAGTCGGAGCTTGAGGAGGATACATGGGCTGTCATGCATCAGGGACGGCATCAGGGGCTTATAGCGCTCTCGGGCGACGCCTGCTGGCACGAGGCTGTGCGCGGCCTCGGCCCCGACTACCGCTCCTGGAGGCTTGTCCCCGACAACCTGCACTCCAACTGACCCCGCTGCTGTAGTTTGGCATAATTTTTGTACCTTTGCACTCTAAAACTGTGCAATGAGTAAAGAAAACGCAATAGAGCAGCAGGAAGTCCCCATGGGACAGATTGAGATTGATACCTCGAAATACGGCCGTGAGCCCGACTGGGACGACCTGCCTGTGCTCCCTACACGCAATCTGGTGATGTTTCCCGGTGTGACTGTGCCGCTCAGCATCGGCCGCGAAGGCTCGCTGAAGCTGGCCGAGCGCGCCGCCGAGACCTGCACACCCATCGCAGTGATATGCCAGACCGACGCCGGCGATAACAATCCCAATATGCGCGGTCTATATAAATATGGTGTGGTGGCCGATGTATTCAAGGTACTTCAGCTGCCCGACGAGACCCACACCGCCCTGCTGCGCGCCCGCTCGCGGTTTCGCGTGCTCGGCAAAGGCGTGCGCGCCGCCGAGTCGCCCACGGGGCTGTCGGTGCGCGCCGTGGCTGTCGACGATGTGGCCTTTGCCGACGCCGAGCGTTTCGGCGCCATAGTCGACGAGTGCATCAACAAGTCGGCGGAGATTATCGAGGAGGCCACGCATATGTCAAAGGAGTTTACGGGCATGGCCCGCAGCCTGCGCAGCGATGTGGAGCGACTGCACTATGTGGCGACCAATGCGCCGGTGGAGACGTCGGTCAAGCAGGCGCTGCTCGCCCAGAGCGACCTTACCCGCCGCGCCGAGATGCTGCTGGCGGCTCTGATGGTGGAGCACCGCAAGGCGGAGCTGCGCCATGAGATTATCGTCAAGGCCTCCGACCGCATGAAAGACAATCAGCGCACCGCATATCTCCAGCAGCAGCTCGACACCATCCGCGAGGAGCTGTATGGCGAGGACGCTCCCGACACCGACAATGACATTTCGGAGCTGACCGCGCGCGCGGGCAAGACGGAGTTTACGGCCGCCGCCCGCAAGGCATTTGACAAGGAGCTGGCCAAGCTGCGCCGGCTCAATCCGCAGTCGCCCGACTATGCCGTGCAATACAGCTATCTGGAGACTCTGCTCGATCTGCCCTGGGGGATACACACCCAGCAGCTCCCGTCGCTTGCCGAGGCACGCAGCATACTTGAAGCTGACCACTATGGGCTCGAGAAGGTCAAGGAGCGCATACTGGAGCAGATTGCCGTGTATTTCAGCGGCGACGCTCCGCGCTCGCCCATCCTCTGCCTGGTGGGCCCTCCGGGCGTGGGCAAGACCTCGCTCGGCCGCTCGATAGCCCGGGCGGTGGGCCGCTCATACCAGCGTGTGTCGCTGGGAGGTGTGCACGACGAGGCCGAGGTGCGTGGCCACAGGCGCACGTATGTTGGCGCCATGCCCGGCCGCATCATCAAAGCCCTGCGCTCGGCTGCGACCGCCGACCCCGTGATGGTGCTCGACGAAATTGACAAGCTCGGCGCCGACCACCGCGGCGACCCGTCGGATGCCATGCTTGAGGTACTCGATCCCGAGCAGAATCAGGCTTTTCACGACAATTACATCGATATTGACTTCGACCTGAGCCGGGTGATGTTTGTCGCTACGGCCAATAATCTCTCCACCGTGCCCCCGGCCCTGCTCGACCGCATGGAGATAGTGGAGCTCTCGGGATACCTGCTCGAGGAGAAGATGGAGATTGCCCGGCATCATCTGATACCGCGGGTACTTGCCGACAACTGCCTGTCGGCCGATGAGTATGTGCTCGGCGACGACACTCTGGCCGCCATCATCGAGCGATATACATCGGAGAGCGGAGTGCGCCGCCTTGAGAAAGTGCTCGCCGCGCTCGCCCGCAAGATTCTGCTGGCGCGCCTTGAGGGGCGGCCGGTGGAGATGCCGCTCCGCCCCGAGGGCCTGGAGCCGCTGCTCGGTCTGGCGCCATATGTCAAGGACAAGACCGACGACGGCCTGCCCGGCGTGGTGACCGGCCTGGCGTGGACGAGCGTAGGAGGCGAGATTATGCTCGCCGAGGCATCGCTCTCGCGCGGCAAGGGCGAGAAACTCACCGTCACGGGTAATCTCGGCGATGTGATGAAAGAGTCGGCCACCATTGCATACCAGTGGGTACGCGCCCATGCCGAGTCGCTGGGTATCGCTGCCGCCGACTTTGAAGACCGTCACCTGCATATCCACTTCCCCGAGGGAGCCATACCCAAAGACGGCCCGTCGGCGGGCATCACCATCGCCACAGCCATCGCGTCGGCGTTCACGGGTCGCGCCGTGCGCCCCAGGCTGGCTATGACGGGCGAGATTACCCTGCGCGGCCGTGTATTGCCTGTGGGTGGTGTCAAGGAGAAGATACTCGCGGCCAAGCGCGCCGGCGTCACCGACATCATACTGAGCAGCGACAATCGCCGCGATATCGCCCAAATCCCCGAGCGATATCTCGACGGGATGGAGTTTCATTACGTCGACACAGTGTCGCAGGTAGTGGAGATAGCTATCCCGGCCACCTGCTGATATATTTGTCTTATAGATATACAATCGCCCCCGGCGACCGCTCGGTCGCCGGGGGCGATTGTATTCATATGGCAGTCATCAGTCAGGCTCGACCGCATCGGGAGCCACGCCGTGTGGCAGCGTGTAGTGGAGCCATACAAAGCCGAGGATACCCGACAGCAGCGAGCCCAGCACGATACCGAGCTTGGCATGGTCGAGCAGGGCAAGCTGATGCGCGTCGCCGCCGCCAAACGACAGTGTGGCGATGAAGAGCGACACCGTAAATCCGATACCGCCGAGCATGGCGATGGAGGCCATCATATGCCAATTGCTGTGCGCCGGCATCGGTGCCCAGCCGAGCTTCACGGTAAGCCACGAGAAGCTGAAGATACCGAGGAACTTACCCAGCACAAGGCCGCACATCACAGCCAGCGATATACCCTCGACAGCCGACAGCGGGTCGGTATCGAGCAGGAAGATTCCGGCGTTGGCAAAGGCAAACACGGGCACGATGAAGTAGTTGACAAAAGGATGCAGCGAGTCTTCAAGTTCCTGCAGCGGGGAGATTACCTTATCGGAGGCATGCTCGACTTCCTTGAGCCAGTTGAGCTGGTCTTTGCTCAGGATGGTGCGGCGGGTGAGCACCTCCTCGTCTTCCTGGCGGAAGTGCGACATGGCGTTGCGTATCATCTTGATATAGCGGCGTGGCTCAAAGACGGGCTTGGCCGGCACGCAGAATGCCACCAGCACACCGGCGATAGTGGGGTGGATGCCGGAGTTGAGAAACATAAACCACACCGCGCCCCCGACGCCGAGATAAAACACCTTGCTCTGCATGCGCATGGCCTGGCCGAGCATAAGTACCAGCAGCCCGAAAAGTCCCAGCGCGAGCATGTTTATCTCGATATGCGTCGAGTAGAAAGCGGCGATCACGATGATGCCGCCGATATCGTCGACCACGGCCAGAGTGGTGAGAAATATTTTGAGCGACAGAGGCACCCGACGCCCGAGCATGGCGAGCACACCGAGCGAGAATGCGATATCGGTGGCCATCGGGATGGCGGCGCCGCCGGTGTAGTCGGTGCCGCGGCTCATGAGCCAGAATATCAATACCGGCACTGCCATACCGCCGACGGCGGCGACTATCGGCAGCAGAGCCTGTCGGAATGAGGCAAGCTCGCCCACGAGTATCTCGCGCTTGATTTCGAGGCCGATACTGAAAAAGAAGATAGCCATCAGCGCGTCGTTGATAAACGACAGCAGCGTCATCGGATGACCCGAGTGGCTGAAGAGGTTGAAGTCGCCTATCTGCAGGCGTACCTCCTGCTGCCAGAAGTCGAAGTAATAGCCGTTGATGGCCGGGATATTGGCCACCACGAGAGCCAGCACTGTGGCCGCTATGAGCACGTTACCACCGGATGCATGGCGACGGAGCGCCTGACGGGCGGCATAGAAGATGCCGGTAAATCCGGCCGTGTCATGTGAGATGTCGGGATAAAATTTCATATCTAAAAGTGAAACGTACCTATTATGTAACAACCCCTCGAGCCGCACGGTTCGAGGGGATTTATCATTGTATGTCAGTCGAGTTTGAGCACGGCCAGGAATGCCTTCTGCGGCACTTCTACCGAGCCGATCTGCTTCATGCGCTTCTTGCCTTTCTTCTGCTTCTCGAGCAGCTTGCGTTTACGCGATATATCGCCGCCGTAACACTTGGCTGTCACGTCTTTACGCACAGCCTTGACGGTCTCGCGGGCTATGATTTTTGCGCCGATGGCAGCCTGTATGGCGATATCAAACTGCTGGCGCGGTATAAGCTCCTTGAGCTTCTCGCACATGCGGCGTCCGAAGGTCACGGCATTGTCGGCGTGGGTCAGTGTCGACAGTGCGTCGACGCTCTCGCCGTTGAGCAGTATGTCGAGCTTTACCAGCCGCGACTCGCGGAATCCGTGCAGATGATAGTCAAAGGAGGCGTAGCCCTTGGATATGCTCTTGAGCTTGTCGTAGAAGTCTATCACTATCTCGCCGAGCGGCATGTCGAATGTAAGCTCCATGCGGTGGCCGCCCGAGATATACTCCTGACGCACCAGCTCGCCGCGCTTCGACAGGCATAGCGTCATGATGGGGCCGATAAACTCCGGAGTGGTGATGACCGACGCCCTGATATACGGCTCCTCGATATGGTCGATGAGGGTGATGTCGGGCAGGCCCGAGGGATTGTGCACCTCGGTCATGCCGCCTTTCTTGTCGTACACGCGATACGAGACGTTGGGCACGGTGGTGATGACCTCCATGTCAAACTCGCGGCTCAGTCGCTCCTGGATGATCTCCATATGCAGCAGGCCGAGGAAGCCGCAGCGGAAGCCGAACCCGAGCGCGGCCGACGACTCGGGCGAGAATGTGAGCGAGGCGTCGTTGAGCTGAAGTTTCTCAAGCGATGTGCGCAGATTCTCAAAGTCTTCGGTCTCGATGGGATACACGCCGGCAAACACCATGGGCTTCACTTCCTGGAAGCCCTTGATGGCCTCGTCGCACGGGCGGGCCACATGGGTGATGGTATCGCCCACCTTTACCTCCCGCGAGCTCTTGATACCGCTTATGATATAGCCCACATTGCCGGCCGAAAGCTCCTTGCGGGGCGACAGGTCGAGCTTGAGCACACCTATCTCGTCGGCATGATACTCCTTGCCGGTAGCCACAAATTTCACGAAATCGTCTGTGCGGATGGTGCCGTTTTCAATCTTGAAATAGGCGATGATGCCGCGGAAGGGATTGAATACCGAGTCAAATATGAGCGCCTGCAGCGGAGCCTGCGGGTCGCCGGTCGGCGCCGGCACGCGCTCGATGATGGCGCGGAGTATCTCCTCCACACCCATGCCGGTCTTGCCGCTGGCGTGGATTATCTCGTCGTGGTCGCATCCAAGCAGCTCCACTATCTGGTCTGACACTTCGTCGGGATTGGCCGAGTCGAGGTCGCACTTGTTGAGCACGGGTATTATCTCCAGGTCATTGTCGATGGCCATGTACAGATTGGAGATGGTCTGTGCCTGTATGCCCTGTGTGGCGTCGACGATGAGCAGCGCTCCCTCGCAGGCGGCGATTGAGCGCGACACTTCGTAGGAGAAGTCGACGTGTCCCGGGGTATCGATGAGATTGAGGGTGTAGTGCTCGCCGTCGAGAGCGTAGTCCATCTGTATGGCATGGCTCTTGATGGTGATGCCACGCTCGCGCTCGAGATCCATGTCGTCGAGCACCTGAGCCTCCATATCCTTGGATGCCACGGTGCCGGTGTACTCGAGCAGGCGGTCGGCCAGGGTGGATTTACCGTGGTCGATGTGCGCTATGATGCAAAAGTTGCGTATATTCTTCATTTCTGTAATTTCGCTACAAAATTACGCATTTTTCCCGAAATATTAAAAAGGTGTGTCCTGCCGATATTTTTTGTAACTTTGCACTCATGGATACAAACAAGCAATTTGACGAGGCCATCGCGGCCTGCCGCAGCATATTCGCCGCCAAGCTCGGCGACTACGGGCCTTCGTGGCGCATGATGCGTCCGCAGAGTGTCACCGACCAGATTTTCATCAAGGCCAAGCGCATACGCTCCATCGAGATAAAGGGCGTGGCTGCCGTGGCTGAGGGCATACTGCCCGAGTTCATGGCGATTGTAAACTACGGTATCATCGGTATCATACAGCTCAGCCTGGGCTTTTCCGACACCCACGATATCGACGCGGCCCGCGCCCTGGAGCTGTACGACCAGGTGGCCGAGGCGGCCGCCCGTCTCATGAAGGCCAAAAACCACGACTACGACGAGGCATGGCGCTCGATGCGCGTGCCCTCCTATACCGACTTCATACTCACTAAGGTGGTGCGTATAAAGGAGATTGAGGACAATGGCGGCGAGGTGCGCGTATCCGAGGGTATCGAGTCAAATTACTTCGACATCATCGTCTATGCGGTATTCGGCGTGATAAAACTCACCGAGTGAGTCCCGCCGTCACCAAATCCGCCGTATGGGCGGCGCGCCTGGCCGTAGGCGCGGTGTTTATCCTGTCGGGGTGGTCCAAGTGTGTCGACCCCTGGGGTTTTGTATACAAGATTGAAGACTATCTGGCCGTGTGGGGTATCTTGGCTGCGGTGCCGCGCGAGTTCACGCTGGTGGGCTCGGTGGCGCTGTCGATGCTGGAGCTGTGCACCGGCCTGTCGCTTGCGCTGGGATGCCTGCGCCGCACGGCCGCGATAGCCGCCTGTGCCATCATGGCGGCCATGCTCCCGCTGTCGGTATACATATGGGTGGCCGACCCTGTGGCCGACTGCGGCTGCTTCGGCGACCTGCTGGTGATATCCAATGCCGCCACCATGGCCAAGAATATTGTGATAACGGCGCTGGCCGTGTTTCTCGCCTTTACAAATACACGTGTGGCTCCGGGCATACGTCCCGCTCTGCAATGGATTATGCTGGCGGCGACCATCATCTACGGGCTGGCGCTGGCCGTCACCGGCTGGCACGTGCAACCGGTGGCCGACTTCCGCCCCTATCCGATTGGCAGCGAGGCGGTGGTGGCCGACAGCGCTGAAGACGGCGACGTGACATTTATTTATGAAAAAGACGGCGAGCGCCGGGAGTTTGCCCTCGATGCGCTGCCCGACTCCACCTGGACGTGGATTGGTCGCGCCGAGTCAGATGCCGCGGAGAGCTCGGCCGCCCTGGCGCTTTTCGACGAGGATGGATACGATGTCACCTCCGATGTGCTCGGCTCAGCCGATGGCGACGTGCTGCTCATTACGGTGCCCGAGCCGGGTGTGGACTATCTCACCCGCGCCCGCTTTGCCAACGAGCTGTACCGCTACGCCACCGACCATGGTATCGGGATGGTGGCGGCCGTCGCAGCCACCGACGACGGGCTGGAGCGCTGGCGGGCGCTGGCGCGGCCTCAATACCCGGTATATACGGCGAGCGACACTGCATTGAAGCAGCTCGTGAGAGGCACACAGGGATTTGTGTGGATACACGACGGCCGCATAGCCATCAAGCGCAACCTGGCCGGCATACGTCCAGACATACTGTCGGCCGGTACGATGCAGGATGAGCTGTGGAATGTCGCCGACGGTCGCCTCTGCATATGGCTCTCGGCCGCTCTCGCGGCAGTAATACTGCTGCTGTGGTCGCTCGGCCGTGTCTGCAATAATAAGAAATCAAAGTGAACGCAAACGAATCTTCTTCCCCGGCGAGCCTCGGCAAAAGCTCCATAGGCCGTCTGCTGGTGCAGTATTCGGTACCGGCAATCATAGCGGCGGTGGCCACATCGCTCTACAATATCATCGACAGCATCTTCATTGGGCGCGGTGTCGGCCCCATGGCCATATCGGGCCTTGCCATCACTTTCCCGCTGATGAATCTTGTGATAGGCTTCTGCACGCTCATCGCCGCAGGCGGAGCCACCATAAGCTCGATTTTCCTCGGGCAGAAAAACCTTGCCCGCGCCACCGACGTGGTCAATAATGTGATGACACTGTGTGTGATACACTCGGTGGTATTTGGCGGTCTTACTTTCATCTTTCTCGACGATATACTGTATTTCTTCGGGGCCACGGAGCAGACCATCCCCTACGCGCGCGAGTTCATGCAGGTGATACTCATCGGCACTCCGGTGTCTTACATCTTCATAGGGCTCAACAATATCATGCGCGCCACCGGCTATCCGCGCAAGGCCATGGTGTCGGCGCTGGTGTCGGTGGCTGCCAATCTGGTGCTCGCCCCTATCTTCATCTTTGTGCTCCGCTGGGGCATCAAGGGCGCGGCGCTGGCTACCATCTGCGGCCAGGGGGTGGCATTTGTATGGGTGCTGTGGCACTTTTGCAGCAAAAGCAGCTATGTGCACTTTGTCAGGGGCGGCAGCTGGCTCAACACGGCCATCGTGCGCCGCGTGTATGCCATCGGACTGTCGCCGTTTCTGATGAATGCGACGGCTTGTTTCGTGGTGGTGTTTCTCAATAAATCGATTCTCGAGGTGGCGGGCCAGGCCGGCGACATAGCTGTCGGGGCATACGGTATCATCAACCGCACCACCATGTTTTTCGTGATGATAGTCTTTGGCGTCACACAGGGTATGCAACCTATCCTGGGCTACAACTATGGCGCCTGCGACTGGCCACGCGTGAAAGCCACGCTCCACAAGGGCATATGGATAGGTGTCACCATCACTACAATCGGCTGGGTGTGTACAGAGCTGTTTCCCGACAGCATCAGCTCGATGTTTACCACCGACGCGCAGATGATCTCCATCGCCCGCGACGGCTTCCGCATATTTTTCCTGTGCTACCCGGTGATAGGTTGTCAGATAGTGATACAGAATTACTTCCAGTCTATCGGCCACCCCACTCTGTCGATTTTCCTCTCGCTCACCCGCCAGCTGATATTCCTGGTACCGCTACTGGCTATCCTGCCCGGCCATATGGGTATCGACGGTGTATGGGCCTCCACCGCCGTGAGCGACCTGCTGGCCTTCCTGCTCGCGGTGGCCACCATGATAATAATGAACCGGCGCTTTGCCCGCCACTTTGCATCAATATCCTGCCATGAAGCACACCCTGCAACTAAGGCTCACTCCTGAGCAGGCCGCCGTGCCGGCGCTGCTGTCCCGCGCTGTCGCCCGGGAGATTGGCGTGGCCGAGGCCGACATACTGCACACCGACATACGACGCCGCTCCATCGACGCGCGCCGCCGCCCGGTGTGTGTCAATCTTACGATCGACGCTTACACCGGCAGCTACGACCCGGCCGAGTCGATCCGATACGAGCCGGTAAGCTATCCCGACGTGAGCGGAGCGCGACCGGTGACGGTGGTAGGAGCAGGTCCGGCGGGGCTCTTCGCCGCCCTGGAGCTGATTGAGCTGGGGCTGAAGCCGATTGTGCTGGAGCGCGGCAAGGACGTCGACGCGCGTCGACGCGACCAGGCCGAGCTGTGCCGCACGGGCGTGGTCGACCCCGACTCCAATTATTGTTTCGGAGAGGGTGGAGCAGGCGCTTACTCCGACGGCAAGCTCTATACACGCAGTGTAAAGCGTGGCCCGGTCGACAAGGTGTTGCAGATATTCCACACCCACGGAGCCGATGACTCGGTGCTCATCGATGCCCACCCCCACATCGGCACCGACCGCCTGCCCGTCATCATCAAGGCGATACGGCAGACTATCGTCGCCCACGGCGGCGAGGTGCATTTCGGCTGCCGTGTGACGGGTATAGAGCTCGACGGAGAGGCTGTGACAGCGGTCACCACTTCCGACGGCAAGCGCTATCCGGCGCCTGTCATCCTCGCCACCGGCCACTCGGCGCGCGACACTTACCGTATGCTTCACTCGGGCGGCATCGGTCTTGAGGCCAAGGGTATAGCGGTAGGTGTGCGCCTGGAGCATCCGCAGCAGCTCATCGACCGCATACAGTATCACAGCCCGCAGGGGCGCGGCCGCTACCTGCCGCCGGCCGAGTACTCGATGCTTACACGTGTCGACGGCCGCGCCGTGTACTCTTTCTGCATGTGCCCGGGCGGTGTGGTGGTGCCGGCGGCAAGCGCGCCGGGCGAGATGGTCGTCAACGGCATGTCGCCCTCCAACCGTGGTACGCGCTGGGCCAACTCCGGCATGGTCGTCGAGGTACTCACCGACGACGTACCGGGCGACTCGCCGCTGCGTATGCTTGATTTTCAGGCCGACATCGAGCGGACTTTCTACGAGGCCGCCGGCCGCACTCTTGTCGCCCCGGCGCAGCGCATGACCGACTTTGTGGCGTCGCGGCCGTCGGCCGACCTGCCCCGCTCGTCTTACGCTCCGGGCATCGCTCCGGGGCGCATCGACCTGCTGCTTCCCGCGGGGGTGGCGCGCCGGCTTCAGGCAGGTCTGCAGGAGTTTGGACGGAAGGCACGCGGATTCCTTACCGCCGACGCCATCCTGCTCGGCAACGAGACCCGCACCTCGGCCCCGGTGCGTATCCCGCGCGACCGCGGCACCCTGCGTCACGTCGCTACCGAGGGACTGTACCCGTGTGGCGAAGGCGCGGGATACGCCGGCGGCATAGTGTCGGCGGCCATCGACGGTATCAATGTGGCCCGCGCCGTGGCTTCGGCTTACCCGGTATAAACAGTTTTAAGATATGCGAAACATAGCCCTGTGCATGGTTGTTATGTCTTTGATAACACATTTTGACATGACTGCACAAGAAAAGACTCTCCCGGCTCCGTCGATGCAAGGCGGTATGCCGGTCAATGAAGTGGTGGCATCGCGCCACAGCTCCCGCACGTTTAACCCCGCCCGTGAGGTCCCCGACTCGGTGCTGGGACAGATTTTATGGATGAGCGTAGGCGTCAACCGCGCCAAGGCCGACCATGATATGGGCGGCAACCCTGCCGACCGGTGCAACCCCACGGCCATCAACCGCCAGGAGGTGACGGCATACGTCTTCGACCGCGACGGCGTATGGGAATACATGCCGCGCACCCACTCGCTGGCATTGCGCGCCGAGGGCGACCATCGCGCGCTCATGGCCGGCACTGCCGAGTTCAGCCAGGATTTTGTGCTCGACGCTCCGGCCTCGATATTGCTCGTGACCGATGCCTCGCGCTTTGAGGGTGACCGAGCCATGGCCTGCGCGCTGCTCGACGCCGGCATAGCCAATCAGAATCTCAACCTGGCCTGCGCCTCGCTCGGAGTGGCCACCGTGCCGCGCGCCACTATGGACGCCGCCGGCATATCGGCTCTGCTCGGCCTCTCGCCCATGCAGATTCCGGCGCTCAACAATCCCGTCGGATACGAATAAATCACCAAGTCATAAAAAGAGCGGCGCCCCCGTGGAGGCGCCGCTCTTTTTATGCAGTCGGGTGATACGCGGTATCAGTCGACCAGGCCGCGGTGGCGCAGCAGAGCCGCGGGGGTGGGCTTGTGGCCGCGGAAGCGCTCAAAGAGCACCATGGGATCTTCGGAGCCGCCGGCTTCAAGGATATTCTTGCGGAACGATGCCGCGGTCTCGGGATCAAATACGCCTTTCTCCTTGAAGAGCTCAAAGCCGTCGGTGTCGAGCACCTCGGCCCACAGATAGGTATAGTAGCCCGAGGCATAGCCGTCGCTGCCGAAGACGTGCTTGAAGTAAGGCGAGCGGTAGCGGAAGGTAAGCTGCGAGGGCATACCCAGCTCCTTGGCAAAGTCGGCCTCGAAAGCGGCCACGTCGACATCACCGTCGGGATTGAGCGAGCCGTAGGCCAGGTCGAGCAGGGCGGCGCCAACGAGCTCGGCGGTCATGAAGCCCTGGTTGTGCTTGGCGGCGGCCTGCAGGCGGTCGATGAGCGAGTCGGGGATTACCTCGCCGGTCTTGTAGCTGCGGGCATAGGTGCGGAGCAGCTCGGGCTCAAGCGCCCAGTGCTCGTGTATCTGCGAGGGCAGCTCTACGAAGTCGCGGTCGACATTGGTGCCGGCCTGGCTCTTGAGAGCGGCGCGGGTGAGCATGCCGTGGAGACCGTGGCCAAACTCATGGAACATCGTCTGCACGTCGTCGATGCTGAGCAGCGAGGGAGCGTCGGCGGTCGGGCGTGCAAAGTTGGCCACGTTGAAGATTACAGGACGCGACGAGGTGCCGTCGGGCTCGGTCCACGAGCCTTTGAACTCGCTCATCCATGCACCCTGGCGCTTGGAGGCGCGGCTGAAGTAGTCGGTCATAAACACAGCGATGTGCTCGCCGGTGGCGGCATCGGTCACGTCGTATACGGTCACCTCATCGCAGTACTTGGGTGCATCGGGCATCTCGGTAAACTTCACGCCATACAGACGGTCGGCCATATTGAAGATACCGTTGCGCACGGAATCCACGCAGAAGTACTGGCGCACCTCGTTCTCGTCGAGATTGTACATGTGGGCGCGCACCTTCTCGGCATAATAGTAATAGTCGCAAGGCTCGATGGTGATACCGGCACCCTCGGCATCGGCCAGGGCCTGCATCTCGGCCACTTCCTCGCCGACCTTCTTCACGGCGGGCTTCCAGATCTGCATGAGCAGATTGCGGGCGGCATCGACGCTGCCGGCCATCACATTGTCGGTCATATATGCGCCGAAGGTATCGAAGCCCAGCAGCTTGGCCTTCTTGGCGCGTGCCTGGAGTATCTTGTTGATTACGGGCAGATTGTTGTGCTCACCATCGGAGGCCAGAGTGGTGTAACCCTCGTACATCTGACGGCGCAGCTCGCGGTCGGCGGCATACTGGAGCACGGGCAGGCGACTGGGCGCGTGGAGCGTGAATACCCACTTGCCCTCGCCGAGACCGCGCGATGCGGCCTCCTCGGCAGCGACAGCCACCACATTGGCGGGCAGGCCGGCCAGGCGGGCGCTGTCTTCCACCACGATGCTGAATGCGTTGGTGGCGTCGAGCAGATTTTTGTTGAATGTCAGGAAGAGACCTGCAAGCTCGGTATTGAGCTCCGACAGGCGGGCCTTGTCTTCGTCGTTGAGCAGGGCGCCGTTGCGCACAAAGTCTTTGTAATACTTCTCGACTGCCAGGCGACGGTCGGGTGTCAGGCCGATGCTGTCGCGGTGCTCGTAGAGATATTTGAAGCGGTCAAAGAGGCCGGCGTTCATCGATATCTCATCCTGCGAGCGGGTGAGCTCGGGATAAAACTCCTCGGCGATGGCCACCATCTCGTCAGACGAGTTGGACTCCTCCAGGGCGCCAAACACGAGCACCACCTTGTTGAGCAAGTCGCCGGCATCCTCATACGCCATGACGGTATTCTCAAATGTGGGAGTCTCCGTGCTGGCGACTATCGAGTCGATGGCCTCGCGCTGCACGCGGATACCCTCGCGCAGGGCAGGCAGATAGTCGGCTGTGGTGATTTTGTCAAAGGGAGGTATGCCGTAGGGGGTGTCATACTCCTCCAGGAATGGATTGGTGTGCATTTCTTTCTTCTTGCAAGAGGGCAGCACAGCCACCGATGCGGCCACGAGGGCGGCGGTGGCGATGGTGATTAGTCTTGGTTTCATATCAATAATATTTGATTGTCTTGGATGATTATGTCGCCGTCGACATATGCCGTGCCGGGCGTCTCTCTCTCAAATGGCTCGACATGTACCCGGCCCCGGCACATACATACTGTGGCGAGGCCGCAGTCGCGCCCGTCGAGCCACACATGTCGCGAGAGCCAGCGCTCAGCCGGCGGCAGCGGTCGTGTCGGCCGGCTCCGGGGATGGGTCGGTATCGGGGGCATTGTAGATGAATTGACGGTAATTGCGCGGCGCTGGGCCGTCTGCGCGCCTGCGCACCAGCGATACACTGTCGATGTATACAGGGCGATGGGCGTCGCGGTCGACGCGCAGCCAGCCGCGTATGCTGCGCAGCTCGCGGGTGGAGTCGGTATGGAATATCAGCTCGGGACGAGTATTGGTCGAGGGTATCGACATATTCTGCACCTCCACAGCCCCGTCGGCATACTCGGCACTGACCGCCCAGGCAGCCGACTGCGGAGCCGTGACGAGCTTCAGACGCCAGGTATATACATCGCCGGCCTCCATATTGCGGTCGGCATCGATGGCAAAGGTGATGTACTGCGAGGGCGACCGGCGGTCTATCACATAAGCCTGTGCGGAGCTCCATACATCGACCGAGTCGCCCGAGACCGACATCACGCCGCCGGCTACGGAGCCGACCGCGGCAAGCCGCTCCTCGAGCAACTCGATGCTGCGCTGGGTCACTTCCTGGTATTTGCCGATATTGTGGCCATACCACACGAGCGACGAGTCGAAATCGGCCTCGCTCACGTCGTGGCGCATCAACACCGCGCGCCGTAGCACCTGCTTGGCAGAGTCGCTGCGGTACTGGCCCGAGTTGACGCTCACCACCGCTCCGGCCACTCGCATGTCGGCCATCAGGCGCGCCATACTCTCGGGCGGCACCACACCGCCCGGTGTACCCGAGCACCCCGCGGCCGCAGCGGCCAGAGCGGCCATTGTCGCATGCACCAGCTTACGCATCCTTCTTGTCGCCTAAGGGGATATAGCGGGTATAGAATATGATGAGCAGAGCCATGCCCACGGTGATGGCCGAGTCGGCGATATTGAATACGGGGTCGAAAAACGAAAACTCCGACCCGCCTACTACGGGCAGCCACGATGGCCACGTAAACGAAAAAAGCGGGAAGTACAGCATATCGACCACAAGCCCGCGGAATACGGGAGCATAGCCCTCGCCCCAGGGCACGAAGTCGGCCACGAAGGGCGGCATGGGGTTGCTGAATATCTGCCCGTAGAATACGCAGTCGATGATATTGCCAAAGGCTCCGGCAGCTATCAGCGACAGCACGGCCACATATCCGACCGGCACGGCACGGCGCCGCGCCAGCCGGCATATGTACCATATGAGCAGGCCGACCACGGCTATGCGGAACAGCGTCAGAAACAGCTTGCTGCCCAGCTCCATGCCAAAGGCCATACCGTTGTTTTGCACAAACCGCAGCTCAAAAAACGGCAGCACCGGCATGCTCTCGCCCAGATAGAAATGTGTCTTGATCCAAATCTTGACAATCTGGTCGATCACTATCACGGCGACTGCCACGGCCGAGGCCACGAGGGCATATTTCCGGGTCGGCGCCGCCATCATTTATTTTTCTGTTGCTGCTCCTTGCCCTCGACCGACAGGGTGGCGTGGGGCACGATGCGCAGGCGCTCCTTGGGGATGAGCTTGCCTGTCACGCGGCACACGCCGTATGTCTTGTTGTCGATACGCACGAGGGCCGCGCGCAGATGGTTGATAAACACACGCTGACGCTCGGCCAGTCGTGCGGCTTCTTCCTTGCCAAGAGTGTAGGCGCCCTCCTCAAGCACTTTGAATGTGGGTGAGGTGTCGGCCACATCATTGCCGTCCTTGCCATTGAGCGAGCGGCAAAGATTGTCATACTCGTGCTGAGCCTTGTCGAGCTTGTCGAGTATAATCTGACGGAACTCCTCGAGCTCCTCGTCAGTGTAGCGTGTTTTTTCAGTCATGGTATTATATCAAGATAAGCGGATAAGCACTTCCAGCTTGAGACCGTCGATATCGAGCTGCTCCAGCCCCTCGGTACCGGCGGCCACCGGCTCGGTCGCCACCGCCGATGCGAGCACCTGGCGGGCGATATAGTCGGAGTAGTCGGCGAGCACCGCGTCGAGACCCTCGGCGGGCACAAATGTCAGGGTGATGCGGTCGGTGATATCGTAGCCTCGGTCTTTGCGGATATTCTGCACACGGTTGATGATCTCGCGGGCTATACCCTCGCGGCGCAGGTCGTCGGTGATGGTCACGTCGAGGGCCACGGTGAGCGGGCCGTCGTTGGCCACGAGCCAGCCGGGGATGTCCTCCGAGATGATTTCGACGTCGGTAGCCTCGATGCGGGTGGGCTCGCCCTCGATGTCGAGCTCCACAAATCCCTCGCGCTCAAGACGGGCGATAGTGTGCTGGTCCATGGCGCCGATGGCCGCGGCGGCAGCCTTCATGCGCTTGCCCAGACGCTTGCCCAGGGTCTTGAAGTCGGGCTTCACCCGCTTTACGAGCACACCCTCCTCGTCGTTGACAATCTTGAGATTTTTCACATTGGTCTCGGTGAGGATAAGCTCTGCCATGGAGTCGACAAGACGGCGGGTGGCATCGTCGCTCACGGGCACGAGCATGGTCGACAGGGGCTGGCGCACCTTGATGTTGACCTTGCGGCGCAGCGAGAGCACCATCGATGTGAGGCGCTGGGCCAGCGACATGCGCTGCTCCAGCTCGGCGTCGATGGCCGAGGTATCGGCCACGGGGAAGTCGTCGAGGTGCACCGATGTCTTGGCGGTGGGCTTGCCGTCGACGTAGGTCAGGTCGCGGTACAGGCGGTCGGTATAGAATGGAGCCACCGGCGCGATGAGCTTCGACAAGGTGAGCAGACAGGTATAGAGTGTCTGGTAAGCCGCGAGCTTGTCGCGGGTAAGACCGCCGCCCCAGAAGCGCTTGCGGTTGAGGCGCACATACCAGTTGGAGAGGTTGTAGAGCACAAAGTCGTTGATGGCGCGGGCGGCGCGGGTAGGCTCGTAGTCGGCCAGAGCCTCGTCGACCTGGGCCACGAGCGAGTTGAGCACCGAGATGATCCAGCGGTCAATCTCGGGACGCTCCGACATGGGCACCTGCTCCTCGGCGCCGGTAAAGCCGTCGACATTGGCATACAGGGCAAAGAACGAGTATGTGTTGAAGAGTGTCGAGAAGAGCTTGCGGCCCACCTCGGTGACGCCTGCCGGGTCGTACTTGAGGTCGTCCCAGGGCGATGAGTTGGCTATCATATACCAGCGCAGCGGGTCGGAGCCCAGCTTCTCGATGGCCTCAAAGGGATTTACGGCGTTGCCCAGACGCTTCGACATCTTGTTGCCGTCTTTGTCGAGCACGAGGCCGTTGGATACCACGGCCTTGTACGACACGCGGTCAAATATCATGCCGGCGATGGCGTGCAGGGTGAAAAACCATCCGCGGGTCTGGTCGACGCCCTCGGCGATGAAATCTGCCGGGTACATCTCGCCGTTTTCGAGCGCATCTTTATTCTCAAAGGGATAGTGTATCTGCGCGTAAGGCATCGAGCCGGAGTCAAACCATACATCGATGAGATCGAGCTCGCGGTGCATGGGCTTGCCCGAGGGCGACACCAGTACGATGTAGTCGACATAGGGGCGGTGCAGGTCGATGAGCTTGTAATTGTCGGCCGAATAGTCGCCGGGCACAAAGCCCTTGTCGCGCAGAGGATTCGAGTTCATCAGTCCGGCCTCGACGGCGCGGTCTATCTCGGCGCAGAGCTGCTCCACCGACTCGATTATCATCTCCTCCGAGGCATCCTCGGTGCGCCATACGGGCAGAGGCGTACCCCAGTAGCGCGAGCGCGACAGATTCCAGTCCTGAAGATTCTCGAGCCACTTGCCAAATCGGCCGCTGCCGGTCGAGGCGGGCTTCCAGTTGATGGTCTTGTTGAGCTCGATGAGGCGGTCGCGGGCGGCCGTGGTGCGGATAAACCAGCTGTCGAGCGGGTAGTATAGCACGGGCTTGTCGGTACGCCAGCAGTGGGGATAGGAGTGGGTATGCTTCTCCGATGTGAAGAGGAGGCCCTTTTCCTTGAGGTAAAGGCATATCTCGACATCGAGGCTCATGTCGGCATCGGTCTTGTCAGGGTCATACGCATTTTTGACATACTTGCCCTGCCAGGGAGTGTATGCATCGACATCGACGTGCGAGGCCACAAAGGCGGGGTCGAGCTCGTCGAGCATATAGAAGCGGCCCTTGAGGTCGACCATCGGCACTATCTTGCCGGCGCGGTTGACCAGCTCCATGGGCGGGATACCGTTGAGAGCCGACACGCGCTTGTCGTCGGCGCCGAAAGTACCTGCGATGTGCACGATGCCGGTACCGTCTTCGGTCGATACATAGTCGCCGGGAATCACGCGGAAGCCGCCCTCGTCGGGCCACATCCAGGGGATGAGCTGGCGGTAAGTCATGCCCACCAGATCGGTACCCTTGTATGTGCCGACCACCTCATAGGGCACGAGCTTGTCGCCGGGCTTGTACTCGGAGAGGGCGATGCCGGCAGCCTTGGGATTGAGCACCTTGGAGATAAGCTCGGTGGCAATCACCACAGTGACGGGCTCGCCGCTATATTTATTGTAAGTGCGCACGGCCGAGTACTCTATCGACGGACCCACACACAGGGCGGTATTGGAGGGCAGAGTCCAGGGTGTGGTGGTCCATGCGATGAAGTAAGGCTTGCCCCACCCTGTCATCTCGGGCTTGGGGTCGAGAGCCTCAAACTGGGCTATGCAAGTGGTGTCTTTCACATCGCGGTAGCAACCGGGCTGGTTGAGCTCATGCGAGCTGAGGCCGGTACCGGCGGCAGGCGAGTAAGGCTGTATGGTATAGCCCTTGTAGAGGTAGCCCTTCTTGTAGAGCTGGGCCAGCAGCCACCATACCGACTCGATATAGCGGTTGTCGTAAGTGATGTAGGGGTCTTTAAGGTCGACCCAGTAACCCATGGAGTCGGTGAGAGTCTCCCACTCGCGGGTATACTTCATCACCTCGCGGCGGCAGGCATCATTGTACTCGTCGACGCTGATTTTGCGGCCGATATCCTCCTTGGTGATACCGAGCGACTTCTCCACCCCGAGCTCCACGGGCAGACCGTGGGTATCCCAGCCGGCCTTGCGCTTCACATGGAAGCCCTTCATGGTCTTGTATCGGCAGAATATATCCTTGATGGTACGGGCCATCACATGGTGGATGCCGGGCATACCGTTGGCCGAGGGCGGACCCTCGAAGAATACGAAAGACGGAGCGCCGGCACGCTCGGCCACACTGCGCTCAAAGAGCCCCTCGGCTTTCCATGCGTCGAGCATCTCGCGGTTGAGCTGCGGCAGGTTGAGGGCGTTATATTCTGCAAACTTCTTCATATCGGGGTGAAGATGTGTATATTATTAAGAAAGGAGTGGTATCTGATAAAAGCAAAGAGGGGCGGGTCAGCGATAGCCGACTCACCCCTCTTTAGGAGAATCTCATTGGACGCTTGCCTACAAAGGGAGCTTATTCGGCAGCGGGAGTTTCGGTAGCTTCGCCTTCGGCGGGAGCCTCTTCTGCTTTAGCGGCGGCTTCAGCCTCGGCTTTGGCGGCGGCGAGTTCAGCCTTCTTCTTGGCTACTTCCTCAGCCTTGGCCTTGTTTTTGGCTTCCTCAGCCGCGAGGCGCTCCTTGGCGGCGAGCTCGCGCTTGTCGGCCATATCGGCGCGCAGGTGGTCTACGGCAGCCTGCTTTTTCTGCTTCCAGGCGTCGAAGCGGCGCTGAGCCTCTGCTTCGTCGAACGCGCCCTTGCGGACGCCGCCCTGGAGGTGCTTCATGAGCAGCACACCCTCGTTGCTGAGGATAGTGCGCACGGTGTCGGTGGGCTGTGCACCCACATTTACCCAATACAAGGCCCGCTCGAAGTTAAGAGTGATTGTAGCAGGATTAGTGTTCGGATTATAGGAACCTATCC
>CAJUOC010000007.1:0-53593 GCA_910587925.1 uncultured Muribaculaceae bacterium
GGGTTGCGCTGCGCTTCACCCCGTGTTACTCATAAGGGTCAGCGCTCCGCGCTTCCCAAATTGAGCAGTCCCATTTAACAAACTGCCTTCTATCATCCCTACCGAAATCCCCGTAGGGGGCAGTCGCGTAGCGACAAGAGTCTGGTAGGCCATGGCAAGGGCGCCGTAGGTGTCCGCGGCCATGGTATAATAATCCCCCCATCCTGGTTGCGCCCCATAGGGGTGCTACACCGCCGCCAAAGTGTCATCCCTACGGGGCGAGAGGTATTAAAGGGCCATGAGTTACCATGGCTGCGGACACCTACGGCGCCCTTGCCATGGCCTACCAATCTCTTGTCGCTACGCGACTGCTGCCTACGGCTTCAGACCGTATCCGGCCGCCAGTCCCCCAGTCCGTGCAGATTTGTAACCTGCTCGGACTATGAGTGTTGTAAAACTACCCCATACGGGACAATATCAACAACTGGCTCCGCCCCGAAAAAGCGCGGAGCGCTTCGGCTGCCGTATGGCGCGGCGCCCCCATCGCCGATTGGCCACAAAAAAGCCGCGCGACCGGATGGCCGCGCGGCTTTGGTATGGGAGGATAGCTTACTTTTTGAGCAGGGGGGCGGGATAGGTGCCGTCGGCGTGCAGAGCGGCGAGCTTGGCCACCACGTCGGGACGGTCGGCGCTGTAGGTCACGCCAAACCAGCGGCTGTCGGTGTCGAGCACGCGTACACCGGCCTCACCGTTTTTGATGAGGGTGTCGATGCACAGCGGGATGAAAAACTCGGCCTTGGGGGTGTTGATGTCGCGGTCGAGGAAGCGGCGGAACTCGCGGTCGCTGTACTCGAAGTAGTCGGGGGTGAAGCCCCAGAAATTCATCGACACGGGGGTCTTGGGGTCGAGATACTGAGCGGCGCCGTTCTCGTCGGTAAAGGTGATGCGGTGCTCGGGGTCGTAGCTGATGGCGGTGCGCTCCACCACGTCGGTGAGCATACCGTCTTTGGTCTGGCACACGCCGCGGGCCACGGAGCCGTTGTCGGTCATGGTATTGCCCACGCGGAAGCCTACCATCGAATAGTCGCCCTTGCCGGTGCGCTCGCGCATCAGGTCGGCGGCCATCACCTCAAAGGCGTTGCGGCCGTAGAAGTCGTCGGCGTTGATTACGGCAAAAGGCTCGTTGATGGCCTTGGCGCCCATCAGCACGGCGTGGTTGGTACCCCAGGGCTTGGTGCGGTCTTCGGGGCAGGTGTAGCCCTCGGGGAGATCCTGGATGCTCTGGAAGACCACCTCGGTGGGGATGAGGCCTTCGTATTTCGAGAGAATCTTCTCGCGGAAGTCCTGCTCGAAGTCTTTGCGTATTACAAACACTACCTTGCCAAAGCCGGCCTGGATGGCGTCGTAGATGGAGTAGTCCATGATGGTCTCGCCATTGGGGCCCACGCCATCGAGCTGCTTGAGGCCGCCGTAGCGGCTGCCCATGCCTGCGGCAAGTACAAATAATGTCGGTTTCATATCAGTTTATGCAATTGTGGTGAATTTAAAAGATATTGTGTGGCGGTACTCCTCGCCGGGGCGGAGCACCTGCGAGGGGAAGTCGGCGCGGTTTGGCGCGTCGGGAAAACCCTGGCACTCGATGGCCACGCCGTCGTAGTCGGCATACTCGGTGCCGCTCTTGGATGCGGGGCATCCGGCGAGCCAGTTGCCGGTGTATACCTGCACTCCGGGCTGGGTGGTGGCCACGGTGAGCACGCGGCCCGATGCGGGGTCGGCGAGCACGGCGGCGAGACGCTCGGCGCCCGGAGCCGGGGCGGGGTCGAGCACATAGCAGTTGTCGTAGCCCTTGCCATAGGTCAGGGCGGGGAAGTCGGCGCGTATGTCGCGGCCCAGGGCCTTCGGCTCGGTGAAGTCCATCGGCGTACCGGCCACGGGAGCTATCTCGCCGGTGGGGATGAGGGTATCGTCGGTGGGCAGCCAGCGCGATGCTGCGAGGCGCAGGGTGTGGTCGAGCACAGTGCCGGCGTCGTGGCCGGCGAGGTTGAAGTAAGCGTGGTTGGTGAGGTTGACCACCGTGGGCTTGCCCTCGACGGTGGCGCTCAGCTCAAGGCGCAGCTCGCAGTCGTCGCTCCAGGTGTAGGTGGCGCGGGCGGTGAGAGTACCGGGGTACCCCTCCTCGCCGTCGGCGCTCACATACTCCATCACGGCGCGGCGGTCGTCGGCCTCGACGAGCGTCCATATGCGGTTTTGGAAGCCGGTGGGGCCGCCGTGCAGGGCGTTGGGGCCGTTGTTGATGGCCAGGGTGTACTCATGGCCGTCGATGGCAAAGCGGCCGCGGGCGATGCGGTTGGCGTATCGTCCGGGCACCTTGCCGGCGCAGGGGCCGTCGGCCATCCATGCGGCGGGGTCGGCGTATCCCAGCACCACGTCGGCCATGCGGCCGGCGGCGTCGGGCACCTCGATGCCGACGATGCCGGCGCCCAGGGTGCTCAGCGTGGCTGAGGCGCCCGAGGCGTTGACCAGGCGGATGTGGGTGACGCGCCCGGCGGCGGTGTCGTATTGCTTTACGGTCATGGCTCAGAGATTGCGGATATGCTTCTCCCAGGCCCAGGCCGAGCGGAGGGTATCGTCGAGCGAGCGCTCGGCCTTCCAGCCCA
Source organism: uncultured Muribaculaceae bacterium (assembly GCA_910587925.1). Taxonomy (GTDB): domain Bacteria; phylum Bacteroidota; class Bacteroidia; order Bacteroidales; family Muribaculaceae; genus CAG-873. The sequence continues at coordinate 2,637 of CAJUOC010000007.1, forward strand.
GCACCTCGTTGGCCAGGGCGGTGTCGGCCCATACGGCGGGCACGTCGCCGGGACGGCGGCCTACGATCTTGTAGGGGAGCTTGAGGTCGTTGACGGCCTCAAAGCGGGTGAGCAGCTCGAGCACCGATACGGGGCGGCCGGTGCCGACGTTGAATATCTCGTAGCTGGCGTCCATCTTGTGGCCGGTCATGCGGGCTACGGCGGCGACGTGGGCCTTGGCCAGGTCGTTGACGTCGATATAGTCGCGCAGGCAGGTGCCGTCGGGGGTATCGTAGTCGTTGCCGAATACGCTCAGGCACTCGCGGATGCCGGCGGCGGTCTGGGTCACGAAGGGGATGAGATTGTTGGGCACGCCGCGGGGCAGCTCGCCGATGAGAGCCGAGGGATGGGCGCCGATGGGGTTGAAGTAGCGCAGGGCGATGCCGTAGAGGCCCTCGTATGCGCGGCAGCAGTCGCGCAGGATGTCCTCGGCGATCTGCTTGGTGTTGCCGTAGGGCGAGGTGGCCGGCTGGCGGGGGGTCTGCTCGGTGACGGGCAGGCTCTCGGCGTCGCCGTATACGGTGGCCGACGAGGAGAAGAGTATGTTGGGACGGCCATACTCCTTCATCATCGACACGATGTTCATAAACGACACCAGATTGTTGGCGTAATACTTCAGGGGCTCGGCCATGCTCTCGCCCACTGCCTTGTATGCGGCGAAGTGGATTACGGTGTTGAAGTCGTACTTCTCAAATACCTTGCGCAGGGCTTCGGTGTCGCAGGTGTCGACCTGCTCGAATGCCACCTTGCGGCCGAGGATTTTCTCCACGCCCTCGATTGCCGAGGCCTCGGAGTTGGAAAAGTTGTCGATGATGACCACATCGTAGCCGGCCTCGACGAGGGCCACGGCGGTGTGGGTGCCTATGTATCCGGCGCCGCCGGATACGAGTACTGTTTCTTTTGACATGTATCTGTATGCTTTATACGCGGCGCGCGCCGTCGCTTATCACTACATCGTATACTTTGGGCTCGTGGCCATACTTGGCGTTGAACTTGGTCTTGGCGGCCTCGACGAAGTCGTCGCGGCGGTCTTTGCGCACGAGGTTGATGGTGCAGCCGCCAAAGCCGCCGCCCATGATGCGCGAGCCGGTGACGCCGCACTCGCGGGCGAGGTCGTTGAGGTAATCGAGCTCCTCGCAGCTCACCTCGTAGTCTTTCGACAGGCCGGCGTGGGTCTCGTACATCTTCTGGCCCACGGTCTCGTAGTCGCCGGCGACAAGGGCGTCGCACACGGCCAGCACGCGGTCTTTCTCCTCGATGACAAACTTGGCGCGGAAGTAGTCTTCGGCGGTGATGTCGGTGCGGATGGCGTCGAGCATCTCCATGGAGGCGTCGCGCAGGGTCTCGATGCCCAGGCGCTTGGCCACGCGCTCACACGACTGGCGGCGCTTGTTGTAGGGAGAGTCGGCCAGCTCGTGCTTCACGCGAGAGTCTACCAGCACCAGCTCGTAGTCGGCGGGGTCGAAGGGGAAGTATTCAAACTCCATCGAGCGGCAGTCCAGGCGCATCAGCTTGCCCTTCTGACCCATCACGGAGGCAAACTGGTCCATGATGCCGCAGTTTACGCCGCAGTAGTTGTGCTCGGTCGACTGGCCGATGCGGGCCAGCTCAAACTTATCGATCTGATTGTCGTTGAAGAGGTCGTTGAGAGCGAAGGCAAAGCACGACTCCAGGGCGGCCGACGAGCTCAGGCCTGCGCCCAGGGGCACATCGCCGGCAAATACGGCGTCGAAGCCCTTGACGTTGCCGCCGCGCTTGAGTATCTCGCGGGCGACGCCGAAGATGTAGCGGGCCCAGGATGCCTCGGGAGCGTCGTCCTCGTTGAGGCCAAACTCCGCGTAGTCTTTGATGTCGATGGAGTACACGCGCACCTTGTCGGTACCGTTGGGTCGTATCTCGGCCATGATGACCTTGTCGATGGCGCCGGGGAATACAAAGCCGCCGTTGTAGTCGGTGTGCTCGCCGATGAGGTTGATACGGCCGGCCGAGGCGAAGAGGATGCCGTCCTCGCCGAAGCGCTCTTTAAACTCTTTCTGTATCTTTGCTTTCAGTTCCATAGTACTATAAGGATTTAAGTGATTTTCGTGTCGCAAATATACACAATAAAATCTATTCCATACCACCCGCAATCGGTCAAATTAGGTGTGCATATCGTTCATCTTACGAAAATAATGCGTACTTTTGCCCAAAATACTACTGATTTATGGAAAGGATAAAGGACTGGCTGCGCGACTCCCGCGTGTGGGGATTCCTGCTGTCGACCGTCATCATGGCTGTCGTGTCTATCGTGTTTTTCTATCCCGACAATTTTGCCGGCAACACTCTGCGGCAGGCCGACATGATGCAGGGCATCGCCAACGCCCAGGAGGTCAAGGCCCACCTGGAGCAGACCGGCCACAAGCCCATGTGGACCAACTCGCTCTTCGGCGGTATGCCCACATTCCAGATATCGCCTACATATCCTTCAGACAGCCTCTTCACCTGGCTCAACACCGTATACGGCCTGGGGCTGCCGGCGCCGAGCAATCTCCTCTTCATGATGATGATGGGATTTTTCATCCTGCTGGTGGCTATGCGCCTGCGCTGGTACTACGCCCTGGTGGGCGCCATGGCCTGGGGCCTGTCGTCTTACTTCGTCATCATCATCGGCGCCGGGCATCTGTGGAAATTCATCGCCCTGGCATACATCCCGCCCACCATCGCCGGCCTGGTGCTGTCTTACCGCGGGAGATACGTGTGCGGCGCGGCACTCACGGCCATATTCGCCATGCTCCAGCTCGCCGCCAACCATCCCCAGATGAGCTATTACTTTGCCTTCGTCATGGCCGGGCTGGTCATAGCCTGGCTGGTCGAGGCGCTGCGCAGCAGACGGCTGCGCCGCTGGCTCATGGCCTCGGCCGTAACCGTCGGCGCCGGAGTGCTCGCCCTGGGCGCAAATCTCCCGGGCCTGTACAATACTTATGAATACTCCAAGCAGACCAAGCGCTCGCAGAGCGAGCTGACGGCCCCCACCGCCGCCGCTGCCGCCCCGGGCGCCAAGGCCCCCACCGGCGGTATGCCATACGACGACATCGTGGGATGGAGCTACGGCCAGGCCGAGACATTCTCGCTGCTGGTGCCCGACATCAAGGGCGGCGCCTCGGCCCGCGCCGAGCAGGGCGGCATGGTGTTCATGGGCCTCGACCGCCTCGACGGCGCCAAGGCATACTCATCGCTGCCGGCCGCGCAGCTCCTGCCCTACCTGCCCCAGTACTACAATGACTCCGAGGGCACCAACGGCCCCGTATACGTCGGCGCCGTCGTATGTCTGCTCTTCGTGCTGGGCTGCTTCATCGTGCGCGGGCCAGTCAAGTGGGCTCTCGTGGTGCTCACGCTGCTGTCGGTGGCGCTCGCCTGGGGCCGCAATATGGAGTGGCTCACCGACCTGATGGTGTACCACTTCCCGATGTACAATAAATTCCGCGCCGTCGAGAGCATACTGGTCATAGCCGAGTTTACCATGCCGCTGCTGGGTATCCTCGCCCTGGCGCGACTGCTGGGCGCCGCGCCCGACGAGCGCCGCGCCATGATGCGCCCGCTGCTCATCTCGGCCGGCATATGCGCCCTGGTGTGCCTGGCGGCCATAGCGACGCCGGGCATATTCGGCGATGCCATCACCTCGCAAGACCGCGCCACCGCCGCCGAGCTCAGCCGCCAGGTCATGGAGATGGGGCGCCAGTACGGCTATCCCGCCCCCGAGGTCGAGGCGATGGCATATCAGTACTCGCTGGCCAATCCCGCCGTGGCCGAGGCCGTCGAAGACCTGCGCTACGGCATGACCCGCGCCGACGGCTGGCGCTCGATGCTCTTCGTGGCGCTGGGCACCGCCTTCCTCGCCCTGGGCATGGCGCGTCCCGACAAGCGCCGGCTCGCCGTGGCGGGCATCGGAGTGCTGGTGCTCACCGACCTCTACGGCGTCGACAAGCGCTATGTGTCTCACGACTCCTTTGTGGCCGACGCCGGATTTACCGACCCCGCCGCCGCGCCCATCAACCCCGACCGGATCGACCGCGCCATACTGGCCGACACCGCCATATACCGCGTGATGGACGTCCCGGGCTTCTGGCAGGCACGCCGCTCATACTTCCACCATATGATAGGCGGATACCACGCCGCTAAGCTCAACCGCTACGAAGACCTCATCCAGCGCCGCCTCAACCCCGCCATACACTACGGCTACCTCCCCGAGCTGCGCTCCGACAGCCTCCGCGCCACCCTCGACGCCGACCGTCGCCCGGCGGCCGACGCCTTGGCCGAGGCATACCGCACTCTGGACATGCTCAACGCCCGCTACATCATCACCGGCGACGACGGGGACCCCGTCGTGGTCAACACCCACGCCCTGGGCAACGCCTGGCTCGTGGGCCGCGTCGACTACGTAGCCTCGGCCGACGAGGAGATGGCCGCCCTCACGGGACTCGACCCCGCGCGCCGCGCCGTGGCCGACGAGAGCTTCCGCCCCGTGCTCGGCACCGTCGAGGGCACTGTCGCCCCCGGCGACACCATCGAGCTGGTGAGCTACGCCCCCGACCGCCTCGTATACCGCGCCACCGCCGCCACGCCGCTCACGGGCGTATTCTCAGAGATATGGTTTCCGTGGGGCTGGAGCGCCACCATCGACGGCGAGCCCGCCCCGCTGGCCCGCGTCAACTACCTGCTGCGCGCCATGCACATACCCGCCGGGCGCCATGAGATAGTGATGACATTCGACCCCGCCTCGCTCCACACCACCGGCAGCGTGGCATATGCCTGCGTCACCATAATCTATCTGCTGGTACTGGCGGCCCTCTTCATCGAGTACCGCCGCGTGGCCTCGCGCAAGTGATGGGACTCGCCGCCGCCTACAAGCGCTGGCGCCACGGCCGCGGCTACGGCGTACACTCGCCCTACGCCTTCCGCATGGTGTGCGACGTGCTGCGCCTGCCCCGCGGCTATGCCTACCATGCCTACGCCCCGATAGCCACGCGCCGCGCCGCCCTGCGTGCCCCTCTGCCGCTGGGCGAGGCATGGCTCATCTACAGGCTGATGGTCGAGTTTGGCGCGCGCCGCGTGTACATCGCCGCCTCCGGCCCCGCGCGCGACCTCATCGCCGCCATCACCGCCATCGCCGGCGCCACCACCGCCCCGCGGCCCGAGGCAGCCGACATGCTCGTGGTGCTCGACCCCGGCCACACCTGCCCGCCCCTGCCCGCATACTACGCCTACGGCGGCCTGGCCTCGCTGCCCGCCGCCCTACCCTCGGGCCACATCTACGCCAACCCGCGCCGCGCCGTCGCCGCCCCGCGCCCCGGCATCCCCTACCAGCGCATCGACATCCGCTTTTAAAATTTGTAAAAGGCGGGAAATGTCGCTATCTTTGTGCGTTATATAGGAAAATTCGAGAGTTTCGAGATTATCGAGAATCTCGAAAATTTCGATAGTCTCGAAAATCTCGACTAATTTATTGATTATGAAAAAGACATTTATCATGGCGGCTGTGGCCGCGCTCATGGTGGCCTGCGGCGGCAACGCTGATACCCGCAAGGCCGAGCAGGACGCCGCCGCCCAGGATGCCGCCGCCACCGAGACCGCCATCGGCATGGAGGGCAGCGTGGAAGACCTCACCGACGACAATGCCTTCCGCCCCGACACCAAGGTCGACCGCCTCACCGTGCTCGACTTCAACGCCACTTGGTGTGGCCCCTGCCGCCAGCTCACCCCGGTATTTGAGCAGGCTGCCAAGGCTTTCCCCCAGGTGCGCTTTGTGAGCATCGACGTAGACCGCAACGGCGCCACCGCACAGGCATTTGCCGTCGAGGCCGTGCCCACTGTGGTGATACTCAAGCCCGACGGCACCGCCGAGCGCTATGTCGGCACTGAAGACCTGCTGCCCTACGACGCTTTTGCCGCTCTGCTCAAGACCAATCTCTAAGCGCCCCACGCTGTGAAAGAGGCAGATCTCAAGGCCGCGCTCGCCGCGGCCTTTGCCGATGTGCGCCGGCTCAACGACATGCAGGTCGAGATGTGGCGCTGCCCGGCCGACCGCATCGTGCTGCTCGCGCCCACCGGCTCGGGCAAGACGCTGGCATACGCCGGCGCCATGCTGCGCCGCCTCGGCCCCGCCGGCCGCGGCTTGCAGGCGGTGGTGCTGGCGCCCTCGCGGGAACTGGTGATACAGATATATGAGGTGGTGCGCCGCCTGGGCCGCGAATACAAGGCCGCGGCATTCTACGGCCGCCACTCGATGACCGACGAGATCGGCAGCCTGCGCGGAGCGCCCGACATCATCGTCGCCACCCCCGGCCGCCTGCTCGACCATCTGCAGCGCGGCACTCTCACCGCGCCCGAGGGCGGCCTGCGCGCACTGGTCATCGACGAGTACGACAAATGCCTCGACCTGGGATTTGCCGAGGAGATGCGCCGCATAGTGCGGCGGCTCGGGCGCCCGCGGGCCGTGATGCTCACCTCGGCCACGCCCATCGCCGAGATGCCTGCGTATCTTGACATGCAGGGAGCCGTCACGGTCGCCGCGGCGGCCGATGCCGCGCCTGCCCCGCAGCTCCATATCGCCCATGTCGAGAGCCAGTCGCGCGACAAGCTCGACACTCTGTACGAGCTGCTTGCCTCGCTGCGCCCCGAGGCCAAGGCCATCGTCTTTGTCAACCACCGCGACGCCGCCGAGCGCGTGGCCCGCGGTATGCGCTCGCGCGGCATACCCGCCGGCCTGTACCACGGCGGCCAGGAGCAGGTCGACCGCGAGCGCGCCGTGGTGATGCTCGACAACGGCTCCACCCCGGTGCTCGTCGCCACCGACCTGGCCGCCCGCGGCCTCGACATCGACAGCGTCGAGGCGGTCGTGCACTACCACATGCCGCCCTCGCCCGAGGCATGGACACACCGCAACGGCCGCACAGCCCGCGCCGGTGCCGGCGGCGACGTATACGTCATCACCTCCGAGGCCGACGACATACCGCCATACGTCGCCTGGCAGCACGACTACGCCCCCGTCCCGCGAGAGCTTACCCGCCCGCGGCCGGTGACGCTGTATATCGACTCGGGCCGCCGCGAGAAAATCTCGCGCGCCGACATCGTGGGCTTCCTCACCAAGCAGGCCGGCATCGACGCTGGGCAGATAGGCAAGATAGACCTGCGCGACCACTGCGCCTACGTGGCCGTGCCCCGCGAGTGCCTCGGCGCCGTAGCGGCCGTGAAAGGCGTGAAGATGAAGGGCCGCCGGGTGCGCATATCCCCGATTGCCGTATGAGCGCCCGAGCCGTAAGATGCTGGATTGAGGCCATGCGCCTGCGCACTCTGTCCGTGTCGGTGGCCGGAGTACTCGCCGCCTGGGCGCTCGCGGCCACATATCCGGGCGGCTGGAGAGCCGTCCCGGGAGCCATATGCATAGCCTTTGCCGTGCTGGCCCAGATAGCCTCAAACTTTGCCAACGAGTACTACGACTACACCGCCGGCCGCGACCGCCGCGGCCGCCAGGGCCCGCGCCGCGGCGTCACCGAGGGCGACATCACCCCCCGCGCCATGCTCCGCGCCACACTCATCACCATCGGCGCAGCCTGTTGCCTGGGGCTGAGCCTGGTGGCCTGGAGCGGATGGTGGCTGCTGGCGGTGGGAGTGGCCGTGGCCGCCGGAGTATTTGCATACAGCACCGGCCCCTACCCGCTGAGCACCAACGGCTGGGGCGAGGTGGCCGTCGTGGCCTTTTTCGGCCTGGTACCCGTCAACTTCACATATTATCTCATGACCGGCGCATGGGATGGCGAGGTGCTGCGCGCAAGCGTGGCATTCGGCCTGATGGGCGCCAACGTGCTGATTGTAAACAACTATCGCGACACCGACGACGACCGCGCCGTGGGCAAGCGCACCCTGTCGGTGCGCATGGGCGCCCGCCGTATGCCCCTGCTCTACCTGCTGTCGGCCATCGCCGCCACTCTGCTGCTGTGGCCGCTGCTCACATCGCTGCTGCCCGCCTGGCTCACCATACTCATCTACCCCCTGCCCGCCGCAGCCATCGCCGCAGCCATGACGCGGCTGCGCGGCGCCGCCCTCACCCCCCTGCTGGGCATGACCGCCGTCGCCATGCTCGCCTGCGCCGCTGCCCTACTCATCGCCGCACTGCTCCGCTCATGATTGTTTTTTAGTTAAAAACCGTGAATAATTACGGTCTGAAACGAAAAAACTGTATTTTTGTGGAAATCTTCCACGAAACATACGCTATGTTTAGAAATATCGCGGCCGCAGCCGCTCTCTCGCTGGCCCTCGTCGCCGGCGCCGTACCCGCCAAGCGCGGCATCTACACCACCACAGCCCCCGACGGCTCCACCGTATCGTACAGCGTGAGCGGCGACGCCCACCACCGATACTACTTCACGCCCGACAGCATACTGCTGCACATGTCGCCCGACGGCATCCTCACCTACGGCCGCCTCGACGCCTCGGCCCGCGTGGTAAGCACGGGCGTGGCCGCCCGCGACGGCCTAAGATACGAGGGCGCAGTGAGCCTCGGCGAGGCTGCCGTGGCTGCTGCCCGCGTCGCCAAGTCGCCCGCCCGGGTGCCGGCCAACATGCTCACCACCACCTTCCCCGGCAAGGGCAGCCCGCGCGCGCTGGTGGTGCTGGTGGAGTTTGCCGACCTCGGCTTCACCGTGCCCGACCCCAAGGCCCACTTCGAGGCTATGCTCTCGCAGGAGGGCTACGACGCCTACGGCGGCGTGGGCTCGGCGCTCGACTACTTCACACAGTGCTCCGACGGGCAGTTTACCCCGCAGTTTGACGTATACGGCCCGGTGACCCTCTCCAAAAAACAGAGCTACTACGGGCAAAACAACAGCGCCGGCGACGACGCATACGCCCACGAGATGGCCATCGAGGCCTGCCGGCAGCTCGACGACGTGATTGACTTCCACGACTACGATACCGACGGCGACGGCTTTGTCGACAACGTATATGTATTCCATGCCGGATTTGGCGAGGCCGACAACCTCAAAATCACATGGCTCGTATGGCCCCACTCCTACGACATCACCGCCCTGGGAGAGTCTGTGCAGCTCGACGGTGTGTTTCTCGACCACTACGCCTGCTCCAACGAGCTCAACGCCGACCGCACCCCCGCCGGCATCGGCACTTTTGTACATGAATTCTCCCACGTGCTGGGCCTGCCCGATCTATACTGCACCACGCGCTACGCCAGCCCGTACACTCCCGGAGAGTGGAGTGTGCTCGACTACGGCCCCTACAATGGCGACGGCCGCGTGCCGCCGCTCTACGGCGCATTTGAGCGCCTGTCGCTCGGATGGATGGAGCCGCGCCTGCTCTCCGACCCCGACAACATCACCCTGCTCCCGATTTCGGAGAATGACGCCTGCATCGTGCAGACCGAGACCGACAATGACTTCTTCCTCTTTGAAAACCGCCAGCCCACAGGCTTCGACGCCGAGCTGCCGGGCCACGGTATGCTCGTGTGGCACATCGACTACAACCGTGCCAAGTGGTCGTACAACAATGTAAACAACTCCTCATCGCATCAGAACGTCGACCTGGTCGAGGCCGACGGCAGCACATCGTCATCGAAGTCGTCGCGCGCATCCGAGGCATTCCCCGGCACGCTCGGCAAGACCTCGTTTACCGATACCACCCGCCCCGCCATGAAGAGCTGGAACGGCAAAGCCCAGAATACCCCCGTCACCGACATCGCCGAGAGCGCCGACGGCATCATCACCTTCAAGGTGAAGGGCGGCAAGGTCGACGGCATCGCCGACGCCACCGTGGCAGCCGACGACTGCGCCATCAGCGTCGAGGGCCGCTGCGTGAGCGGCGCCTCAGAGGTAAGCGTCTACACCACGGCCGGCTCGCTGGTAGGCCGCGGCCGCAGCGTGACCGTGCCCGCCGCCGGGCTGTACATCGCCCGCTGCGGCAGCCGCGCCGAGCGCATCTCTGTGCGCTGACCACTCATACACAGTCAAAAGCGAGGCGGCTGCTCCCCGGGTGGGGGAGCAGCCGCCTGCTTTATGGAGAAATGTATCGCTTACTTCACGCCGGCGACCTCGATCTCAAAGACGAGCATCTGGTCGGGGCCGATACCGGCCTGGGGCACGCCCTGCGAGCCATAGGCCAGATTGCCGGGGATATAGAGGATGGCCTTGCCGCCCACGCCGAGCATCTTCAGACCCTCGGAGAAGCCGGGGATAACGCCCGCGGGCGAGAAGGTGGCAGGCTGGCCGTCGGGGCTTTGGTCAAAGACGGTGCCGTCGGTGAGGCGGCCGATATAGTTGACCTGCACCATGGTGTTGTCTTCAATCTTGGTGTCGTCGCCCTTGGCAAGGAGCTTGTAGCTCAGGCCCGAGGCAGTGGTCTTGATCTCGGGGTCGGCGGCGCGCAGGCTGTCGACATAGGCAGCGCCGGCGGCCACATTGTCGGTGGCGCCGGGAGCGGCGGCGCGCTCGGCGGCCTCGCGCTCCTCAGCCTTTTGCTGGGCGCTCATCATCAGAGCGTTGAGAGTCTGGCTGTACTGCTGCACGGCCTGCATGTCGAGACTGTCGGAGTCAAAGGCGTGCTTGAAGTACTTGAGCACGGTGGCGCGGTCCATCTTCACGCCCTGCTCCTCCATGCGCTGCATCTCGCCCAGGAGCTGTGCGCCGATCTGTATGCCCATGAGAGTGGCATCGGAGGGGTCGGAGCCCACCACCATGCGTATGCCCTTGAAGATATCTTCCTTGGAGCCGCGGCGGTCGGCGCCGAAGCGCTGGTAGTCGGCCAGCACATACGAGCCGACGGTGCGGCCGTAATACTGTGCGATAGAGTCGTTGAGAGCGCAGTCTGCCTTGGCGGCGGAGTCGCACTCGGTCTTAGAGCAGGAGGCGGTGGCAAGAGCTGCCACGGCCAGAGTGCCGATAAAGAGTTTTTTCATTGGTGAGTTATTGATTATTTTATTATGCGGATAAGGTCGACCGTGAAGTCGAGAGCGGCGTTGCCCGGTATGGCGCCGGGTATGCCCTGCGGGCCATAGGCCAGCGAGGAGGGGATGGCCAGGCGGTATCGTCCGCCGGGGCGCATCATGGTCAGGCCGATGGAGAAGCCCGGGGTGAGGTCGGCCACGGCAAAAGTCACCGGGCTGTCGGTGCGGTCAAACTCCACACCGTCGTAAAACCGTCCCGTATACATTATCTCGACCTGCGAGGAGTCGGCAGGCATGGCGCCCTCTCCCTCGCGCTCCACGATAAACACCAGCCCGTCGGGGCGCCGGATGGCGCCCGGGAGCGCCGCCATCGAGTCGAGCCACGCCTGCTGCGAGGCCACACTCAGCGTGTCGACGCGCATCGGCGCGCGGCGCGCGTCGATGTACTCGGCCAGATAGCGGTCGGCGCTCTGCGGGTCAAAGATACCGTGGCGGCCCTGCACGGCGCTGTCGAGGGCGGCGATGAATGTGGCATGGTCTACCTCGACACCCATCAGGGTGAGGCTCTGCAGCGAGTTGCGCACGTATGAGCCGAATACGGTACCCACGGCGCGCGACACCGAGTCGACCGCGCCGGCCGAGGGCGTACCGCCGGCGGGCGCGCCTACGGCGCCGGCCACTGCGAGCACCAGCGCCGGCGCCAGTATCAGACGCTTCATGGCCGCGCTCACTTGCCCACTACCTCCAGCAGGGTCACGTCGAAGATGAGGGTCTGGTTGGGGCCGATCATGCCGCCCGCGCCCTGGGGGCCGTAGGCGAGCTGCGAGGGGATGTACAGGCGCCACTGCGAGCCGGCCTGCATCATCTGCAGAGCCTCGACCCAGCCGGGTATCACCTGAGTCACGCCGAAGGTGGCGGGCTCGCCGCGCTCCTCGCTGGAGTCAAACACGGTGCCGTCGATGAGGCGGCCGGTGTAGTGTACCACCACACGGTCGTCGGCTGCGGGAGTGGGGCCGTCGCCCTGCTTGATCACCTCGTATTGCAGACCCGAGGGAGTGGTCTTTACCTCGTCGCGCTTGCCGTTGGCGTCGAGGAAGTCGCGGCCGGCCTTGGCATTGGCCTCGCCGGCCACCTTGGCGGCCTCCTGCTGCTTGGCCTCAAGCTCGGTGAAGTAGCGCTGTATCTCGGCCTTGGCCTCGTCGTATGTCATCTTGGGCTGTGCGCCGTAAAACACGGCGGCCACGCCGTCGGCAAAGTCCTGTACGGAGATTTTGTCGATGCCGGAGGCGCGGAAATTGTTGCCCATGCTGAGCCCTAAGGCATAGCTCAGGCGGTCAAATTCTTGCTGTTCCATAAGTCAGATATGTATTGTCTTGATAGTTAAACGTCTTTGGTAGGGAAATGTTGTGCCCGGCGGCGGCTCATCCCAGGCGGAAGCTCATGCGATGCTCGGGCGAGGGACCGTGGGCGGCGATGGCGGCGCGGTGGGCGGCCGTGGGATAGCCCTTGTTGACATCCCAGCCATACTGGGGATACCTCGCGTGAAGCTCAGCCATGATATGGTCGCGGGTGGTCTTGGCGATAATCGAGGCGGCGGCGATGTCGGCCAGGCGGGCGTCGCCCTTGACCACGGTGGTATGGGCGATGCCGGGATAGGGTATGAAGCGGTTGCCGTCGACAGCCAGGGCGCCGGGCCGCACGGCCAGCGCGTCGACGGCGCGGTGCATGGCCGTGATGGACGCGCGCAGTATGTTGAGCTCGTCGATCTCGGCCGGCGTGCAGATACCGACAGCCCAGGCGACGGCCTCTTCCATGATGATGGCCCGCAGCTCCTCGCGACGCGCCTCCGAGAGCTTCTTGGAGTCGACGATACCCGGGCGGCAATAGCCCTCGGGCAAGATTACGGCGGCGGCCACCACCGGGCCGGCCAGGCAGCCGCGGCCGGCCTCGTCGCAGCCGGCCTCGAGCACGCCGGCCACCAGGGCGGGTGGCAACACCGTATCGGCTATACGCACGCGGCTCATGCCAGAGTCTTGCTGGTGACGACCTTCATCACGAGGTACAGCTTGAGCACCTTGGTGCGGTCGACCTCCATATCGTCGTACTCGGGATTGACACTGTGGAGGATAATCTTGGCGGGGTCGGTATGGCGGCGTATCACCTTGACCATACGGTAGTCGGCCAGCTGCACCACATAGGTGGCGCCCCAGGCGATGACGGTGGCGTCGGAAATCTCGCGTATCGAGATCAGCGAGCCGTCGGGCACCTCGGGCTTCATGCTGTCGCCGTCGACCCTCACTATGGGGTAGCGCGGGTCGATATCGGGGATATCCATATAGCCGATGATACGGTCGCGGGTAAAGAGCTGGCTCAGCGGAGTGACGCCGGCCGTGACATCGATATCGTATACCGGCGCGCCGGCAGGGCGCTGCACCACATCCAGCTCCTCCACCTCCACCCGGGCAGGCTCGGAGTGCTTGGGAAAAGGCACGCCGCAGCCCTCGACGAGCCACGACTTGGACACGCCGAGATTTACCACCACCTTATTGATAAAGGCGTCGGTAATCTTGAAATTCTCCGAGAGAATCTTCGACAGGGTAGACGGGTCGACGCCCACAAGGCGGCTGAACTGTGCCTGTGTGCGGCGCGACAGCTCAAGCAGATAGCGCAGCCTGTCGAGCACGCTCGACGATGAAGCGGGCAACACGGGAGTGCCGAGGAGAGGTTCCATAGATTTTTGTCAATGATTTTCGGCCAAAGTTACAATTTTTTTTGCAATCCCGCAATCATGATGCTTGATGCATGATTCATGATGCATGATGCATGATGCATGCTGCGACATGTCGCAGCATGATATGTCTTGTCGCAGCATGATGCGGCGCGGGCCGGCTACCGTAAGGTTGCCGGCCCGCACATCATGCATCATGAATCATGCATCATGAATCATGAATCAAGCATCGCTTCAGTCTTTCAGGAACTGGAAGAACTCCAGGCGAGCCTGGTGGCAGATGTTGAGCAGACGCTCCATGTAGTCCTCGACGTCGGGGGTGGAGTCGATGAAGATCTCGGTGGTGAGCCAGCAATCCTCGTCGTCGCACACGGCCTTGACGACCTTGTACTGGGCGTTGATTTTGTTGAGGGCCTCGAGCACCTTGATGCGGGGCATCTCGGGATTGTCGGCGAAGTCGAAGATGCCGGGCATCACGATATTGAAGTATTGGAGGTCCTTGCTGTTGTTGCCGATGATGAAGTAGCCGCCCTGATACTTGAAGGTCAGGCCGTAATCTTTCTCCTCAAACTTGATGCCGTTTTCGGCGAGCCAGTTTTTGTAGATATCCATGGTGTGGGGGATTGATGGGGGGGGTTGGTTGATATTGGGTATGTTACTGATACTGCACAAATCCCACCCGGGCGCGGGGCTCTGCGCCGGAGGTATTCTCGAGCTTGCGGCGGGTACGCTCGTAGCCGTCGAGGAGCTTGTCGTTGAGCGAGGGGCGGGTGGTCTTGATGGAGTTGATGAGGCCGTCCTGCGTGATGGGCTCGTCGCGGAAGGCGGCTATCATGGCGGCATCGTTGACTATGAAGGCGATGTCGGAGGCGACATACTTGTCGGTCATGTCGGCGAGCTGCTCGGTGTCGACCGTATCGACGGGGCGACCCTTGAGATAGAGGTCAAACATGAGCTTGCGGGTCTGCTTGTCGGGCGCGGGGATGTACACCGATATGTCGATGCGGCCCTTGCGCAGCACGGCAGGGTCTATCATCTCGGGCTGGTTGGTGGTGCCGATCACGAAGATGCCGTCTTTGGCGCAGTTGTTGAGCTGGCTCAGAAACTCGTTGACCTCGCCGGAGATGTGCTCGGCCGAGCGCGAGGAGCGGTCGGGCACCATGGCGTCAAACTCGTCGAAGCATATGATGATGGGAGCCTTCCGGCGGGCTTTGTCAAAGAGCTCGGCTATCTTGCCCTGGCCGCCGTGCACATAGATGGAGCCGAGGTCAGATGCCTTGATAAACTTGTAGTTGAAGCCCGACTCCTCGGCAAACTTCTCGGCAAAATATGTCTTGCCGCAGCCGGGAGGGCCGTAGAGGAGCATGCCGTTGGGCGGGGTGAGGCGGTATCGGGCGGCCTTCTCCTTGTCTTTGAGGATGAAGAGCACTTTTTTCTGGAGCAGGTCTTTCAGCTCGTCCATACCGGCCACGTCGGCAAAGCCATTGCCTTTCTTGACGGCGACCGGCTCTCCGTCAGGCTTGGCGGCGGGCTCGGCGGTCTTCTGGCGCATACAGCCGGGGCGGCCGTCGTCGGCGGTCTTGTCCTTGTCGGCGGGTGTCTTGCCGGCGGGAGTATCCGCGGCGGGAGCCGACTGCTGCTCCAGGGCTGCGAGCAGGGCGTCGATGCCGGGGCGCGTGCCCTTGACCACGAGCGCAGAGGCTATGGTGGAGATGAGCCATGGCTCGGCGGCGATGCCGTCGGTGGGCAGGGCGGTCTTGCGGGTCACGTGTACGGTGGTCTTGATGCGGTTTTCGTAGTCGTCGAGATCCTCGCGCTCGCCGCGCTCCGCCAGAGGCTTCTCCCAGGGGGCATGACCGGCGAGCAGGGCGTATGCCACGGCCGAGGCCGCAAACACGTCGCCGGCGGGGTCGTTGAGGCCGCGCATGCTCTCGGGCGAGCGGTACCAGGGCGAGAGGTCGGAGGTGATGTAGTGGCGCTCCTTGGTGCCGGCGTGGGCCATATGGCCCATGTCGATGAGCTGCACGCGGCCGCTCTCGGGGTCGTACATCACGTTGCGCGGGGTGATATCATTGTGTACCAGGCCGCGCGAGTGCAGGTATGCCAGGCCGGCGAGCACCTCGCGGTATATGGCGGCGGCGCGGTCGGCGTCGAGCAGACTGTCGGCTATCACCTCGGAGAGCAGACGCCCCGAGAAGTAGTTGGTGATGATATAGGGGTATTTCACACCGTCGGGGGCTGTATACACACCGTCGGCGATATATCTTAGTACATTGGGGTGGTCGAGACCGCGGCAGAGAGCCACCTCGACGACGGTGCCGTCGTCGGCCACGGCGCGCGAGGGCAGGCGCTTGGGGTCGTAGAGCTTCATGAAGAGAGGCTCGCCCCGGGTTGAGCGCACGCGGTAGGTCTCGTTGTACTCGCCATCCTTGATGAGCGTGTCCACCGCATATGAGTCAAAAGTCTGATTGGGCTGTAATATCGACATAATGAGTCTTACTTACTTGCAAAGATACAAACAAATCGCGACTCCGCAAGCCATCTGCTTAAAATGCAAAAAATGATTACTTTTGCGTATGGCAAAACAGGAGTACATCGAGCGCAACCGCCGCTGGCTGGCCGACAAGGCCGCCGAGCCGGGCGTCGAGCCCCTCGACAGGGGCGTTTATTACAAGGTATTGCGCCGCGGACGCCCCGGCGGGGCATGTCCGTCGCGCGGCAGTGTCGTCACGGTGCATTACACCGGCAAGACCATCGGAGGCAAGACTTTCGACTCGAGCCGCTCGGGCGTGGCGCCGGCATTCCGCCTGCGCGACCTCATCCCGGGCTGGACGGTGGCGCTCACGGCGATGCGCCCCGGCGACCGCTGGGAGGTATATATCCCGGCCGAGCAGGCATACGGGCGGCTCAACCAGCCGGGCATCCCCGGCGGCTCCACCCTTATATTTGACATCGAGCTTATCTCTTTTGCATGACTGTCCAGACCGAAATCACCCTGGAGCAGAGGCCGCGGGGCATCCATCTCATCACGGGCGACATCACCCGCCGGCTGCCGGCGCTGCCCCGCCGCGGGCTGCTGCACCTGCTCATAAAGCATACCTCAGCCGCCCTGGCGCTCAACGAAAACGCCGACCCCGACGTGCGCCGCGACCTGCGGGCCATATTTGACCGGCTCGTGCCCGAGGGCGCGCCCCTGTACCTGCACACCGACGAGGGCCCCGACGATATGCCGGCACACGCAAAGTCGGTGCTGGTGGGCCCGTCGCTCACGCTGCCCGTCACCGACGGGCGCCTCAATCTGGGCACATGGCAGGGTATATATCTGTGTGAGTTCCGCGACTGCGGCGGCCCGCGCCGTATCGTGGCCACCGCCATAGGCGAGTGAACCCGCGAGCTACGGGATGTAGCGCAGGGCCACGCGCGGCCGGGCGGCCAGCTCCGCTGCGACGGCGCGCACGGCATCGATGCCCGCGGCGCGCTGGCGCGCTACAGTGGCATTGATGTCCTCGCCGTGTATCTCGGCCATGGCGAGATTTGATGCGCGCGACAGCGGGTCGTAGTTGCCCAGGGCAAATGTCGACTCAAAGCGGTTGAGGGCGCGCTCGTAGTCGTGAGCGGGCAGCTCGCGGCCCAGCGCGGCGATCTGCTCCATGAGCTGCTCCTCGGCGCGCGCCATGGTGGCCTCGGAGGCATCGGCAGTCCAGGCTGTGATCATCACGAAGCCATCGTGCTCAGAGCCTACGATGGAGGCGTCGGCCTCGATGACGGTGCCGTCGCCGCCGGCCACCACATGGCGGTACAGCCGGCCGGAGCGGCCGGCCGAGAGCAGGTCGGTGATGATGTCGCAGGGGATATAGTCGGCGGCGCCGTAGCCGCCCATGGGGATGCCGATGGCGAGCAGGGGCGCGCTGATGCGCGGGTCGCGGTACTCGATGCGGCGTGTCGCGGCGGGGAAGCCCGGCGCGGGCATGTGCCGCGGGGCGGGATGTATGGGCGCGATGTCGCCAAACCAATGCTCGACCAGGCGCCGGCCCTCGTCGTAGGGCACCGGCCCGGATAGAGCGAGCACGGCATTGTCGGGGCCGTAATGACTGTAAAACCACCGTCGCACGTCGGCCTCGGTCACGCGGGCGATGTGCTCGGGCTCCAGGCCTATCACGGGCCACGAGTATGGATGCTCAGGGGCGTAGAGCGCCGCGCGCAGCTCGTGCATGAGCCGGCCGTAGGGGCGGTTGAGACACTGCTGCTTAAACTCCTCGATGACCACCCGCCGCTGTGTCTCCAGCGCCTCGGGCTTGAAGCTGAGGGCCATCATGCGGTCGCTCTCGAGGTGCATGGCGGTGGCGGCATTGGCCGCGGGCAGCACGTCGTAAAACGATGTGAAGTCGGCCGACGTCCAGGCGTTTGAAGTGCCGCCGGCGCGCTCGAGCTCGGCGTCGAAGGCCGGCACATGCGCCGAGCCGCCAAACATCAGATGCTCGAAAAGATGGGCGATGCCCGTGAGGTCGCGGCTCTCGTCGCGGGCGCCGGTGAGGTATACGACGTTGACGGCCAGCATCACCGTACCGGGGTCGTAGTTGTGCACCACCCGCAGGCCGTTGGGCAGGGTGTATCTGCGCAGGTCTATCATTCGACCACCTGCATCTTGATGATGCGTATGTCGGAGGCGGGGCGGTCTGAGCGGTCGGTCTCAGCCTTCTCGATACGGTCGATGACGTCCTGGCCGGCAATCACCTCGCCAAATACGGTGTAGGCGCCGTCGAGATGGGGCGCGCCGCCGGTGGCGGCATATGCCTCCTTGACCTCGGCGGGCATGGCGCCGGCATCGGCGGGCACGGCGGCCTCGGTCCGGGCGATGAGCTGCTGCTGCAGGGCGTTGAGGGCGGCGGTGTCGCCCTTGGCCTGGAGCTGCTGTATCTCAGACATGTGGCTGCGCACGAGACCGTTGAAAGTCTCCTGCAACTGACGGCCGCGCATCTGGCCGGCCATGGCGTCGAGCTGGGCGGGGAGCATACGGCGGCCGGTGGTGATGTAGAATTGCGAGCCCGACGAGCGCTTCTCGGGGTTGACCTGGTCGCCCTGGCGGGCGGCGGCCAGCGTGTAGCGCTTGTGGAAGTGGCGCGGGTACATGATTTCGGCCTCGATGGTGTATCCGGGGCCGCCGGCGCCGAGGCGCTGGCCGGGGGCGGCTGTGCGCGAGTCGGGGTCGCCGGCCTGTATCATGAAGTCGCGTATGACGCGGTGGAAGAGGGTGCCGTCGTAGTATCCCTCGCGCACGAGCTTGAGGAAGTTGTCGCGGTGGCGGGGGGTGTCGCCGTAGAGCAGCACTGTGAAGGCGCCCTCGGTGGTCTCGACCTTGACGGTGGCCGAGGAGGTATCGGTGGGAAGTGTATCGGTAGACATGGCGGTGGCGGGATTGGCGGGTGTGGAGGTGGATTCGTCGGCGGCGCGGGCGTTGCCGCAGGCCGCAGCGGCCATGCACATGGCTATGGCCGGGGTGGAGATGCCCAGGAGGCGGAGGAGATTCATAGACTGTCGGGCTTGGGAAAGAGCCGCTTGTATATGCGGCGGAAATTGTCGTCGGCGGCCGAGAGCTCGGCGGCGCGCGAGGCGTAGTCGGTGCCGTAGATGGCGGTGAGTATGTCGCCCAGATAGCGGTGCTCGCGGTCTTTGTCTATGGTGGCGGCCACCAGCATCTTTATCTGCGGGGCATAGCGCTTGGCGTCGATGGCGTGGAGATAGCGGGCGGTCGAGGCCAGAAACTGGCCGTTGAGGTCGACGCGCACGAGGTTTTCCATGAGCGTGTCGAGGTCGGCGTCGCACTCTTCTATATGATTGGCGAGGTACTCGTAGGTCAGCAGCCCGTCGGGGTCCTGACGCAGCGTCTTGAGATCGTCGGGTGTCATTTCAGAAATTTATGCAGGAAGTCGATAATTGTATCCACGATTTCGTCGACCGTGAGGGTCGATGAGTCGATGGTGAGATGATAGGTGGGGGCGGCGCCCCAGGTGCGGTCGGTGTAGAAGTTGTAAAACTCGGCGCGGGCGCGGTTGGTCTTGCGCAGCAGTGAGCGGGCTTTCTCGCGGTCGGCGCAGTCCTGGCGGCTGAGGATGCGGTCGAGACACGCCTCCTCGGGGGCGTGGAGAAATACGTTGAGCACCCGCCGGCGGTCGCGCAGCACATAGTCGGCCGTGCGGCCCACGATGACACAGGAGCGGGTGTCGGCCAGGTGGCGTATGAAGTCGCTCTGCGCCGTGTACACGGCCTCGCCGCCGGCGCCGCCCGGGCCGGCATACCATGCCAGGGGGCTGTAGCCCATGCTCATGGGCATCACTCCGGCCAGGAAGCCGGGCGCGCGCTCGTCGTTGCGCTCAAAGAGGCCGGCGTCCATGCCGGCGTGTGAGGCGGCCTGCACGAGCAGCTCCTTGTCGTAATACTCGATGCCGAGGCGCTCGGCCAGTCGCCGGCCCACGGCCCGGCCGCCGGCGCCGAATGAGCGCCCTACGGTGATGGTATAAAGCTCGTCTGAGTCGTTCATACGGCAAAAGTAAGAAAAAAATCGTGATTTCGCGCCTCCCGGGCCAATAATTGGCTTTTCGTGCCACTCGCGCCCGCGGGCGACATATCTCGCAATCCGCATTTTTTGCGTATCTTTGACTTGCGTCGAAGATACCGGCGCCTCGGCAATGCCCAAATAAATTTGGCATTGCTCTCGGCTTTTGCGTATCTTTGCGCCGGAAATGAAGCAGACTGCCACCCATAAGCCATCTTTTGCCGCCATCGTGCTCAAGTACCTGGTGCCGCTCGCCGTGAGCGCCGGGCTGTGCTGGCTGCTTTTCCACGACTTCGACTTCGACACCATGGTGCAGCTCATCCGCAGCGAGTGCCGCCCGTGGTGGATAGTGGCCGGCATGGCACTGACGGGCGCGGCCCATGTCGCGCGCGCCCTGCGCTGGCGCATACAGCTGCGGGCGCTCGATATCGATGTGCCGCTCTTCACGCTGGTCATCAGCATATTTGGCACTTATGCCGTAAACCTGGTGTTGCCGCGCCTGGGCGAGATATGGCGCGTGGGCTACATCGCGCGGCGGGGGCAGGCGTCGTTTGCCACCGTGCTCGGCTCGATGGTGGCCGACCGCCTGGCCGACACGCTCTCGGTGCTGGCCATCGCCATGGTGGCCCTGCTGCTGGCCGGCCACCACATACTGGAGTACATGCGCCTCACCGGCGGCACGGCCATGGCTGTGGCCGGGGCGCTCGCCTCGCCCTGGCTGTGGGCGGGCGTGGCGGCGGTGGCCGCGGGCGTGTGGTGGGTGCTGACATATCGCCGTGAGTGGCGGTGGGTCGAGCGTACCCGCGGCGTGGCCGCCCGGCTGTGGCAGGGCTTTGCCGTGGTGGTCACCATGCCCGGCAAAGGCCGCTGGCTGCTGTACACGCTGGCCATATGGGGCTGCTTCTTCGCGGCGATGTACGTGGAGTTTTTCAGCTTCCCGTTTACCGCCGGGGTCGCTCTCGGGGCCGGCCCGGTGGCGGTGCTGGTCACCTTTGTGCTCTCGTCGCTGTCGATGGGTGTGCCGTCCAACGGCGGCATCGGCCCCTGGCAGTGGGCGGTGATGTTTGCCCTGGGCCTGTACGCGCTGCCCTCGATAGAGGCCGCCGCCTTTGCCAATCTGGTGATGGGCGCCACGGTCATCTTCAATATCCTGCTCGGATTTTTCACTTTCTCTGTAATCGCCCTCGGCCGCCGCGGCCACCGGAGGGCCATAACTACTAATCGTTAAATGGCAAAAGTCATCATCATCGGAGCCGGCGGAGTCGGCACCGTGGTGGCGCACAAGTGCGCCCAGAATCCCGAAGTGTTCAGCGAGGTGGTCATCGCCTCGCGCAACCGCGCCAAGTGTCAGGCGCTGGTCGACGCCATCGGCAGCCCCCGCCTCAGTGCCGACCGGGTCGATGCCGACTCGGTAGAGCAGCTCTGCGAGCTCTTCCGCCGCCACCGCCCCGACATGGTAATCAACGTGGCTCTCCCCTACCAGGACCTCACCATCATGGACGCTTGCCTGGAGTGCGGCGTAAACTACCTCGACACGGCCAATTACGAGCCCCGCGACGAGGCCCACTTTGAGTACTCCTGGCAGTGGGCATACCGCGAGCGCTTTGAGAAGGCCGGCCTGACGGCCATCCTCGGCTGCGGATTCGACCCGGGCGTATCGGGCGTCTTCACGGCCTACGCCGCCAAGCACTACTTCAGCGAGATGCAGTATCTCGACATCGTCGACTGCAACGCCGGCAACCACGGCAAGGCATTCGCCACCAACTTCAACCCCGAAATCAACATCCGCGAAATCACCCAGAACGGCCGCTATTACCGCGACGGCAACTGGGTCACCACCGGCCCCCTGGAGGTGCACCAGCCCCTGACATACCCCGGCATCGGCGAGCGTGAGTCGTATCTGCTCTACCACGAGGAGCTGGAGAGCCTCGTGCAAAACTATCCCACCATACGCCGCGCCCGCTTCTGGATGACATTCGGCCAGGAGTACCTCACCCACCTGCGTGTGATACAGGACATCGGCATGGCCCGCATCGACGAGATCGACTACCAGGGCACCAAGATCGTGCCCCTGCAGTTCCTCAAGGCCGTGCTGCCCAACCCCCAGGACCTGGGCGCCAACTACCACGGCGAGACATCCATCGGCTGCCGCATCTCGGGCCTCGACAAGCAGGGCAAGCCCCTCACATATTATATATACAACAATTGCTCCCACGAGGCCGCATACCGCGAGACCGGCACACAGGCCGTGAGCTACACCACCGGCGTGCCGGCCATGACGGGCGCCATGATGTTCCTCACGGGCAAGTGGACGCTCAAGGGTGTGCGCAACGTCGAGGAGTTTGACCCCGATCCCTTCCTGGCCGAGGTGGCCCGCCAGGGTCTGCCCTGGCACGAAATCACCGGCCAGCCCCTCGAAGTGGACCGCATCGACAACTAATCCCGTCGACAGATGTTTAAGAGAGTGGGCCCGTCTTCCCGCTGGGTCTGCTCTCTTGACTTGTTTTAAACCTTTATACAAACTTCAGCCAATGAAAAAAATTCTACTCCTGATGGCGCTGGTGCTTGTGACCGTAAGCGCCCGCGCTTTCACCATCGGCCTCGAGATCGACAATGCCTCGCGCTGCGAAGCCTACGTAGGCGACGACAAAGTCGCCGACCTGGTCACAGGGCGCAATAATATAGACGTACCCGGCACATGGGCCTATATCACCATCAAGCCCACCCCCGGCAACAAAATCGAGACCGTATACTATGAAGACGACCCCAGCTGGGACGAGCGCGTCGACCCCGAGGGCTACTGCACTTTCCGCGCAAGCTCAGCCGACGAAGGCTCCTACTGGACTGTCAAGACTGCGCCCCTGGGCGACGCCCGCACCGCCACCGCCACCATCATCGTCGACGATGCCGCCAAGGTGATCGTCAAGCGCGGCAACGACCCTGTCGAGCTCACCGACGGCTCCAATACCGTGAAGTTTGACCCCGCCACGGAGTCGAAATTCTACATCTCCCCCTCCAGCGAAGACGGCTCCATCTACCGCATCACCCAGCAGGGCAAAGACGTGACCTCGGCAGCATTTACCACCGTGCTCACCGTCGCCGACGGCAACACCATCGACATACAGGCCAACTGGCCCGATGTCGACTACGACGTCACCATCAACGTCACCGGCGACTATGCCGACAACCGCTTCATCACCAACGTATTTGTCGACGGCACCCCCGTCAGCGGCAACCAGTACAGCTTCAAGGCCAAGGCCGGCTCGGAGCTTACCATCAGCGCCGATACCCAAGACTGGGAAGTCACCGCGTTCAGCGTCAACGGTACCTCAGGCTACTTCGGCTCCACCTGGCGCCACACCGTGAGCGACAATACCACACTGGACTTCACCGTGCGCCGCTACTCGACCATCCGCGTGAGCGTGCTCGCCTCGCCCGACGTCATCGTGTACCGCGGCCTGCACTACAACGGCGACATCGTGCAGCTCGACCCCGCCACAGGCACCGCCACCGTCGACCTGCGCCGCGACACCCCCATCCTCAGCTTCAAGCCCGCCACCGGCCACTACCTCGACTATGCGGCCGTCGGCACCGTCAAGGCCGGTGAGTTTGCCCCCTCAGACATCTACTCCGACTCCGACCTCAAGACCGCAGTGCTCCAGATAGGCTCGCTGCAGGAGGGCGACGCCGTCAAAGTCACCGCCGCCGAGCTCGACCTCTCCTCGAGCGCCGCCATCGTCATCGCCGACTACGACGCGGTCAAAGACTACATCAAGCTCACCGACGCCATCGGCAACTCCTACCCCCTCGACGGCGCCACGGGCGTATTTGACTTCGACCCCTGGGTATGCCCCTTCACACTGGAGTATGGCGGCCCGTTCACACCCTACGTATACCTCGGCACCGATGCCGTCGAGCCCACCTACCCCGGCAGCATCAAGTATGAGATGACCCTGGCCGACGGCTCCGTCGTCAAGACCTTTGTCGACACCCCGCCCACCCGCTGCACCGTCAATCTCGTCGTATCGGCCGAGGCCGACGGTAAATCCGCAGTCACCGCCGACGGCGTCGCCGCCGTGCGCCCCGCCGCAGGCATCGACATGCTCAGCGGCACCGTGCTCACCATCAAGCCCACCGACCCCTCGACACCGCTCGCAGTGTCCGTGGCCGGCGCCACTCTCGACCCCGCCGCCGACGGCTCCTTCACATACACCGTCGAGGGCAACGTCGCCATCGACATCACCACCGCAGCCGCCGCAGGCATCACCGACATCACCGCCGGCGACGCCGCCCCCGCCGGGCTCTACAACCTCCAGGGCGTGCGCGTAAGCGCCGGCCGCCTGCCCGCCGGCATCTACCTCAAAGCCGACGGCACCAAAGTACTCGTGAAGTAATCCCGCTCATCACCATCCCGCCGGCGCGGCGACACCCCTTGTCAGGGGTGTCGCCGCGCTGCCTTTGTACACCACAGCCGCCACAATTATGCGGTCGCAAGAGAGTTATGAATCTATTTACGCGAGTTAAATCGTGTTAACACACGTTAAAAAGTTGGGGGGGGTAATTTAATACCTATATTTGCATCTCCGCAGAGTCAGCCTTGCGGATTTCCTATTGCAACGCATCAAACTACAACTATCCGAGTATACACAGTACCATTTATGAAGAAATCCTTACTCACTCTTGCACTGGTATGTTGCGCGACTGCCGGCGCTTACGCAGCAGACCCCGTCACCTACGACGGTATCAACTACACCATCGCCAACCGCACTCAGGCTACCGCCGCATCCTTTACAGACGATGCCGCAGGCGAGATGACCATGCCGGCGACCTTTACGGTAGACGGTATCACTTACACAGTACAGCCGACTATCAGGATTGCCAATGCCACAGCCCCTATCACCAAGCTGACCATCGAGGCCAAAGTCACATCCGTTCCCACCAATTTCTTCTTAAATAACAACGTCCTCAAGGAAGTCGTATTTCCGTCTACGCTCACTACCATCAGCTCAAATGCTTTTGACGGCTGCTCAGCGCTTGAGACTGTGACTTTTGCCACAGGCAGCAAACTGAGCACCATCTCCAGCTATGCATTCCGTGGCTGCACAGCGCTCAAATCCATCGACATCCCCGCGGGCGTAAAGAATATAAGTACGAGCGCATTCCAGGGCAGCGGCCTGACATCCATAACCCTGCCGCAGAGTCTCACGACCCTGGGCAACAATAGCCTGTCGGGCACTGCCATCAGCGAAATCACCATTCCGGCCGGTGTCACCACCCCTAACACCGCCTCATTAGGCATCAATGATTGCCCCAACTTGGCGAAAATCACGTTTGCAAAGGGGTGCCAACTGACCAATCTCGCGACCTTTCAAAACAATCCCAAGCTGACCTCATTCACTGTCCCGCCGCTGGTAAAGACATGGACTACCCACAGTCCTTTCACCGGCACTCCCATCGAGGACCTTACTTTTGACGAGGGTTCCGTTCTGACCACTCTCCCTACAAGTTTTTGTGCCAACAAGACCAATCTTAAGACCATCTCTCTGCCCTACTTCCTCACCACAGTGCCTCAGAGCTGCTTCTCGGGCTGCACCGCGCTGACAGAGGTAACGTTTGGCCCGAATGTCACCACGATGGGCCTCAGCGCGTTTGCCGGATGCACAAGCCTCGAGACCATCACTCTGTCTGAGAGCCTTACGGCAGTCCCCACGACTTGCTTCCAAAACTGCACGGCGCTTAAATCGGTACAATTCGGCAGCAAAGTGACTCTGATCAGCTCCAGAGCTTTTGAGGGCACCGGCGCCCTGAAATCAATCGTAATTCCGGCCTCGGTCACCAAAATTGACGGCACGGCATTCCAAAACTCCGACCTCAGCGAGGGCATCACCTTTGCCCAGGGCAGCAAACTCACCTCCATCGGTTACTCGGCATTCAAAGGCGCCAAGATGCCGGAGCTGATTCTTCCCAACTCCGTCACTACCCTCGGCACGTCGAGCAACCCCAGTATCATAGGTGCCCAAAACACCTCCCAAAACACGACTCTGAAGCGCGTGGTACTGCCTGCCAACGCATCCTATACCAATATCGGCGCTAACTCTTTCGCTTACTGCACCGCGTTGAAGTCAGTCACTATTCCCTCGCAAATCACTCAGATTTCCAACTCGGCATTCACCTACACTGCCCTCACCGAGGTAGAGCTTCCCGCCGACCTTACCACTATAGGCACCTCCGCATTCAGCTACACCCCCCTCACCGAGGTACAGTTTCCCGCTGCCCTTACCTCTATCGGCGAAAGGGCCTTCTACAGCTGCTCAGAGCTCGCTGCCATCAATCTCAGCAGCTGCCCGGAGCTGAAGTCAATCGGCGTACAGGCCTTCATGAATTGCGCCCTGACCGAAGTCGGGATTCCCGCCAATGTCACCGAAATCAAGGCATCGGCATTCAACGCCAACCCCATCACCTCGCTTACTCTGGGCGAGAGCCTCGTCACCATCGGCGACAACGCATTCCAAGGCCATAGCCTCTCTGAGCTGACCTTGCCCGCCACGCTCGCGACCATCGGGGCGTATGCTTTCGACGCCACCAAAGAAGAAAAAAGCACCATCAGCAAACTGGTGATTCCGGCATCCGTGTCTTCCATCGGTCTCAACGCCTTCTCGCGCCTTGTCAATCTCCAGGAGCTTATCATCGACGGCGACTATGTATTTGGCGGCGACAACCGGCCCGCCGCACAGGCCGAAGTGACACCCCTCACCATCGCCCAAGGCGCTTTCGGCTTCACTCAGCCCCACTACGTGGCTTGCAACTACACCACACCGCCCACCCTCAACAGCTCAGGCTTCAGCCTCGATGCATATAAAAACTCATACCTCATCGTGCCTACCGAGTCCAAAGAGCAGTACGAGGCTGCCACCGGCTGGAAACAATTTACAAAGCAGGTGCTCACCGGCATTGAGGATGTCGCCACCGACGCCGCCGACCGCTACGTCGTATACGACATGCTCGGCATCAAGCGCCTCGACACCGCCGACCGCTCCCTCATCGACACACTGCCCGCCGGACTCTATATCGTCAACGGCCGCAAGCAGCTAATCAAGTAGACCTGTAAAAATAAACGGGCCGAGTAAAGTGTGAACGACGAAGCCCTTACTGCGAATCACAAAATTGTACAAGACAGGAGCCCGGACTTGTGAAAGCCCGGGCTCCGCATTTCCGCCCATCCCCCGCGCAGATACAACCTTGCGACAGTCCCCCTCCCCCGATAGCCCGCATCCCCCGATAGTCCACCCCACGATAGTCCACGCCACGATAGTCCACGCCACGATAGTCCACGCCACGATAGTCCACGCCACCCCACGATAGACCTCGCAGGTTTGTAACCTGCGAGGTCTATTCGGCCGTGAGAGGAGTGCCGGAGGCACGAGGTTGTGGTTAACCCCGGGCGCAGCCCGGGGTAAGACGGCTCCCGCCGATGTTGCGCCTCGGAGAGGTGCTTGACATCAGGGCGTCACAAGGCATAAGCATCTCTCCGAGACGCATATATATGCACCGACTCACCCCGGGCTGCACCCGGGGTTAACCACTACATCGTGTCTCCGACACTCCTTATAATAATGTCATAGCCTGCACAGGTCTGTAACCTGCGCAGGCTATTCGGCAGAAGTAGCCGTGGGAGTGGATTGTTGATAGAGTCAAGCCTGCGTAGCAGGCGACAGGCAGTAGGCACGTGCAAGGCGATAGCCGCAGCGCGTGTTTATTGCCATTGTATCCTCGCACAGCTGCGTAGCTGCGACACCTCGGCAGTGTCGCAGCTACGCAGCTCAAGCATGGAAGACTATCGCTAAATACACGCGCTGCGGCTATCGCCTTGCACGTGCCTACTGCCTGCGGCCCGCTCCGCGGGCCATCGCTTCGCCTCCCCCGATAGTCCCCCCCCAATAGTCCACGCAGATTTGTAACCTGCGCGGTCTATTCGGCAGTGAGAGGAGTGCCGGAGGCACGATGTTGTGATTAACCCCGGGCGCAGCCCGGGGTAAGACGGCTCCCGCCGATGTTGCGCCTCGGAGAGGTGCTTGACAACAGGGCGTCACAAGGCATAAGCATCTCTCCGAGACGCATATATATGCATCGAATAACCCCGGGCTGCGCCCGGGGTTAATCACAACATCGTGTCTCCGACACTCACATCCTCAAGAGGCAAATTTATACGGCAACTTGGCTTCTCGAAGATAGACTATGAGGATGGCGCGGGCGCGGAATATCAAATAAATTTGGCGGGGATGGCGACTTATTAGTAAATTTGCACATCACTAATCTTGTCCTGACTATGAAGGTAATCGCCGACAGCAGCACTACACGCACCGAGTGGGTGCTGGTCGACGGGGAGCGCATCGTCGAGCATGCGTTCACCACGGGTCTCAATCCTTATTTCCAAAGCCGGCGCGATCTGTCGCACATTATACGCCTGGAGCTGCCGGAGGCATTTTTCCGCCACCGCTGGGAGCACGTGCATTTCTATGGCGCAGGCTGCGCCGGGGTGGAGAAGAAAAAGGTGATGGCCGGCAGCCTGGTGGCACAGTTTCGCACGCCGGTGACAGTCGAGAGCGACTTGCTGGGCGCGGCGCGCGGCCTGCTGGTACGCCGGCCCGGGCTGGCGTGTATCCTGGGCACCGGCTCCAACTCGTGTACCTACGACGGCTCTGAAATCACCCGCAATGTGCCGCCGCTGGGCTATATCCTTGGCGACGAAGGCTCGGGAGCCTACCAGGGCAAGCGCTTTGTGGCCGATGTGCTCAAGGGCCTGGCACCCGAGGGGCTGTCGCAGCTCTTTTTCGAGCATTTCAGCGTGTCGCCCGAGATGCTGCTCGACGCTGTATACTCGGGCACGATGCCCTCGCGCACACTGGCGGGATACTCGGAGTTTCTGAGCGACCATCTCGACTGCGAGTATGTATACCGCCTGGTGTACGACGGATTTATGAGTTTTTTTGAGCGCAATGTGGCCCGCTACGACTATTCGGCGGGCATCAGCGTGGTGGGCCGCACGGCCGTGCGCTGCCGCAAGGTGCTCGGCGACGCGGCCGATGCTTTCGGGGTCGCGGTCAACAAACTCGCCCCTGCCTCCATGCCGGGGCTTATCGAATATCACTGCAATGATTGAATCCATATCGGGCCGCCTGGCCTCGCTTAACCCTGCCGCCGCCGTGGTCGAGACCGCGGGCGGCGTGGGATATCTGCTCAATATCACTCTGCCGACGTTCTCGCGCCTGGAGGGCGCGGGCGAGGTGCGCCTGCTGGTGCATGAGTCGGTGCGCGACGATGCCTGGGTGCTCTACGGCTTTCTCGACGAGGCCGAGCGCGAGCTCTTCCGCGCCCTCATCGGGGTGTCGGGCGTGGGCGCCGGCTCGGCACGGCTCATCCTCTCGGCCATACCGGCCACCGAGCTGGGGGCGGTAATCGCCGCCGGCGACGCCAAGCGCCTCAAGGCTGTGAAGGGCATCGGCGCCAAGACCGCCGACCGCATCATAGTCGACCTGCGCGACAAGCTGCGCACGGCGGGGCTTGCCGAGGCCGCTGCAGGCTCGGCCGCACGGCCCGCGCGCCCGACATCGGCCGCGGCCGACGAGGCTGTCGAGGCGCTGGTAATCTTAGGCTTCCCGCGCCCGGCCAGCCGCAAGGCCGTCGACAAGCTCTATGCCGACGACCCCACCCTCACCATCGAGGCGGCCGTGAAAAAGGCCATGTCGATGCTATGAGCGAGGGCCGGGTAAAGGGGCGATTTGCCCCGTCGCCCTCGGGGCGCATGCACCTTGGCAACGCCATGGCCGCCCTGCTCTCATGGCTCTCGGCCAAGAGCCGCGGCGGAGAGTGGCTGCTGCGCATCGAGGACCTCGACCCGCAGCGCTGCCGCCGCGAGTATGCCCGCCTGCTTGAAGACGACCTGCATTGGCTCGGCCTGGACTGGGACGAGGGCGGCGTCGACGGCATCGGCCCCTCAGGCCCCTACTGCCAGAGCGAGCGCAGCGACATATACGAGGCGGCGCTGGAGCGGCTCAAGGCCACGGGCCTCTGCTACCCCTGCACATGCACCCGCGCCGAGCTGCGCGCCACCCAGGCGCCCCATGCCTCCGACGGCACTGTGATATACCCCGGCACATGCCGCCCGGCCGTGATGCCGGCGCCCTGGCACGAGCCGACCCGCCCCTGCGCCGTGAGGCTTGCGGTCGACTCCGCCGGCGAGATAACCTTTACCGACCGCCGCTGCGGGCCACGCCGCTCGGTGCTCGCCCGCGACTGCGGCGATATCGTGCTGCGCCGCGCCGACGGCGCCTGGGCATATCAGCTGGCCGTGGTGGTCGACGACGCGCTCATGGGCGTCACCGAGGTGGTGCGCGGCGAGGATTTGCTCGACTCCGTGGCCCGCCAGATATATCTCTACCGGCTGCTGGGCGCCGAGCCGCCCGAGTGGAGCCACTTCCCGCTGCTCTGCGCCCCCGACGGCCGCCGCCTCTCCAAGCGCGACTCCTCTGAGGCGATGGACAGCCTGCGCGCCCGCTATACCCCGGCGCAGCTCATCGGACGCCTGGCCCGCCTGGCCGGTCTGCGCCCCGACGACGAGCCGTGCAGCCCGGCCGACCTGCTGCAACTTTACACCGAACAATGACGTTTTTACTCTTATGAAAGCTACTGATATCACCTCTCCCGCCGACATACGCTCGCTGTCGATTGCCGAGCTGCGCCCGCTCTGCGCCGAGCTGCGCGACATACTCCTGAGCAAACTCTCGGCCCGCGGCGGCCACGCCGGCCCCAACCTGGGCTTCCTCGAGCCCACCGTGGCGCTCCACTACGTATTTGACACGCCTCGCGACAAGATAGTCTTCGACGTATCCCACCAGACATACGTCCACAAGATGCTCACCGGCCGCATCGCCGCCTTTGCCGACCCGACGCGCTACGCCGAGGTCACCGGCTACACCAATCCTGCCGAGAGCCCATACGACCTCTTCTCCATCGGCCACACGTCCACCTCGGTGAGTCTGGCCTCGGGCCTGGCGCTGGCCCGCGACCTGCGCGGCGGCCACGAGCGCGTGGTGGCCGTCATCGGCGACGGCTCGCTCAGCGGCGGCCAGGCATTTGAGGCGCTCGACTACGCCGCCGAGCTGCACTCCAACTTCATCGTGGTGGTCAACGACAACCAGATGTCTATCGCCCCCAACCACGGCGGCCTCTACGACGACCTGCGCGCCCTGCGCGAGAGCAACGGCACCGCCCCGCGCAACATCTTCCGCTCGCTCGGATACGACTACGTGTACGTGCCCTACGGCAACGACCTGGCCTCGCTCATCGAGGCATTTGAGTATGTCAAAGACGCCGGGCGACCGGTCGTGGTGCACCTCAACACCATGAAAGGCGAGGGATACGCCCCGGCCGAGCGCAATAAGGAGCGCTTCCACTACAGCGGCCCCTTTGACCGCGCCACCGGCGACTCCCCCGCCGCCCCCGAGGGCTATACCGACATCTTTGCCGAGCACATGATAGAGCGCATGGCAGCCGACCCCGCCATGGTCACCATCACCGCCGGCACCCCCGGCGCCATAGGCTTCACGCCCGCACGCCGCGAGCGCGCCGGGCGGCAGTTTGTCGACGTCGGCATCGCCGAGGAGCAGGCAGTGAGCATGAGCTCGGGCCTGGCCAAGGGCGGCGCGCGGCCCGTATTCGGCGTGTGCGCCACCTTCCTTCAGCGCGCCTACGACCAGCTCTCGCAAGACTGCTGCATCAACGGCCACGCCGTATTCAACATCTTCTACGGCGGCGTGTGGGGCATGACCGACGCCACACACCTGGGATTTTTCGACGTGCCCATGGTCGCCAACATCCCCGGCATGTGCTTTCTCGAGCCCACCTGCCGCGAGGAATACCTCGCCATGCTCGACTGGGCTATCGACCACGCCACCGGCCCCACGGCCGTGCGCGTGCCCGGCGGCGCCATCGTGAGCCGCCCCGGCGACTACGCCCGCGACTACTCTCGCACCGGGTGGGAGACCGTGCGCCCCGGCGCAGGCGACGTGGCCATCGTCGGCGCAGGCTCATTCCTGCCCCTGGCGCTCGACGCCGCCGCCCTGATGGCCTCGCAGCACGGCATCGACGCCGCCGTATACAATCCGCGCCGCGTCGACACCCTCGACCCCGCCGCCATAGAGTCGCTGCGCCTCTGCCGCCTCGTCATCACCCTCGAAGACAACTCCGTCGAGGGCGGCTTCGGCCAGAAAGTGGCCGCCGCCCTCGCCGCCGGCAAAGACGCCCCCGAGGTGCGCGTACTCGGCCTGCCCGCCGCCTTCGCCGACCGCTACCGCCCCGCCGACCTCCTCGCCTCCCGCGGCCTCACCCCCGAGGCCATCGCCGACCTCGCCAAGCCCTGACTCCCCGGCAAAACCCGCAAATAAATGACAGCGGCCGCATCGGGGGGGGATGCGGCCGCTGCGGCTATGGGGCTACCAGGCGCTGTAGATGAGGAGGAAGAGAAACAGCGGGGCGATGAATGCGGCCAGGGTGCCGATGATGCGGTTTTTCACATAGTCCCACCGGCTGGTACGGTATCTCTGCGAGCGCGACATTTTCAAAGGATATGTCTTCCAGGTGTAAAGCGCACATACCACCGAGAGGGGTATTGCCACCACAAGCCCGCAGATGAGCAAAAGCGTCTTGGACATGACGAAGCGGCTTACTTCAGTTGGCCCCGGGCATAGAGTATCGCCTTGCGCAGCATCGCCACATCGCCTTTGAATCCAAGCGCGGTGGCGTAGTTGCGCCGCACGATGCGCAGTATGTCCTCGTAGGTATTGAGGTCGCACGACAGGATATCGCGCAGGTTGATGCCGGCGTGTGAGTCTGCGCTGACAAACTCCAGCGTCTTGTTAAAGAACATACACCGTGCACGGCTTCTGATGGCCTACGCATCTGAAGTCGCCCTCGTCGTCCACTACCTTCTGCACATACTCGACCTGGCAGGTGTAGTAGCAGACCTTGCCACTGGCCACCGTATCAGACACCGACATGGGGGTGAAGCCGCTGTCGTCGTCCTTGGCCTGCTGCGTCTGATGCATGGCAGTGTCGGCCAGGCGGTTGATTATCGCAGCGGGTATCAGCCACATGCGGCGGGCAAACTCATACTCGGTGGTGTCGCGCCTGGTGGTGTGGTATACGGTCATGCCCCAGCCTTCGGCTGTAACCTTGGCCTCGACCTCCTGCATGGGCAGCACGTGCTGTTTGCCGCCGCTCTTCCACATGAGGCTGCCGGCGGTGATGTGCAGGCGCGAGTCTTCATACACCGGATTGAAGTCGTCTTCGTCAAGAGATTACGACCGGCACCGCGAGAAGCCACCAGTAGACGGGTAGCGTCGGGTACTTCATGTGTATAAGATATTTGGGTTGGTCAATTCATCTTTCAGATACTGGGCGATGGCGCCCCAGGAGTTTTTGTCGACGCAGCCCGACGGATGGGGTATGCCATACACGGGGATGCCCTCCCAGTCGGCCTTGGTCACGGCGTGTCGCGACACGATGTGTACACCCTGGCGCATACGCTCGGGCACGAGCGTCATGCGGCCGGAAAAGTGAAATCTGCGGTCAAGATAATTAAAACAATTGGGGATGGAGAGGCATATCACACACCGGGGCTTGAAGATGTCTTGTATCACCTCGCGGGTGAAATCAAGACAGCGGCCTATTGCATCGGCGGCGCCGGGTAAGCGCTCAAACTGCGCGATGGATTGGGAGCCGAAATATACGGCGTTCATAAACACGAAATTGCTGTCTTCCATCGGCTCGGTGTAGTCGACATCTACCATGGCATCGTAGAGCTTGGTCCATATGCGCCAATTGCGGCGCTCACCATCTTTGTAAAAATATGGGTTGCCCTCGAAAAAGCGTCGCACGTCGATGCCGGTTTCCGGATTGTATGGGAAGTTTTCGGCGGGATTATACCCAAGCAGCAGAACGTCGGGCCTGCGGTCGAGCACCGGGCGCGACTGCATGGTAACGCCGGTACAGCCCATCACCGGGCAGACCTCGGCAAGATATGCTGTCACCCGGCCCACCCAGTCGCGGTATGCAATGGTATTGTCCATACGGCAAATAATATCAGTCTCCGCGGCCCACTGCGGTAACCGAAGAAGTTTGCGAAGTTCCAACGAGTCAAGAAAGAGCGT
Organism: uncultured Muribaculaceae bacterium; assembly: GCA_910587925.1. Lineage (GTDB taxonomy): Bacteria > Bacteroidota > Bacteroidia > Bacteroidales > Muribaculaceae > CAG-873. The sequence continues at coordinate 37,091 of CAJUOC010000007.1, forward strand.
CGAGTAAACGCTTTCTATTTAATACCCCGGCATCTTGCATGCGCCGGCCGGGATGTGGCAAAGATATGGTATACTTGCCGGTTTTACAAATTTTTCAGCACAAAAGTGCCGGAAATGACAGCGGCCGCATCCCGGGGGGGGGATGCGGCCGCTGCGGCTATGGGGCGGGCGGGTTTACTCGGCGCACTTGGCGTTGATAAACTCGCGGTTGAGGCGGGCGATGTTGCTCAGAGGTATGCTCTTGGGGCACTCGGCGGCGCAGGCGCCGGTGTTGGTGCAGTTGCCAAAGCCGAGCTCGTCCATCTTGGCGACCATGGCGCGGGCGCGACGCTTGCGCTCGGGCTGGCCCTGGGGCAGGAGGGCAAACTGGCTTACCTTGGCCGATACGAAGAGCATGGCCGAGCCGTTTTTGCAGGCAGCCACGCAGGCGCCGCAACCGATGCAGGTGGCGGAGTCCATGGCGGTGTCGGCTATCTCCTTGGAGATGGGGGTGGCGTTGGCGTCGGGGGCGCCGCCGCAGTTGAACGACACGTAGCCGCCGGCCTGCTGGATTTTGTCGAAGGCGGTGCGGTCTACCATCAGGTCGCGTATCACGGGGAATGCGGCCGAGCGCCAGGGCTCGATGGTGATGGTCTGGCCGTCGTGGAATTTGCGCATGTGGAGCTGGCAGGTGGTGATGCCCTGCACGGGGCCGTGGGGATGGCCGTTGATGTACAGGGAGCACATGCCGCAGATACCTTCGCGGCAGTCGCTGTCAAATACCACAGGCTCCTCGCCCTGCTCTACCAGGCGCTGGTTGAGCATGTCGAGCATCTCCAGGAAGGAGCTGCCGGTGCTTACGTTGTCGAGATGATAGTTGACGAAGCCGCCCTTCTCTTTGGGGCCGCGCTGACGCCAGATCTTGAGGTTTACGCTTATAGTGGTTTCCATTGTTTTGCTTGCTGGTGAGAGGGTCAGGACTTGTAGTTACGGGTCTGCACCTTGATGGCCTCGTAGTGCAGCGGCTCCTTGATAAGGATGGGTTTCTCGTCGTCGCCGGTGTATTTCCAGCAGCTAACGTACATGTACTCGTCGTCGCGGCGGGCTGCCTCGCCGTCGGGGGTCTGGTACTCCTCGCGGAAGTGTGCGCCGCAGGACTCGTTGCGGTTGAGGGCGTCGATAGCCATCATGCGGGCGATCACGAGGAAGTCTTCGAGGCGGAGGGCCTTCTCGAGCTCCTGGTTGAGGTCGTCGGCACGGCCCACGATGCGCAGGTCGGAGTAGAATTCCTTGCGTACTTCCTCAATCTCGTCGACAGCCTTCACGAGGCTCTGCAGGGTGCGGCCCATGCCGACGAGGTTCCACATCACGTGGCCCAGACGCTTGTGTATCTCGTCGGGGCTCTTGGTGCCCTTGATGGCCATGAGCTTGGCGATGCGGTCGCGCACGCCCTTCTCGGCGGCGTCAAACTCGGGGGCGTCGGTCGAGAAGCGGGGTACCTTGATCTGGTCGCTGAGGTAATTCTGCATGGTGTAGGGCAGCACGAAGTAGCCGTCGGCCAGGCCCTGCATGAGGGCAGATGCGCCGAGGCGGTTGGCGCCGTGGTCTGAGAAGTTGCACTCGCCGATGGCAAAGAGACCCTTGATGGAGGTCTGCAGCTCGTAGTCGACCCAGATGCCGCCCATGGTGTAGTGTGAGGCGGGGAAGATCATCATCGGCGTCTCGTAGGGATTGTCGTCGCTGATCATCTGGTACATGTCGAAGAGGTTGCCGTAGCGGTCGGCGATGGCCTTGAGGCCGTCACGCTCGATGGCGTACTTGAAGTCGAGGTATACGGCGTTGCCGGTACCTACGCCGTAGCCGGCGTCGCAGCGCTCCTTGGCGGCGCGGGATGCGATGTCGCGGGGGCAGAGGTTACCGAAGGCGGGGTAACGGCGCTCCAGGTAGAAGTCGCGGTCTTCGTCGGGGATATCGGTGGGCTTTTTCTTGCCGGCACGGATGGCCTCGGCGTCTTCTTTCTTCTTGGGCACCCAGATGCGGCCGTCGTTGCGGAGCGACTCGCTCATGAGGGTGAGCTTGCTCTGGTCCTCGCCGTGTACGGGGATACAGGTGGGGTGGATCTGGGTGAAGGCGAGGTTGGCCAGGTAAGCGCCTTTGCGGAAGGCCTGCACGGCGGCGGAGCCGTTGCAGCCCATGGCGTTGGTGCTCAGGAAGAATGCACGGCCGTAGCCGCCGGTGGCGAGTACCACGGCGTGGGCGGCGTAGCGCTCGATCTCGCCGGTGATGAGGTTGCGCACGATGATACCGCGGGCGCGGCCGTCGATGATTACGACGTCGAGCATCTCGCGGCGCACGAAGGTCTGTACCTTACCCTTCTCGATCTGGCGGTTGAGCGAGGCGTAAGCGCCCAGCAGGAGCTGCTGGCCGGTCTGACCCTTGGCGTAGAATGTGCGGCTCACCTGGGCGCCGCCGAAGGAGCGGTTGGCCAGCAGGCCACCGTACTCGCGGGCAAAGGGCACGCCCTGCTCGACACACTGGTCGATGATATTGTTTGACACCTCGGCCAGGCGGTATACGTTGGCCTCGCGGGAGCGGAAGTCACCGCCCTTTACGGTGTCGTAGAAGAGGCGATAGATGGAGTCGCCGTCGTTCTGATAGTTTTTGGCAGCGTTGATACCGCCCTGGGCTGCGATGGAGTGAGCGCGGCGGGGGCTGTCCTGGATGCAGAAGTTGAGCACGTTGAAGCCCAGCTCGCCCAGAGTGGAGGCGGCCGATGCGCCGGCCAGGCCGGTACCCACGACGATGATGTCGAGGTGACGCTTGTTGGCGGGGTTTACGAGCTTCTGGTGAGCCTTGTAGTTGGTCCATTTCTCAGCGATGGGACCTTCGGGTATCTTGGAGTCGAGCTGATACTCGGGCAGCTTGCACGATTCGATGTCGGCGAAGTCCTTCATGATAGGGCTTGAGTCAATCATGCCCTGGAGTGTTTTGGGGTCTATCATCGTTGTGAGAGATTAGTTGTTCGACGGATTTTCGGCGGGCTCCTCGGCGGCCTCGGCAGCGGGAGCCTCGGCGGCGGGAGTGGCGGGGGTCATGAACTCAAGCATCTGGCGCAGCTGCTGGCCCACCTGGGCGAGGCTGCGTACCTCCTGGGGCTGAGCCACATCGGGGCACTGCTTGGCAAATGCCTCGGAGATAAGCTCGGCACGCTCGGCGTAGTACTCGCCGTTCTGACGCACGAAGTCGTCCTGTGCCTGCTGCATGGCGGCGCGGTTTTCGCCGCAAGCCTGGAATGCCTTGGCGATGCCGTCCTGGAAGTCGGTCATCACGGTCTCGGCCTGCTTGCCCCAGTACTCGGCGTACTGCTCCTGCAGAGCCTCGTCGGTGGTATAATAGTTTTTGTGGGAGAGCACGGTGAATACGACAGCCTGGGCCACGAAGAGAGCCACCACGATGGTGGTCCACCAGCAGCCGATGGTCTTGAGGCGCTTGATCCAGATGTTATTGTCCCAGCCGATGGTGTGGAACATCGACCAGAAGCCGTGGGTCATGTGGAACCACAGTGCCACGAAGCCGATGATGTAGATCACCGGGGTGTACCACTGCTTGAAAGCCATCTCGATGAAGAGTGTGCCGAGCGAGGGAGCGGCGGGCACGCCCTCGAGCTGGGGCAGCACGGTGAGCTCGGCGTGGCGGAGCTCCTGCCACTGCATCTTGGCCCAGAACTGGATGAGGTGCACCACCAGGAAGGCCAGCACCACGATACCCAGCACGAGCATGTTTTTCGACGACCACTCCACCTGGGGCTGGCGGGCGTTGACTGCATAGCGGTCGCTGCCGCGGGCGGCGCGATTCTGCATGGTGAGCCACAGAGCGTAGATGATGTGGATGATGAAGAGCAGGGCGAGGCCGGCCGATGCGATCAGCGCATACCAGTTGGCGCCGAGAAACTCACATACCTGATTGTAGGCAGTGGGCCATATCAGCGCCACGGCATTCATCACCACGTGAAAAGTTACGAATAGGACCAGAGCGATACCTGTGAGGGCCATCACAAACTTACGTCCTATAGATGAGCTTGTTAACCACATAAGATGATTGATTTAGTTATTATGTTGAAAATTGTTTTGCTCGTGTGGGTGCAATATACCGCGCAAAATTAACACATTTTTACGCGCTCTCCAAGCCAATTACGGAAATTTTTCCGCACTCCCGCAACTTCACAAAAAATGCTTACCTTTACGGCATGAAATATTTTGCAACTGTACTGTTGGCGCTGGCGGCGGTTTCGGCCGCGGGCGCTGCGCCGCGAGTCGCTGAGGTGAGCGAGCCGGCTATGCGTGTGTATCTGCCCGACCCTGAGATTGCCTCGGGCAAGGCTGTCGTATGCTGCCCCGGCGGCGGCTATGCCATGAAGGCCATGGCCCATGAGGGCTACGACTGGGCTGAGTATTTCACCGACCGCGGCATAGCACTGGCGGTGGTCGACTACCGCCTGCCCGACCACTCCCCGGCACGTGTGATGGGCGACATCGACCGTGCATTTGAGGTGATGGCCGACAGCGCCGCCGTATGGGGATTCTCGCCCGACAGCATCGGCATCATGGGCTCGTCGGCCGGCGGGCATCTCGCGGCCACCATGTCGACACATCCCGAGGCGCGGTGCCACCCGGCATTCCAGCTGCTGTTTTATCCTGTAATATCGCTCGACAGCGCCATCACCCACGCGGGCACCCGCCACAATCTCCTGCCGACCGACGCTACCGACGCCGACGCGCGCCGCTTCAGCGCCGACCTCAATGTATCGGCCTCGACGCCGCCGGCCTTTGTGGTGCACTGCGGCGACGACGATATAGTGCCGGTGGAAAATGCCCTGCGCTACTACTCCGCCTTGCAGCGGGCCGGAGTCAACGCCACTATGCTCATATACCCCCGCGGCGGCCACGGCTGGGGATACAGCGGCAACTTTGAGCGCCGCGCCCTGCTCCTCGACGAGATAGACACCTGGCTCAAGGGCCTGTAGGCTCTACAGCCCGCGGGCGGCGAGCCAGCGGAAGAGGTAGCTGTACATGGCCTCGCGCACGGCGGGCGCCGACAGAGCCAGGTCGTGGAGACCGCCGGGCACGGTGACCATGGTCACGTCGGGCCCCAGGCCGCGGCCGTAGCGGTCGATGTCGGTCACGTCGAGCACCACGTCGGTGCATTGCGAGAGGCTGTCGGGGTCGCCCGAGGCAAAGCTGCGGTCGGAGTGCATCACCAGTATGGGCATGCATATGCGCGGGTCGCGCTGCACGATGTCGTGTGCCTCGTCGATGGCCGCTATCCACGATGCCTCGACAGCGGGGGAGCGGGAAAACTTCCACAGTGTGTCGTAGTCCCACTCGCCGCCGTAGCGGCTCAGCAGGCTGCGGGCGTAGAGGTCGTCGACGCCCTGGGGTATCTTCAGGCCGGGCATGAGGGGCGCCACTGAGCGCACGGCCGGTATGAGTATCCGCTCCTGGAGCTTAGACTGATTCCAGTCGAGAAAGGGGCTGTTGAGCACCAGGGCACGTATCTGCGGACGCGAGTTACGCGCCAGATACATCGATGTGATCAGGCCGCCTGTCGAGTGGCCCACCAGCACCACGCGCCGCACTCCGTCGGCCTCCATCACGGCCAGTGCCGAGTCGATGTCGGCAAAATACTCCGACAGATGCCGTGCCTGGAAGGGGGTCTGCCCGGGCATGAGCGAGCGGCCGTACTTGCGCAGGTCGACGGCGTAGAATCGCAGCCCGTGGTCGGCAAACTGCCGGCCCATGTCGGCCTGGAAAAAGTAGTCGTTGAAGCCGTGGACATACAGGGCGCCCAGGTCGCCGCGGGCCGAGTCGGCGCGCAGGCGCACGACGGTGCTGCGCACCGGGCCCGAGTAGTCTGTACCCTGGTCGATGTATGTGTACTGGTAGGCGGGGCCGAGGATGTCGGTCTGCCATTGACGCGATGCGGCGGCGATGGCGATGAGGCCGAGGATGAGGAGAAATATTTTTCGCATGTGTGGAAAACTTTTCGGTCGGTTGTGTCGTTGTAATATGCGAGAAGGCATTTTGCTGACGTTATTAAAAAGTCAAAGAGATGAAATCCAGATAACCTTCTCGGCCGCCCATGACTCCATGCCGGCGGCCTCTTTTATTATATGAGGGCGAGGATGTCGGCGGGGTCGGCGGCGATATGGTCGGCGTAGGCGCCGGTGAGCTCGCGCACCGGGCGGAATCCCCACGACACGCCCACGGAGTCGACACACGCGCGGCGCGCTGTCTCGATGTCGACGGCCGAGTCGCCCACATATAGCACCTCGGCCTTGGGGGTGGGACAGTCGGCCAGGATGCGGAACACTATCGAGGGGTCGGGCTTGGCGGGCACGCCCTCCACCTGCCCGCATACGGCGGCAAACTCCACCCCGGGGAAGTAATGGGCGATGAGGCGGCGCACGGCGCTCTCATATTTATTGGAGGCCACGGCTATGGCCACGCCGCGCCCGGCCAGGCCGGCAAGCAGCGAGGGGATGCCCTCGTAAGGCTCGGTGCGGTCGCAGAGGTGCTCGTCGTAGTATGCGCGGAAGTCGCTCAGCAGGGCGTCGACTGTGGCAGTGTCGCGGCTCTCCGAGGGTATGGCGCGCTCGATGAGACGGCGCACACCGTTGCCCACCATCATATTGTATGCCGAGGTGGGATGCGTGGGAAATCCGTGGGCTGCCAGGGCATGATTGGTGGCTGCGCCCAGGTCGGCGATGGTATTGAGCAAAGTGCCGTCGAGGTCAAATATCACAAGGTGTTTCATACGAGGGTCATTTCAGAAAGGATAGCCCACTGAGAAGTGGAAATTGGCGTCGCGCCCCCAGCGGGGATGGATGATGGGCCAGCGCTCCTGGTTGCGGGCGGGGTTGTGGGCCTTGAGACCGAGGTCGAAGCGCAGCAGGAAGTATGTGAAGTCCATGCGTATGCCGGCGCCGTACGATGCCGCTATCTGGCGGTAGAAACGGTCGAAGCGGAATACGCCGCCCGGCTGGGTGGGATAGTCGCGGATAGTCCATATATTGCCGGCGTCGACAAACAGCGCGCCCTCAAACACCCAGAATAGCCGGGCACGGTACTCGACGCTCAGGTCGAGGCGTATGTCGCCGCACTGGTTGATGAAGTCGCTCACATAATTGCGCCCGTCGTACTCGCCGGGGCCGAGGGTGCGCACACCCCAGCCTCGCACGCCGTTGGCGCCGCCGGCGTAAAACCGCTTCTCAAATGGCACCATCGACGAGTTGCCGTAAGGCACGGCCAGGCCGAAGCCCACGTGCACGGCCAGCGCGTTGCGTGAGTTGAAGTTGCGGGTGTAGGTGTAGTCGACCTCGCCCTTGACATACTCGGCATACTGTATGCCGAATACCTTGTATGCCCCGTCGGTGCGCCGCGCCCCGCAGAGGCTCGACAGGCCGTAGAGCAGGTTGCCGGCGGTCTCGGCCGAGGCGCGCAGGGTGCTTATCCATGGCTGCATGGCAAAGGCGTTGACCTCGGGGGTGGGTATGCGGCGGTTGGTGCGGTAGAAGGTGTATCCCAGGCGCATGATGAAGTGGTCTTCGTAGGAGTAGCGCAGCAGGGGATTGTCGGGGGCTATCTGGTCGATGAAGTCGATGGTGGAGTGAGGCAGGCGCACGTAGTTGATGTCGAGCAGGTCAAATGTATGGCGGCGGTTGAAGTCGCGGTTGCGGTTGTTCCACTTCCAGCGCCAGGCGGCGCCAAATATCACGCGGGTATACTCGGGCCGCTCCTGATAGTTGAACGACACGGCCAGCTCCGTCGTGGCCTGCATCCGCTTCTTGAAGGCGCGCGAGGCGCCGGGCAGTATGAATTTCGGAAACGTAAGGCCCACCTCGGCGGCATACTCCGTAAAGCGCTTGTTGATAAAGCCGTCGAGATTGCCCGAGAGGCTCTCGTAGGCTGTGCGGAATTTCACCGACAGCATGTCGGAGCGATGGGTGAGGTCGCGGTGCTGGTAGGTGGCGCCGACGCCAAATCCCAGGTCGCCCTCCGAGTTGGTGCCTTCAAGCTCCAGGGTCACGCTCTGCTTGCGGTTGCGCGATATGGTGATGACGCAGTCGAGCAGGCCGATGTCGCCCGCCGCACCGGCCGGCTGCATGTCAATGTTGATAAAGCGCAGTATGCTCAGGCGCGAGAGCGAGGCATAGGTGCGGTCGACCTCGCGGCTGTCGTAGGGCTGCCCCGGCTCGATAAAGCACATGTCGTAGAGCGCCGAGGGGCGTATGTAGCGGTCGGCGCCGTATACCACCGTGATATTGCGGTATGGCACGGTGTCGCGCACGGCGCCCTCGGCGGCCTGCTCGGTGACAAAGCTCACCGAGCGCACCACATACATGCGCGCCGGCTCCCACACCGAGTCGCGCGCCACCCCGCTCACAGACATGTTGAGGGTGAGGTCGACCTCCTTGCTGCCGGCCACCGTGTCGGCCGTGAATGTGATAAGCTCCTTGCCAAAGGCATAGTAGCCCGAGCGGCGCATGGCCGAGGTGATGTCGGCGCGCATACGGTCGAGGCGGGTGCGGTCGAGCAGCTCGCCCGGAGCCAGAGCGATGAGAGAGGAGTCGGCCGCGAGCACGGCGCGCGCCCCGGAGTCGGGCACGTTGAGCGCCATCGAGCGTATGGTGTGCGGGGCGCCGGTGTGGATGGTATACGTCACGCGGGCGCGCTTGTGGGCGGGCCGCAGCAGTGTGTCGATGTCGACGGCGGCATCCATGTATCCGCGGTTGACCATCGCCTGGCGCAGCTGGCGCGCGGAGGCGTCGGTGAGCGACGGGTCGTAAATCACCGGGGCCTGGCCGATGCGGCGCAGCCAGCGGTTGTACCAGCGGGTGGAGTCGCGACCCGACAGCGAGTAAGTGGCCAGCTGCAGCTTGGCAAATCCGAGCACGCGGTGGTTGGGGGTCTGGCGCAGGAAATTGACCAGCTCCTCGGTCTTGCCGGCCGAGCGGTCGCCGTCGATGCGTATGTCGACGTCCTCAAGGAGCATCTGCCCGTCGGGAACGTGCTTGGTGGCGCTGCATCCGCCAAGACACAGCGCCACCACCACAGCAAATGCCATGTAGAGCGTCTTCACGCCGCAAAGGTAGCAAAAAAAGGCATACCCGCAGGGGTGTTACTTCTTTTTGAAAGCGTCGAGAGCCACCGTGGGCGCGCCGCCGTCGAAGCATCCCATGTCGTAGCCGCCGTTGTAACCGGCCGGGGCCTGCGGCTCCCAATAAAATATACCCTCGACAGGCGCCTGCATCATCTTGGCAATGAGGTCGCGGCATGCCTCGGCGCGGGTGTATGGCATACCTATCTCACAGATCATCACCGGGCGGCCGTAGCGCTGTTTCACATAGCGGATGTTGGCGATACAGTCGTCGGCGACAGCCTCCCAGCCGCGGCCCGAGTGCTCGCCCTCCCACCAGGGATAGAGCGACATGCCTATCATATCGTAGCGGCCGCCGCCGGCCTCCAGGGCGCCAAACATGCGGTCGTAGCGCCAACGGTCGTGGCCGTTGTCGAGATGCACGATTACCTTGGCCTCGGGGAATACGGACTTCACGGCGTCGTATCCGGCATTGTTGAGCGCCACGTATCCGGCCGGATTCTTATCGATGTCGCCGGCAGGGAGCATCATGCCAGGCGTGGTCTCATTGCCCACCTGCACCCACTCGGGCGTGACGCCGGCGTCGCGCAAGGCGGTGAGCACGTCGGTCACATGGGCGGCCACGGCCGCAGGCAGCTCCGCCTCGGGCAGAGCCTTCCAGGCCTCGGGCATCTCCTGATGGCCCGGGTCGGCCCATGTGTCGGAGAAGTGGAAGTCAATCATAGTGCGCAGCCCCAGCGCCTCGGCACGCCGGGCCTTGGCCACGACATCGGCCTTGCCGTTGCGGCCGTCGGCGGGATTGACCCATACACGGAGGCGTATGGCATTGACCCCGCAATGGTCGCGCAGCAGCTCCATGCACTCCATGGGGCGGCGGTCGGCGCCGGGAGTATAAAATTTGTATCCCTCGGCCTCCTGCTGAGTGAGCCAGCTTACATCGGCGCCGCGGGCAAATCCCGTCTCCTTCTCGACCGGCACGGCGGGAGCCGGCACGGGCACAGCGGGCGTATCAGTATCAGAGCAGGCGCAGGCAGCCAAGGCGACGGCCGCCATAGCGAGGCAAATCGTAAATTTCTTCATAAATACAGTGTGTCTTTCGTGATAAGTCACACAAAGTTACAAAAAAATCCGCGCCCGGCCGCCTCCCCCGTCCTAAAAGACCTTAAATCGCACCTCGCCCAACGAAGTGGAGGGGGAGTTTGGCGATACGGGGATTTTTCGTACCTTTGCGCGTTAATAATAATCAGAGTGGATACCAAGTATTTATTTGTCACGGGCGGCGTGGTGTCGTCGCTGGGCAAGGGCATCATATCGTCGTCGATTGCCTGTCTGCTGAAGGCTCGCGGCTATAGGGTGACTATCCAGAAGTTTGACCCTTACATCAACATCGACCCGGGCACGCTCAACCCTTACGAACACGGTGAGTGCTATGTGACGGCCGACGGCCATGAGGCCGACCTCGACCTGGGTCACTACGAGCGATTTACCGACATCAAGACCACCCGCGCCAACAATATCACCACCGGCCGTATCTACCGCAGCGTCATCGACAAGGAGCGCCGCGGCGACTATCTGGGCAAGACGGTGCAGATCGTGCCGCATATCACCGACGAAATCAAGCGCGCCGTAAAGGCTCTGGGCCACTCGGGCGACTTTGATTTCATCATCACGGAGATAGGCGGCGTGGTGGGCGACATCGAGTCGCTGCCGTTTCTCGAGGCGGTGCGCCAGCTGCGCTGGGAGCTGGGCGACCGCAGCATGGTGGTGCACCTGACTTACGTGCCCTACATCGCCGCTGCCGGCGAGCTCAAGACCAAGCCTACGCAGCACTCGGTCAAGAAGCTCCAGGAGCTGGGCATACAGCCCGATGTGCTGGTGCTGCGCACGGAGCACCCGGTGCCGGCCGACGTGCGCCGCAAGATAGCTCTTTTCTGCAATGTGGCGCCCGACGCCGTGATACAGAGCGTCGACGTCGACACCATCTACCGCGTGCCGCTCAAGATGCACGAGCAGCATCTCGACCGCATCATACTCCACAAGACCCGCTGCCCCGAGGATGGCGAGCCGGATATGAGCCGCTGGCTGAAGTTTCTCGACCATATGGACCGCGCCACCGACACGGTCGACATCGCCCTGGTGGGCAAGTATGTCGAGCTTCAGGACGCTTACAAGTCTATCGAGGAAGCCCTGTTTCAGGCCGCGACCTACGCCGACCGCAAGCTGCGCCTGCATATGGTGCACTCCGAGAAGGTGACGCCCGACAATGTGGCCGAGCTGCTCGGCGAGGCCGACGCCGTGGTGGTGGCTCCCGGCTTTGGCCAGCGTGGTATCGAGGGCAAGTTTACTGCCCTGCGCTACTGCCGCGAGCACGATGTACCCACCCTGGGCATATGCCTGGGCATGCAGTGCATGGTGATTGAGTATGCGCGCGATGTGCTGGACCTGCCCGAGGCTAATTCCACCGAGATGAATCCGCAGACTCCCGACCCGGTGATCGACCTGATGGAGGAGCAGAAGTCCATCTCGGCCATGGGAGGCACCATGCGCCTGGGCGCCTATGAGTGCCGCCTGCGCCCCGAGAGCCGCGTGGCCCGCGCCTACGGCTCGCAGGTGATAAGCGAGCGCCACCGCCATCGCTTTGAGCTCAACAACGACTATCGCGAGCGTCTCGAGCGCGCGGGCATGGCCTGCGTGGGCGAGAATCCCGGCTCGCATCTGGTCGAGGTCGTCGAGGTGCCGGCCCTGCGCTGGTACGTCGGCACGCAGTACCACCCCGAGTACAGCTCGACGGTACTCTCGCCCAGCCCCCTCTTCGCCGGCTTCATGAAGGCGGCTATCGACAATCATACCGACAAACATACCCACTGATAATATATGGATAAGAACACCCTCTGGGGCATAGTGATGATGGCCGCGATATTCTTCGGCTTCATGTACTGCAACAAGCCCGCTCAGGACAACACCCCCACCCCGGCCGAACAGGCCGCCGCGGCGGCCGTCACCTCGGCCATCGCCCCCGCCGACTCTATCGACGCTGCCGCCTCGGCCGAGCTTGCCAAGGCTGTGCGCAATCTGGGCACATCGCAGCCCGACGGCTCCTACGTGCTGGCCGACGAGGCCTTTGACCTGCGTCTCGACTCGCTCACGGTGCGCGGCACCGTGCGTGTGGGCGAGAACACTGTAAGTGTCGACGACCTGCGCACCACCGCCGGCTCTGCCCTGCGCCCCGCAGAGCGCGCCAAGGCCATGGAGGCTGTCGGCGCTCTCATAGCCAAGGTGCAGAAGTACCGCGGATTTGCCCGCCACCTGGGCGGCAAAGAGACCACCACCGTGCTCGAAAACGAGCGCCTGCGCCTCGACATCTCCTCGCGCGGCGGCATGATAGCCGGCGTCACCCTCAAGGACTACACCACAGAGGTGGGCGAGCACCCCGGCCCGATTCAGCTCATGCAGGGCGACAACGACGGCTACAGCTTCACCTTCACCACCGCCGACCAGCGCCTCGACACCCGCGAGTTTAACTTCACCCCGGTGGTCGAGAGCGACTCCACCGTGCTGATGACCCTCGCGCTGGGCGACGGCGCCGAGTGGGGCATCCGCTACACCCTGCGTCCCGACTCGTATGTGGTAGGCATGGAAGTGGTGCAGCGCGGCATGGACGCCGTGCTGCCGGCCTCGACATCGTCGATCGACATGAACTGGCGCCAGACTCTGGCCCGCAACGAGAAAGGCCGCACCTTCGAGGAGCGCAACTCGGCCGTATATTATAAATATGTGGGCGAGGGCCCCGACGACCTGCGCGCCGACAAAGACGACTCCGAGCAGCTCACGAGCCGCGTGCAGTGGGTAGCGTTCAAAAACCAGTTTTTCTCGTCGGTAATCATCCCCCGCGACGCCTTCAGCCTGGCCGAGGTGAGCAGCACCGTGCTCAAGACCGACCGCTACCTCAAAGACATGAGCATGAGCGCCACCGTGCCCTGCACCGCAGCCGACGGCGCCGGCCCGGCCTTCGACTTCTACTTCGGCCCCAACGACTACCCCATGCTCTCGGCGCTGAGCAAAGACCTCGCCCCCCGCGACGGCGACAACCTCGAGCTCACCCGCCTCATACCCCTCGGCTGGGGACTCTTCCGCTATATCAACACCTGGATAGTAATCCCCGTATTTACCTTCCTGAGCTCGTTTATCTCGTCGTATGGCCTCATCATCCTGCTGCTGACCCTCTTTATCAAGCTCATCATCTTCCCCTTCACCTACAAGAGCTTCAAATCGCAGGCAAAGATGCGAGTGCTCCAGCCCGAGATAAAGGAAATCAACGAGAAATACCCCGGCCAGGAAAATGCCATGAAACGCCAGCAGGAGACCATGGCCCTGTACAGCCGCTGCGGCGCCAGCCCCTTCTCGGGCTGCCTGCCGATGCTCTTCCAGATGCCCGTGCTGATAGCGATGTTTTCATTCTTCCCCTCGGCCATCGAGCTGCGCGGAGAGTCGTTCCTCTGGGCACATGACCTCTCGGCGCCCGACTTTATCGTCACCCTGCCCTTCAGCATCCCCTTCTACGGCAACGGCGTGAGCCTCTTCTGCCTGCTGATGACCGTGGTCAACATCCTCTACATGCGCATCAACATGCAAAATCAGCCCGGCGGCGACTCCATGCCCGGCATGAAACTGATGATGTACATGATGCCGGTGATGTTTCTTTTCATCTTCAACGACTACGCCTCCGGCCTGAGCTACTACTACTTCCTGTCGCTGCTCATCACCATCGTGCAGACCTGGGCCTTCCGCCACTTCATGGACGAGGGCAAGGTGCGCGAGCAGCTGCTGGCCAACGCCCGCAAGCCCCGCAAGAAAAGCGGCCTGATGGCCCGCCTCCAGGAGGCACAGCGCCAGCAGGAAGCCATGATGCGCCAGCAGCAGGCAGCCCGCGGCAAGGGCGGCAAGCGCCGCTGATCCCCCCCGGCACCCCACACCAAAAACCGGCGGCTACCACTCATGAATGGTAGCTGCCGGTTTTGTATGCGCAGGTATAAAAAACAGACTCAGAGCTGTCTCACGACGCCCTGAGCCTAATACACAATTATCTATAAAACAACTATTCTTTTGCTACGTTATGAAAGAGATGTCGATGTCTGGAGCGGAGAGCCGCCGACACGCCTCAAAGCGGCTTGTACAGCGGGTTTCCGCATTGCAAAAGTATAGATAACTTGAGGGTCATGCAAGCGATTTTCACTAAAATATGTTAACAAATATGTAGCAAAATGTAAATTGTGCCTAAATATGGCACACCATCTGCACCGCTCCGAGGCACATCTGCGGCCGCCCGACAGACCGGCGCCGGCGCTGCTCCGGCCGGTGCGAGAGTCTGTGCCACGGGCGATTGCGCCTGCGGCGCAGGGCCCGCCGCGGCGCCGTAAACCGCCGGCTCGATGCGACGCCGATGTGCAATAAAAATGCGCAGGCTGGCTAAAAATCATTAAATATTTATTACATTTGCTATGAAAACGCTTACATTTCTGTATATTTGCATTTGATAATCAGAGTCAGAGTCCAGCAAATTAGTATTTTATCATGGAGAAGATTGACAATCTCGACCGCCGCATATTGCACATAGTGATGCACAATGCCCGTATTCCTTCGAAAGATGTCGCAGTGGAGTGCGGAGTGTCGCGTGCGGCGATACATCAGCGTATCCAGCGGCTTATAGACCTGAATGTAATCACCGGGTCGGGCTATCACGTAGACCCCAAGGTGCTCGGATACTCCACCTGTACATATATCGGCGTGAATCTGGAGCGCGGTGCCATGTACCGCGATGTAGTGCCCGAGATAGAGAAGATACCCGAGATAGTGGAGTGCCACTTCACCACGGGGCCTTACACCATGCTCATCAAGGTATACGCCCGCGACAATGAGCATCTGATGGATCTCCTCAACAATAGGATTCAGAATATCCACGGCGTGACCGGCACAGAGACCCTCATAAGCCTCGACCAGTCGATTGCCCGCGAGATACCTACAAATTATAAGTAAGGCACGCCCCGGCGTGCGCGCACAGCCGCCCTGCCCCATCGGCAGGGCGGCTGTGCGCGTTTTTTGTGGCAAAGTGACATAGACAAGCCCTACAACATAGCCTTCGGCGTATGTTGCGTAACATAGCGTTACAACACGAGGCGATTTTAAACATTTTTAACCTAATGCCAATTTCCGACATCTTTCCACAATTCGGCGAAGTATTGGCGCCGGGATAGGGGGGTATCGGTTCCGATTTGTAAGCACGGCGGCGAAATTTACTAAAATCCGTAATGTGCAGCGTCAAAGCACAGCTTCGCGACAGACTTGCAAATCGCGGCCAAGATGTGTATCTTTGTGCCCGGAAATGAAACGACAAGCATTAGCTTTTTCATAGAAGAAGTTTAAAAGTAAATCTGGAATAGACATATTTAATCTAACATTAAGTACTATGTGTAAGTGAGTAAGAGCGGTCTGGGAAGATCGCTCTTATTTGATTTTAAGCGACATTGCCGACATTCGACTGATAAATCGGTCGCCTTGCCCGCGTCGCCCGAAACCGTGGGTTTCACCCACGGCTAACATAATACAACGCTATGCGATGTCCAATCACACCACCAGCCCTCATATACGCAGACCGAAAGCGTGCGCACGCCGTTAGTCAGCGCCGGTTGGCTACTTCTGCGGACTCGATGGACGATGGCGACCGACCGCACCGCGGAGCGGTGCAATATGATAGCCGTGGGTGAAACCCACGGTGACGTGCAGCGCAGGCTGAGCGACCGATTTATCGGTCGAATGTCTGTCTCATAGTCCGCGCAGGTTTGTAACCATCCTCTGCCAAGCACCTCTCCGAGGCGCGACGTCGGCGGGGGATCTACTACCCCAGGCTGCGCCTGGGGTTAGCCACAACATCGTGCCTCCGGCACTCCTCTCACTGCTGACAATCCTTGTCCCGAAGCTCCATACGCCCGCCTATTAGCTCCTAACAGGTCGCGACGGTTTGTAACCCTACAGCGCGTGTCGGAGACACGCCTTTGTGGTTAACCCCGGGCACAGCCCGGGGTATGAAAGCCATTATGTAAGTGCGTCTCGGGGAGACGCTTATACAGCTCTGCATCCTCTACCAAGCACCTCTCCGAGGCGCGACGTCGGCGGGGGCTACTACCCCAGGCTGCGCCTGGGGTTAATCACAACATCGTGCCTCCGGCACTCCTCTCACTGCTGACAATCCTTGCAATTCTCGGAGCATCATACGCCCGCCTATTAGCTCCTAACAGGCCGCGCAGGTTTGTAACCCGACAGCGCGTGTCGGAGACACGCCTTTGTGGTTAACCCCGGGCACAGCCCGGGGTA
>CAJUOC010000007.1:53693-93094 GCA_910587925.1 uncultured Muribaculaceae bacterium
GCCCGGGGTATGAAAGCCATTATGTAAGTGCGTCTCGGGGAGACGCTTATACAGCACTGCATCCTCTGCCAAGCACCTCTCCGAGGCGCGACGTCGGCGGGGGCGGTACTACCCCAGGCTGCGCATGGGGTTAGCCACAACATCGTGCCTCCGGCACTCCTCTCACTGCTGACAATCCTTGCGATTCTCGGAGCACCATACGTCCGCCTATTAGCTCCTAACAGGCCGCGCAGGTTACAAACTTACAAAGCCAAGACACCTAGGTCCCGCAAACAGAATCTCGCTCATATTTGATTGTCCGCGCCAAAGCCACTATTCGACCGATAAATCGGTCGTCCTGCCCTCGTCGCCCTGCACCGTGGGTTTCACCCACGGCTACCTTATTGCATCGCTACGCGATGCCCAATCTCACCACCCGCCCACATATCCGCATACCGATTGCCTGCCACACCAATCAACTCAGCGCGGGGTTGCAATCAGCGCTGAGTTAGTTGATTGGTGTGGCGGACGACTCACCGCGGAGCGGTGCAATAAGGTAGCCGTGGGTGAAACCCACGGTGCAGGGCGGCGCGGGCTGTGCGACCGATTTATCGGTCGGATTTCGGTTTCATAGTCCGCGACGGTTTGCAATCTGCGAGGACAATTAGTGGGGAAAATGGTGTATACGGGAAGTATGAGGCAAAGCATGGCGGGGCGGTGTTTTGGCTTACAAAGCCAAAACACCGAGGTGCAATAGCTTGGTGACGCGCAGGTTGCAAACCTGCGCGGACTAACTAAACTTGGTAGCGCGCAAGCTGCTGACCTGCACCGTGCGGGTCAGCGGGGGAAGGGCATGGCGCGGGCGGTGAGGTAGCGGTGGCCGAGGCGGCAGTAGAGGCATTTGCGGGTATTGCAGTAGCCGGTGTGGAGCTGGATGAGGGCCTGGGAGGTGAAGGCGTCGGGCACGGGGATGCCGGCGGAGGCGAAGCGGCGCACGATGGTATTGTCTTCGGGCGGCAGGGCGGTGAGCATGTCGACGGCGCGGGCGGCGGCTTGTTCGTCGCCCATGACGCGTGAGCGGGCGTAGATAAGGGGCACGACGGCGTTGATGATGACGGTGGTGACTGAGGAGGCGCTCAGGGCGGTACGCACGGCGGCGGTGCGGCAGCCGTAGTCGTGGTGCTCGCGCCAGTAGGATGGCAGGGGCACGTCGAGCAGGCGGCGGGCGGCGTCGAGGCTGTCGAGATTGTATATGCGGCGCCCGGCGGGAAATCCGTCGGCGAGCAGGGCGGCAAGCAGGGCGATGCGGCGGCGGGGCTGGTTGGGCGGGCGCATACGTGCCATGCGCCAGGCGGGGCGAGGCGATGCGGGCCAGCCGTATTTGGCGCTGAGGAAACGATGATGGGCGACGATGCGCTCGTAGTAGTCTTGCTCGGGACCCGGCTCGAGCGAGTGGCGGTCTACGCGGTCGAGCATTCCGGCCTGCCCCATGAGGGCGGCCTCGAGCAGGGCGGGGTCGTCGGAGTGGCGCAGGAGGTGGCGCAGCGGGGTGATTCGGGCGAGGAGCTCGAAGGCGTCGGAGTTGGTGCCGAAGCCCAGGGCGCGGGCCAGGGCGATATAGGCGGTGGCGCGCCAGTCGCTGTCGAGCTCGGCGTGCCAGGCCATGACGCGGTCGGCCTTGGCATGCATACGCTCGATACCCAGGGCAGTCACCCAGTCGGTGATGTATATGGATGGGGTGGCGGCGAGCTCGTCGCGGCATGCGGGGGCGGCGTCGCTGTCGACCATGGCGCTGTAGCGCTCGCGGAAGTCGGGCGCGTGGGGCATCACCATCTGCGCGATGACAGAACCGTCGGGGCGTGTGATGATGCAGTCGCTCTCGGCCACGACGTGGAGCACGACGGTATGGTAGGCGGGGTCGTCGGTATGGTGATGGCGGTGCCAGTCTGAGGCGCGGCAGTGTATCTCTACGTTGCCGGCCCAGAGGTCGGAGCCGATACGGAGCTTGGCGTTGAAGAAGTCGGGCCCGGCGTGGGGATTGGCCAGGCCGGGGTCGAGTACGGTGATGCGCCGGCCGTCGGTGGTGAGACAGCGGCGCGGATCCCACAGGCGGTGCTGCCACATGTACTGGAGGAGAGCTTCGGGACCCACGGCGACGGCGCAGAGTGTATGGTGGAGAGTGGAGGGGTCCTCAGAGCAGGCGGCTGAATCCGGGCGGGAGCTCGCTGGAGAAATTCATGTCGCGGCGGGTGATGGGATGCACAAAGCGCAGGGTGCGGGCGTGCAGGGCCAGGCGGTGGATGGGCGATGGCGAGCCGCCGTAGCGGCGGTCGCCGCTGATGGGGGTGCCGAGCTGCTGCATGTGCACGCGTATCTGGTTTTTGCGGCCGGTGTCGAGGCTTAGCTCCAGCATGGCGTATTTGCCGCGGGCGCGCAGGGTGCGGTAGCGTGTGACGGCGAGCTTGCCCTTGGCGGGGTCGGTGGTGACGTAAACCTCGTGGGCCGAGTTTTCGGCCAGGTATCCGCGCACCTCGCCCTCGGCGGGGTCGGGCGCGCCCTCGGTGACGGCGACGTATGTGCGCTCGAGCACCATATTGTTCCAGTTGTGTTGCAGGGCTTCCTTGGCCTCGGGTGTGCGAGCAAATACCATCAGGCCCGATGTCTGCTGGTCGAGGCGGTGCACGATGAAAATCTTGTTGCGCGGGTCGATGCGCTTGACATAGTCGCGCAGCAGCCAGTATGCGGTGCCCTCCTGCTTGCGGTCGGTACCCATCGAGAGCAGGCCGTAGCCTTTGTTGACCACGATGATATGCTCGTCTTCGTATACAATGCGCAGGCGCGGATGACGGAATGTCTGAAACTCGCGCGAGGTATTGACCCGCACGATGTCGCCCGGCTTCAGGGGCTGGTCCCACTGGCGGGTGACTGCGCCGCCGACCATCACCTGATTGTGGCGCAGATAGTCCTTGACGGTGGTGCGCTTGCGGTCGGGCATGGCGGCAAGGAGGTAGTCGAGCAGCCGCGCCTCGGCGTCGGGCTCAAAGGTAAGTATGACGTCGGGGCGGAAACGCGAGCGCTCGGCGCCGGGCTTTACGGATCTCTGTGGCATGTGTCAGACGGTCTTTTTGCGTGTGGCGCGCTTGGGCTTGGCGGGCTTTGCATCCTGGGCGCGCACGATTTCCATGGCCTCGTCGAGCGAGAGGGCTGCGGGGTCGGCCACGGTGCGGGGTATCTTGTAGTTTTTGCCGTCGTATGCGATATATACGCCATAGCGGCCGTTGAGTATCTGGAGGAGCGGCTCCCGGTCGAATGTGCGCACCACCCGCTTGGCCTCCTTGTCGCGCTTGTCGACGATGAGCTCGATGGCCTGCTCGAGGGAGACCTCGGCGGGCGCGGTATCCTTGGGGATGGACACAAACTTGCCGTCGTGGCGCACGTAGGGGCCAAAGCGGCCTATGGCCACGGTGACCGGCTTGCCCTCGTACTCGCCCAGGTCGCGCGGAAACTCAAAGAGCCGCAGCGCCTCGTCAAGGGTGATGGTGGCCATCGACTGGCCTTTGAGCAGCGAGGCAAAGAGGGGCTTCTCGTCGCTGTCGGCCGAGCCTACCTGCACCAGGGGGCCGTAGCGGCCTATCTTGACGGTGACGGGACGGCCCTGGGGGTCGTCGCCGAGCAGACGCTCGCCCACCTTATGCTCCAGACGCATGTTCATGGCCTCCTCCACGCGGGGGTGGAAGCTGTCGTAGAACGTGCGCATCTCGTCGGACCAGGGCAGGCGGCCCTCGGCGATGTCGTCAAACTTCTCCTCGACGCTGGCCGTGAAATTGTAGTCGAGTATCTCGGAGAAATATCGGGTGAGAAATTCGTTGACCACCATGCCTATGTCGGTGGGCACGAGGCGTCCCTTGTCGCTGCCGACGCTCTCGGTGCGGGTCTCGGATGTGACTGTGCCGGCGGCAGGGTCGAGGGTGAGCACGCGGAAGTCGCGGGGAGTGCCGTCGTGCTCGCCGCGCTCGATATACTCGCGGGCCTGGATGGTCGATATTGTGGGGGCGTATGTCGAGGGGCGGCCTATGCCCAGCTCCTCCATCTTCTTTACCAGCGATGCCTCGGTATAGCGGGGCGGCTGCTGGGTGAAGCGCTCGGTGGCGGTGATGGAGCGGGCCTCGACGGCCATGCCGGGCGCGAGGGGCGGCAGGAGCGAGGAGTCGGCCGAGGCGGCGTCGGTATCGTCGTCGTGACTCTCGGCGTACAGGCGCATGAAGCCGTCGAAGCGCACTACCTCGCCCGAGGCCTGGAAGCGCACGTCGGTGCCGGCGGCGACTATCTCGGCCGTGGTCTTCTCGAGGCGCGCGTCGGCCATCTGCGAGGCCACGGCGCGCTTCCATATGAGGGTGTAGAGCTTGCGCTCGCGGTCGCCCAGGTCGGCGGGAGTCTCGACAGTCATGTCGGTGGGGCGGATGGCCTCGTGGGCCTCCTGCGCGCCGCGCGAGTTGGTATGATATCGGCGTGCCTTGAGATAGTCGGCCCCCATCGTGGAGGTGATCACGCCGGAGATGGCGGCGATGGCCTCCTCGCTGAGGTTGAGCGAGTCGGTACGCATGTATGTGATATGACCGGCCTCATAGAGCTTCTGAGCCACCACCATGGTCTGCGACACGGAAAATCCGAGCTTGCGGGCAGCCTCCTGCTGGAGGGTGGAGGTGGTAAACGGGGGCGCCGGAGCCTTGGACACGGGGCGGGTGGTGATGTCGGCCACGCTGAAGGCGGCCTTGCGGCAGGCGTCGAGCACTGCTGCGGCGGCCTGCTCCGAATCGAGGCGCCCGGGCATCTCGGCGCGGAACTCGCGGCCATCGCCGTCGGCCATCACCGCGCCCACGCGGAAGTAAGGCTCGGGGGTAAATGCCTTTATCTCGAGCTCGCGCTCGACGATGAGCCGCACCGCCACCGACTGCACACGCCCTGCCGACAGAGCCGGCTTGACCTTGCGCCAGAGCACCGGCGAGAGCTCAAAGCCCACGATGCGGTCGAGCACGCGGCGGGCCTGCTGGGCGTCGACGCGGCCGCGGTCGATGGTGCGCGGTGTCTCCAGAGCGTGGAGTATGGCCTTACGGGTAATCTCGTGGAATACGATGCGCCGCGTGGTGTCGGGGTCAAGCCCGAGCACCTCGGCCAGGTGCCAGGCGATGGCCTCACCCTCGCGGTCTTCATCAGATGCGAGCCACACGGTGTCGGCCTTGGCCGCGGCATCGCGCAGACTCTTGACCAGCTCCACCTTGTCCTGGGGTATCTCGTACTCCGGCGCAAAGCCGTGCTCGAGATCTATGCTGAAACTTTTCGGCTTGAGGTCACGTATATGCCCGTAGCTCGACATCACCTTGAAGTCAGGCCCGAGGAATTTTTCAATCGTCTTCGCCTTGGCAGGCGACTCCACTATCACGAGGTTTTTCATATCACTATTATACGGCAAAAGGGCAGCGGCGCTACCTTTATATATAACGCCACAGGCCGACAGTCGGCCACAAAAGTACGAAAAAATCCGTAATTGGCTCATCGCACGTCGGATTATGCCGTGTTTTTATTGGATTTTAGCCACATATGCCTTACTTTTGCGCATCTGTCTAACCAATCCAGGATTCTATGAAAAGACTTCTACTGACCCTTTTGGCGGCAGGCGCGACAGCGGCTGCCGTCTCAGCACAGGCTGTGCTGATGAGCGTCGATTTTGAAGACGCCGCATGGCCGCCCGCAGGCTGGACGCTGCACGATGCCGACGGCGACGGCCACGGCTGGTACCGCTACGCCGGCAGCGGCGAGCACGTGACACAGTTTGGCACCAGCACGGCCTGCGCCTTCTCGGCCATGGGCGTGCCGGGCACCTCGACCACATTCGGCGCCCAGGACAACTGGCTCATCACACCGCCCATCAGCGTGGCCAACGACAAGACCGTATTTTCATTCAACTACGCCGCGCAGAGCACCGAGTATCCCGAGCCGATGGAGATACTGGTGTCGGAGAGCGACACGCAGCCGGCATCGTTCACGCTGCTGGCATCGCGCACGGCCCAGGCCGAGTTTGACTACGATGAATACGAAAATGTCATCACCAACCAGAAATACGAGACTTCGCTGGCCGCCTATGCCGGCAAGACCATCTACATCGCCATCCGCCACAAGGCCCAGGGCACATACGGCCTTAGTGTCGACAATGTGTCGCTGGTCAACAACCTCGGCCCCAAGCGCGTGATGGGCATCAGCGTGAAGGCCGGCGCCGAGGGCGCCCTGGAGACCGACCTGGGCTGGACTGCCCCTGACCAGACAGGCTCGGGCGCGGCGCTCGACAAGGTCGACATACTCATCTGGCGCGACGGCGTCCTCATCAAGGAGCTCAAAGACACCGAGCCCGGAGCCGCCGGCTCTTACAAGGACTCGCCCGTGACTGCCGGCACCCACACCTATCAGCTGGCCGCGCGCACCGCCGAGGGCACCTCGCAGCGCTCGTCGGTATTTACCGTGCAGGTCGGCCCCGACATCCCCGACTGTGTCGACGATGTCATCGCCCTGGCATCGGGCGGCAAGGTGGTGCTCCGCTGGAAAGCCCCCACCAAGGGCGCCAACAAGGGCTTTGTAGACCCCGCCGCATTTACCTACACCGTCACCCGCTCGGCCGAGGGTACCCAGGACCTCACCGTGAGCGGCATCACCGACACTGAGTGGACCGACCCCTCGCCCGTGACCGGCAAGCCCGCCACCTATGTGGTGAAGGCTGTCAACGCCGCAGGCACATCGGCCGCCGACTACCTTGCCTCGGCTATCGCCATCGCCGACGCCGACGACATGGGCGTGGCCGCCAGCGACGACTTTACCAACCAGAGCGTCAGCGTGCCCTTCAGCCTGTCTGACACCTACGGTGTGTCGCAGGTAATCTACACTCCCGCCGACCTGAGCCGCGCCACCGGCACCATCAAGGCCATCATCCTGAAGACACGCAAGGGCAACGACGCCACCATCGCCTTCCCGATGCGTGTGTACATGCACGAGACCGCAGCCACCGACCTCTCGGGCGGCTGGGACAAGACCGGTCTCACCGAGGAGGCCAAGGTATACGAGGGCACCGCCACTTACTCGCTGGGCACCCACGACGTGATGCTCACCCTCACCAAGCCCTACGACTACAAGGGCGGCAACCTGGTGGTGACCTACATCAAAGACGGCAAGCCCTCGGGCGCATACCTCGATAAATTTTTCGTGGCCGACATGGGCGGCGATGCCATACGCGCCTATACCGGCTCGGTATACGACCCCGTCGACATCTCGGCCATGCCCTCTTTCAGCTCCTGGAGCGAGAAGAAGACCACCCTGGTACCCTCGACCCGCTTTATCATGGAGGCCCACAGCGTGGGCGCCATCGCCGGCAAGGTGACCGACGCCGCCACCGGCTCGCCGCTCGCAGGCGCATCGGTATCTGTGGCCGGATACGCCGACCTCACCGCGCTCACCGGCGCCGACGGCTCCTACAGCTTTGCATACGTGCCCGTCGGCACGGCGTCGCTCACCGTCACCAAGGCCGGATACGCCGACCTCACCGTGAGCGCTACCGTCACCGACCGCGGCCGCGCCACGGCCAATGCCGCTCTGACCCAACTTGCCCACTATGCCCTGAGCGGCAGCATTACCGCCGCCGACACCGGCCTGCCCGCCGAGGGTGCCGTCGTATCGCTCTCGGGCTACGAGGAGGTGAGCGTAAGCGCCGGGGCCGACGGCTCGTGGACCATCGACCCCGTGTATGCCGGCAAAGACTACACTCTCACCATCGCCTACCCGCTCTACGACGTATATACCGCCGCGGTCAACTATCAGACCGACCATCAGCTCGAGCCCGTGACGCTGACACGCGCCCGCATCGCTCCATTTGACGTGACTGCCGCAGTGGCCGACGACGGCAGCGCTGTGGAGCTCACCTGGCGCGACCCGCTCGACCGCGACTGCGAGGCCGGCTGGAAGTCGATGGCCGACATGGTCGAGCCTGACCTCTTCAACGGCGACTCATACGGCACACCCGACGACTTCAATGCCGCCCACTACTTCTCGGCCGAGAGCATCGCCTCCAAGAAGATGGCCGGCACCGCCGTGAGCGCTGTGCGCGCCTACATCAAGGCCGAAAAGGGCACCTTCACCGCCAAGGTATGGCGCGGCACCGTGGCCGAGCATACCCTGATAGGCGAGCAGGTTTTCGACGCCTCGCAGATCAAGGCCGAGGGAGGCTGGGCCGTGGCCGAGTTTGACACTCCGGTAGAGCTGCGCCGGGGCGAGAGCTATCTCATCGGCATCCACTGCCTGGGCGCCTCCGACAAGCCCCTGGGCGCCATCGACGACGGCTACACCACGGGCGTCAACACCATCAAATGGACCGAGGGCGGCTACGCCTCCAACATCTACGACGCCTGGCTTATCGCGGCCGACTGCCGCGTGCCCGGCACCTCGGTGGCCGTCGTGCCCAACGCCGACGCCCCCGCCTGCGAGTACAATGTATACCGCCGCGAGGCCGCCGACGCCGACTGGACCCGCATCACCGCAGCGCCTGTCAAGGACACCGCACTGACCGATGCCTCGTGGGCCTCGCTGCTCTCGGGATCGTATACATATGGCGTGACGGCCGTGTACCGCGGCGCCGAGTCGCCCCGCGCGCTCTCGATGCCCCTGGAGCGCAGCGTAGATACCGACGCCGGCGTGACAGTCTTCGTCGCTCCCGTGCGCCAGGCCGAGGCCCGCGACGCCGTGGAGGTAGTGGTACGCATCGCCAACTTCGGCGAGAAGCCCGTCAGCGACATCCCCGTGGCCGTGACCCTCAACGGCGGCACACCCGTCACCGGCACCTATACCGGCACCCTCACCAAGGGCCAGACCGGCGACCTCAGCCTCGGTACCATCGCCATCACCGAGGGCGTGCACACCCTGCGCGCATACACCTCGCTCGAGGGCGACCAGACCCCGGCCAACGATGCCTGCGAGCTGCTGCTGCCCAACCGCGCCAACATCCGCCTGAGCGGCTACCGCTGGAACGCATACGGCAACGCCGGATTCATGTCTATCGAAAGCAACAATGCCGAGGGCGCCACCTTTGTGCGCGAGCTCACCCCGGGCGATGCACTCATCTCGTCGGGTACCTACCTCAATGGCAAGGTATACGCCTACACCTCGACCTGGTACGGCGCGCCCCGCGGCTTTGCAGTGATCGACCCCGACATCTGGAGCGTCGAAAACGTCATGCGCAACGACGACGTGTATATGCTCGACCTCACCTACTCCTATCCCGCCGCCACCATGTACGGCCTGTGCCCCGACGGCGAGGACGTATACCTGGCCACCGTCGACCCCGCCACCGGCTCGGCTACCCTCACCCGCAAGTTTGACCGCCACATGATGACCCTCGCGGCCGACCTCGACGGCAAGCTCTACGGCGTGGCCGACGACGGCATCTTCTACTCCATCGACCCCGAGACCGCCGCGACCGCCGCCATCGGCCCCACCGGCATCGAGGGCAAGGTGCAGTATCTGCAGTCGATGGCCTTTGACCACACCAGCGGCCGCCTCTTCTGGGCCGCCGAGGGCAATATCGTCAGCGGCTCCATCCACGAGATAGACCCCGCCACCGGCGAGGCCACCCGCCTGGGCGACGTACTGCTCAGCGGCATCGAGCCCTCCGAAATCGTGGCCCTGCACACGCCCTACACCTACGACGGCATCGCCGGCGTCACCGCCGGCTCCGGCTCGCTTACCCTTGTGATGGAGAGCGACGGCACAGCAAACATCACCGCCGACTCGGCCGTGACCATCGCCGTATTTGACGCCTCCGGCTCGCAGATAGCCGTGGCCACCGCCGCAGCCGGCGCCTCGCGCACCCGCCTCGACCTGCCCGCAGGTCTGTACCTGGTGCGCGCCACCGACGCCTCGGGCCGCAGCGCCGTGGCCAAGGCCGCCATCCGCTGACGCCGCTCCCCTCCCCCCCATCTGCCCACACCGCCCGTGCCACTCCGGCACGGGCGGTGTCGCATCCCCTTAGTCGGCACAGAAGCCTGTCGACCGCCACGGGCTGCGTCACCGTATCTTGGCCCGGCGTATGTTTCGCAACGGTATCGACTTCGGGCGGCAACGCCGCCCCGCTTGATGTTAACCGCAAGATTTATCTTGCGGTGGGGCGTGGCTATAGATATTCGCATCCCAAGGGGATGCCGCTCAGCGGTATACAGGTTAAATAATTTCTTGAATCCGCCTGATAAATCCGTCGGCTAACATCAAGTGAGAGCCGCTTTGCGGCTCATTGCCATTAAAGGCCACTCGCCCCGTAGGGGTGACACTTTCGCGGAGGTGTAGCACCCCTATGGGGCGCAACCGAGCTGGGGAGCCGAATTACACCATGGCCGCGGACACCTACGGCGCCCTTGCCATGGCCTACCGGTCTCTTGTCGCTACGCGACTGCCCCCTACGGGAGTCCCCGTAGGTGATAGATGGCCGTTTTGCGACACTCTCAGCCCGCGCTTCAGCGAGGCTATGGAAGCGGTATTATAGTACAAACTATTCCAATCTTTGCGAGATTGGAATAGTTTGGATAAGTCGGATAAGGAAAACCCGCCCTGCGCCGGAGTGCGTGGGGCGGGTTTTGTATGTGGCGGGGCTGCTCAGCGCTTGATGAGGCGCACGGCGGCCGTGCCGGCGCTCACGAGGTAGTGGCCGGCGGGCAGGGCCGAGATGTCGGTGTCTATGATGTCGCGGCCGGCGGCGGCGAGGCTGCGCACGGCGCGGCCACACAGGTCGGTGATGCTGACTGCGGATGCGCCCTCGGGCAGGGTGACGCGCAGGGGGCCGTCGGTGACTACGGGGCTTACGCTAAGGCCGCGGGAGGCGCCGCCGGCGATGTCGGTGATCGCGGCGGCAGGGTCGGCGGGGCGCACGCGCGCGGTGAGCGAGGCTGCGTCGATGCCGCGGAAGTGCAGGGTGGTGAGGCCGGTGGCGGGGTCGTACACGGCGGGCTCGACGCTGCTGTCGGCGGCGTCGACTATCCACTCGCCGCGCAGGCTGAGTGTCACGGGCTGCTCCTGACTGGCGGCGTGCTCGCGGTCTTTGGCTATCGACCAGCATTGCACGGGGAAGTCGCCGAAGGCCTCGCCCTTGGGATAGTAGCCGAGGTCGGGATTGGCCACACTGAGGGTGACCATACCGTCGGTGCCTTCAGACACCCATACGGCGCAAGGCTCCGAGGCGCGGTCGATGAGGGCATCGGCCACGGGGGTATCCTCGTCGAATATCACCACGCCGCGGCGCTTGCCGAAGCTGACGATGTGGGCGACACGGTCGCGGCGCACTACGGTGTAGTCGGGACGGGGAGCATCGGCTCCGCCGCGCACGGTGACGGCGTACTCGTATGCGCCGTCGGAGATGCCGGAGCCGTGGTTGAGCCACGCGGTGAAGTAGTTGCCGCGGGTGTCAGCCTTGTCCTGGTCGTTGCGCGAGGTCTGCTCGGCGCGCTGCAGGTGCAGGCCGCGGCCGTTGGCGATATGGTATGCGTTGCCGGCGATGTCGGTGAGGGTGACGGGGCCGTCGGCGGTATAGTCGGCGGTGTAGCCGAGGCCGGTCACCTCGCGGCCGTCGACGCTCACGGGAGTGTCGGCCGAGGGCAGGAGATTCTGTATGATGGTGGTGTGGGTATCATACGACGAGCGGGTATTGTCGATGTCGGAGGCGAGGGCGACCACCACGTCGTCGCAGAAGAAGTACGACTTGCGAGCGGTGAGGCGGCATATCCACGACGATGCGCTCTGACCCTTGGAGCGGTCGGAGAAGCGGTAGCCGTATACGCCGTCGCGGCCGTCGGTCACACCCGAGGCAAAGGCCTGGTTGGAGAATCGGGGCCACTGGAAGTCTTTGGCGTCTTTGAGCACCTCGGCCAGCGACAGGGCCGGGGCGGTGACACCGGGGATGTGGCTCCAGTCGTAGCCCTGGTAGCCTACACCGCTGGCCTCGGCACCTACGACACCCTCGGCGTCGCGGCCGCTGTAGATGGAGAGCTGGCCGAAGCTCTGATTGCGGCCATACCAGTTTTCGGAGCCGTTGGTCTCGAAGTCCCATACATACTTGCTGCAGCCCTTGACGGTGACGAGCCAGTCGGCGCGGCGGTGGATCTGCATGGCTGCGAAGGGGAATGTGCGGTTGAGCTCGACGGCGGCGGCGGGCGAGGTCTCGGCCTTGAGGGTGTTGCACAGCTCAAGGGAGCCCAGGCCGGCGGTGAAGCCTATCTCGCAGGCGACGTTGCTGATGAGCTTGGACTTCACCAGGCTGTATGCAGGGTCGTAGAGGTCGGCGAAAATCTGACCGATGGCGGTGCGCAGGTCGCCCTTGGGCAGGGCCTCGCGGATGTATGCGTAAGCGGGGATGGTGGCGGCGATATTGCGCAGCTGATTGGGGAATCGGCCGCTCAGGCCGCGGGAGATGTCGTATTTGCCGCTGTAGCGGGCGTATGCCTCCAGGCCGCGGGCGATATGCTCGGCCGAGGCGGGCGCTACGGCATAGTCGGTGCCGCGCAGCAGATATGTCATCTGGGCGGCGACGTCGAGGGCGTTGGTCGAGTATGCGTTGCCCCAGGGGCCATTGTGATGGTAGCCGGTGTAGTCGGGCTTGAGGAAGCCGTCCCACGCGCCGTGGGGCTAGAAGGCGTGGTCAAGCACGCGCTTGAAGTATGCCATGAGGGCCTGTCGGTCGGCGGCGCCGTCGGCCATGGTGAGCAGGTACATGAGGCGGTTGTTGTAGATGGTGCGCACGCCGTCGGAGCGGCTGGTGTTGCCCTCCGACTCGGCCGACCAGTCAGACTCGCCGCCGGGGACCTCGAGGCTGTTCTCGACCACCCAGCGGGTGGCCCAGCCCATCATGTCGGCCACAGTGGTGAGCATACCGGCGCGCTGGAGCTCGCCGCGCATGAGCATCGAGGCGTAGAAGTAGCCGGTGAGGCGCAGGTATATGCCGCCGCCGGTGAAGTGGAGCTCGCGGCCCGAGCGGAAGTCGCGCACGTCGAGGTAGCGGTAGAACCGCAGGATGTCGGCCAGGGTGGTGGCGCTGTGGTAGTAGGGGTTGGGGTCGTCGGCGGGGCCGGGGATATTGTAGGCCATCGCCAGGGGGAAGAGCACCGAGCCTACCAGCTCGCGCACGAGCACGATATCGTTGGGGGTGTTTTTCTCGTGGATATCAAAGGGCGCCAGACCGGGAGCGTCGGGGTCGTACTGCGAGGCTTTCGAGGCAGCCTGCTTGAAGGCGGCCTGCAGCGACTTGTATCGCGAGGCCACGGCGGGATCGGAGTAATCGACGTCGGCGCCGCCCAGCAGCAGGGTGTAGTACCGGTCGCGGATGAGGTCGATGTCGCCGTAGGGGTCGACGGCACAGCTCACGGCGGCAGAGCGGTCGGTGCCGGCCACGAGCATGGCGTGTACGGCAGAGGCGGCAGCGGGGGCGGCGATGTCAAAGGCCACGGGGCGGCCGGCGGCGGTATAGTCGACCGCTGTGCCGGCAAGTATGGCGTCGGCCGAGGGCGCGGGCGCCGATGCGGCTGTCACGACGTAGTAGAGGCGGCCGGCGCTGTTGGCCGCAAACTCCATGGTGAGGGACGATGCGGTCTTGGCCGCGGGCACCAGGTACTGCACGGCCAGGTCGGCGCGGGTCGAGAATACGGCGGTCGACTGCACGGGCGAGCGGTTGCCCGAGCGGTCGACGGCCATGTAGTACAGGCGCAGGTCGGTGTCGGTGGGAGCGTCGAGGGTGCGGGTGATGGCAGCGCCCGGCTCGGTGATGTCGATGGATGCGGCCGCGAGCAGGCGGTCGGCGGTGACAGAGGCACCGTCGCGGTCGATGAGCCAGTAGAGAGTGCCGCGCTCGTCGCTGCGGAAGGTGAAGTCGACCGATGTGCGGGTGACATTGGACACGGCAGCATCGCTCACGGTCGGGGCCACCGTATCGGAGTAGCGCCAGTACTGGAGTGTCTTGCCGTCGGCCAGGTAAAGATTGTCGGCCGCGTCGGCGACGAGACCCCAGGGACCGGTGATGTCGGCGCCCTCGTATGTGTGGTCGAGAGTGCCGTCGGGGCGGAAGTCATAGACCTTGAGGATATTGTCGGAGGCGCGGTTGGCCGTCACGATCATGTGACCGTCGGAGAGCACGGTCATGTACACGAGGCGGTTGAACGCGTCGGCGCCGTCGAGCTTCTTGATGCGCAGCGAGATATTGGCGGTGGCGCCGTCAATCGAGGCCACTTTCATCACGCCGGTATTGAAGTCGCAGATATACATGGCACCGTCGGCGTCGAAGCAGACCTTCTGCACCTGGCGGAACTTGTCGGCCGCGCCGGCGAGCCCGGTGATGGCAGTGGTCGACGCGCCGTCGATGATGGTGACCTTGAGGGCCGAGGCTGCGTATACCTTGCCGTCGGGGCCTACGGTGACGCCGTATACCTTCTCGCCTATGGCGATGTCGCGGTCTTTGGTGAAGTCGGGGCGATACACGCCCACGTTGGTACCGTATGCCACATAGATGGTGCCGTCGGCTGCCACGTCGACGTCGTAGCCGTTGGTAAAGCCGGATATGACCGTACTGCCCTTGCCTGTGGCCAGGTCATGCAGGTAAATGGTCTTGTTGCCCGACACGGCATAGAGGCTGCTGCCCTTGAGGCAGAGCCCTCGGCCGGCGCCGGGCAGGGCGATGTCTTTGTCCGTCTGCCGGACAAATGTCTGTGCCTGTGCCGCCACGGCAAAGAGACAGAGCAAGATGGTAAAAATTCTTGTCAGTTTCATGGATGGGTTTTAGGGATAGATAGAAATGTATGGTAAAAATGTATTTTCATGGGGTGTCGCGCGCCCCCTCCGGGGCGGTCCTCGCAATGCCTGTCGCAGGCACAGCGGCTGCTCTTTCAGCCGAGTGCAAAGATAACACCCGCCGCGCGATTGTGCAATAGCACGGCGGGCGCGGCGCTCTCTTTCCTTGGTGTTTTGCTTTGAAGTAAGGCCGGTATTTGCGACTTTTGTTCCGAGGCTAATCCTTCAAACACCCGATTGGTACTATTTTCACACCATCCTCACGTGTATATGCCATTTCTCCACCTGTTAAAATGATAAGCAAATCAGGCTCACGAAGTCTTATCTGTCTTCCCATCTTATTCTTCTCGGCTATAAGACGTTTGATTTCAAGGAGGTGCTTTGCCCCTTCCTCTATCTCGCGACTACCAAGTTTGCATTCTATCAACGCAAATCGTCCGTCATCAAGGTGCAATACGGCATCAGCTTCAAGCCCAAGACGGTCATGGTAATATGACAACCGTCCACCCAGTGCCTGTGAGTACACCCGGAGGTCACGAAAACACAGACACTCGAATATGAATCCGAAGGTGTTCAAATCAAGTTCCAGACTTCCCGGTGACGCTCCTAAAGCGGCCACCGCTATAGAGGGATCAACAAAACAACGTTTCTTACCGGTTCGGATAACAGTCTTGGAACGAATAGCAGGGGACCATGCCTCTATATCATCAATTACAAAGAGCTTCTCCAAAGCACATACATAATCATCAAATGTAGGCATGGATATTCCTTCCATTTCTTCAGATACATCAGCAAGCATGGAGGTTTTCTTTGCTAAAGTACAGATATTTCGCGCGTAGGACCGAAGAATGAGCCTTGCCAATGCAGGATTTCTTCGCGTTTTATCAACTCTTGAAATATCCTCATTACATATTACATCAATATAATCTTTAGCAATCAACAACTTAGCTTTGGCACTCATCTCATCGAGAGAAGCGGGCCATCCGCCACGGCAGGCAGCAAAAATCAGTTGCTCAATGGATAATTGCGACATTTCACCGTCAATGTCGTAGTCTGCCTCATCAAATAAGCGTCCCAAAGAGATGGAGCCATTGGATTCAAGTGACTCGAACAGGCTCATAGGGTACATTGCCATTCTGGTAATGCGGCCTGTCCCCGTGTGCATTATTTCCTCACCATCTATTACCGTCGAGCCGGTCAGAATAAACTGACCCTTCTCTCGGCGTTCATCAATCGCATGGCGAACCGCATCCCATATTACGGGAGCGACCTGCCATTCATCAATAAGCCGAGGCGTTGCCCCCTTGAGTAATAACGATGGCTTTGTCTGGGCGGTCGCCAAATATCCCGCCCGTCGGTCAGGGTCCTGCATCTTAATGACGCTTCCCGCCCGACGCTCTGCCGTAGTTGTCTTGCCACACCACTTGGGTCCGGCTATCTGTACCGCACCGAAAGCCTCAAGCCTCAAATCAAGAGTCTTGTCGGCAATTCTTTTCAGATACTTCATCTCTCTCATAATTGCCTACAAATTTAGGGATTAAATCTGATACCGCCAAATAGCTTTGTACTTTTGAGTGATTTTGTTTTGTGTTTTTGAAATAAATTACTTTGTTAAATTGAATTAACAAACGCTGCAAAGACCACTGACATCCCCAACCGCGTGTCCATACATCAAAGAAGGGCGGGTGAGGGTGAGGGCGACGGTTTTATGATTTTTTTGTACCTTTGCACCTTCCAATAGCAAGATGCAATAAAGACCAGTCATGAATACATTGAAGCTCATTCTCATATCGGCCATCGCCATGCTGCTGCCTGCCGTGGCTATGGCCGCTCCCTCCGACGCCAATATCAACGGTCATGTGATCGACGCCGAGACGGGCGAGCACCTGCCATACTGCCTCATCACTCTGCCGGGCACGAGCCTGTCGTGTCTGACCGACGCCTCGGGCCACTATGTGATACGCGACCTGCATCCGGGACGCTACACGCTGTCGGCGTCGTATACGGGATTTGTCACCGAGCAGCGCACGGTCGACATTCGTCCCGACCAAACTCTCGAGGTCAACTTTGAGCTTCATGTCGATGCCTTCATGCTCGACCAGGTGGTGGTGACTTCGTCGAAGTCGGAGACCAAACGCCGCGAGAGTCCGTCGCTGGTCAATGTCACCCCGGGGCGGCTGCTGGTCGATGTGGGCGCCTGCTCGCTGGCCGACGGCCTCGACTTCCAGCCCGGCGTGCGCGTGGAGAATGACTGCCAGAACTGCGGCTTCACCCAGGTGCGCATCAACGGTCTCGACGGCCATTACTCGCAGATACTGATGAACTCCCGCCCGGTATTCTCGGCGCTGGCCGGTGTATACGGCCTGGAGCACATCCCGGCCAATATGATCGACCGCATCGAGGTGATGCGCGGCGGCGGCTCGGCCCTCTTCGGCTCGTCGGCCATCGGCGGCACCATCAACATCATCACCAAGGACCCGCAGGTAAATACCGCCATGCTCTCGCATACGCTCACCTCCATCGGCATCTCCGGGGCCCTTGACAACAATACCACTCTCAACGCGTCGGTGGTGACCGACAACAACAAGGCCGGCATCATGGTATACGGCCAGAGCCGCTACCGCGACGGATACGACCACGACGGCGACGGATTTACCGAGATACCGATGCTGAAGAGCCAGACTGTGGGCACGCGCCTTTTTGCCCGCCCCACCGACCACTCGCGCCTGGCCATCGAGTACCACAATACCCACGAGTACCGCCGCGGCGGCGACAATATCGAGGAGGCTCCCCACATGGCCATGGTGGCCGAGGAGGCCGACCACAATATCCACGCCGGCGAGGTGTCGTATGACCTGTGGCTGCGCGACAGCCGCGACCATGTGTCGGTATTCGCCGCCACCCAGGCCACCAAGCGCCGCAGCTACTACGGCTCGGAGATGGACCCCGACGCCTACGGCCGCACATCTGACATCGTGGTGACGGCCGGCAGCCAGTGGAATCACAGCATGGCGCGCTTCCTGTTCATGCCTGCCCAGCTCGTCGCCGGCCTGGAGTACTCATACAACCGCCTGCACGACGTCACCACCGGATACGACCACGACATGCTCCAGAGCATCAACATCTACAGCGCCTATCTGCAAAATGAATGGAAAAACGACCGCTGGGGATTTCTCATCGGCGGCCGCCTCGACAAGCACTCGCTCATCGACAACCCCATCTTCTCGCCCCGCGCCAACATCCGCTTCAACCCGAGCGAGGACATCAATCTGCGTGCATCCTACTCGACGGGCTTCCGCGCCCCGCAGGCTTTTGACGAGGACATGCATGTGGCCATCGTGGGCGGCGAGCGTGTGGTGACGGTGCTTGCGCCGGGTCTGAAGCAGGAGAGCTCCCACAGTGTGAGCCTGTCGGCCGACCTGTATCACCGCTTTGGCAACGTGCAGACCAATCTGCTCGTCGAGAGGGATTTTACACCGACCTGGGCGATGTATTTGCCCTGCGCCAGCTCGACGAGCCCGATGCGGCGGGCAATACCGTGCTCGAGCGCTACAACGGCTCGGGCGCCACAGTGATGGGCATGACCGTCGAGGCCAAGGCCTACTTCTCGAGCCACTTCGACATGCAGTGCGGCGTGACTCTGCAGCGCAGCCGATACAAGGAGCCTGAGGTGTGGAGCGACGATCCCGACATCGCGCCTGCCAAAAAGCTCTTCCGCACTCCCGACGTCTACGGCTACATCACGGCCAACTATCAGATTACCCGCCACCTGCGCGCCATCCTGTCGGGCACGCTCACCGGCCCGATGACGGTGCAGCATCTGGCCGGCTCTGGCACACCGGTCGACGAGGCCGTGCGCACCCCGACCTTCTTTGACGCCTCGCTCAAGGTGGCATACAATTTCAAGCTTTTCAACCGCGTCACGCTCGACATCAATGCCGGAGTCGACAATCTCTTCAACTCCTACCAGCGCGACTTCGACACCGGCTACCTGCGCGACTCGGGCTATATCTACGGCCCGGCCGCGCCGCGCTCGCTCACCTGCGGCGTCACCGTGTCTATCTGACCCTCACAGGCGTATGCCGCCCCGACACAGGGCGCTCTCCATCATGCCGCGCGGCATGAAGCGGCGCAGGGTGTCGACCACTGTATTGAGCATACGCTCCCTCACGCAGTCCTCGCGGATGTACATCGACACCTTGCGCATCGACAGGTGGTCGCCGTCGATGCCGCGCACATTGGCGCGCTGCCGCTCCGTGAGCATCGGCAGGTGCATCTCGGGGATTATGGTGTAGCCGCCGTTGGCGTCGACTATCCTTATGAGAGTGTCGATATTGCCGGCCTCATAGACATGCCGCCGGCCGATACGCCCCTTGCAGAAGCTGAAGGCGCTCTGGCGCAGGCACTGCACCTCCCGCATCACCCACAGATGCTCGTGCTCGAGCGCGGCGGGGTCGAATACCGGCAGCCGGCGCCGGCAATCGTCCGACAGATATACGTAAAACCGCTCTGTATACAGCGGTATCTCATACACTCCGGCGGCGTGGCCCGTGGCGGCTATGCCGGCGTCGAGGGTGGCCTCGCGCAGCGCGCGTATCATGGCATCGGGGCGCATCTCCTGTACCGACAGTGTCACCCCGGGGTAATCTTCCATGTACAGCCTGATGAAGTCGGGCAGTATGTATGGCGCGATGCTCGGCCCCACGGCCAGCCTGAACTCGCCCGCCACGGCGCCTTTCATCTCGCTCACCATCTCAGTGAGGCGTCCGGCCTCCATCAGCACCCGCGCCGCCTGGCCCACTATGGCCGCGCCTGCGGCGGTGGTGGCGACGCGACGGCTGCTGCGCTCAAAGATTTTCACATCAAGCTCCTCCTCGAGCTTGCCGACCATCCCGCTCAGGGTGGGCTGCGTCACCCCGAGGGCGTCGGCAGCCGAGGCAAAGCTGCGGTAGCGGTCGATGGCGACGATGTATCTCAGTTGCTGCAATGTCATATCGATAGTTTTTATCGATGCAAAGATAGCAAAAATCGCTTGGCCGCCTATCAATCTATATCTATCTTTGCGCAAAAACATACAGCTATGAAGTATCTGATAATAGGTGGAGTGGCCGGAGGAGCCACCGCCGCGGCCCGCATACGCCGTCTGTCTGAAGACGCCGAGATAATCCTCTTTGAGAAGGGCGAGTATATATCCTACGCCAATTGTGGCCTGCCCTACTACATCGGGGGCGTGATAAAGGAGCGCGAGCGGCTGCTGGTGCAGACTGCCGAGGGCTTCGGCCGGCGGTTTGGCATCGATGTGCGCGTGCGCTCTGAGGTCACCGCCATCGACCGCGAGGGCAAGACTGTCACCGTCGTCGCCCCCGACGGCTCGACCTACACCGAGAGCTACGACCGTCTGCTGCTGTCGCCGGGCGCCTCGCCGGTGCGCCCGCCGCTGCCGGGCATCGACCTCGAGGGCATATACACTCTGCGCAATGTCGCCGATACCGACGTCATCAAGGCGCGTATCGCCACGGGCAAGGTGCGCCGCGCAGTGATAGTGGGCGGCGGATTTATCGGCCTGGAGATGGCCGAGAATCTGAGTCATGCCGGAGCCGAGGTGGCCGTGGTGGAGATGGCGCCGCAGGTGATGGCGCCCATCGACTTCTCCATGGCTCAGATCGTACACGCCCACCTTGCCGAGAAGGGCGTGCGGCTGTATCTGGAGTCGGCCGTGGCATCGTTTACACGCCACGGCGATGAGCTCGAGGTGCACCTGGCCGACGGCCGCTCCATCGCAGCCGACATGGTGATACTGTCTATCGGAGTGCGGCCCAATACCGCCCTGGCCGCCGCGGCCGGCATCGAGCTGGGCCCCATGCGCGGCATCAAGGTCGACAGTCACCTGCGCACCGGCGACAAACACATCTACGCCGTGGGCGACGCCATCGAGTATCCCCACCCGGTGACAGGCCGTCCGTGGCTCAACTACCTGGCAGGCCCGGCCAACCGCCAGGCCCGCATCGTGGCCGACAATATGGTGACGGGCGACACCACCGTATACGAGGGCGCCATCGGCACCTCGATAGCAAAGGTGTTTGACCTGACGGTGGCGGCGACCGGCCTTGCCGCCAAGCGTCTCCTCGCCGACGGCATCGAGTATCTCACGGCCTCCATACACCCGGCATCCCACGCGGGCTACTACCCCGACGCGATGCCGATGACCATAAAGGTGGTGTTTGCCCCGGCCGACGGGCGGCTGCTCGGCGCGCAGATTGTGGGATATGACGGTGTGGACAAGCGCATCGACCTGCTGGCGCAGTGTATCAAGTCGGGCGGCACCGTGGCCGACCTCACCCGCATCGAGCAGGCATATGCCCCACCATTCTCGTCGGCCAAAGACCCGGTGGCAATCGCCGGATATGTGGCACAGAACATCCTCAGCGGCAAGATGCGCCCCATATACTGGCGCGAGCTGGCCTCGGCCGAGCCGGGGTCGCATCTGCTCATCGATGTGCGCACTCCCATGGAGTATGCGGCCGGCGCGCTGCCGGGCGCGGTCAACATCCCTCTCGACGATATGCGCGAGCGCCTGGCCGAGATACCCGCCGACCGCCCCATCGTGGTGTACTGCGGTGTGGGACTGCGCGGCTACCTGGCCTCCAACATCCTGCGCCTGCGCGGATACAGCGATGTGCGCAATCTCATCGGCGGCATCAAGACCTACCGCACGGCCACAGCCCCGGTGGCTCCTCCCGAGCCTATGGGCGCGGCCCCGGCCCCGTGCCCGGCCCCGGCCGCCGACGCGGCTACGGTGAGAATCGACGCCTGCGGCCTCTCGTGCCCCGGGCCGATAATGAAGCTCAAGGAGGCTGTCGAGAGCCTGGCCCCGGGGCAGACTCTCGAGGTAACGGCCACCGACCCGGGCTTTGCGCGCGACGCCGAGGCGTGGTGCCGCACCACGGCAAATACATTCCTGTCGGCCGAGTCGGCCGCGGGCAAGTACCGCGTGGCCGTGCAACGCGGCGCGGCAGGCGCAGCGCCGTCCACCGCGGCCGCGGGCGGCCGCGGCAAGACCTTTGTGCTCTTCAGCGACGACCTCGACAAGGCTCTGGCCACTTTTGTGATGGCCAACGGCGCGGCGGCCACCGGCGAGAAGGTCACCATATTCTTTACTTTCTGGGGCCTCAACGCCATCAAGAAGGCGCGCAAGCCCAAGGTGAAAAAGGATGTCTTCGGGCGGATGTTCGGCATGATGCTGCCCTCCGACTCCACCTCGCTCAAGCTGTCGAAGATGAGCATGTGGGGACTGGGCGGCAAGATGATGCGCCATATCATGAAGCGCAAGAATGTCGACTCGCTCGAGCAGCTGCGCGACGCGGCCGTGAGGAGCGGCGTGGAGTTTATCGCCTGTCAGATGTCGATGGACGTGATGGGCGTAAGCCGCGAGGAGCTGCTCGACTGCGTGACAGTCGGCGGTGTGGCAACCTATATCGACCGCGCCGACCACGCCAATCTCAATCTCTTTATCTGATTATCTGACATCATCGCGCATCGCGAGCCGATATGCCCGGCTCGCGATGCCGTCGTGATCGTAGTCCTCGACAAAGGCGAAGCCGCATTTGAGGGCCACGCGCTGCGAGGCGACATTGCGGCGGTCGGTGGTGATGAGCAACGACTTTATCTGCGGGATGCCGCGGCAGCGGCCGATGAGCGCGCGCAGCGCCTCTGTCGCAAGACCCGCGCCCCAATGGGGATACCCCAGCCAGTAGCCGACTTCACGCTCGCCCTCGGCCACGGCATGATTTTCGGCGCCGCGGGGCACCAGCCCGATGCACCCGACCGGCTCGCCGCTGCCGCGGAGCACTATGGCAAAGACGTCGGGGTCGGGGGCAAAGTAGCCCGTAATGACCTCGCGGCTCATCTCTACCGACTCGTGGCGGGGCCACAGGGCAAGCTCGCTCACGCGGCTGTCGGAGGCATACCGGTACAGGGCCGGGGCATCGTCGGGCCGCCAACGGCGCAGCAGCAGCCGCGGGGTATCCATCGCCTCGCCCGGAGGGTACAGCCCGGCTACCTTGGGGACGTTTATGTCGATGTCGATGTGATACAGCACATCGTGGTCGGTGACGCTGTAGAGCCGGCGGCAATCGGTCGTCATCAGATAAAACTCGTCGAGCCCGTCGCAATCGCCAATGAATACATGGATGTCGGCCATGCGGCCGCGGAATACGACAAAGTCTCTATTCCAATAGTCTATGATGAAGTAAAGCTCCGTATCGGCGGGAATGATGTCGGGCAGGTGCAGGTACGGGTCCTCGCCATTGCAATCTATCATCGCGGGGACGTATCGGAAGCTCTCCCACAATGCCCTGGGATTGCCCTCGACAAAGGTTTCGTGGAGCCTGCCGAGCAGGCTTTCCTTGTCGGCGCCCCCGAGCTTATGGAGAGCCAGTGCGTTGTCGCGCACAGTGCGGTCTATCTCGTCGTAGTCAAACATAGTTATACGTGTATCCTGTGTCGGGGCTTTATCCCCTGTGTCAGTCCAGCGGTCGTATCATCTCGTACTGCCGGCTCGCCGGCGGGATGTCGCGGCTCGCGAGGAATGCGTGCATATCGGCGGCCGCGGCGTCGACATTGAGTATCTTGACGGCATCGGTCTTCATGCGGGCGAGGGCCTCGCTGAGCAGCCGCGAGGCGATGCCGCGGCGGCGGTGGCTGCGCTCCACCGCTATCTGCGCCACATCACCCGTATGGGGGTCGATGGCGCAGTAGCCGACCATCGCATCGCCCGCAAAGGCGCCGAGGCATACCATATCTGACTGCGCCCGAGCGATGGAGTCGGAGGAGTTTTGCCACGAGGGGGCGAAGTCGCAGTATCGGCGTGCGCCGCTTATATCGCCGGCGCCAATCTCCGCGACAGTGCAGGCGGCATTGCCGCCGCGGGTGTCTATCTGCCCGATGGCCCCGCGGAAGCAGTCGAGGCTGCGGGTCGCCCGAAAGCCCATGCGGCGGTAGAGCGCCACGGCGGGGCTATTGTCTTGCAGCACCTCGAGCACATATTGCCTGATGCCGGCCTCTTTCAGAAAGGGTATCGAGTGGGTGAATATCCCGGCGGCGAGGCCGCGGCCGCGGTACTCCTTCACGGTACCCGTGCCGGTATCGTAGGCCGACGCGACGCCGCCGTACATGCCGGTACCGTTCAGGATAAACGCCACTATCTCACCGCCCTCAAAGGCCGCAAAGGATAGCCGTGGATTGTAGCCGCGCCTCTTGAGCATCGAGCGCACCTCATCCTTTTCAAAGCGTATCGCATAATCGGCAAATGCGCTTTCAAAGCCATGATACAGCGTATCAAAATCAATATTAACCAGACTCCGTATTTCCATATGCCAGCCGTGTCTCTGCAAAATTACAAAATTTTGCTGAGTCGCGGCCGGTCAGTCCATGAAGTCGGCCATGAGCTCGGCGACAATCGCGGCCACGGGCTTTATCGAGCGTATGGACGATATGCCGGTGTTGACGCTCACGATGCCGCCGTCGACATCGCCGTGGAGCATCGCCAGGCCCAGGCCGCCCTTGTCCATTATCTCCTTGTGGATTGACTCGGCCGGCTCACCTGCGAGCAACCGGCGGTTGTACTCCACTGCCGCCGGAGTGGGCAGCGACCGCTCGTCGGGCGCCACGGCTATGATTTCATCGCCGCTGCCGGCCACAATCATGTCTTTAACCGTCTGCGCCGCGGGGCACTCCTCCGATGCGATAAACCGCGTGCCGACGTACACGCCCTGCGCGCCGAGGGCAAATGCCGCGCGCACGCCGCGGATGTCATTGATGCCGCCCGCCGCCATCACAGGCACCGACTTTACGGCATCGACTATGGAGGGCACGGCGGTGAATGTGCCCATGCAGCCCGAGGGTATCATGCCGCCCTCGTCGATGCCGGTAGCCACGATGATGTCGGCGCCGTGCTCCTCGGCCACGCGCGCCGAGCGGGGAGTCGGTGTGAGCTCGCGGTGCACGATGACGCCGCCGGCGTTTTTGATGGCCTCGTAAATCGGCCCGTCGAATGTGCCCACCAGGCAGTATACGTTGACGTCGTGGGCCTTGGCCGCCGCGATGGTCTTCATGGCGTAGGCCCGCGTGGCGTCGTCGCCGGCCGAGAAGATGTTGATACCGACCGGGGCAGATGTGAGCCGGCGCACCTGCTCCAGCACCATGCCGATACGCTCCTCGGTGGGCACACGGCGCCCGTCGACGACCTTGGGACCGGCGTTGGGCCCGAGCACGCCGAGCGCGCCGGCCTCTGACACGGCAGCCACCATGGCGGCATTGTTGATCCAGTTCATGGGGGCCTGTATGAGAGGGTAGCGTATGCCGAGCACACGGCATACGGGATTATCGGTGTTTTTCATCTTTATACGTATGATACTGTTACTTTCAAACAACCCCGGCCGCATTGCGGTTCGCGGCGTCCCGACATGTGCCCGATATCACGGCAGCTCGCAGAAGCCGCGCTTGTTAAACTGATAGTACATCTCTATGCGCCCGGGGGTATCATTCTCGAGGAGCAGGAGCAGGTCTTTGGCAAAGTCAAGGGTCGCAGAGCCGTTGGCGGTGACGATCGTGCCGTCGGCTACCGACTGGCAGTGGCGGTAACCGTCGGCATTGGTATAGCTCTCGCCGCCCCACAGCTTCAGCTGGTCGAGGCCGTTGCCGGTATGGGCGATGCCGTTGAGAAATCCGTGCCTGGCCATGAACGAGGCCGCATTGCATATGGCTCCGACAATCTTGCCGGCGGCGACCGCTTCGGCGACTATCGGCGCCACCTTATCGGCCGCAGGCGACATCCATCCGAAGCCGCCGATGAGCACAAGCGCGACATAGTCGCCGGGCATGGTGTCAAAGGTGTAATCGGGCAACATACGGAAGCCGCCGATTGACTTCACAGGCTCCATGGTCGGGGCGACAATCCTGTTGACATACTTCGGAGCTTCTTTCAAGGCGTAATCATCCGAGGCTATCGCCTGGGCAAGATATACCATCTCATGCTCTGCAAAATCGGGGAGCAGTACGTATAATACTTCGTTTTTCATCGTAATGCAAAGTTGCGAAATATTTCCGACTTCTGCCCCCCTCCCGCTATTTCTATTTCAGGATGGCCGATGCTCCGGTACCGACGCCTCCGACCTCATCGCCGCGTCTGACTTTCTTACCATAGCCGACTGTATAGGAGAGCGACAGCTGAAAACTCATATGTAAATCAGGGCTATAGATGCTGCGCTCAAATCCGTAATACCGGCTCGACAGAGTCTCGCGGCCGGATTCCCAGCTTGACCGCATGAAATTGATTGCTGCGGCGGATGCTCTCCACGGGCCTTTACCATATCCTATTTCCATCTGATAGCGCGAGGGCGTGCGCTCCTTGATGCCTGACTCTTCATTGGGATATGTGCTCGGCGTCACATACCATCCAAAAAGATAGAAGTTGCCGAAATACCACGTAAGCTGTGCGACGCATGTCAGCTCGTTGTGAGTCAAAGCATATTCACCCGTAGTGCGGCGAAACCAAAACTCCGGCCTCAGAGTGGCGACCAATTTACCATCAAGAAATTTAGCTGTCGCTTTGACTCCGATGGCGCTGCTTTGGAAACTGCCGTCGTTGACATACTGCCGGAGCATAGTGCCATCAGGCCCTGTCGGTAAATAACGGGTCACAACACGGTCGTCGGCCATAAACATTTTACCGGTAGCAGCAAGTTGCCACCGATTGTCGGGTATCCATGTGTAGACGGCATGAACATAACTGTTCCAACTGTTTTCCAGACCGGGCGTACCAGTATACCACATCAGCTCGTCCTGCTGAAGCATATTGGGGCTTTTCTGATATGTCTCAGGTACCTGTTTTGTGAACGCATACCTCACCTCAAACTGGTGGTGCTCATCGGGCGAAAATGTCGCGAAGACATTGCCCATCGGATAGTTATCTTCAATTTTAGTTCCCGTCAGATTTGTATTGGCGTATGTCCACCCGAATTGGGTACCAGCACTCCATCTGTCGCGGGTGTATGTATATTTCACGCCACCGACCATCCCCCATACGTCATATTTCTGCCGCGACGGCGATGACCCGTAATAATCGAGGGCATATGAGGTGTATTCGCCATGCAAGTATGGCATTATGCTGTGATGCTCGTTCAGATTCCATACAAGACTCGGGGTAAATCGTCCGCAATGGGAATGCTCTGTCGCATTATTTACAACGTTGATATCGCCTTGGCTATAGTCTGATTCAGACTTATTGTGTCCATATTCATATACAGCCTCTATGAATGCGCCCACCTTGTCATTAAATCCTATATATGTTTCGTTTTTGTAATTCACCGACAGACTGCGGTCTGATGCGACAGTGCTTGTCGTGGTCGACGGCAGGGTGGCCTCTGAGTAAGACACGGCTGCGGCGCAGTCTTTATGAGGTGTCGAGGTATTGTTGAACGACAGAGTATTGGCGACCTGCGCCTTTTCGGTGGTATATAATGCCCGGAAGGTCACATTATTTTCATTGCTCCGATATCTTGAGGTGACGGGGGCTGTAGTCCTCCGCACTGTCGTCTCTCCAAGTCCATGCAGGTCAGGGAAAAGAAACCGCTCGGTCGATGAGGCGCCGATGTGTCTGTCGGTGATGTATGATTCGTCGGCATAGATGTCAAATGTCATATCCTTGTATGTGAATTTGGAATATGCCGAGGCATCGGTGCTGTTCACGCCAAACTTCTTTGACGCGCTGAGTTTTGTATATCCTCCGTACTCATATTTCTGCATAATGAAATTGACTACATAGTCTGCCCCGTGAAAACGAGGGTCCCGGGGATAAAGCAGATACTCGATTTTCTTGATGTCGGTCGTCTTCATGCCTGAAAGGTCTTGCTCTGTGGCAGCCACGTAATCGACGTAAATCGCGACAGACCGGCCCGAAACGGTTTTCACGGTCTTATGTATGGGGTCAACATCAAGCTGAGGTATCGCCATCTGACTCAATAGCGCGATGGCGTCTGCCGCCACATTTTTCTGGCGGGGTGTGGGCATGTATACCGAGCGGTCGGAGTAAAGCCGGGCGTCGTCGGCCTCCACTTTCACTTCGCTGAGGCTTACCGCATTTTCCGGCATGACGATTGTGCCGATATTGAAAGATGTGCAGAGATGGTATGTCGTCTTGTATCCCATACACGACAGCTTGGCGATAACATTTGCGCGGTCGCAAGGTATGCTGAAGTGTCCCTCGGCGTCGGCAACCCCGTATGTCAGTACGGTCGAGTCTTTGGGAGCGAGGAGCATGACATTGGCCGCCGCCACCGGCTCTCCGTCGGAGCCTGCGGCTCGCCCCTTGTAGATGTATTTGCCATGCTGCAATGCCTCGACATAGTAGCAGCCCCGGGCCTTTACCACGGCCACCGGATTAAAGCCGATGGCCTGTCGCAGGGCCTGGTAGGCATCGTCGGCGCGGACAGTGGCGCTGGTATGGTAGTTTTCAAGCTCGTTGTAGATAAAGTTGATGGCGACATCGGGATGATTGTCCATAATCTGCTGAATCGCCTTGG
The DNA here is from genome assembly GCA_910587925.1 of uncultured Muribaculaceae bacterium. GTDB lineage: Bacteria > Bacteroidota > Bacteroidia > Bacteroidales > Muribaculaceae > CAG-873. The sequence continues at coordinate 82,106 of CAJUOC010000007.1, forward strand.
GGAGCGGCGTAGAGCTAAAGCGGTATGTAAACACCTCGGCCCGGGCCACGACCATCGCAGACATGGCGCAGATAAGCAAAATTATTCTTGCCATGGCGTCAGTCGATTATGATAGAGCCGTCCTTGACGGTGAGATGTATCTGCTCGAAGTTGTTGAGGCTCTCCACGACATCGTCGAGCGTCTGCGCCTGATTCCATCTGAAGTAAAGACGCAGCGACCCGGCCCCGGGGGCTGCAAACTCCACACTGTAGCCATAATATACGGCAATCCGACCGACGATAGCATCAAGGGGCTCGTTGTCAAAGACAATCGTCCCGGGAGCGACAGCAGTGGTATCCTCGGGGGCGGAAATCGTTTCATCGGGCACGTCATCAGCCTTTACGGCGGGGGCGACTGCCGCGGCAGGCGCAGCGGCCTTTTTATCAAGGACATAGTTGACCCCGACGCCTACCACTGCGGCAACTGCCGCGAGCGAGGCTATCGCGATGGCAATGCTTGCCGCGACATTGCGCGAAAACAGATTGAGTATGCCGGGCCTGCGCTCCCGGCCCACGACCAACACTCTGTGGCTGCGCCGAAACGCATCCCACTCGGCGTCGATATCGGGAGAGGGTATCGGGGTCAGACTTGCCGCGGTCTTGCCGAGCAGGTCGTAAGCCTCGTTTACCTCGGGGTCGGCGAGCATGACCTCCATATCCTTTTCAGAGTAGCGGTCGGGATGCTCGATAGCATCAAGCAGTCGGTCTGTTTTATCCATTACGAGACAGTTTTGAGCGTAAGACATCTATGGCACGACGCAAATGCTTATAGACAGCGACCTCGCTGATACCCAACGTGGCGGCAATGTCGCGGTAGCTCATGCCGCCGGCAAAACGCAGCTCGACGACCCGCCGGCAAGCGTCGGTAAGGTCGTTGGCTACGGTCGTCTGAATCATGGCGACAGTGGCGTCGTCGGGCCAGTCGTCGCCTTCCACGGCCTGACCGTCGAGCGCATAAAGCCCTTTGATACTCTCACGGGTGGAGAGGTTGCGAAGGTAGTTGAGGCATCGGTTGCGCACCGACTTGAGCAGATACTGCCCCGGCACATCTGTCAGGCCGGCCGTGAGAATCGACTCGAAGACATCGTGCACCATGTCGCGCGACGCATCGTCGTCGCGCAGTATCAGCATCGCCGTGCGATGCATGGCCGCGTAATGGGTCCTGAAGAGCCGCTCTATGTCATTTGTTGTCGTCATACATCTACAGGACACGCCACATGGATAAAACCTAACCTCAGACTCAATAAAATCTCACTTTTTTGCAGACGGCCTCGACGGCGGGGCATGTGCTGCATCCGGTATTATCGAGAATTGTCGGCATGTGGGTAATGTCGCAGCCACTCAGGAATCTTGAGCAATGCAAGGTACGGTATCCGCAGCCCGACGGCATATTGGAGTGCATATGCGCAGACCTCACCCGACCCGACGCCACGTTGCCTCAGGCAGAAATCCACCCGTGTGATACATCGCCGGCGCGCGTCTCTACAGATAGTCCTCGCGGTGGGGTGTGAAGACGTCTATCACCTCGCCGCCCTCAATCACCTCAAATGAGTGAGGTGTATTGCCGGGGATTGCGTATGTATCACCGGGGTACATTATCACATCGATTTTCTCGTCGCCGTCCACCACAAGCCGGTATTTGCCTGATATCACATAGCCACACTGCTCGTGAGGATGGGTGTGGAGAGTGGCAAAGTTGCCCTTCACATAATTCATCTTCGTAACCATCGACTTCTCTCCGACAGCAAGGGAGTCAAGATTGACGCCCTTGAACGTCTTTTTGAGCGCATCTTCGCGCCTAACAAATATTTTTGTTTTCATACTGCTGATTATTTATTAAAGTGACAGCTCCATCTGTATGTCGCCGCGGGCGTATGCCGGATGGTACTCGGGCAATTCCTTGAAACCGAGTTTGCGATAGAGCGCTATCGCGGGCTTGAGCCGGGTATTACTTTCAAGAAACAGCACTTCGCCGCCCAACGCCCGCGCCTTGTCTATAACCGCGTCACAGAGCCTGCGGCCTATACCTTTCCGCCGGATGGAATTGTTGACAGCGAGCTTGGCCAGCTCAAAGTCGTAGGGCGCCTCCGGAGGCAGAGGGCACAGCGCGCATACTCCGACCGGAAACCCGTTGTACAGCGCTACGAATATATGCCCGCCTTTCTCAAGGATATGTCGTTCGGGATTCTCCAGGACCTCGATGTCGTGCGGCTCCAACGCCCAATACATTTCTATCCATTTGCGGTTGAGCTCGTAGAAGGCTTTCCTGTAAATCGGCTGATACTCTACAATCTCCACCTCAGAGTGTTCGCGCCCGTCCTTGATCTCCTTTACCCGCTCGAGTATGGATTTACGGCTGAGAGCCTTCTCCCAATCAGCGATGGCAGACCATAGGTCATTGTCACATTCCGATGAGATCTGCTCCACCGCACGCTCCACATCGCGTAGCTGGGCGATAAGCTCTTGTGAGATGCTTTTGCCGTACTCCGTAAGGGTGATGAGAGTACATCTGCGGTCGGCTCTGTCGTCAACGGCCTCAATAAGGCCTGCTTTAATCATTTCCTTAACTATGGTGCTTACCGACGGGTGTGACTGCCCGACTTCCCTTGCGATGGCCGTGACGCTCTTAGGTCGCTCGTCGGTCAGCGAATAAAAGACCGGAAACCATTTGGGCTTCATGTCGATGCCATATAGCCCATATATGCCTGCGGCATCGCGAGTCAATGTCTCTGTCAAGACTCTCAGCCTGCTGCCTATAGCCATTTTTCCGGTGCGCTCAAAAAAGTCCATACCCATATATGTATTTAATTTCGTAATTGATTACGCAAAATTACACATATTTTGCATTTCTCACAACTCCGCTGCAAAAAAACTATCCGCTCAAACTGTTATTGACCGGGGGACGCCTTCGTCTGACCTTGCGGAGATCTGCATGACCGGCCGGCTCAAAGATTGTTTTCATCATCAGATTCCGACATTGTTGTTATTTGAAGTCACGGAATTTCCTGTTTTTGAGAGCATTCTCGGCCGCGCGGCTACCGTGCGAGGCCGCGCGCCTGAAATAGTCGTATGCCTTGCGCAAGTCGACTTCGACGCCAAGTCCTTTGAGGTACATATTGCCGAGCTCATACTCTGCAACATCTGCGAAAGAATATCTTCTCAAACTCTTGTCACCGGCTACTTGCTGATACTGTGCCATTGCCGCCGCATAATCTCTCTCGCATCCTGCGCCGCGCTTGTAGCATTCCGCCAATTTCAGCTTGGCACAGGCATCTCCGCTGCCGGCTGATTTTTGCAACCACTCAAAAGCCTTGTCAAAGTCTCTTTCGACGCCGTTGCCATCAAGATATGCTTTTCCCACATTGTAATACGCTTCGGCATAGCCCAGCTCGGCCGCTTTCATATAACAGTCAAAGGCTTTCTGTTCGTTCCCCTCGCTGCTGTATGTCTGTGCTGAATCGACGTATGAAGCGCCGTCCATCTTCTCTGCGGAGATTTCCCCGTAAAGCTGTGTCGCCTCGGCAATCCTATCCGGCAGACAGTCGACAATTTCGTCCGGTACGTCACTATGATAATACAGTGTGTCAGCCAGCCGTTTCTTGTCCGTGGCCGTGCCTCGCGCAGCTTTCGCCCTCAATATCTCTATCAGGCGCTCATACCATATCATGGCCGCATCACGGCCTTCCCCTTCCGTCATGTCGTCGGGACGGTCGCGCACATAAAGATTCATCAAAGATTTAGCCGCGCTCACCACACCTTTGCCGGCTTTCTTCGTCAGCACCTCAATCAGCCGGTAAAGCCATTTCCGGCCCAAAGACTTGCGCTGCTCCGGCTCCATGTCATCGCAGATGAAGCGGTAATAGTCAGCAAGGAATTTTATCGCCTTCAGATTGTCGCTATCTGCCGCCCGCTCCATCCACGACAGAAAGATAGAGGAATCTTCGCAATGGTACGTATAGTAATACATGCCAAGCATATATTGCGCCTGCGCACTGCCGTGCTCGGCCGCAGAAGTTATCGCTTCGACCGCAGGCCGTGCCACCTCCGGGTCATCAAAATCATCGACACTCCGCCTTATGATTTTGAAATACTCCGACAGCTCAGTCCTATTCATATTTCTTTAGTCAAAAATGACATCTCTGTTTTGCCATATAAATTCCTCAAGACAGTCGCATAGCGATGGCTCAAAATCATAATAGGCATTGTCGGTCTCTTCAAAGTCATCCTCTTCGCCATCGGTTATTGCCCGGCGATAGTTGTCTGCAATCTCCCTGTTACCGACAGTCAAAATGGCATCTTCCAGTTCATCCGGGTTTGTATCAGGATAATTCTCCAGATATCCGGAATGTCCTCCGTTTTGCATTTCAGAATCATACCAAAAGCAGAGCACCGCATTCTTCTGAACCGGTGAAAGAGTGTCCACGTCGCGGTCGCAGATTTCTTCAATAAATTTGTTCCAATGAGTATCTTTTTCTGTCATAGTCCTAAAGTAATTCGTTTAATTTGCTTTCAGCCTGAGTATTATTGCATTTCTTAGCGGCGAGTGTGAAATAGCGGATTGCTTTTTTCAAATCGGGCTGTACGCCAAGCCCATTGAGATACATGTCGCCGAGTTCGTATAAAGCAGTTCCGATGCCGGTAACCTGATGCTTGAAACCTCGGCCATTGATGCGCTCAGCTATATGCTGATATTCAAGCATTGCCTTTTCATAGTCCTGTTCACCGCCGATGCCGTTTTTGTAGCATCCGGCAAGTTTCAGTGTCGCTGTGATTTCTCCAACGTCAGCTCCTTTCCGATACCATTTGCGGGCCGTATCATCGTCCGGCTCAACACCATTGCCATAGCGGTAGGCATCGCCTAATTTTGCATACGCTTCGTGCCAATTCAGTTTTGCGGCTTTCTTGAAACACGTAAACGCCTTTTTCTCATCACCCAAATCGTGATAGGCAATGCCCATTTTATAATAGGCTTCTGCCTTAAAGAAGTCATCACAGTCGCTGTCAGTTATATCTCTATACAGTCTTATGGCTTGCCGCAGACTCCGCTCATCATCCTCGTCTGAGAAGCAATCCAAAAGCACCTCCGGCACGCCATCGGCATACAGAAATATGTCGGCAAGGTGCATTTTATCCACTGAGTCTCCTTTATCGGCTTTAGCCGTCAACAGCGCTACCCAGCGATTATACCATTTTCGCGCGGTTTCAAGGTCATCATCGGGGTCAATGTCCTCAGGACAATCCTCAATATACAGATTCATCAATGACTTGGCTGCATCAATCGAACCCTTGTCGGCCTTAGTTGCCAATATGTCGAACCACCGTCTGTGCCATTCCTGAATTAACGCCTTTTGTCGCTCTGCCTCTATTCCGTCGGGGCAATCGTTGTGGTATATCTCCATGATGAGCATAGCGGCTTCGGCATTGCCGTTGTATGCAGCCTTCTCAAACCAATGGATAGCTTTACGATTGTCGCACCCGCTATGATAACCCCACGAATAATACTTGCCAAGAAGCATCTGAGCCTTAACATCGCCTTGCTCGGCTGCCGGAGTTATTGCATCAACCGCTTGCCGCGCAGAGACGGCGTCCCCCTCTTCTGCATAGCACTTGATGAATTGCCGGATGATTTTGAAATACTCCGCCATGCCGTTGTTTTTTGCGCACATATTTGGCTTACTGTCTGTTTATGATTTCATCGCTTGTAATTACGTTTTATTTCGTCGATGGATTTGCCGCCGATGCCAAAATTTTCATCAGGTAGTTCCTTGATGGTTACAGTGAAGAACTGCTCCGGGATATGGGTTATTTCCGAAGCTGTCGCCGTGAGCTGTTCAATCAATTCCTTCTTTTGCTCTGCGGTGAGTTTTCCGCTCTCGATGGATATGTAAGGCATAATGATTATCAAGTCAAGTTTAAGAAATAATTTCCAAATGATATATCCGCGTTTCCTCACCCCAAGGATGATAGCAATAGCCTATAAAACCGAAACCAAATCGCTCATAGAACCCAATATGATCGGTACATAGATACAGGTCTTTGAACCCGAACAATCCTGCGTCCTTTACTGCATGTTCAATCAGCATTTTGCCGCAACCATTGCCACGGCAATCTTCCTCAACATACAGTGCAGCTAACCATGGGTATAAATCCATACGGGAATTGAAGTCATTTGTTATCAATCCGGCACAACCGATTATTCTGTCGCCATCAACCAATAGGTACCATTGCGGCAGCGGATTGGCGGCATCTATGCAATGACGCATACAATCATCATACACCGCCATAGAGTCTTCTGTCGCCCACTTCTCTTGAAAATAAGCAATTGCACGCTCGAGGTATTCCGGATTCTTTCTCAGAGATATTATTTCCATATCAATTCGTTTTATTATTTCTGTTTTCCATTATCCGGTCGAAGTTTTCGCGCCCCCAGTCAATCAGTGCTTGAACGTGCGGAAGCAATGTGCGACCTAAGTCGGTTATGGAATATTCAACACGAGGCGGCACATCCGGGTAAAGCTGACGCTCGATTATGCCGTCCGTTGTGAGTTGTTTCAACACCTGCGACAGCACTTTCTCAGACACGGATGGGATATTGCGGTATAGTTCGTTAAAACGCACCGGTTCGTTCTCGGAAATCTTCACGAGAACGACCAACGCCCATTTGTTTCCGAGCCATTCAAGCATCGGAGCGGCCTTGCAATATTCATAGTCCAATTTTTTTGCCATATCGTGTTTGCAGAATTGATTGAAAATGAGTAAAACAAACTTTTCGGTAAGGGTCAAACCTTTCGGTAAGTTGTTGTTTAGGCTCTGATTCTCACCTAATTTTGCACTACAAATTTAGTAAAAATCGTTGATATATGATATATCCAGAACTACATTTCACGGGGCAGGTATGGCGACCTCCATACGAGGCAAACTCGCAATTGCTCCAGATCACATCGGGCTGCACATGGCACAAGTGCAAATTTTGTAGCCTGTATCACGGCACACCATTCCGTATGTCTCCCTTGTCGGAGGTGGAGGCAGACTTGAAAGTAATCCGACAGTGGCAACCACGGGCACGTCGTGTTTATCTGACAGGAGCCAACCCGTTTGCTCTCAGCTACAACAAACTTATGGATATTGCCATACTTCTACGCAAGTATCTTCCTCATTTGGTGTCTTTCGGAATGTTCACCCGCGTGACAGATATTGCGCCCAAATCAGTAGAGGAGTTGAAGAACCTGCGTCACATGAAACTCGACAGCATAAATATCGGTATCGAGACCGCTCATAATCCTACTCTTGAAAGAATGAACAAAGGCTATCATGCCAACGATATTCTTGAACAGTTGTCAAAACTTGATGAAGCAGGAATACACTACAACGTGTTCTACCTCAATGGACTTGGAGGAAAGGGGAAAGGAGTTGAAAGTGCAATCGCCACCGCAGATGTACTGAACAAACTGCACCCTTGTATAATCAACATCGTGTCGTTGACTGTATTTCCTGAATCACAATTATATAAGGAAGTGCTTGACGGCTCGTATGAGGAAGAACCGGAGATTGAGAGACTACTGGAGATGCGAACTCTCATTGACCGCTTGAAAATAAAGGTCAACCTTATGGGACACCATATATCCAATACGGTACCAATCACCGGAGCGTTGCCCGATGACAAGGCAGTTATCCTCCGGGAATTTGACAAAGCGATAGCGGAGTTTCCAGAAGAAGAACTCAAAGCCTACCGCAGCAGGATATGGCATCTGTGAAGACACCCGTTCCTGTTTCAGCCTGTTCGTTTCGGACAGGCTTTTTATCTTTATCGGTAATAGAAACGCCTATGTTTTGCGATGTGGAAAATTACGGTTATAATGAACAGAAAGCCGAATTTGCCGTGAATACCTCCTATTGTACAGTGAAGGTAAGTACCAATCCAATGGCATGTTGCTATAATTCCGCTTAGTAGTGTCAACAGGAAGAATACTCCCATTACTGCATGTCTGTTTCTTCGATTTTTGTTTTTTGATTCAACTCTTTTCTTGCCGGATTTATGAAGGCCGATATGCCAGAAAATTCCGCAAAAAAACAATATTCCAATAACTATATGCGCCCATACCCAAATAGTTGCTCCGGCTGGATTGATTTCCAGTTGTATGCCCGATGCAAGTATAGCGATGGTCAAAAACAGCAGTGACCAATCGCATAATCTCAACTTTGATTTCTTTGTCATATTCACAGTCATTATTTGACTGCAAAATTACCTTAGATGGGAATCCGTGTCAATGGATGATGTAAGACAATGATTGGACAATTCATGGTTTCGTTCTGAATTGCAATGGCGATTTGCCGGTTGCTTTTGTGAAAAGGCGAGTAAAGTACGCGTTATCTTCAAATCCCAATGATGAAGCAATTTCCTTTACTGTCAGATTTGTATGATATAGCAACCGTTTCGCACGGAGTATTACCTCATTGCGGATATAGTTGCTTACGCTCCATCCTGTCACTCTCTTGACCACTTCATTAAGATAGACCGGTGAAAGGTTGAGTTTGTCAGCATAATAAGAGGGGCTATGGCTCTCGGTGATATCCGTTTGTAGTAGCGAATTAAGTTGCAGCACAATCTCGACATGACGACTATTATATGAGTTTTGCATATTGTTCTCCCGTTTGAAACAGCCGGCGGCAATACCAATGAACGCGGAAACAAGATCTCTGATTATAGAGATATCCTCTTTCTTTGTCCACAGATCATAAATCAACTGATACAGTGTCTTCAGTTCGTTGAGTCCTTGATCCGGCAGCCATAGCGTTTTCCCTGAAAATGATGTTTCCTCAAATATCAATTTATACCGGTCGCAGACCATACCGCTCTCTACCATAAGCATCCAACCCTCAAAATCTTCACCACCGAGGAAGCTGTGAACCTGCCCCGGCCTTATAAAACCAATCGAACCGACCGCAACCGCCTGTTGTTCAAAATCAATGTCGATAATTATTGTGCCACGAACCATCAGACCGAAAATGTAGAAGTCATCCTGATGTATGTACTCTATCGGATGGTTAACAACATCTTCGGGTGTCACGGTCTTTAGATTTATTCCATTCTCCGCCAAATCCTTATGGTGGTGCATCGGTATTGTTTTTTTCATAGGTTAAGATGATTAACGAGATGGATATATAGAACATGGTTTACAGGAGTGTTTGTAAAGAAGCGTCGCAGAACATTGTAGGTGTAAATTCCACTATTTGATAGTCCGCGATGCAATTGATGTTGAACGGGTCTTGCGAGATAATAGTGTTGACAGCCTCGCGGTTGGTGGCTTTTATCATTATCACACCACCGATGCGTGGATTCTGCGGCCCTGATGCGATGAAATCCCCGGCGGAATAGTGCTCTGCAAGATAATCGCGGTGAGCCTGAAGATATTTGTCAACCTCACTCAGAGGTTTCTTGTATGTAAGAATAGCTATGAACATAGTCATTCATTTTTAAGCTTGTTCTTGAAAAAGAACTTGGCGCATTGCTGAATGGAGATTGGGATTGGAAGCAAGAATCGAATGATTCCTGTTTGAACGAATGGATTCAATAATAACCCCGGCTTCAGCTGCTATCAGTTGTCCGGCTGATACATCCCAGCGATTGAGATTCAGTTCCCAATAAGCATCAAAGAATCCGGCTGCGGTATAACATAGGTCTATCGCGGCCGACCCCATACGCCTGATGCCTCTGACACGTAATGCCATTCGACAGATTTCAGTAAGATTATTGTCGGCATTGTCATTTCGGTCGTATGGCATTCCGGTTGCTACAACGGCTTTGGTCATTTCTGATTTGTCGGAACAGTGGATTGAGCTTCCATTAAGCCATGCTCCTGCTCCCTTCACTGCATAGAAACACTCACCGAGATATGGAGCATAGACTACGCCCAACACGGTTTCCTTGTTATGTTCAAGTGCGATAGATACACAGAAAGCCGGAAGTCCCGCAGAGAAATTTGTTGTTCCGTCAAGAGGGTCTATTACCCATCGCCATTCTCTTTCATCGTGATCTCGTCCTGATTCCTCCGAGATAATCCCGTGCGAAGGGAAATGCTGACGGATAAAATCAAGAATCATTGCTTCTGCCTTTTTGTCGGCTATTGTGACCACATCGCTGTCATTGAGCTTTGTTGACTGTTCAAGATTACATTTGCGAAAATACTGCATGTGAATATCTCCGGCATTTTCTGCCATCGCCAAGGCCGCAGTCAGGAATGACTGATACTTTTGTGGGATGTTGTGTAGATTATGAGTCAATTTCATATCCGTATAGTATCGCCTTGGGCTCAAAGGTTCAAATGTTTATAAACAGAAACGTGAGCCAACTATGCCACGTCTTAGTTTGTAGGTCGTAGGAAACCTTTGATGCAGATGTAACAATAGTGACCCACGCTGTATGCGTGAGAACCACTATGCTATCTCTTGCATCGGTTTCTGAATTTCCTACGTTCACAAACTACAAGATAAGCATAACGCTTCTTATTTTCCAAAATGTCGAGATAGACATTCGCCTATCCACATGCAAAGTTACGATTTTTTTTGAAGATTTTAACGATTAGACGTGGTGACCCGACTGATTTTCGGTTGAGGTCACCACATTTTCAACCACCGATTATAGTTAAACTCTGTTAAAGTTCGGGGTTGCGAGGCTGTGACGTGGGGTTGAATGATGGTGAATAACTATGAATAAAGCTTCGATTTGCGTTGAATATCAACGTGTTGCGCGTCGAGCGAAATAGATACACATTCACCGCGACATGCATAACCAACAATATCTCTGCAATTTACGATGGGTGTGGTGACTTTTGTGATGACTCGGAGGGTATGGATGAAAGAAAGACCGCTAACTCATTGCGAATTAGCGGCCTTCTGTGGTGCCACCAGAATTGTTCTGAATATAGTATCAATTTGACTATCAGATAATTA
>CAJUOC010000008.1 GCA_910587925.1 uncultured Muribaculaceae bacterium
TTCAGCGTATCTTTGTAATATTTAACTATTTGGCGTCTTTCGACCAGTAATAGTTACAAACCTGCGCGGACTATAGGAATCATGGAGAATCATGACAAATCATGATGCGACATGATAAAACATGATGTCTCATGATGCATCATTTCACATCATGATGCAGCGCCAGCCATGATACGACGACAGCCCCGGCGCTGCGATACTGACATCGCGGCGCCGGGGCTGTGTGTGTCGGCGGCCGGGGATTATGCCTCGGCTTCGGCCTCGGGCTGGGCGAGCTTGCGGAACTCGTCGAGGCTTACTTCCTTGCTGTCGATGGTGACGGCGGCGCGGATGGCGTCAAACATGGCCATCTCCTCGCACTCGCCCTCGATGCGGCGGCGCAGCTCGCGGTCGGCCAGGAGGCGGCGGGCCATGTCGGCCACGGTCTCGTCGTCCATGTTGTACATGCCGTACTGCTGGAGCTGCTGGCGGGCGATGGAGTTGGCGCGGCTCATCAGGATTTCCTCGGTGACTTTGACGTCGAGCTTGTCGGTGACGTCGCCCGAGATTACCTCCCACTTGATGCCGGGGAGCATACCGTCGAAGTCTTTCTCGAGGTCTTCGGCGGTGAGGTTGTCATTGACGCGGAGGAGCCACTTCTTCAGAAGCTCGGTGTCGAGCACCACCTTGTCGGCGTATGTCTTCACGAGGTAGTCGTGGGCGTCGCGGTTGAAGAGCTGGAAGGAGTTGGGGGCGAGCTGGGCTGCAATCATGCCGCGCAGGGCCTTGAAGTAGTCTTCCTCGCTGGTGACTTTGTCTTTGCCGAATACATCGTCGTAGAGGTCCTGACCGTGCTCGGCGGGCTTGAGGACGATAATCTCGGAGATGACAAACTCAAAGTCTGACTTGACCTCGGCGGCCTTGTCCTTGTCGATGTTGAGCATCGAGGCGAGCTCGGGGGCGCTGCCGTCGGCGGCCTTGAAGGGGTTGAAGCGCACTTTGTCGCCTACCTTGCTGCCAAGGAACTTGGCGGCCTCGTCTTTGTCTTTGAAGAGGAAGGGGGCCACGATGCCCGATACCACCTGGATGGCGTCTTCGCTCTCCTTGACGGTGCCGTCTTCGTTGAGCTCCATGATGGTGCCCTTGATGACAGCCTTGTCGTCGGCCTGCTCGCCGGGCACCTGTGCGCCGAAGCGCTCGCAGAGAGCCTTGTCTTGCTCGGCCACCATGTCGTCGCTCACGGCGATGGTGTAGAAGGGCAGGGTGACATCCTTGTCGAGCTTGAGGTCGAGCTCGGGCCAGAGAGCCACGTCGTAGCTGAAGGTGTAGTCGGTCTGGCGCAGGTCGATTTCGGTGGCATCGGTGGGCAGGGGCTGTCCGAGGATGCGGATGTTCTGCTCCTTGATGTAGTCAAACACTGCGTTGATTACGGTATCGTTGATGGCCTCGCTCTTTACCTCGCGGCCAAAACGCTGGCGCAGCTGGGGCAGGGTGATGTGGCCTTTGCGGAAGCCGGGGATGGTGTGGTTTTTGCCAATCTGCTTGAGCTTCTCGTTTACTTTTTCGGCGTAGTCGGATTCGGTTACGGCCACGGTGATGACGCCGCGGGCCTCGCCGGTTTTCTCGAACTTGATGTCCATGTCAGGTATATTCTAAGTTTGATTATTAGTCGTATAGTTGAAATTCAGCGCAAAGGTACGAAAAATCTCCCATACTGTCAATGTATAAACTTCGCGCGAGGACTTAATGTTGTATAAACTAAGTGTGCCTCGTAAATATGGCGGACTGAAAATGGGATTAATTATCTGGGCCTTGCGGCTATATAAGACAGAAATCTCGGCGGCCTACTGTTTGCGGTATCTTATTGACGTCCGGCCGATGTTGACTATGTAAACACCGGGTGCGAGGCCCGATAGCTCGACTCGGTCGGAGGCGAGGAGCTGTCGGCAGAGCACCTTTCGTCCTGTCATGTCAGAGATGATGCATGGGATGCCTTCGCCTGCACCGTATACCTCGATGGTGTTTCCGTTGAAGCGGATGCCGGGATTCGGACTCGTGATCAAATCTGTAGCCGTCGTCTCGGCGAGGTATTGAAATTTTTCGATATCAGATAATTCGTACAGCGGCGCGTCTTGAAGCACCGGAGAGGAGATGTGTAAGTTGTGATTGTCAAGAGCAATTTCCATGCCGGGATGTACGTCGAATGTCGCAGTGGATTTGTCGGCAAACGACACGAGCAGCAGTCTTTCAGCGCGTAAGCCGACGGCTGTCAATAGTATTGCCGCAACAAGAAGGATGATTTTGGATTTCATGGTGCTGTAAAAATGGGCGGTCAGTGTCATAATTTGGTCTCTATAAGATACTCTATCCGCCGTATTATCCAGTCTTTGAGTTCAGCGATATGCTCATGATAGTCAAAAGATGACTCGACAAACACCCATGTGAAATCCTGTGTATTAGACCATACTGTGCCGTTGGATTTGGCTGAAGCCTCAATCAGTCGCGAGTAAGAGTCGATAAAGTCGAGCAAGTCAGGATATATATCGGTGATGAAATATTGTAGACGAGCCTTATAGGCCTGTTTGAATTCCTCGGTTATCATCAACTGCCTGAACAGGATGTTGGTCCACAGGCCTTCGGTCGGCGAGTTTTCAATAATTTGTCCGTTGTCGAGCAGTTTTCTGTTGAAGCAGGCGTCAAAGTCCCATAATGGACCTACATGATATTTCTCACCCTCGTCAAGCGACTTTTTGTAGATATACACGCTCTTGGGGAAACCAATCTCGCTGTTTTGGCATATATCGCACACCAGTATGTAGTCAATAAACGAGCTGAGGTCAAATGCATCGAAGGGATGGCGGCCCCGCGACTCTTTTTCGGCTGAGTTGAAGTCGGTCTCCCAGATGTCCATACGAGCTTCGGGAGTGATGGAGGGGTCTGCTTCATATAGCTCGTCGAAGTCAGGATCCTTGACCATTACCGGCAAATCTCCGTGTGTTGTATGGAATTTGTATTTTTCATCAAACTCCACACTCATCTCAAATAATATACCTTTTGTATCATCGATATCCACGCTACCGGAGCTAATCCCCACCTTTTCGGTCATGAGGTAGCTTCCAATGTAGTGATTGTTAAGATATACATCGCAGGGCATGTAATGATTGCGGTACTTTATATCTAATCTGTCGGCCAGCCACATCATTATGGCGTTTCTGCAAAGCGACGGGTCAATATAGTTGGCAAGCAGAACATAGCTTTTGGCCTTGGTAAGGTTGCCGATTTTTGTCTTTTTTGAAAATTTAAGGCGCATAGGTTTTTTTGGCATCCCCCAGGTGGAATTGCCACGGCCTTTAATCTTTAGCGATGTGGCTTCGAGGTCATCTACCAGGCCGTTGCCTTCTATCGACAACGTAGCGTCAAGATATAGCTCCTTATCCCAAAGCATGGTCGCCTCGGGATAGTCATTCAGGTTTATGTATACGGCGGGCACATCCATGCTGCGTATCAGGCATGAGTCAATGGCGGCTAAAGGTATTTCGTAGCCTTGCGGAGTACGCATCACAAAATCCTTATCATCCAGTGCGTGTGTCAGTGTGAGATTGTTGTCGATGTCGATACGGTCAAACTTGCGGTCGTTGCGGTATATATTGACGTTTGGCACGGAGGCAGATGCAATCCCTGTGATAAGCGCCATCAGTATGAGGATAGTATGTCGCATGTAGAATAAATATGTGTGCAGGTGTTGGTCGGCTGTGCAAAGATAATCAAATCTTTGCGAATGCAAAATTGCAGCGTATGACCGGCCGATTGAAGGAGACATGAAAAAAGCCGGGCTGCCTTTCCGCAGCCCGGCTGTATGCATGTTTCCGGCGGTCGAATCAGTTGAGGGCGCGGCTGAGGTTGAAGCCCTTGAACTCGAGGTCGCGGCGGGCGGCGTCGGCCAGCTTGCTGTCGAGGCGGATTGCCTGGCGCAGGTTGGTGTTGAGCATCGACTCATTGTTGGTGCGGGCGCCCAGTACGGCCATCAGATAGTAGGTGGTGGCGTCGGGGGTGTTGATCGATGCCAGGGTCTGCTTGGCCTTGCTGTAGTCCTTGGTGAGGATCTGGGCCAGGGCGGCATTGTTGGTGCGGGAGTCGCCGAAAGCGCGCACGGCGGCGGCGTTGTCGCCGGTCTTGAGGTAGTATACGCCGAGGGCGTCGCCCAGAGCGTCTACACCGGCAGCGGAGCCGAAGAGGGTGTTGGCCTTGGCATAGTCGCCGTTGAGCATCTCGATGAGGCCGAGGTTCATGGCAGGCTCGGAGCCCTTGCCGGCGAGCTGTGCGGCGCGGTCAAAGGAGGCCTTGGCTGCGTCGTAGTCGCGGGCGATGTACTGGGTCATGCCCAGGTCGTTCCAGGTGCGGTAGTCGTTGGGGTACAGACGCACGGCCTGGTCGTAGATTTGCATGCGCTTGGCATTGTCGTCGGTGAGGGTGGCGGCGTAGAGGATTTCCTCGACGGAGAGGGCCTTGGGGTCGGTGGCGGCCAGGCGGGCGATTTCCTCGTCGCTCTTGCCGATGACGTTGACCGATGCGGTGATGCGGGAGTAGCGCAGCTGGGGCAGTATCTGCTCGGCCAGCTCCTCAAACACGTTGCTGAGGTTGCGTATCTCGCGCTCGCGCTGCTCGGGGTCTTTTACGGTCGAGAGCACGCTCAGGATGAGGGCCTTGTCCTGGATGTTGCTCTTGGCCACGAGCTGCTGGAAGCCTTCCCAGTCCTCGGGGGTAAACTGGGCGGTGAGCTCGCCAAACTCGGTGATTTTGTCTTTTTTGAGCTGGCCTTCGAGGTAGCTCTTGGTGGTGTTCTCGCGGTCCTGGGCCAGGCGGGTGTTAAACTCCATGGTGCCGTCGGGCGAGGCATACGACTTGATGTTGAGCTCCTCGAGCTGGAGAGTCGAGTCGCCGCGGGTGGCCAGGATTTCCTTGCGGAGCTCGGCCATAGCGTCGGTCTTGAGCTGGTCGGCGCGGATGTTGGCGCGGTTGATCAGGAACATGATGTCGGCGGCGTACTTCTCGTTGATGATACGCTGGAAGGCATCGGGGGCGAGGGCGGGGTTGACGCCGGCTGCGTCGGCCAGGGCGGCGGTGGCGATGACACCGTTGGCCACGGTCACGCGGGGCAGCACATATTTCTTCTTACCCTGCTGTACGGTGAAGCCCAGCTGGAGCTCGCTCTGAGCCATGGCGGGAGTGTATGCAAAGTTGGCGGGGATGGTGGCGGTGCCGCCGTACTCGTAGGAGATCACGGGAGCGTTGCCGCGCACTTTCTCGCCCTGGAAGGAGTATGACTGCGAGGCCACTTCCTGTCCGTCGCCGTACACCAGGTAGGGGGTGACGGTCACTTCGGCGTTTTTCACAAAAAACTTGGCGGGCACCTTGGCGGTAACCTGGGCGGGCACGTTCTGGCCTACCAGCTCGAGGGGATTGGGGTTGACGGTAAAGTAGTCGGAGCTGAACTGTCCGAGCTTTTTGCCGCAGGAGCTCAGCGCGAGGGCTGTCCCGAGGGCTACTACACAGCAAAGTTTACTGTTCATATTGATGAATGTTGGTGTTGAAATGTCACGGTATACGTCGTGAGTGCAAATGTACATGTTTTTTCGGTAGACTGCAATTGGCCGCAGATATTATTTTAATTTTTTTACGCAGGGGGTTAAAATAGGTTGACATGCACTGAAAATCGGCGGAAATTTGCTAACTTTGGCGGCACAAAATATATAGACTGATATAATGAATATCTCCGCACGCATCCTGCTCCCGGCCGTGGCCGTGGCTGCAGCCGCCTTTACCTCCTGCAACAGCTCCGACTCCGGTGAGACCATCACCACCCAGCAGCTCACCCCGTGCTATGCCGTGGTGACCGACCTGCAGACCAATACCGTGTCGTACTGCAACGAGGTCACCTTCAAGCTCGACCTCAACTGGTCAGACGCCACCTCGCAGATAAGCGTGAGCGGCCTGTCGGCCGCCGGCACCACCCTGCCCACTTTCACCCTGCCCGAGCTGCCCTGGAGCGTCAACGCCACCTCCGACCAGGCTTACGCCGGCTGGGGTACCGTCAAGGCCTCCATGCTCATGGTCACCGCCGGATATACCGACTACAGCATCTCCAACTTCGCCCTCAACTGGGTCGACCGCCTCAGCATGGGACCCGCCATGGGCGTGCCCGGCCTCTACTGGCCCGGCGCCGTATACTCCATGACCATCGACGGCCGCTACCGCGTGGTGGGCGCCCGCGCTCCCTACATGCTCTTCGGCAAGACCACCTCGACCGGCCCCGACGGCAAGTCGTGGGACAATCAGAAGCCTTACTACCAGGTGGCCCTCGACTTTAAAAACATGACCGCCGACCTCCAGATTAACGACGCACAGTTTGTGCAGGGTATGCCGGCGCAGAACATGCGTTTCCTGGCCGTGCCTATGACAATCGACCCCGCCACCGGAGTCATCTCCATGGCCATCGCCGACAATGCCGAGCTTATCCCCAACACCGTAGGCACCGGCGGCACCTATACCCCGCAGCCCGACTTCCCCATCACCGGGCTCACCGCCACCATCGACCCCGCCAAGGGCATGGACATCAACTTTGACTGCAACGTGCGCAAGAAAGCCGTGTACAACGTGAGCGCATCGGTCAACTACTTCGACTACACAAAACTTAACGACTAAGCATAAAACCCAACAAAAATGGCAAAGATTGACAACTACAACTTCGCCGGCAAGAAGGCCATCGTACGCGTGGACTTCAATGTGCCCCTCGACGAGAACGGCCACATCACCGACGACACCCGCATCCGCGGCGCTCTCCCCACTCTCAACAAAATCCTGGCCGACGGCGGCTCGCTCATCATCATGTCGCACATGGGCAAGCCCAAAGGCAAGGTCAACCCCAAGATGTCGCTCGGTCAGATCAAAGACGCTGTAGCCAAGGCCCTGGGCCGCGACGTACAGTTTGCCCCCGACTGCGCTACCGCCGACGCCATGGCCGCCGCCCTCAAGCCCGGTGAGGTGCTCCTGCTCGAGAATCTCCGCTTCCACCCCGAGGAGGAAGGCAAGCCCGTCGGTATCGACAAGGCCGACCCCGCCTACGACGCCGCCAAGAAGGAGATGAAGGAGCGTCAGAAGGACTTTGCCAAGCACCTGGCCTCCTACGCCGACGTATATGTCAACGATGCCTTCGGCACCGCTCACCGCCGTCACGCCTCCACCGCCGTCATCGCTGACTATTTCCCCGCCGGCGAGAAGATGCTCGGCCTGCTCATGGAGAAGGAAGTGACCGCCGTCGACAACATCCTCAACAATATCAAGCGCCCCTTCACCGCCATCATGGGCGGCTCCAAGGTGTCGACCAAAATCGGCATCATCGAGAATCTCATGGATAAGGTCGACAACCTCATCCTCTGCGGCGGCATGACTTACACCTTTGCCCGCGCTCTGGGCGGCAAGGTGGGTGTGTCTATCTGCGAGGAAGACAAGCTCCAGCTCGCTCTCGACATCATCGCCAAGGCCAAGGAGAAGGGCGTAAACCTCGTGCTCGGCACCGACTGCGTGGCCGGCGACGCCTTTGACAACAACTGCAACACTCAGATATGCTCCGTAATGGACATCCCCGACGGCTGGGAAGGCCTCGACGCAGGCCCCGAGACCCGCAAGGCATTTGAGGCTGCCATCCTGCCCTCGAAGACCATCCTCTGGAACGGTCCCGCCGGTGTATTTGAGTTTGACAACTTCACCGCCGGCTCGCGCGCTATCGCCGATGCCATCGTCAAGGCTACCAAAGACGGCGCATTCTCGCTCGTCGGCGGCGGCGACTCCGTGGCCTGCATCAACAAGTTTGGCCTGGCCGACGAGGTATCCTACGTATCGACCGGCGGCGGCGCCCTCCTCGAGGCCATCGAGGGCAAGGTGCTCCCCGGCATCGCAGCCGTAGCAGAGTAATCTCTCAAAGTTAAGAGTTAAGAGGGACGAGTCAAGAGGTACGAGGGACGAGTTAAGAGGTACGAGAGGCGTATGTGTCTTCTCAAACCCTTTTTCTCTCTTCCCGTCCCTCTTAACCCGTCCCTCTTAACTCGTCCCTCTTAACCCGTCCCTCTTAACTCGTCCCTCTTAACCCGTCCCTCTTAACTCGTCCCTCTTAACCCGTCCCTCGTCCCTAAACATGATGACACTACCCGATGATTTCTGGGATTGGGTCGACAGCCATGCCGACGACGATCCCTCGCGTCTGCGCCTGAAGTATGGCGCCGCGCGCGCCCTTGAGATATTGCAGGTGGAGGCCCGCCGCCGCCACCGCACCCGCCTGGCCGAGGCTCTGAAGCTGAGGCCGCGGCTGCTCGTGCCCACGTCGCTCGCGCCGGAGCAGGCATCGTCGTGGGCGCTCGCGTCGTGGCACGCCTCGCTCGTGCCCGAGGGCAGCCGCGTGGCCGACCTCACCGCCGGGCTGGGCATCGACCTGCTGGCCCTGTCGGGGCGGGCGTCGGCCGTCACCGCTGTCGAGCGCGACCCGGCCGTAGCCGATGCTTTGCGGTACAATTTTCCCGACGCCGAGGTGGTCGAGGCCGACTGCCGCGACTTCGTGGCCTCGGCCATTGCCGCCGGCCGCAGCTTCGATGTGATATTTATCGACCCGGCACGCCGCGGCGACAAGGGCGAGCGTGTATACGCCCTCTCGGCCTGCTCGCCCGATGTGGCCGCGCTCATGCCCGACCTGCTCAGGCTCTCGCCGATGGTCATCGTCAAGGCGTCGCCCATGCTCGACATCACCCACACGCTGGCCGAGCTGCCGGCGTGCAGCCACATCTATGCGGCCGGCACAGCTGCCGAGTGCAAGGAGATAGTGGCTGTGTGCACCCGCGGCGATGCCCCGGCCGAGGTGCCGGTGACGGCTGTCACAGCGGGGATGGATGAGCTTACGTTTACCCGCGCCGACGAGGCCGCGGCTCTGCCCGGCTACTCAGTGCCCGCTCCCGGCGATTATGTGTACTCGCCCTGGCCGGCGGTCATGAAAGCCGCGCCGTACCGCCTGCTCTGCTCGCTCTTTGCCGTCGATATGCTCGGGCCCAACACCCGCCTGTGGACCTCGGCCGGCCTGCGCGACGGTTTTCCAGGCCGCGCATACCGTGTCGACGAGGTGCTACCCTATGCCTCGCGCCATATCAAGCGCTATGCGGCGGCACACCCGGCCGTGGGCGTCACCACCCGCAATTTCGACATCGACGCTGCCGCCCTGCGCCGCAAGCTCGGTCTGCGCGGCGACAGCGACCGCACCCGCCTTTTTGCCGTCAAGGGGCCGCAGGGAGAGCCGCTGATGATTACTGCCACCGCGGTGGATTAGCGCCCGCGGCGCTTGGATGCGCGCGAGGCTCAGCGCTACCTTCGCGGTAAAAAAGCCTATGAATTATCCCGAAATCCTCCGCACGGCAGCCTCGATGGCTGCCGGCTGGCTATGGGCCACGGCCGGCCCGGCGCTGCCATTCGGCGTGGTGTGCACGGCGATGGTGGTGGCCGACGTCGTGAGCGCGCGTCGGCTCGCCCGGCGCCTGCGTCGCATAGCGCCCGGGCGAGCCGACGGCTCGTTGCGGTTCAGCTCGGCGCGCCTGGGGCGCGTGGTCGGCACCCTTGCCCGCATCTACGCCCTGCTCGTGCTGGCCGCCATGGTCGACAGCGTGGTCATGGACGGCGGCCGCGTGCTGCTCAAGTTTGCCGCCGGTGCCGTATGCTTCTGGCAGGCGTGGTCGATACTCGAAAACGAGGCGGCGGCCAATCCCCGCCCGTGGGCGCGCATCCTGCGCCGCATCCTCGTCGACAAGACCGCCCGCCACCTCGGCATCCCCCTCGACGAGCTCCTCCGTCCGTAATCCGTGCCGCGGCGCTTTGTCGCATCATGCTTTTTGTGTCAGTGTCGCATCCATCGAGGCGGCGGCGGCGCGGCCGTCGCCCATCGCGAGGATGACTGTGGCGCCGCCGCGCACGATGTCGCCGCCGGCGTAGACGGGGCCGAGCGAGGAGTGGAGGGTGTCGTCGACGGCGATGGTGCCGCGCGAGGTGACTTCAAGCCCGTCGATAGACTCGGGTATCAAGGGATTGGGCGACACGCCCACGCTCACTATCACCACATCCACCGCTACCTCGTCGATGGCGCCCTCGATGGGCTCGGGACGCCGGCGGCCGCCGGCGTCGGGCTCGCCAAGACGCATCCGCTGCAGGCGCATGGCACGCACGCGGCCGCGCTCGTCGGCAAGGTACTCGACCGGCGCGGCCAGCTCGATGAGCTGCACACCCTCCTCGAGGGCGTGGGCTATCTCCTCGGCGCGCGCGGGCATCTCGGCGCGTGTGCGACGGTAGATGAGCATGGCCTCTGAGGCGCCCATGCGCAGGGCGGTGCGCACGGAGTCCATGGCGGTGTTGCCGCCGCCCACGACGGCGACACGCGCGCCGCGGGGCACGGGAGTGGCGTAGCCGGGAGTGCCGGCGTGCATGAGGTTGACGCGGGTAAGGTACTCGTTGCTGCTCAGGATATTGATGTAATTCTCGCCCGGCACGCCCATGAAGCGGGGCAGACCGGCGCCCGACGCCACAAATATGCCGCGGTAGCCGGCGGCAAGCAGCTCATCGTAGCTGATGGTCTTGCCCACGACGGTGTCGGTGACAAACTCTACCCCGGCGGCGCGCAGGGCCTCAATCTCATACTCGACCACCTCGCCGGGAAGACGGAACTCAGGTATGCCGTAGCGCAGCACTCCGCCCACCTCGTGCAGGGCCTCAAATACGGTGACGCTGTATCCGCGGCTGCACATCTCGCCGGCAAACGACAGTCCGGCAGGCCCGGAGCCTGCGACGGCCACACGTATGCCGAGCGGCTCTACGGCCTGCGCGGCCGGAGCGGCGCCGGAGAGCCGTGCGGCGTCGGCGGCGTATCGCTCAAGCCAACCGATGGCGACCGGCTCGCGGTGCATCTTATTGTATATGCAGCGGCTCTCGCACTGCTTTTCCTGGGGGCACACGCGGCCGCATACTGCCGGCAGGGCGCTGGTGCGGCGCAGTACCGCCGCGGCCTCGGCGGCGTCGCCGCGCTGGATGTTTTTGATAAAGCCGGGGATGTCGATGCTCACCGGGCAGCCGGTGACACACTGCGGGTCGGGGCAGTCGAGGCAACGGGTGGCCTCCGTGACGGCCTGCCCGGCCGACAGGCCTTGATTGACCTCTTCATTGCAGGTGATGCGGTATGCGGGGTCGAGCATGGGCATATGGGCGCGGGGGATGGCGGAGCGCTCGCGCGGGGTGAGGGCTTCGCGCAGCTCGCGGCGCCAGGCGGCGTCGCGGTCGGTATGCAGGAGGGGCTTGTTCATTTTACCGGGGATGAGGGGGTTGGGTCATAAGCGCGCAGGCGCATGAGCATCTCGTCGAAGTCGACCTGATGGGCGTCAAACTCGGGCCCGTCGACACATACAAAGCGCACCCGGCCGCCCACGGTGATGCGGCAGGCGCCGCACATGCCCGTGCCGTCGACCATGATGGTATTGAGCGAGCAGATGGTGGGCACGCTGTAGCGCCCGGTGAGTTTCGACACAAATTTCATCATCACGGCCGGGCCGATGGTGACCACCTGGTCGACCTGCTCGCGGCGGAGCACTCGCTCGACACCGTCGGTCACGAGTCCCTTGTCGCCGTATGAGCCGTCGTCGGTCATGATGATGACCTCGTCGGAGTACTCCCGTACCTGCTCCTCGAGTATGATGAGGTCGCGGGTGCGGGCGGCCAGTACGGATATCACGCGGTTGCCGGCCTCTTTCATGGCTCGGATGATGGGCAGCAGGGGCGCGACACCCACACCGCCGCCGCAGCATACCACCGTGCCGACGCGCTCGATGCGGGTGGCGTGGCCCAGCGGGCCCACCACGTCGCGCAGGCTCTCGCCCGGCTCCATGGCGCAGATGCGGCGGGTCGACTCGCCCACGGCCTGCACCACCAGGGTGATGGTGCCGCGCTCCTTGTCGGCGTCGGCGATGGTGAGAGGGATGCGCTCGCCGCGATCGTCGGCGATGACTATCACGAAGTGTCCCGGGCGGCGCGAGCGGGCGATGAGCGGCGCGGCCACGGTCAGAGCGACTACCCGCTCCGAGAAGTGCTTTTTGTCGAGTATCTGGTACATGTCAGTTATGTTGCAGTATTATACGTCGCAGCCCGAGCAGAGCCTCGGTGACTGCGCGGTCGACCACGCGGGCGCGCGAGCCGGGGAAGTGGAAGCAAGCGGCCTCCACGCGGCCGCGCACACACCATCCGATCCACACCGTGCCGACAGGCTTGTCGGCGCTGCCGCCGCCCGGGCCGGCGATGCCCGAGGTGGCCACGGCGCAGTCGGCTCCGGTGGCGCGGCATGCGCCGGCGGCCATGGCGCGCACCACCGGCTCGCTCACGGCGCCGTGTGTCTCGAGGTCGGCTGCGTCGACGCCGAGCAGACCGCGCTTGACAGAGTTGGCATAGCTCACCACACCGCCCAGATACGCCTCCGACGCGCCGGGTACGGCTGTGATAGCGCGGGCGATGCTGCCGCCGGTGCAGCTCTCGGCTGTGGCGGCAGTGAGCGAGGTCGCGCGCAGCGTGTCGAGCAGCATCTCGGCCGGGGTGGCGTCGCCGCGGTATATGATATAGGGGGCGGCTGCGTCGAGCAGCCCGCTGTATGCGCGGTCAAAGTCGGCGCGGCTGCATCCGATGCCGTCGAGGCGCAGGCGTATCAGGCCGGGCTGGGGCAGATATGCCAGGTGAAGGCCGTCGGGGAGCGAGCGTTCGTATGAGTCGAGGCGCGCGGCCAGGGCCGACTCGGTGATGCCGGCGGCCATGAGGGTGGAGTGGTGCAGCTCGATGTCGGGGGCAAAGTGGGCGGCCACGCGGGCAGCCACCTCGGGCAGCATACCCTCGGTCTCAAAGGGCACGCCCGGCATCGACACCAGCACGCGGCCCTCGCGCTCATACCACATGACGGGGGCGGTGCCGTAGCGGTTTTGGATTACGCGGCACGACTCGGGCACCAGCGCCTGGTCGGCGGTAAGCGGATTCATCTCCAGGCCGCGCAGCGCAAAGACGCGGCGTATGTTTTCGGTCACCTCGGGGTCGCGCCGCAGCGGGCCGCCGAATATTTCCATCAGCGTGGCTTTGGTGATGTCGTCTTTGGTGGGGCCGAGGCCGCCGGTGGTGATTACCAGCGGCGTGGAGGCCATGGCAGAGTCGATGGCGGCGCGTATGGCCGGGGCGTCGTCGGCCACGGTGAGCACGCGCTCCACGCTCCAGCCCATGGGGCCGAGGGCGCGGGCGATGGCGCCGGAATTGGTGTCGGTCACCTGCCCGAGCAGTATCTCGTCGCCGATTACGATTATGGTAAGTTTCATCGATAGTGATTTGTGGCGCAAATCTACAAATATTGCAGGTATCTACAAAGCGTCGGTGAGGATGAAGGCGTCGTGGAAATATGGTGAGTCGAAGCGCAGCCGGCGGGTAAAGCCGGGATAGTGCAGCTCAAGCACCGTGTCGCGCAGGCGGATGCGGGCCGCGTCGAATGCCTCGCGCACAGTCATCCCCCCGGCAATGCCCTCGAAGAGGTAGCGCATCAGCAGCGATGTGGCGCGGTCGTCGACCTCCCACAGGCTGGTGACGATGGCGCCGGCGCCCGCGGCCTTGAGCCCGCGCTGGAGGCCAAATACGCCGTCGGGCGTCACGTAGCCCAGCCCCGACATGCAGGCCGACAGCACGGCCAGCTCCACGCCCGACAGATCTATCCCGGCCAACTCGCGGGCCGAGAGTATGCCGTCGGGACGGGTGGGGTCGAAGGCGGCGTCGCGCATGTTGCGCTCGGCGCCGGCCAGGAAGATGCAGCTCTGCGAGAGCTGTGTGTCGGCGGCGGCGGGGCGCAGGTCGGTGGCGGTGTCGGCCGCGTCGGCAAAGTAGCCGTGGGTCGATATGAGTATCATGGAGGCGGCGGGGGCCAGCGAGCGCACGGCGGCCTCGCTCACCGAGTCGGCGTGGAGCACCACGTCGGCAGGCTCGGCGCGCAGCCGCGCCACCGAGTCGACCTCGGCCTGCGAGCCGGGCAGCGGGGCCAGCCCCATGCCGGTGGCGGCCATCAGGGAGTATGCCAGCGGGTCGTTGGTCGCCGATTGTGGCGTCGTCGTCGGGGCGGTATAGTCCACCCCGCCGGCGAGCAGCATGGCGCCGCGGGGCGGCCGCCGGGAGTGGCGCTCGCAGAGCAGGCGGGTGGATGAGAGACGGTGCAGACGCAGGCCCTCGGGCGCGAGATACTCGGCGGCGAGGCGGTGGAGCAGTCCGTCGGGGGCAAAGTATACGTCGGTCACACCGTCGAGGGCGGCTGTAAGCTGCGGCGGCCATATCATGGCGCGCAGGGCCGTGTCGGTGTACAGGGCGTTGATAAGGTCGCGGTCGCGGCTCACGGCGAGGGCGTCGGCCACGGTGGCGTCGGCTGCGGCGAGCCGATGCGCGGCGATGCTGTCGGGCGCGGGCAGCTCCACAAAGACGGGCTGCTTGCGGTCGCGCCGCTGTACGACGGCTGCGAGCCGCGCCCGGCCGCCGCGCTCGTAGCTCACATACTCTATGGCGGCGGCGCCGCGGCCGAGGGCGCGGCGTATGTCGCGGTGGGTGAGGCGCATCGATGGACGACCGGCGCGCAGCAGCATCCCCTTGGCATACAGCGCCATGTCGTAGATGAGGTCGGGTGCCTCGGCGCCGAGGCGGTAGCTGTCGGTGATATATGGCAGCTCGGCCATCCAGTATTGCTCGCGCGCGGCGGCGTCGAGTCGGGGCAGGGTGGTGTCGAGCCTGCGGCGGGCCATGCGCAGGTAGTCGCGGTACAGCGCGGCGGCGCGCGGCGCCGGTCGGCCGGTGGCGTCGGCCTCGAGCGACAGTATCTTTGCCAGGCGGCGGGTGTGCTCGGGGCGGGTGTCGGCAGTGGAGGCCGAGAGCAGGCTGTCGGCCAGAGCCGTGGCCTCGGCATAGCGGCCCAGGCGGGCGAGCACCATGGCGCGGGAGCCGTCGACCTCGCCGCGGATGGCGGCCGCCTCACCCTCGGGTAGGCGCCGCCCGGCGCAGGGGGCGATGGAGTCGAGCCACCGCAGGGCGGCGCGGTAGTCGCGGGTGGCGTATGCTACCGACGCCAGCTCGTGGAGGGTGTGGTATACAAAGTCGGGGTCGTAGGGCTTCAGCTCCAGCGAGCGGCGCAGCAGCGAGTCGGCGCGGGGATAACTGCCGGCGGCCGCGGCGGCCGAGCCTTGCAGCTTGCAGAGGTCGGCGATGCGCGCCCGGACATGGGCGGAGCTGTCGGGGCGGGCAGCGAGCGCCGCGGCCATCTGCGATGCCGCGGCCTCGGCCACGGTGTGCAGCCCCAGGCGGGCGGCCACCTCGCCGAGGCTTTTCTTGGCGGGCCACCACAGCAGGGCAAAGTCTGTGTCGTCGACCGTGCATGAGTCAAGGGCGCGGCTTGCGGACGAGAGCCGGCCCAGCGCGGCAATCCAGTCGGCGCGTGCGGCGGCATCGGCCCCGGCGGCATAGTCGTCGTAGACACGGTCGGCGGGCGGGGCGGCTACAGCGGCGATCCCGGCCAACAGCAGCGTCACTATGACTGCGAGGCGGCTCATCGGCGCGAATTGTAGTTGATGAGCACCAGGGCGAGATTGTGCCCCGAAGTGTTGGTTATCGACAGCCGCAGCTCTGAGTCGGGCGTGATGTCGGCGTCGAGGTCGAGCCAGCATACGGCGTCGTCGCCGCGGGTGAGATCGGCCGCAGAGCCGTCGGCAGTGAGCGATGCCGTAAAAGAGGCATCGGCCTCGCGCGAGACGATGGCAAAGATCTGCCGTCCCGCGCGGCCGGGTATGTCGTAGCTCACGGTGGCGCCGCGCTTCACGGTGACTTCGATGAGCGAGTAAGAGTAGCGCGGGTCGGCGCCGTTGCGGAAGCGGCCGCTGTGGGTGGTCACTCCGGCGTGGAGTCGCGCGATACGGAATCCCATCTCGTTGAAGCCCAGAGTCTCGACCTTGTCTTTGACGGTGCACTCGCCGCGGCGGTCGACGGCGAGCTCGTCCATGAGCGTCCAACTTGGGTCGCGCATAAACTCGCGGCTCACGCGGGCGGCCTCGCCCTGCGAGCGCAGGCGGGTGCAGCGCTCGACCAGCGAGAGCATCTGCCCGGGTACCTCGACGGTGCGGGCGGCGGCGGTCGCCGGGCACAGCATGAGTATGGCAGCTACGATGAGCGGCACCATCTCGTCGGGCCAGAACGCCACCATCGAGCGGGCGTAGGAGCGTCCGGCCGGGTGCGACAGCCGCCGCGGCGGTGTGGCCGGGGCGTCGATGGCCCCGGCGGCGGCGCGGGCGATGTCGGCGGGCGACGGGCGCCGGCCGGGGTCGTGGTCGAGACAGCGCGCAATGAGGTCGGAGAGTGCGGCGCTGCAGTGGGCCGCGCCGATGCGGGGCAGTGGAGTCGACGGCTGCTGTACGGCGCCGCCGCGGCCGTCAAATACGGCCACGCCCATCAGAGCGTAAAAGGCAGCGGCGCCCACGGCCCAGGCGAGCGAGTCGCCCTCGGGCGCGCGGAACTGCGGCGCGATGCCGCCCGCACCGACCAGCCATCGGTCGCCGTCGGCGGCGATGCGCTCCGGGGCGGGACACGCTCCGGCGGCCGTCAGCGCGGCTATCAGTCGCCACACCGCGCGCTCGCAGGTGTATCCGGCTATCTCGGCAAGGGTGGGGGCAGTGGTCTTCATCGGCGGAAAATGAGGGTGTCGGGCTGCGCGGTGGCAGCGGAGTGAATTTCGGTGGCCGGCACGGCCCAAAATGTGCCTTGGGTCGAGCGGCGGTCGGCCTTTGATACCAGCCCCACCACGCGCGGCTCGCCGTCGATGAGGGCGAGCACGGGGCCGCCGGAGTTGCCGGCGTTTACGGCGGCCGACATCTGTATGCATCCGGCAGGAGTGCCGTCTCGGCCACTGAAGTCGATATGCTGGCTGTTGCCCCAGGTGCGGCTCACGCCCGTGTCGATGCGGGAGTCGGTGACGGGAAATCCGGCGACGGCTATCTCGCGGTCGGCCGAGGCGTCGAAGGCCCGCAGCTCGTCGGCCGAGGCCACATGCAGCGCGCCGGCGGCGCCAAATGCCATCACGGCCACATCGCCAAGCTCCATGTCGCTGCGATGGGCCAGCGGCACTATCGAGCGCATGTACATGGGGCGGGCGTCGGTGCCGAGACACACCACCTGGTCGCGCGAGCGGTCGACATCAAAGTCGGTCGAGTACAGCTCGTGGCGCTCTGTGGGAGAGGTGAGCACGCAGCGGGTGCGCACGCGGTAAATCTCGCGGCCTGCGAGACGGTTGGCCGTCTCGGCCTCGATGGCCAGGGCAAGCTCGGCGCTGAGAGTGGGCGACCCGGGGGTGCCGTCCCACTCCTCGTCGCCAATCCACGGCTCGATGCAGTGGCGGGCGGTCACCAGCAGACTGTCGGCGGTGAGGAAGGCCGTGCCCGATGCGCGGGTGTCGGGCTCGATGGCCGCGACGACGATTTCGATGCCGGAGCTGTCGCGCAGCAGATATACAGAGTCGGCCACGATGCGGTACAGCGATGCGTCGAGCGCGTCGAGGTCGGCCTCGCGCAGAGAGGCGCGCGGCCGCGGCAACAGCAGCGCTGCCGCGGCGACTATGGCGGCCACGGCGACTATGGCGACGAGGATACCGCGACGCCTGCCGCCGCGTCGGCGGTACACGACGCCTGCGGCGGGGTCGTAGTCGCCGTCGGTATGCACTGTGAAGCGCAGGCGGGTGCCGTCGATGTCAATCTCGTCGCCCGGCGAGATGGCCGCAGCCACCCCGACCGGCCTGCCGGCGAGAGCCACCCGCGCCGAGTCGTCGCGGCGGGTAAGTATCCATCCGCCGCCCTTGCGCGGCAGTATCGAGGCGAGCACCCGCGGCTCCTCGCCGGAGCCGCACTCCGTGCGCAGGCCACACGATGGAGTGTGGCCGATGTCGAGACGGCGTGCGCCGGCCAGCAGGCAGTCGCCCGTGTCTATATTTTTGAGCCGGTAATACATGACTGTACTATCAGGGGTATGGCCTGGGTGAGGGCGCGGTCGTATATCTCGACAGGCTTGCCGGTGGCGTCGGGGCGCAGGTCGGAGTATGCGCGCAGGTCGTAGTGGGCGCGCTCGGTGTCGCGCAGGGTGCGCTTGAGGCTGATGTCGGCCTCGACGGCGCGTTGCTCCTCGGCCGTCACGGGGCGGTAACCCAGCATCAGCTCTTCGAGGCTCCAGCGGTTGTGCTCCACCTCGGTGAGGGTGTCGATCTCGTCGACCGACAGGGCATAGTAGCTCTCGGTGCGCTCGGGGTCGGTATGGCCCAGCGAGTGCATCTTGGTGCCGATGGTCATGGCGCCGAAGATATTGGAGTATCGCTTGGATAGCGAGCCGATGCCGCGCCAGAGCTCGGCGAGGCGGTCGGTGTCGATGTCGGCCGGCGGGGCGAGCGGAGCCTCGGGCGGCAGGGCAAAGCAGTGGTGGTACACGTAGTTGATGCGCTGTCCCAGAGCCTTGAGAGTGCGCAGCAGCCCGACCGAAGCCGATTGCAGGCCGTAGGGCCGCAGCCCGGGGCATGCGCCCGACTCGCAGGCCAGGCGGGCGGCGGCGGGAGCGTCGGTGCGGCAAAGTACCGCGGTGGAGCCGCGGTGTATCTCCGAGGGCAGGTCGAGTGCCTCGTCGATATTACGGTTGTGGGAGGGGTGACACAGAGCCACCGTGAGCTGGCGCAGCGGCGAGCCGGCCCACTCGGCCAGCTTGCGGCGCACGGCGGCGGCCGAGCTGTCGCCGCGCACAAATTCCCACTCCACATCGACAAAGTCGCCCAGCCGCCCGAGATGCTCGGGTACGTGCAGGGCGGGGCGCGGGTCGTCGAGATGCAGGTCGATGCTGCGGTAGTATGAGTTTTCAAACAGCCGGCGGTAGCGGCGCACCAGGCGGTCGCGCACGGCCATAGCCGTGTCGGCCACGATGGTTATGCGGGTGCGCAGGCGCGGGTCGCGGCAGTAGTTGGGGTAGTGAGCCACCAGGGCGGCGTTGATGGCGAGGGCATCGGCGGCCGCAGAGTCGCCGAATATCACCAGGTGTACCACCGTGTCGCTCTCGCGGGTGACGGGCGTGCGGTCGAGGGCGGTGACAGAGTTGTCGACGCCCGGGGCGCGCACCAGCACCGACTTGGCACACAGGTCCTCGACAGTGGTGGCGATGAGGTCGAGGCGGCGGTGGAGATGCGGCGGCAGGCCGGCCGTCTGCAACAGTCGCAGAGCCGTGTCAGACTCCAGCAGCAGGCAGCAGTCGTCGCCGCCGTCGGCCGGGTCGATTGCGCCCAGCATGTCGAGGGCGCTGTCGTCGCAGTCGGCGATGAGCACGCGGCGCCCGGCGGCCGCTTCGGCGGCCACCGGGGCATCGGTGCTGCGTAGGTTGCTTGCTATCAGCAAGGTAGAGAGGCGATTAGTTGGTGCGGAGCACGTAGTTGTTGTACACACGGCCGCGGTTTACGACGCGGATCTTGAAGTTGCCGGTCCAGCGGGGAGTGAAGGTGCACACACAGTTGTCGGTGTAGTCGGTGTCGGAGTCGATGAGGTTGCCGTTCTGGTCGTACACATAGAGATCGAGGTCGGTGTCGCCGTCGCCGATGGCGGTGACGATGGCGGTCTCGCCGGCGCGGAAGCGGACGTTGTACTCGTCAGTACCGTTGGCACGCACGTTGGTGCGGCTGATCTGCGGGCCGTTGACAGCGCCGCGTACATTGGCGTTTACATCGTCGATGAGAGCCAGGAGCATACCGTCTTCCTTGGCCATGGCCTTTGCGTCGGCCAGGAGCTGGGTGGCGTCGAGGTTCACCTTGCCGGCCTTGGTGCCCTGGTCGTCGGCGCCGCCTTCAGTGGTCTTGGCCTGGTCGGCGGTACGGATGCCGAGCTGCTTGGCCAGGCGGGCGGCCTGGATGAGCGAGAGGGCGTCGTTGTTGGCATAGCCGTACTTCGAGAGCTCGGCAGCCATGCGGATGTTGGTCTCTGTGGCGGGGACCTGAGCGGTCTCAGCCTTCTCTTCAGCGGCGAAAGCGGCCACGGGGAGCAGCAGTGCCATTGCAGCAATAATCTTTTTCATTGCGTTGAGGTTTTAGAAAGTTGGGTTATTGTGATTTTGGGTTATTTTACTTTGGTAAGTACAGTCTCTTTTCCGTTTGAGCCGATGAGGCTCAGGCGGCCGTCGTCGCCGATATTGATGTACATCTTGGGCGTCAGTGTCGGGGAGAGCCACTTGAGCATCGCGATAAAGCGGTCGCGGCGCTCGGGGTCGGCAAAGGCGTCGTCGACGATTGCACGCATCTGCTCGGGGTCGCCCTCGGGGAGGTTGAGGATGTCGACGCAGGTATACGTGGCGTCGGCGGTAAGGTCGATGGCGCGTCCGCGCAGCGGTCGGAGCGCGGTGCTGTCGAGATTGACGCGCATCACCACGGTGCATCCGTCGTCGAGCTTGATGATGCCGACAGTATGGCCGACGAGCCGGTAGCGGCCGTGCTTATCGATGATAAGTGTAAATATCTCGGTGAAGCCGGTGGCTGCGGTGTCGGCGGGCAGGGCGTATGTGCCGTGAATCTTCCCCGGCAGGCCGGCGGCACGCATCGAGCTGTCGGCGGCAGCTGTGGCAGCGCGCGCGAGCGTGGAGAGATGATTGGCCGCTCCGTCGGGGATGTAGTTGGAAAAGAAGCGCGCGGCCAAGCGGGCGTCGCGGGTGCGCAGAGTGCGCATGGTGCGGCCGTCGGTAGTGTAGCGCATCTCCAGCATCGGACGGTAGGCCGCCTCCGAGTCTCGTATCGACAGTATACTGTGGATAGTGTCGACCGGCTCACCCATGCGCCAAGACATACCCTCGTCGGGGATGCTTACGGCGAGGAGCGTGGCCGCGTCGGTGATATTGGCGGGGTATGCCATGTGTCGCTCAGAGCCGTACATGTCGGCCATGGTGAATATAGCGATATTTCCGCTGCCAGATGCCGCAGGCTCGGGGATGGTACCGGCGGGGAGCGAGGCGATGGCCCGGGCCATGCGGGCGGCCTGGCGGCGGGTGAGGAAGCGCTCGTGTACGATGAATCCGTTTTGCGATGGTGTGCCTTCGATGCCCTCGATGGTCACCGCGCGGTAGGCGCGGGCGGCAGTGTCGGCGCGCAGTACGGTCATGGTGCGCGGGCCGCGGGGCTGTGTCACCGATGCCAAGGCCCAGGCGCTGCGGAAGTCAGCGATGTCGACCGAGTCGCGCGGGATGCCGCAGTATACGCCGTCGGCGACAATCACATCGTTGTCGAGCAGACCGAGACGGTACGCGGCGCTGTCGGTGACCTCGATGCTCATCACCTTGGGCAGGCGCTTGATCAGGGCGGCGACGTCGTCGACGGGGCGGTCGTCTTCGTCGTGGTAGACGTCGTTGCGCATGTAGTAGTACAGCGTCCAGGGCGAGAATATGTAGTCGGGCTCGCCAAACTCGTCGCGGCCGATGAGGGCGCTGAAGGGATTGTCGGAGTTTTGGGTAGCAATGGCGTCGGCGTAGTAAAATCTCACTTGTGACGAGCTTCCTGCGCGGCACGGGCGGCCAAAGCGATTGATGTCGTATTGGCCGGTTACATTCGACAGACTTTGGTCGAGAGACTTGATATTGGACTCAAAGATATGTCCGTCGGCGTCGTAGAGCCTCGTGTAGTATGTACGGGCGGTGGAGTCGGTGACGTATTCGGCGGCGACATATCCGTTGCCGATGGGCGCGGGGCGCTCCATATCGTCGAAAAACAAGTCAAGATTGTATAAGACACCGGGTGTGTCGCGGTATATGTAATGTGCGGTGGCCCACTGTCCGACCGTCTCGGGTGCACCCTCGGGATTGCGGAAGGCGGTGTAGGTCGTGCGTCCGCTCGCGTCGATGGAGTCGAGGCGGGTAGAGCCGTCGCGGAAGGTCGTGAGGTTGTAGGTCGGGGTATGCTGTTCGCGATATATCAGCACATGGCGGTCGCCGTCGGCCTCGTACCGCTCAAGAATTGAGTCCCGGCCTGCCGCATCGTAGCTCCTGATGAACTTGCTCAGATACTGCTCGTCCTGATTGGGGCGGCCCGAGTCGTCGAGCCATTCGTAGTACAGCGGGCGTCCGAGACTGTCATATCCGGCATATTGGGTGGCATATCCCTCGATGTGATTGTGGGGAAGTGAGTCGGCCCCGAGGTAGCGGATGAGGGAGGTATTGCCGCGGTCGTCGTACTCCACTTCCACGCGGGCCACGCCGCCGTCGGTCGTGCATGGGCGACCGAGCGTGTCGGCATAGGTGACGCGTGTGATGCGTCGGTAGCGGTCGTAGTCGCGCAGCACAGAGGCGGCGCCATTGTTTTCGTTTTTGAATGGCGAGTGCATCATCATCGGGCGACCGAGCGTGTCGGTATATGTCGATACGACAGTGTTGTGTCGGTCGTCGTAGCGGGCGATGATGCCGCAGTTGGTCCACACGTCGATTACGGGGCGGCCGGCGGCGTCGCGCGACTCGGTGCGCACGCGGTCGCCGCGGCTGTCGTATGTATACACTTCCATGGCCACGCCGTCGCCGTTGGGTTTCTTGACGCCGCGGGCGTCCATGTACTCGACGATGGAGTCGTTGCCATAGCGGTCTTCGGTGAGCATCACCAGTGAGCCGTATGTGTATCGGCCGGTGGAGTCGGGGCGCATCTCGGCCGGGCGGCCGAGGTAGTCGCGGTAGTTGCCCACGTAGCGTCGCCGGCCTCGGTCGTCGGTGCCGATGGGTGTGCGGGTGTAGATATACACCAGGTTCATATCCTTGTCATATGCCCGCTCCTGCACGACATTGTCGCCCGATGCGTCGGGGATGAGGTCGTAGATGCACGTGGTGGCGAGGCGCTCGGCCCACGCCCGGTCGGCGCCGCTGTCGCCCTCGTTGCCCAGCTTTATGAGGTATGGCCCGAAGCCGCCGCCCACATAGTCGCCGTAGGCGTTGACCGTCTCCAGCCGCAGCCATTTTCCCTTGGGACTGCGGCGGGTAAAGCGCACGCTCATATCGCGGTGGCGGGCATCCTCGGCCGAAATCTCGTCGAGCGGTCCAAACCATCCGTTACGCTTGTAGGTCTGAGTGGCGTACACGGTGTCGGGCGTGGCCGCGGCGACGGGCGCGGCCGTCCGGCGCACTTCGGTCTTGGCGGGTACCGGTTGCGGCCGGTCGCCGCGCAGGCGCTGGGCCGCCGCGTCGGCAGCGGCGCCGAGCATCAGCAGTGCTGTGAGCGATATGAGCATCAGCGTCGGTCTCATCTTATGCGGGGATAGAGATTGAGCACCTCGTCGACAGTGTATGTGAGTGTATCGGTCGGAGTGCCGTCGGCGCGGCGCACGTAGCGGTAGCCGGCGTTGCCGTGGCGGTCGCGCATGGGTTGGCCGCCCACGTTGAGCATCAGTCGCACGGCCAGGCGGCCGTCGGCGTCGTAGAATAGCCGCTCGCGGTCGACGCCCATCGGGCTGTACTTGCGCATACCGCGGCCGTCGAGAAAGTCGACCTCGTCGACGCGCCCGCTCTCGTCGAGCCGCAGCCATACGACGCTGCCGTACGTGGCGGTCGAGTCGGGGCGCATGTCGACGGGCAGCCCCAGGTCGTCGCTGTAGCTGCCGGTGATGCGGCCGTCGGCGTTGCGTACCGGCACAAAAGAGTACACCAGATTGCCGTCGGCGCGGTATGCGCGCTCCTCGGCCAGGGTGCGGCCGTCGGCGTCGGGTATGAGCATCCACTGCACCACCCCGCGCAGCTGCCGCTGCCAGTCGCCGGCGACCGAGTCTACGTCGGCGTCCTTGTCGAGGGCGTAGGGCGACAGATGGTGGGCCGCAGATGGCTTGCCGCCGCAGAGTGCCTGCACGTATTGCCAGCGGCCGGCGCCATTGCGCATCGACAGGCGGAAGTAGAGGGGCAGCTTGGCCGCGGCGGCCTCGGTGAGCTTCGGGCCGATGCCCTCGTACCACAGTCCGCGGCGCTCCACGTCGGCGTACAGCGCGGCGTCGGCATCGGCGGCCTTGGCTGCTACGGGTACACGCAGGCGGGTACTCTCGTTGGCGCCGCGGGCGCGGGCCTCGGTGATGGCGCCGATAGAGCGCACCTGCGCCGTGGCGCCGAGCGCGGCGGCGAGTATCGCGATGCAGAGAGTGATGATGCGGTTCATATGTATGTGGTTTGACTAATCAAGTTTTACAAAGTTTAGTGCCCGGCCGCTGTCATTGACGATTTTAAGAGACCCGTCGGGGGCGAGGCCGAGGTGGAGTCGCGCGGTAAGCTCGGGCGACAGCCAGCTCAGCATGGCGATAAATTGCCCGCGCTGCTGCGAATTGTTGAATACCCAGTCGACTTGCTGCTTTATCTCGTCGATGTCGCCGGCCGGAGGATTGTCTATCGCGACGGTCGTATAGGCGGCCTCGGCCGCGAGTGATACGGCATTGCCGGTGAGGCGGCGGGGTGAGGCTGTGTCGAATGTGATGCGCACGGTGATTTCTGAGCCCGACGTGTCTTTCATGTAGGCAAGAGTCGAGCCTGTCAGACTGTAGCGTCCGTCTTTGCCGATGTCGATGACGAGGCTGTCGGTCGGCGACACCGCTTGCAGCGCATAGCGGCCACGCAGCTTTTTCAGCGGCAAGGTATCGGCGGCGGTACGGCCCGCAGCCTCCATGCGGGCAATGGTATCGGCGGCAGCGGCGGCAAGCCTGTCCATGGCCGTGGTGACGTCGGCCGGCAGCGACGCGTCGAGATACGTCATGCACAGCCGCAGGCTGTCGGTCGAGATGGTATGCAGGCTACGGCCGTCGGTGGTGACGACAAGGTGCATGGCCGGGATATGGCGCACGTCGGCGTTGCGCTCGGCTATCAGTGATGTCATCTCGGCCGATGCCTGTCCGTATCGCCACTCCAGGTCAAGCTCGGGCACAGATACGGCAAGCAGCAGTGCGGGGTCACTTACCCGCGCAGGGTAGGGCATGGCGCGCTCGCTCATGTACGGGTCGCAGGTGGTGAGCACCGCCGGCGCCTCGCCCGCCGGCAGCGGAGCGGGCAGAGAGCCGGGCAGCGAGTCGATGGCACGGCCGATGCGGTCGAGCTGGCGGCGGGTGAGATAACGCTCGTGGAGCAGGTAGCCGCGTTGCGACGGGCGACCTGTGATGCCCGGGATGGTGACGGCGCGGTATGCGCCGGCGGCAGTGTCGGCCCGCAGCACAGTCATGGAGCGCGGGGCGTCGGGCTGCATAAGCGAGCACAGGGCATAGCGCCGGCGGAAGTCGTCGGTGCCTACCGAGTCGCGCGGGTCGCAGCCGTAGATGCCGTCGGCCACCACGATATCGTTGTCGAGCAGACCGAGGCGGTACGCGGCGCTGTCTGTTACCTCTACACTCATCACCTTGGGCAGGCGGTTGCGTATACCGATATAGTCGGTGATGGGGCGGTTGTCCTCGTCGTATGGGATGCTGTTACGCATATAGTAGCACACGGGACCCGCTGATACGAAATAGTCCGGCTCGTCAAATTCGTCGCGCCCCATGAGTGCCGAGATTGTTTTGTCGTCGTGATGCTGCGCCAAGAGTATATCACCATGCAGATACCTCACACCCGGCAAGCCACCGGCCCGCGATGGGCGCCCGAAGCGGTTTACGTCGGTCTGACTTGTGACCGGGCCATATCCTCGGGAGTGGCGCATGATTGCGGTCTCAAACAGTACGCTGTCGGCGCGATAGCGGCGGATATAATCGGTACCGGCGACCGAGTCAATCCAGGCCTCCTTGACCGCGTGGCCGGCAGTGTCAAAGCTGCCGTCGGGCATACGGAATGACTCGATGTAGCTCGACTGCCCGGGAGCGTATGTGTACCGGCGGTGCATGGTAGTCCAGCCATCGACGCCGCCGGGTCGGCCGTCGGCGTTGTAATAGCCGGTGAAGGTGGTGTTGCCGCGTGAGTCAATGGAGTCTATGCGGTATGAGCTGTCGTCGTATACAGTGCGCTCGCCCCATGGATGGCGCTCGTGCCGGTAATGTGGTATCTGATTGGTACCGTCGCTTACATATTGCTGCAGCAGGGTGCGTTGTGCGTCGCCGTCGCGATATTCCATTACGATGCGGCTAATCTGGCCCGGGATGCTTTTGGGTCGACCATCGGCATCGAGCCGGTCGCTGTTTAGGATGTTGCCTCGGTTGTCGTATTGAGCAAGTTCGGTGGCGTGCCCTTCATGACCATTGTGCGGGCGGCCGTCGGAGCCGATGTGGCGTATGGCCGTGCGGTTGCCCCGGTCGTCGTATTCGATGTCGATGCGGGCCACGCCGTAGGCTGTCGTGGAGGGGCGGCCGAGAGTGTCTTCAAATTCCGACGATATGACGCGTCCGTAGCTGTCGTACTTGCGGATTACGGATGCGGCACCGTTGTTTTCGTGGTCAAATGGCGAGCGCATGGCCATCAGACGGCCTTGGTCATCGATGTAGGTCGCGCGGATGGTATTGTGGTGATTGTCGTATTCCGTGACAGTCCCGCAATTGCTCCATTTGTCGATGACGGGTCGGCCGGCTGCGTCGCGCGACTCGGTGCGCACGCAGTCGCCGCGGCTGTCGAAGGTGTGCACCTCCATGGCCACTCCGTCGCCGTTGGGCTTCTTGACACCACGGGCGTCCATGTACTCGACGATGGAGTCGTTGCCGCTGAAGTCCTCGGTAATCATCACCAGCGAGCCGTAGGTATAGCGGCCGGTGGTATCGGGCCGCATCTCAGCGGGGCGACCGAGGTGGTCGCGGTAGTTGCCGACGTAGCGGCGCCGGCCCGCGGCGTCGGTGCCCACGGGGGTGCGGGTGTAGATGTACACCAAGTTCATATCCTTGTCGTAGGCGCGCTCCTGCACGACATTGTCGCCCGATGCGTCGGGTATGATGTCGTAGATGCAGGCCGTGCCGAGTCGCTCGGCCCAGTCGGCAGATGCCTCGCTGTCGGCGTCGTTGCCGAGCTTGACCAGGTATGGATTGAAGATGCCGCCGACATGGTCGCCATATCCGTCGACAGTCTCTATGCGGAGCCACTTGCCCTTGGGGCTGCGGCGGGTGAACCGCACGCTCGTGCTGCGGTGGCGGGCATCTTCGGCTGAAATTTCTCCAAGAGGACCAAACCAACCGCCTCGTTTGTAGGTCTGAGTGCTGTATACGGTGTCGGGCAGCGCCGTGGTCGCCGCTTTACTGCTCTTTTGCGCGGGTACACTCTGTCCCTGTCGGGCCGGCTCATCGGCGTGTGCGGGGCGGTCGCCGCGCAGGCGCTGGGCCGATGTGCCGGTCGCAACCAGCAGGGTGAGTATTATGCAGAGCAGGCGGGGTGTCATCGGGCAATGGCTGATTTTTGGCGGTCGTAGCGTGACTTCTCGGCGGTGGAGAGGCGCAGGATGTGGTACTCCTCCAGCTCGTCGGAGCCGAGGGTGGCGTCGAGGGTGATACGGCGCAGGCTGTCGCCGTCGGGGCGCAGTACCTCCATCGGCAGCGGGCCGCGGCGCAGTCGCTCCCACTCGGCGGCAAGGGCGTCGGCTGCGCCGCCCTCGCGCCAGGCGCCGAGCCGCACGATGCGGTCGCCGTCGCGCAGGCCGGCGGCGTAGAGCGGGCTGCGGCGGTCGAGGATGTGCAGGTATGGCAGCGAGGCGGCCGAGATGTCGGTGGCTTTCTCAAAGACAAAGCCGTAATATGGTGTGCGGAAGTCGATGCGTCCGTCGTAGTCCCGGTCTTTCTGTATGTGGTAGCCCTCGCTTTTGAAGTCGCGGTATACAATCTGCTGGTATGCCTTGGCATAGTCGTCGATAAAGACGGAGCCGGTCTCCCACTCGTCGACGGGGCGCACGGAGATAAACTGGTCGTTGAAGTCTTTGTTGTAATACAGCTTGTAGTATCCGTAGCCCTCGGCTTCCCAGCGCGGGCAGCGTACCGGGGTGCCGTCGATGCCCATGGCGGCGCGGCCCACGGTCTGGCCATCCTGCACTATGTACATCATCGACTTGAGCACGCGGCTGTCGTTGTCGAGCAGGCGGAATGCGAGCAGATTGCCGTCGGCGTCGCGCCGCTCCTCGCGCACCGGGTACGATGATACGATGCCATACTTGTCGACGACCACCGGATTAGGTGTGCCGTCGGTGGCGTAGAAGCGCGACAGCGAGATGCCGTCTGAGCTATGCTCCTGCGACTTACGGTGGTATCTGGTAGCATAGTCCTGAAACATCTCGCTATGCTCGGCGGGTACCATGTCGCGGCCGTAGTAGGCGGTGACTGAGGAGCCGTCGGGACGCACGGTGTCGACGCGGGTGGTGTATATGCCGCGCAGGTCGTCGGCGAGGCGGTCGACGGTGACGCCGCCTTTGCTCTCGACTTCATGGAGGTATACGCGGCGGTCGCCGGGGTAGAAGCGCTCCTCGGCCACCGTGCGTCCGTCGGCATCGTAGCGCAGAGTGCGGCGCCATATGCTGTCGGCGGGGGTGACAAAGGGGGTGCCGTCGGGGCGGGTGCGCTCGGTGGAGGTGAGCAGTCCGGTGGCCTCGTCGTAGGTATTGCTCACCACGGGCGCCACTGACGGCGGCACGGCGCCGGTCGTGACGGCGCGCAGCACATTGCCGCGGCGGTCGCGGGTGATGACGCGCACGGCGGCTGCATCGCCCCCGGCCGCGGTGTAGAGCAGCACGGAGTCGCCGCGGGCGCTCTCGCGCACCCATCCCTCGGGGCCGGGCGCGGCGGCGGGCAGGGTGTCTGAGGGGGTGATGGCGCGTGCCCACGAGCGGGTGTGGCCGTCGGGCGAGGTGATGAGCACGTTGGCGCGGGCGGGCTTCATGGTGGCAAACTCGTCGAGGGCGTAGCGCATCACGGTGCCGTCGGGGAGCCGGCGGAAGGTGTAGCCGCTGATGCTGTCGGCGCCGGGGCGGTTGACGCCGCGCTCGTCGAAAAACCGCATCGAGGCCACACGGCCGTTGCGCGGGTCGTCGGGCCGCAGGCTGTCGCGGTACCAGGTGAGTTTCACGCGGTCGATGCCCGAGCCGGTCACGGCCATGTTGCGGCCGCCCTGCCCGACGTATTGCAGCCAGGCGTCGCGGCCGTTGCCCAGGTGGAAATAGTTGGTCTGAAAGAGCACATTGCCCTCGGCGTCGCTCACTACTTCCTTGTCGATGCTCCGGCCCTCGCCCTCGACAAAGTGGATGTGGGTGGCGCGGGAGAGCAGGTCGGCAAAGCGGCCGCCGACCGAGTCGCCCGGCGCCGGCTCCGACAGCCCGGTGAGCGGGATGCGCGGCCCGGCGGGCAGCCGTGGATTGGACGAGCATACCTCCACATCGGTATAGTGGCCGCGGGCGCCGCGGCGCGACAGACGGTAGTACAGCGGCATAGACTGGCGCCCGGCGGCCGTAAGCTCGGCGCCGACGCCTACAGGCCAGCCGTCGACGCGCTCAAAGGAGGCATAGTATGCCTCGTGCTCGCTCTCGAAGTACCAGTAGTAAAACACAAATGCTCCCACCAGCAGCGCCACCACCGCCAGGGCGGCGGCCATGCGGCGGCGGGCGCGGCGGCGATCCTCGCGCGCCTTGCGCTCCAGCTCGCGGCGCTTGTCTTTCTCAGCGGCAAGTATCTCCTGCTGGCGGCGGCGCTCCTCCTCGCGGGCGCGCAGCATCAGGCGCTCGTCTTTATGCTCCTTCACCACCGGGCAGAGTATGTCGTGGACATACTCCAGGCGCAGGTCGCCGGCGTAGTTGAAGCGGCGCAGTATCTTGCGGCGGTCGCAGAGTGTGTCGAGCTCGGCGGCGGTGACTCCGCCGCGGTGCATGGCGTCGTACACGGTGATATTGTCGCGGCGCCCCTGGCCGTTGAGCAGATGGTCTTCAAGAAACTCGGCGCTCGACGGCGAAATCTCCGATATGGCCTCGAGGTAGAAATCGGAGATAATCTCGCCGCCCTTCTGCTCGACCAGCCCGGCCGAAATCGACGTGCCGTCGGAGGCGTCGTACAAGCGGTTGAGATAGAGCGACAGCACGGCCGAGTCGACCTCGATCTCGGGCACACCGTCGAGCTCGAAGTCGTCGCGCCCGGTGACCTTCTCGATGATGAGGCGGGCCACCTCGCAGGTGACCAGCCCGGGGATGGGCCGCAGGATGATCTGGGCGGCCTGCTCCTCGTTGATGGGCCGCAGACCGTAGCGGTTTTGCTTGAGCGAGGGGATGGCCGAGGTGTAGTACTCAAATTCCGAGAGGAAGTCCTCGCGGATGGTGAGCACAAAGCGTATGTCGTTGTCGTCGACATAGTCGGTGGCGATGTCGGCCGCCGAGAGGTCGAGGTCGCCCATGATGTCGTCGAGACTCACCTCGCCCTCGCCCTCGAGACTTACATCCTCGGGCATCACGGCCTCCGACAGGCCGGCGGCGCTCTGCTGGAGCTCGGCCGGCATCACATCGTTGAGCATATCGGCCATCTGGGCAAAGAAAGCCTTCTTGCGGGCCTCGTCGGGCTGCAGGGTGAATATCTCCTCAAACTGGTCGATGATGAGCAGGATACGCAGCCGCCTGCCTGCGGGGTCGCGGAAGGTGTGGCGGTGGAAGTACTCGTAGATGCTCTCGCGGCCGGGCTCGCGTGCCGGCACCTCCTCGCGGATACATGCAGCCACGGCGGCCGCGTCGCCGCCCGGCACTATGGCCGCGGCTATGGCGGCGTGTATCTGCTCCAGATAAGGGCGCGGGTCTTTGTGACTCAGGCGCACGGCCACCGGCAAGTAGCCGTGGCGGCGCATGGCCGGTATTACGCCGGCGTTGAGTATCGACGACTTGCCGATGCCGCTCTTGCCGTAGAGCAGCACGTCGGGGTCGTTGAGCACACACTGGGTGAGGTCGCGGATATCGTCGTCGCGCCCGTAGAGCACCTCGCCCTCGCGGTACGACTCCAGTCCGAGCCAGGGATTTTTGCGTCGGCTCTCCATCAGTCCTGATTCATTTTGTGGATTATACGCTCTGTGATGGCATCGATGCTGTCGGTATCGGAGTAGAAGATGGCATTGTGCTGCTGCATCTTCTCGGGGATGGAGGCGCGGTAGAAGTCAAAGCCCTCGCGCGCCACAGGGATGATGTATGTGCGGCCCATCGAGGTGGCCACTTCGATGGCCGTGTCCCACTCGTTGCGGTACACATGGCTCTCGCCGCGCTCTCGCTCGACATTATCGCTCAGGATGGGTATGAAGTAGCGCGCGGTGCGTATGGCCTTGCGTATCTCCTCCATGAAGTTGCCCCCGTCGGTGAGATTGGCGCGGTCAAACCACACCCTGCGCCCCTGCGCGGTGAGCCGCTCGTAGAGGCGCTCGGCGACGTCGCTGTCGCTGCGCGAGTAGGATATGAACACATCGACGTTTTCCTCCGGGCGGTCAAACTTGGTGCGCTCCTCCATCGCGAGCTTCTTCTCCAGCCGCTGCACTATCTGGTCGATGACACTCGACGGGTCGGCCATGGTGAAGGCCTTGGCCCGTGTGAGGAAGTTTATCAGTGAGTCGTCGACGGTATCGCGCTCGTAGGAGAGCATGCCGTGGCCGATGTTGGTCTTGCGTATCGAGTACCATATGAAGCGGAAGAGCCAGTCGCTGTACTCATTGCCCAGCATCAGCAGATACTTGCCCTTCAGCTCCGAGCATAGATTCTTGGGGCGCACCTTATTGTCGTTTGACAGCCACGACGAGCAGAAGTCGAGCATGTCGGCATCGGTGAGCACATACTTGTGGGCGCCCTCGCCCGCTCGGCCAAACATATAGTAGAGCGTCGGCCGGCGCATGTCGGCGCCGCCCTTTATGTCGTCGTTTTCGGCCGGATTGTTGTTAAATCGCATCGTGCGCAGCTCATCGCCCCACACCTGCCGCATGGCCTGCTCTACCACCGGGGTGAAGGTGGTGGTGAGCACAAACGGAAACTGCCTCACCGACAGCAGGCGCATCAGCCGCTGCGACGGCGCGAATCGCTTGGCCGCGAAGATGCGGTTGACCAGATAGTAGATATTGTCGGCATTGGTGATTTTGTCCAGAAACGTCTTGTCGTAGACCAGCTCCGAGAAGCTGTGGGGCGACTGCTGCAACTCAAACTTATGGGCAAGGCTCTTGATGATGAGCTGATGCAGGTTGGCCGAGCTCTCGACCAGCATGTCGGCGCCGATGACCGGCACCACATTGCCGTCGATAATCTGCTGTATCAGATTGTCCCACTGGGCCTCTGAGGAATCCTCCTCCAGCTCCACATCGTCAAGGATAAAATCATCGAGCAAGTCCATATGCAAGTAAAGATAATCGATTATTAACCGCAAAGATAGAAAAAAATCCCAAAAAACGCCTGCCGCCGCCGTAAATACCATATCTTTGCGGCTATAATAGCTAATCCCGATAAAAAAGCACGAAAGCTACCATGGCCGGTAGCTTTCGCTTGTATATAGCTTGGACTCACCAAAGGGCAATCTTGCCCAATGAGCCAAGGTCGAGTGCTGCGGTCTTGACTCCAAGTGCGCGGAATATCCTGCTGATAGTGGGCAGCGTGATGACGCTTTTGCCCTTCTCGAGTTTTGAGATTTGAGCTTTATTCACACCTACACGCTCCCCGAGTTGAGCCTGTGTGAGATTCTGCGACATACGAGCCTTTTTAATAGCCTCGCCTATGAAAAACGCATCGACATCTTCCTTCAGCTGCGCTTCCATTTCGTCACGTGCGGGAGTCCCGATTGTCCCCCACGTTTCATCTACCAAGACATTTAACGGGGTAAGATTCATATGTGCCATAATGTATTATCTAATTATCAATTTCTAAATATTGTTTTCGTATAGCTTCCGCTTTTGAAATTTCTTTAGAGGGTGTTTTCTGAGTTTTCTTGGCTATACCATGAGTCGCAATTATCATAGCCCGTCGTTTTGTATCCCAAAAAGCGAATAATCTATATTTTATGCCATTATAAAGGGTTCGGAATTCCCATATATAGTCATTGAGCTTTTTAAACAATTCATCATCAATTTCGCCACGCTGAACACGGAGCATGTTGTACAAGACTTTCTTTTTTGTCTTTTCAGGTAATGAACGAACAAATTCATTTGCTTCATCAAGCAATTCAATATTAAATTTAATACTATTCA
Organism: uncultured Muribaculaceae bacterium; assembly: GCA_910587925.1. GTDB lineage: Bacteria > Bacteroidota > Bacteroidia > Bacteroidales > Muribaculaceae > CAG-873. The sequence continues at coordinate 33,223 of CAJUOC010000008.1, forward strand.
TGATTATTATCATAAAATTATAACTGTGCAAAGATAATAAAAGTTTCCAACAATGGATACTTTTTTTGTAGAAAATATTGATGGCGAATTGAGTAAGGATGTATATGTATCGGGATAGCCGCGGGAGTATCGTCGGGGCTTAAAACAGTGTAAGCCAGCGTAGAATGCTGGCTTACTGCTTGTTGCTGTCGATATTTAAGTAGTCTTACCAGGATTCGAACCTGGACAGACAGAACCAAAACCTGTAGTGCTACCATTACACCATAAGACTATCGCTGTCATGCGGTGGCAAAGGTACGGTGTTTTGCCGAAATCTCCAAATTTAGGGCGTAAAAAGCGCCGCCCCGAGGCAGGGACGGCGCTTTTTACGGTTATGTGGCGGGGATTATTTCCAGCCGGGATTCTGCTCGAGTTTCTTGTTGAGCTGAATCTGACCTGCGGGGATGGGGAAGAGGTTGTACTTGGCATCCCACGAGCGCTGCTTGTTGCCGTAGAGCTGGGCAGCGGGGTTGAGGTAGCCGTTGACATTGGCGTAGGGCTTGACGGCATCGGCGGGGATGTGTGCGCCCAGGGCAGTGTTGGGATAGTCGGCGGTAGCCATGAGCTTGAGCTGATTCCAGCGCACGAGGTCCCAGTAGCGGATGTCGCGGTCCATCATGAGCTCGCAGCGGCGGCAGCGGCGGATTTCCCACAGCAGGCTCGACACGCCCATGTTGTTGGCGGGGTCGTTCATATTGGCCAGGTCGGCGGCGCCGGTGATGTGTGCGCCGAGGCCTGCGCGGTCATACAGGGGCTTGAGCGAGAGGGCAAAGTCGGCGTCGTCGAATGTGCCCAGCTCGGCTTTTGCCTCGGCGTATGCCAGAGCCACGAAGGCGCCCCAGTACAGGGGTGCGTCGGTATACGACTTGTTGGCGGTGGTGGCGTCGCTGAGCGAGCACTGGTCGTAGCGGTACTTGCGGATGCCGTAGCCGGTGGTCGAGGTCATGTTGGAGGTGTTGGTGAGGTAGTACTTCACCTTGCCGTTGGCGCCGTCGCCTTCCTTCTGCACGGGGTTTACAGCGCTGTAGGGGAAGTTTTCATACATCACATAGTCGTAGATGGTGGCGGCGAGGCGCTTGTCGCGCATTGCGAGGGCGGCGGAGATGTCGAGGGCGTCGACATCGGAGCTGCTCCAGAGCTTGGTCTTGGCGTCTTGTGTCCAGCGCTCCACTTTGCTCTTGACGGCCAGGTCGGTGGTACCGCTCTGAGCTGCTGCGGGCTTGCCGTCGGTGGTGAAGAGGTATGCGTCGAAGGCATCCTTGGTCATACCGGCGATGGGGGTCGAGCCGCAGGTGTAGTCGATGGTGGAGTGCATCAGCACGTTGTAGAGATACTGCTTGCAGAAGATTATCTCGGTGTTGGAGGCCAGGGCGCCGTTGATGCTCTGGTACAGGGCGGCGTAGTCGGCGCCGGGCTTGTAGGTGGCGAGCAGGGGCTTGGTGGCGTCGACCACCTCGCCGAAGTACTTGTTGGCGCGGGTGTTGTCTTTGGTGACATACTTGGCGTAGGAGCCTTCGAAGAGGCATACCTCGGCCTTGATGGCGCGGGCGAGGTCCTGGCTGAACTGTGTGGAGCTCTTCTCGGTGGCCATGTACTCGATGGCGTAGTCGAGGTCTTCGAGGCAGGCGTCCATGACGGTGGCGCGGGCGGTGCGCGGGCCGAAGAGCTCGGCCTCGTCGGCGGTGCTCAGGGGGATGGTCACGTAGGGTACGTCGCCATAGGCGCGCACCAGGCAGTAGTACTCATAGGCGCGTATCATCTTGGCCTGTGCCATGTAATTCTGGCGTGAGCTCAGGCCCATGGTGTTGTCGGGGCGCTCCAGGTTGGTGATGATGTCGTTGGCGCGGCGGATGTACTCGTAGGGCTTGTTCCAGTCGGTCGACGAGGAGGGCACGTTGGGCACTCGCCAGTCGCGGAACTCGCCGCCTACGGTGCCAGACTGGTCGTCGGTGGCGGTGACGAAGTAGAAGTCGCCGTAGCCGCTTCCGTTGCCGTAGCCCAGGAAGCACTCGTAGAAGTAGTTGACCTGGTTGGTGAGGTTTACCTCACTGTTCCAGAAGGTCGGGTCGGCGACCTGCTGCGACAGAGGCAGGCGGTTTTCGTTGATGAAGTCGTCGCAGCTGACCGATGCGGCTCCGAGCGCGGCGATTACACCATATAGATATATTCTTTTCATTGTAGTCGTGTAGGATTAGATTAGAAAGTGACTTGGATGCCGAAGGAGAATGTGCGGGGCATGGGGGTGGTGCGGCCAAATCCGGCATAGCCGTCGTTGGCGCCGACTTTCATGGTGTTGTCGTAGCCCTGGGCGATTTCGGCGTCAAGATGGTACTTGCCTGCGCCATTGTAGAGGAAGCAGAGGTTCTCGGCCGAGAAGTATACGCGGGCGCGCTGAATCAGGGCCTTCTTGGTGATCTCCGAGGGGAGGGTGTAGCCGAAGGTCAGATTTTTGAAGCGCAGGTATGCCATGTTGAGCAGGTAGCGGTCCTGGGGATAGAAGTTGTACATACCGCGGCCGATGTTGGAAATCTTGCCTGCGCCCTGCGAACCGGCATACATGTTGGGATACATGTTGTCCTGGTCGACCATGTAGATGAGCTCACCGCCCGCGCCCTCTACAATCTGGTTGCACTCGAGCTGGTGGGAGAATACGCCGAGGTTGCTCTGCGACATGGGCACTACGAGCGAGCCGGTGTTCCAGATGTTGCGCTTGCCCACGCCCTGGAAGAAGAGGTCGATGTCGAAGCCTTTCCAGGCGCCGCCGATGCGGAAGGAGTATTCGTAGCGGGGCATTGCGTTGCCGATTACCTTGAGGTCGCCGTGATTGGCCATGGTGCCGTCGCCTGCGTCGATCTTGCCGTCGCCGTTGCGGTCGACAAACTTCACGTCGCCGGGGCCGTAGAAGAAGGAGTTGGTCTCCAGGCCGGTCTGGTCGGCCACGCCGGGAGCGTACTGCCAGCCGATCTGCTCGCCCTTGGAGTTGAGAATCTTGCCGGTGAAGTCGTCTTCGGTGAAGTAGCGGTCGGTCTCAAAGCCCCAGATGTCGCCGTAGTATGCGCCTTCGGCGTAGTTGTTGGCAGAGGGGTCGAAGGTGTAGAGGGTGCCCGAGGGATTGTTCCACTTGGTAATCTTGGTGCGGGCGTCAGACAGGGTGCCGGTCACGTATACGTCGGCGTCGCCGAATGAGTGGTTCCAGCCCAACGAGAGTTCCCAGCCGCGGGTGCGGAGCTCGCCGTTGTTGGAGTAGGGGGTGGTGGTGCCGAGCACGGCGGGGAGTACCTGGGCCGGGCCGAGCATGTCTTTGGTCGAGCGCTGGTACCAGTCGAAGCCGGCGGTGAGCGAGTTGTTGAAGAAGCCCAGGTCGATACCTACGTCGGCGGTCTCGACGCGCTCCCAGGTCAGAGAGTTGGCCACCAGGCGGGGCATGCCGTACTGGGTGATCTTCTGGCCGTCCTGGATCCAGTGTACGTTGCCGGCGGAAATCTGCTCTACGACGGGCAGGAACATGTAGTTGCCCACAGCCTCGTTGCCAATCTGGCCGTAGGAGGCACGGATCTTACCGTTGCTCCACCAGTTTTTCAGGGGCTTGAAGTAGCCTTCCTCAGAGAAGCGGTAGCCTACCGATGCCGAGGGGAAGAATGCCCACTGGTCGTCGGCGGGGAAGCGGCTCGATGCGTCGTAGCGGCCGTTGAGCTCGAGGAGGTAGATGCCCTTGTAGTCGAAGTTGATACGGCCGAAGAAGCCGGTGGTGGCGCGTTTCCAGTTTTCGCCGCTGGTCTGGTACTGGGTACCGTTGGTGAGGTTGATGTTGGGGAGCTGGTCGTCTACGAGGCCGGTGCGCTTGGCGTAGAAGTACTTGTACTCTTCCTGCTCAGCGGTCCAGCCGAGCATCACCTTGAGGTTGTAGTTCTGGGCAAATGTCTTGGCATAGGTGGCGTAGACGTTGGCTGCCCACATGTTGTCGCGGTAGTTGCTCTGGGCGGCGTATGTGCTTGCCTGCGAGTAGGGCGACCACAGGGCGGGGGCGGTGGCGGTCCATGTGTTCCACATGTCGTACTGCACGCGGGAGTCGTCGCTGTTCTGGTTGCGCAGGGTGTAGGTGAAGTCTGCGTAGAGGTTGAGGCCCGGGCAGATGGTGGCGTCCATCCAAGCCTGGAGGCGGGTCTGGGTGGTGATGGTCTTGTTCTGACCGCCGGCGAGGCGGTAAGCCAGGGCGCTGCGGGTGGGGATGGCCTTTCCGTCGGGATACTTGGAGTAGTCCATCATGTAGCCGTAGTTTTCAAAGAAGCCCGGCCAGCGCCACATGTACTGGTATGTATTGCGCAGGTCGCCGGGAGTGGTCGACTCGCGGTCGGAGAAATTGATGCGTGCGCCGGCTTTCAGGAAGTCAAATACCTGGGTGCTGATGCTGGCGTTGGCCATATAGCGGGAGAGCTTGTCGGGATTGTACTTCATGAGGCCCTCGCGGCTGTCGTAGCCAAACGACAGACGGTACTGGGTCTTGCCGGCGGTGCCCTCGAGGCTTACATTGTGCTTCTGCGAGGGGGCGGTGCGCAGCATGGTCTTGCCGACGTTCCAGTCTGCATAGCGCAGCCAGGTGCCGTCGGGCAGGATGCGGTAGTCGCCCACATTGTTGTCGTCTACATAAGGCTTGAGCTCAACATAGTCGGTGTAGGGACCGTCGTGCTGGGCCTGCCACTTCTCCATGTAGGGGAGGAGGTCCTGGAAATAGAGGCCGAAAATCTCACGGTCGCCGTTGCCGCGTACCCAAGGCATCATGGCATACTTCATCTGGTCGACGTTGGAGGCAAATTCGGGTAAAATGGTGGAGCTGCTCCAGGCAAAGTTGTTGTTGTAAGAAATCGATACGCGGTCTTGCGTGGAGGGGTTTTTGGTGGTGATAAGTATCACGCCGAATGCAGCGCGCGAGCCGTATACGGCCGACGAAGCGGCGTCTTTCAATACCGAGATGTCGGCGATGTCCTCGGGGTTGACAAATGAGAGGTCGTCGACGGGCACACCGTCAACGACGATGAGGGGGTTGGACGCCTGACCGTTTGACAGCGTACCTGTGCCGCGGATTTTGATGGCGGCGTTGGAGGCGATGTCGCCGTTGGAGGTGGTGATGGTGAGGCCGGGTACGGCGCCCTGCAGGGCGCGGGTCACATCCTGCACGGGACGGGAGTCCATCACGCGCGAAACGTCTACTGTGGCTACTGCGCCGGTGAGGTTGGCGCGCTTTTGCGAGCCGTAGCCGACGGCGACGAGCTCATTGAGCATCTCCGAGGTGGGCTGCATGTATACTGTCATGCCCTGGGCGGCGGCAATCTCTACCGTCTTGTATCCGACGTAGCTTACCATGAGCTTTGCGCCGGGACGCACGCGCAGGGTGAAGTTGCCTTCGAAGTTGGTGGCTGCGGCGTTGGCCTTGTTGCCTTTCTCATAGACGCTTGCGCCGATGACGGGCTCGTTGTTCTCGTCGAGCACGCTACCGGTGATGGTCTGCACTGCTTGTCCCTGCGACTGAGGCTCGGGCTCGGCATAGGCTGCGAATGTGCCGGTGAGCGGCATACCGCAGGCCAGAAGCAGAGTCACAAATAGATGTTTTCTCATAAATGTAGGTAAAGATGGATTTTTGGGGATGGCTCCGGGGGGGAGCCGTGGTTATGCGTTTTTTGTCGAGAAGAGGTTTAAATGGCGAGAGTGTTTTCTGATAGTCAGTTAACAATTGTTTAGTTAAGCGTTTTTACAAAACAGCAGGTAAAGGCGCTGAAATTCGGCGCTAATATAGGTATAGATTTTGCATTTTATGCAAACCTAAACAGATTTTAACACAATGTTTAATAACATATTTTTAAATATTAAAATTTGTTTACACTTCGGCGGCGGCCCGCTGCGACATGGTATATCATGATAGGAGGTGTTGCAAAGCCGACATTAACATTGACTAAGCATAATCGACTAACCCGCGGGCGTCCAACGGACGCCGATTATTCGTAACCCCGCGCACTGTAGCCGCAGGCGCAGGTGTGCGGGGTACATATCAGCTCTGAGAAGGCATCTGCAGGAGGCCGATTTACACGGTAACTGCTGTAAATCGGCCTCCTGCGGATGCCCGGCCGTGTGCACTCTCTACCCCGCACACTCCTTGACGGTCGATGTGCGGGGTTACGAATAATCGACGTCCTGCGGACGTCCCCTCCCACGGCCATTCAGCTATGTCCGTAACAGATGTCGGTCTTTTTCAACACCCTCCAACCTGATTCATCATGATGCGGCATGATGGGGCGCAGGGATATGAAAGCAGCGGGGAAGCGCCGTGTGGCGCTTCCCCGCTGCGGGTATGCTTGCGCGGGATGGTTTAGACCCAGCGGGTGAAGGCGAAGTCCATGCGGTGGGGCAGCTCGGGGTTGTTGGGGTAGATGCGGTAGCCGTAGCGGAATACGCCGGCATCCTTTACCTTGGTGCTGAGCTCGTAGGTGACTTTGTCGCCGTCGACTTTGGCCACCTTGAAGGGCTTGATGGCGTGGAGTGTCTCCTGGCCGTCCTCGGTGCTGTAGGATACTTCCTCGATGCCGAGGTCGGTGCCGAGGCCTGCGGTGTCGAGGGTGATCTCGACGCGGTAGGGCTCGCCGGTGACACCCTGGGCCATCTCGCCGCTGTGGCGCACGTCGAGCACTTTGATGCTGTCCCATGCGGCGGCGACTTTCTCCTTCCACGCCACAATCTGGCGGGCCAGGGCGCAGTCGTCGGCCTGGAGGCGTGCCGAGCGGGCGGCTTCGGGGTCGTAGAAGCGGGCGATGTAGTCGTCGATCATGCGCTTCATGGTGAAGTGGGGCGCGATGTCGCCGATGGAGCCCTTGATGTACTCTATCCAGCGGGGCGAGTAGCCGCGCGAATTCTTCTCGAAGTAGAGGGGGATGATCTCATTTTCGAGCATGGTGTAGATGGTGGCTGCGTCGAGCTTGTCCTGCTGGGCCTGGTCGGTGTAGGTGCGGCGGTCGGTGAGTGCCCAGCCGGCTTTCTCGTTGAAGCGGTAGCCTTCGTACCACCAGCCGTCGAGCACCGAGAAGTTGAGCACGCCGTTCATCTCGGCTTTCTCGCCCGATGTGCCCGATGCCTCGAGGGGACGGGTGGGGGTGTTGAGCCAGATGTCGACGCCGGTCACGAGGCGCTTGGCCACGACCATGTTGTAGTCTTCCAGGAAGATGATCTTGCCCAGGAACTGGGGCATGCGCGATATCTCCATGATGCGCTTGATCAGGCCCTGGCCGGCGCCGTCGGCGGGGTGGGCCTTGCCCGAGAATACAAACTGCACGGGGAACTGCTCGTTGTTGACAATCTTGGCCAGGCGGTCGAGGTCGGTAAAGAGCAGGTGGGCGCGCTTGTAGGTGGCAAAGCGGCGTGCGAAGCCGATGATGAGGGCGTTGGGGTTGATGCGGTCGAGGATGTTTATCACGGCCGAGGGATCGCCCTGGTTGGCAAGCCACTTGGCTTTGAAGTCGCGCTTCACGAAGTTGATAAACTTATTCTTCATGGTGCAGCGCATGTTCCAGATTTCCTCGTCGCTCACTTCGAAGATGCCGCGCCATGCCTCGGGGTCGCTCTGGTGGTCAAAGACCTGAGCGCCGAGCTTGTCGCGGTAAAACTCTTTCCACTCCGATGCGGCCCAGGTGGGCATGTGCACACCGTTGGTGACGTAGCCCACGTGGCTCTCTTCCCAGGTGTAGCCTTTCCAGATGCCGGCAAACATCTTCTGCGACACGATGCCGTGGAGCTTCGACACGCCGTTGGCTTCCTGGCAGGTGTTGAGGGCAAATACGCTCATGGAGAAGCGCTCGGGGGTGTCGGGGTTCTCGCGGCCCATGTTCATGAGGTCGGCCCAGCTGATACCGAGCTTGGCGGGGAACTCACCCATGTACTTGCCGAAGAGGGCCTCGTCGAAGTAGTCGTGGCCGGCGGGCACGGGGGTATGTACGGTGTAGAGCGACGATGCGCGCACCAGCTCGAGGGCTACGTTGAAGGGGAGCTTGTCGCCCTGCACGTAGTCGACGAGGCGCTGCAGGTTGAGCAGAGCGGCGTGGCCTTCGTTGCAGTGGTAGAGCTGGGAGTTTACGCCGAGCTTGCGGAGCATGATCACGCCGCCGATGCCCAGCAGGTACTCCTGCTTGATGCGGTTTTCCCAGTCGCCGCCGTAGAGCTGGTGGGTGATGGAGCGGTCATACTCGCTGTTCATGTCGAAGTCGGTATCCATCAGATAGAGCTTCATGCGGCCCACGTTGACGCGCCATACGTGGCTGTATACGATGCGGCCGGGGTAGGGTACCTCGACGATCATGGGGTGGCCGTTGGCGTCCATCACCTGCTCGATGGGGAGCTGGTTGAAATTCTGGGGCTCGTAGTTGGCTATCTGCTGGCCGTCGACGCTCAGGGTCTGGGTGAAGTAGCCGTAGCGGTAGAGGAAGCCGACGGCGGTCATGTCGACACACGAGTCGGAGGCTTCCTTGATATAGTCGCCGGCGAGCACGCCGAGGCCGCCGGAGTAGATTTTGAGGCAGTTGCACAGGCCATACTCCATGGAGAAGTACGATACCGAGGGCACGTCCTTGCGCATCGGCTTGGCCAGATAGTCGCGCAGGTCGGCATATACGCGGGAGAGGCGCTCCATCAGGCCGGCGTCGGCGAGAATCTCGTCGACACGCTCCGAGGTGAGACGCTGGAGCACGATGATGGGGTTTTCGCCAGTCTTGCGCCACAGATCGGGGTTGAGGTCGCGGAAGAGGGCTTTAGCCTCGCTGTTCCATACCCACCAGAGGTTGCGGGCGATTTCCTCCAGGGGCTTGAGCTGTGCGGGGAGCTCTGCCCGCACGGTGATGTCGCGCCATACGGGGGCATTGGTTTTGCTTACCGGTAGTTTCATTTTGTCTATTAGTTATTAGAGTTTTGATTTGCTTTTGACAGGGCGATGTCGTAGGCATCGCGGTAGTAGTCGATAAAGTGGGCCCAGTCGGCGCGGGCGGCAGTCTGGCGGGCGGCCTCGGCATATGCGTCGCGGGTGTCGGGGTCGGCGGCGGCCAGGGCGGTGAGCTCGCCGGCGATGGCGCCGGCCACGGCGTCGTAGTTGGAGTCGCCGCGCTCTATCACACACACGCCGCAGTCGGCCACCGAGCTCTCGGCGGTCGAGCATACCCAGCGGCCAAATCCCGACAGGGACGTGGTGATGGTGGGCACTCCGAAGGCCACGCTCTCCAGCGGGGTGTATCCCCACGGCTCATAGTAGGAGGGAAATGCGGTGGCATCCATGCCCGGGAGCAGGCTGTAGTAGGGGAGATTGAGCACACCGTCGGCGCCGTTGAGGTAGCAGGGCACGTATATCACCGACAGCGGGCCGCGCTGCTCGGCCGATGCCCAGCCGAGCTGATGTATGCGGCTATTGATGGGGTCGGAGTCGTAGTTGTGCAGGGCGTGGGTCACGACGGGGTCGGGCAGGCGGCAGGTGTCGCCCTCGTCGACCGCACGCACCAGGTCGGGACGCGCGTCGCCGGCCCAAGCGGGCACCATCACAAACGCCACCGTGGGGCGCGTGATGCCGGCCTCGTCGATGCGGGCCAGCGAGTCCAGAAATACGTCGATGCCTTTGTTGCGGTACTCGCAGCGGCCCGAGGTGGCCACGATGAATGTGTCGTCGGGCAGGTCGCGGCCGGTGAGGGCGCGGGCCACGCGCAGCATGGCAGCGCGGGCGGCGCGGCGGGCGGCGGCGCGGCGGCTCTTGGCGGGCACAAATCCCGGCTCGAAGCCGTTGGGTGTCACCACATCGGGCCGGCGGCCGAGCAGCTGCGCACACTCGTCGGCAGTCACGTCGCTCACCGTGGTAAACGCGTCGGCGGCGTGGGCGGCAGCCTTCTCGAGCGAGTGCTTCGACTGCATGTTGAGCTCGGCGGCCATCTGGTCGCCGTCGTAAGCGCGGAGATAGTCGTAGAGGGGCTTGCCGTTGCCGCAGATGCTGCGGCCGATGCTGGTGGCGTGGGTGGTAAATACCGTGGCCACGCCCGGGCAGCGGAGCTTGGTCTCGAGCAGGCCCATGCCGGTGGTCCACTCGTCGAAGTGGGCCACCACGCGGTGGCAGTCGGCCTCATGGAAGCGCACGATGCTCTCGATGACAGCGGCGGCGGCGCGGCCAAAGGCGCAGCCCTCGTCGTAGTCGCCGTATGCGTGGAGCGAGTCTACGCCGAAGTGTTGCCACATGCGGCCGTAAGCCTCGTCTTTAGTAGCGTACATGCCGTCAAACTTTACCAGGATGGCGATGGGACGCCCGGGTATCTCCCAGCGGCCCACGCGCACGTCGACACCATCGGGCAGGGCGGCGTCGAGGCGCCACTTCTTCATGATGGTGCGGCTCTCGGTGAAGTCGGGCGCGGGATGCTCCTCGCTCCACACGTCGGGGCCGATGAAGATTACTTTGTCCTTGTATAGCTTCTGCAGGCTTTTGGCTTTGGTGGATAGCACTGTGTATATGCCACCGATTTTGTTGCAAACCTCCCAGCTCGTTTCAAAGAGAAGGTCGATTGGAGTATGTTCCATGAAGTATGAGAATGCTTTCAGGCCGCAAAGATACTCAAAAATCGCCTAATTACCAAATATGGCGATAAAATGGAGCCCGGGCTTTCGCAAGTCCGGGCTCCTGTCTTGTACAATTTTGTGATTCGCAGAAGGGGCGTCGTTCAGATTTACTCGGCCCCGTTTATTTTCAGGCTACTTGACCAGCTGCTTGCGGCCGTTTACGATATAGAGGCCGGCAGGCAGAGTGTCGATGAGAGTGCGGTCGGCAGTGTCGAGGCGCTTGATGCCGAGCATGTCGTATACCACATAGCGGTCGGCGCCGTCGGTGGCTACGTCCTCGATGCCGGTGAGCACCTTCTGGCTGAATTCTTTCCAGCCGGTGGCTTCCTTGTACAGCTCCTCCGACTCGGTCGGCACGATGAGGTAGGAGTTGTTGTAGGCGAGTCGGTCGAAGCCGTTATCAGCCATTGTGGGCGGTGTGGTGTAGTTGCAGGCCACGTAGTGGGGCTGGCTGTTGGCAAACGCTCCGCTGCCGATAGAGAGAGGGGTCACCTCGGCCTGGGGGGCGGGCTGGTTGTCGCTGTCGTTGTCGCTGCTGAATACATAGTCGCCATTGATGATGATTTCATACAGGCTGTTGAGGTATGAGAAACCGTAGTCGCCGATGGAAGTGACTGAGTTGGGGATTACCAGCGAGGTGATGCCGCTTTTGTCTTTGTCGCCGGCGCTGAATGCGCTCTCTCCGATAGTAAGCAGGCCTTGGGGCAGGGTAAGCTCGGTGAGGCTGTGGCCCTGGAATGCGTTTTTGTCGATAGCGGTGACGCCGGCGGGGAGTGTCAGGGTTGCGAGAGGGTTCTTTGCAAACGATGATTCGGCAATTTTGGTGATTTTCTCGGGAATCACGACATCGGTGAGCGCGCAGTTTGCAAATGCATATGTGCCGATAGATGTGAGGGCGGCGCAGCCGGTGAAATCGATGCTGCTGAGACCGGAGCAATTATAGAATGCCTGATTGCCGATAGAGGTGAGGCCGGTGCAGCCGGTGAATGTCGCGCTGCTGAGAGCGGAGCATCCCGAGAAGGCTTGGGAGCCGATTGACTCGAAATATGTCTGGTCTGTGAAGTCGACACTTTGGAGTTTCGAGCAATTAATAAACGCATTACCGTCAATTTGCATGAGATATTTAGACTTGGATAAGTCTACTTTCTCAAGAGATTTGCAGTTTTGGAATGCTCCGCCGCCAATCTGAGTGAGGTTGGCCGGCATCTCGATTTCGCTGAATCCGCACCCTGCAAATGCGCTTTGTCCGAAAGATGTTATTCCATCGGGGATGGTCACCGTTTCAAGGGCGGTGCAGTACGCAAATGCGTTGCGCAGCATGTTGTAGTACCCGGTGTTGTCGGGAAGTACGAGGGTCTTAAGGGTCGTATTGGGGATGGTGGCTGTTGCGTTTACGATGCCTTGACCATCCTGGCCAAGAGTGGTGATGCTGTTGGGAAGGATGAGGGCAGGCATCTTTGCGCCCGCGAAGGCGCTGTGCTCAATCGTCGTCAATTTGCTTCCCTCCATAGCAAAGGTTACACCCTCGCTCAGGTCAGAGCCATTGAAAGCATTATAATTTATCCTTGTTACAGAGGCGGGAATTGCTATGGACTTCAGAGCAGTCGTGCCTGCAAATGCGTTGCCTCCTATTGTGCTTACCTTGCTGCCAAGCACGATTGACTCGAGAGCTGTGCAGTTCTGGAGAGCGTTGGCACCGATACTGGTGACAGTCTCCGGCAGGTCGATAGTTTTAAGACTGGTACAGCCGGTAAAGGCGCTCGAGCCGATGCTCGTCGTCTTTGAGCCTAACTTGACGTCGGTGAGCGCGGTGCAGCCGTTGAAGGCACTCCCGGGAATCGATGTGAGCCCGTCGGGCAGCTGAATTGTTGTCAGATACTTGTTGCCTTTAAGAAAGTTGGTCTGCATCGAATCGAGTTTCGAGCCTTCCTCAAAAATTATCTCACTGATTGGTGTATTAAGGAATGGATTGGCTGATGCAAAGCTGACTACAGAGGCGGGTACGGTTAATGATGTGAGCTTGGGGTTGTTTTGGAAGAGTCCGAGGCGCATAATACCCTGTCCTTTGAATGTAATTTTCGTGAGATTGGGGCAGTTTGAGGCTCCGATTAAGGGAGAGCTTGTCGCTGTCGAGTTTTTGACATTGGCCGGGATTACAAGCTCGGTGATGGCTGTGCCATTGGCAAAGTAGTTGCCCAGGGAAGTTACACTCTCGGGGATGTCTAAGGAAGCCAGTGAGGTGCAGTTCTGAAATGCGGATGTCCCGATTGTGGTGAGGGTCGACGGGAGTACAATCTCCGTGAGAGTTTTGTTGCCGTTAAAGAAGTTGTTGGGGATGGCGGTGAATCCCTCTGCGACGGTGAGCTTGGTAATGGCGGCTGAAGCATTGCTGATGCTGATGGTCGTCACGGTGTATGTGACATCGTCAACAGTAAAGGTGCGGGGGATGGTTACATCAGCAGGGACGTCGGCGGAGAATGATGCTGCCGTAGCAGTCGCGCCGTCGGTGCTTGTGTAGTTGATGCCACCATAGGTAATGGTGTCGGCGTATGCGGCGACGGCGACCGCGCAGGCCAGCGTGAAGGTGAGTAAGGATTTTTTCATAAAATGGTTTATGTGTAAACTCAGATAGTTGTATTATTGCACATTACGCAAGGAAATCTGCAAGTCTTACTGCGATTGCGCAAAGATAAGGAGAAAAATTACCCCCCCAACTTTTTAACGCCGGTTAACATTATTTAGCTCAAATTTGCTCAACTTCTCCCGATATGCGCCCGTCAGGTGTGCGCCGACGCCCCCACTCGCATGTGCCCTTGAGAGTGTTGCAGAGGACTGTCGGCCGCAGAAGCGTGGAGCGCGGACCCTTAATAAAGCGCAGCGCAATAAGGGTCAGGTCTAACGACCTTCCACTTAAAGGGACGGGCGGCCTGCACGGGGTTGCGCTGCGCTTCACCCCGTGTTACTCATAAAGGTCAGCGCTCCGCGCTTCTTATTAGTCCGCGCAGGTTTGTAACCTGCGCGATGCCAAGCTATTCCACCTCGATGTTTTGACTTTGTAAGTCAAAACATCGCCGAGCCGCGGACTAAGGGGGCAAGGACTAATATCTCAATAGCGTACTGCGGCATCCCCTTGGGATGCTCGTGCGGGTGCATCCATCAACCGACGGATAAATCCGTCGGCTAACATCAAGTGAGAGCCGCCTTGCGGCTCTGCGTCTTCGACATCAACAAGGCTGCGCCTATCTCGCCCGACACTCTCACTTGCATTGTCGGTAAGGGGAATACACGGGCATAGTCGCTTTGTCGCTCGCATGGGCCGGCTGACTGCCGAGGGTCTTGCGGCACGCCCCCCCGGCGGCGGTCATTGCGGCGACGGGCGGTCGGGGCGGCGGGCGATGATGATGACGGGGCGGTAGGTGAGGGGGTAGCGGCCCGAGGGGTCGGCGGGCAGGTGGCGCAGGACGCGGCGGGCGGAGCCGCCGAGGGAGTTGACGCCGGTGGCGCTGAGGTGGCGCAGGGCTGCGGCGGGGCTGTCGAAGGTGATGGTGCGGGTGCCGGCGGTGCAGCGCAGCAGCTCCAGCCCGCGCGGCAGCATGGCGGCCCAGCCGTCGGGGTCGGGCAGGTTGAGGCCGCGGCCGGTGATGGCGCTTATCTCGGCGAGGTTGCCGGCGGCAAAGGTGCTCACGGCGAGCAGGCCGCCGGGGCGCAGGGCGCGGGCGCAGTGGCCGAGGAAGCGTGCGGGGCTGTTGAACCACTGTATGGTCGACGCCGACAGTATGGCGTCGAGACAGGCGGCGGGCAGCTCGGCGGCGGCAAGCTCGGCGTCGCAGCGCTGGAAGCGGGCGGGGGCGTCGACTCCGGCGGGGGCGTCGGCGGCGATGTCCCACATGGTGAGGCGGGCGCGGGGCATGGCGGCGCGCAGCCGACGGGAGAGCATACCGCTTCCGCTGCCTACCTCGAGTACATCGGCGTCGTCGCCGGGGAGATACGGCGCGGCGTCGGCGAGCAGCTCGCCGACGATGGCGGCCTGCACCGTGCCGGCCGATTCGTAGGTGGGGGCGGCGCCGGCAAAGCGTGCGCTCATGGTGGATTTGTCGACAAACTCGCGGCGCAGTATGTCGGCGAGGTCGACGGCGTGGCCGCAGCCCTCGAGCACGACGGTCTCGACTCCGGCCCGGCGCCAGGCGCGGGCTTGCGCCTCGGGCGGGAAGATGGCGTCGGCGCTGCCGATGTATGCGCGGTCGTAGCGTGCGCCGGGGGCGCCGGTGGCTGCGGCGCCCCCGGCGGTGGCCGCGTCGATGGCGCGGAGCTCGTCGCGCAGGCCGGGGATGTCGCGGCGGGGAGCGACGGCGGCAAAGGCCGAGTGGGCCTCGCGGGTGGCAAACATGCGGCGGTAGAATTTTGCGAGCCGGCGCTCGTCGAGCCCCGCCAGTGTGCCGTCGAAGATGGCGCGGGGGATGCCGCAGGTGTCGCTCACGGGGGTGAGTGTGCCGCCGACGGCGACGCGGCGGGTGATGCGCCCGGCCAGCGGGCCGGTGGTGAGGGCGGCGGCGGCCACGCCCATCGACCATGCGGCGATGCCTATCTCGGCATACCCGTCGGCCCAACTCCAGTCGATGGCCGGGCTGCGGTAATCCCACACCAGGGCGATGTCGTATCCCTCGCGGGCGAGGGAGCCGAGCGGGCGGTCGTCCATGCCCCAGCCGGCAAAGACTATGATGAGGCGGCGCGAGCCGGTGGATGATATCAGTCGGTGGAGCATAGGGGCATGCGGCGTATGCAGTCGATGGTGAGCGAGGCTGAGAGGCTGAAGCGGAGGCGCTCGGTGCCGGGCGGCACAGTGGGGGTGCGTATGGGCAGCACTTTGTATCCGGCCTCGAGCAGGCGCTCCGACAGCTCGACGGCGCGGCGGGCGTCGCCGGTGATGAGGGGGCGTATGTGCGATGGCTCGCCTCCGGGTATCCTGGCGGCCAGCTCGCGGGCCAGGGCGGCGAGGCGGGCGCGGCGGTCGTCGGCCTCGAGCGAGGCGCGCCAGGTGAGCGCGCTCCAGTCGGCCACGGCCGGGGGCAGGGCGGTGGAGAATATGAGCGGGCGGGCGCGGTTGACCATGAAGCTGCGCATCTGCGGGCCGACGATGGCGTAGGCTCCCGCCGAGGCCAGAGCCTTGCCCAGCGTGCCGACGAGTATGTCGACGTCGGGCAGCACGCCGGCCTCGGCAGCCAGGCCGAGGCCCGAGGGCCCGAGGGCGCCGACGGCGTGGGCCTCGTCGATGTAGAGCCGCGCGCGGGGGGTGCGGCGGCGTATGTCGGCGAGGCGGGCGAGGTCGGCGCGGTCGCCGTCCATGCTGTATACGCTCTCGGCGATGATGAGTATGTCGGAGTATCGCGAGGCTTTGCTTTGGAGGATGCGCTCGAGATGGTCGTAGTCGGCGTGGCGGAAGCGCTCGAAGTCGGCGCCGCCCAGGCGTATGCCGTCGATGATGCTGGCGTGCACGAGGCGGTCGGCCACGATGAGGGTGGAGCGGTCGGAGAGGGCGCTTACCAGGCCGACGTTGGCATGGTATCCGCTGTTGAAGAGCAGCGCGCGGCGACCGCCGCCGTAGCTCTCGGCCAGGAGACGCTCCAGCGCGGCAAAGGAGCTTTGACGCCCGGCCAGCAGGCGCGATGCCGAGGCGGTCATCAGCAGCGAGGAGGCGGGATGGTCGGCCAGGAAGCGCTCGCGCAGGGCGATGTCGTCGGCCAGGCCGAGATAGTCGTTGCCCGACAGGTCGACGATGCCGGCGGGCGAGTCGGCCTCGGGGATAGAGCGCAGGTTGCCGGCCGAGGCTATGTCGGTGAGTGTACGGTCGATATTCATAGGTCGCACACCAGCTCGACCAGCGCATGGCACAGGTAGTCGAGCTGCTCGTCGGTGATGATGTACGGTGGCATGATATATACGTTGCGGCCAAAGGGGCGTATCCACACACCGGCGTCGACGCAGCGGCGCTGAAACTCGCCCACATCGACCGGGCGGCGCATCTCCACCACTCCGATGGTGCCCAGCACGCGCACGTCGGCCACAGCGTCGAGGCCGCGGGCCGGCTCCAGGCCGGCGCGTATGCGGCTCTCCAGCCGTGCGATGCAGGCGGCCATATCCTGCCCGGCGAGCAGGCGCAGCGACTCGCAGGCGATGGCGCAGGCCAGAGGGTTGGCCATGAAGGTGGGGCCGTGCATCATCACGCCCGCCTCGCCGCGCGAGATGGTGTCGGCTACGTCGCGGGTGGTGAGCACGGCGCTCATGGTGAGGTAGCCGCCCGTGAGGCCCTTGCCCACACACATGATGTCGGGCTCGACGCCGGCCCACTCCCAGGCAAAGCGGCGCCCGGTGCGCCAGAAGCCCGTGGCGATCTCGTCGAATATGAGCAGTACGCCGTAGCGGTCGCAGAGCGCGCGCAAGCGGCGCAGATACTCGGGGTGGTACATCCACATGCCGCCGGCGCCCTGTACTATCGGCTCCAGGATGAAGGCGGCCAGCTCGGGGGCGTGCGCCTCGAAAAGGCGCTCGACCGGCTCGATGTCGGCGGGGTCGAAGGCGGCCGCGTCGAAGCGCGACCGCGGCTGCGGCACGAAGTATCGCACCGGCAGCGCCGGGCCGAAGGCGCCGTGCATACCCGTCACCGGGTCGCAGACGCTCATGGCATTCCAGGTGTCGCCGTGGTAGCCCGAGCGGATGGTGGCAAAGTTGGAGCGGCTGTGGTCGCCCGAGGCGGCGATGGCGGCCTGCACGGCCATCTTCATGGCCACCTCGACAGCCACCGAGCCCGAGTCGGCATAGAAGATATTGTGCATCGACGGGGGCGCCATCTCCAGCAGCAGCTTGCCCAGGGCAATGGCCGGCTCATGGGTGAGACCGCCAAACATCACGTGGCTCATGCGGCCGAGCTGGTCGGTGGCGGCGGCGTTGAGCCGCGGATGATTGTAGCCGTGGATGGTGCACCACCACGACGACATGCCGTCGATAAGACGGCGGCCGTCGGCAAGGGTGAGCACACAGCCATCGGCCCGCTCGACCTTGTATGTCGGGAGCGGGTCGATGGTCGATGTGTACGGATGCCACAGGTGCTCGCGGTCCCAGCTGTCGTGTACCTCGCAAGCCATGGGGCGGTCAGTCGATGATGTCAAATCCGGTGTAGCGGCGCAGCACCTCGGGCACCACGATGCCCTCGGGAGTCTGATTGTTTTCGAGCAGGGCGGCCATGATGCGGGGCAGGGCGAGTGCCGAGCCGTTGAGGGTATGGCACAGGCGGGTCTTCTTGTCGTCGCCACGGTAGCGGCAGTGGAGGCGGTTGGCCTGGTAGGTCTCGAAGTTGGATACCGACGATACCTCGAGCCAGCGCTGCTGCGCGCCGCTCCATACCTCAAAGTCAAAAGTGATGGCCGAGGTAAACGACATGTCGCCGCCGCAAAGGCGCAGGATGTGCCAGGGCAGACCCAGGTCGTCGAGCAGGCTCTGCACGTGGTCTTTCATCTCCTCCAGAGCGGCGTAGGAGTCCTCGGGACGCTCGATGCGCACAATCTCGACCTTGTCAAACTGATGCAGGCGGTTGAGGCCGCGCACATCCTTGCCATACGAGCCGGCCTCGCGGCGGAAGCAGGCCGAGTACGCGCAGTTTTTGACGGGCAGGCGGTCGGCGGGGAGTATCACGTCGCGGTAGAGGTTGGTGACGGGCACCTCGGCGGTGGGGATGAGGTAGAGGTTGTCCAGGGTCACGACATACATCTGCGCCTCCTTGTCGGGGAGCTGGCCGGTACCGTAGCCCGATGCCTCATTGACCACGTAGGGCGGCTGCACCTCGAGGTATCCGGCCTCAGAGGCGCGGTCGAGGAAAAACTGTATGAGCGCGCGCTGGAGCTTGGCGCACTTGCCCAGGTAGACGGGGAAGCCGGCGCCGGTGATTTTCACGCCCAGGTCGAAGTCGATCAGATTGTACTTGCGTGCCAGCTCCCAGTGGGGCAGTGCGTCGGGGCCCAGCTCCGGCATGGGGCCGCCGGTCTTCTCGACCACATTGTCGGCGGCGGTGCGGCCCTCGGGTACCATGTCGCAGGGAGTGTTGGGCACGTTGAGCAGGATGTCGGTAATCTGCTTCTCGACAGCCTCGAGCTGCTCGGCCAGAGTCTTCTGGGCGGCCTTGCCCTCGGCTACGAGCGCCTTGGCCTGCTCGGCCTCGGCGCGCTCGCCCTTTTTCATATGGGCGCCGATGGTGGCGGCCAGGCGGTTGAGCTCGGCGGCCTTGTTGTCGCTCTGGAGCTGGAGGGCACGGCGGCTGTCGTCGAGCTCTATCACGCGGGGGATTATCTCGGAGGCGTCAAACCCCTTTACGGCGAGGCGCTTGATGACGCGCTCGGGGTCGGCCTTGATTTGCTGTATGGTGAGCATGTGAGTGCTATTATATTATATGTGCGGATTATTTCTGAGCCAGCAGGGTGCGTACCATGGTGGCGATGTCTTTGCCGTCGGCGCGGCCGGCGAGCTTCTTTGAGGCCACGCCCATCACACGGCCCATGTCGGCGGGCGAGGATGCGCCCGTGGCGGCGATGATGGCCTCGACCTCGGCGCGGAGCTCATCGGCAGAGAGGCGGGCGGGCAGATACTCCTCGATGACGGCGGCCTCGGCCAGCTCGCTCTCGGCCAGCTCCGGGCGGCCCTGCTCGGTGTAAATCTGAGCCGACTCGCGGCGCTGCTTCACCATCTTGGCGAGAATCTTGACGGCGGCCTCGTCGGAGAGCTCGCCGCCGCTGCCGGGGGCAGTGCGTGCCTCGATAAACTCTTTCTTAATGCCGCGGAGCGCCTCGAGGCGCACCTTGTCGCGGGCAAGCATGGCGGGCTTGATGGCCTCGCTCACGGTATCGAAAAGACTCATAGCGTATGATTTTTGCGCAAAATTAGCGATTTTAATCCATACCGCTACATCTTCTGGGCTAATTTTTGCGGCGGCGGGAAAAAATGCCTACCTTTGCGGCAAGTTTTGCGGCGGTAAGAGTCCCGTCGCTCAAACGGTTTTAATAGGCATTTCTACAATGGATTGGATTTCAACTCTTTTGCTGCCCGGAAGCACCTCTGTCGCGTCGACTCTGGTGCTCTATTCGTTTGTGATAGCGGCGGGTATCTTCATCGGCAAGCTCAAGGTGGCCGGTGTGTCGCTGGGAGTGACCTTTGTGCTCTTTGTGGGTATCCTGATGGGTCACTTCGGCTATGTGGTCGACGACAGCGTGCTCAAGTTTGTGCGCGAGTTTGGCCTCATACTGTTTATCTTCGCCATCGGCCTTCAGGTCGGCCCCGGCTTCTTCTCCTCATTCAAGGAGGGCGGCGTGCGGCTCAATCTGCTGGCCGTGCTGGGCATCTCGCTCAATGTGGTGATAGTGTTGCTGATATATTTCTTTGGCAACGTCAACGACATCTCGGCCCTGGTGGGCGTGATGAGCGGCGCCGTGACCAATACCCCCGGCCTTGCCGCGGCGCAGCAGGCTGTGTCGCAGCTCACCAACAGTCCCGAGCAGGCCAACCTCATGGCCCAGGGCTATGCCGCCGCATATCCGCTGGGTGTCATCGGCATCATCGCGGCCATGTTTACCATCAAGGGCATCTTCCGCATCAAGACCGACGAGGAGATTCAGAAAATCGAGGACGACAGCGCCAGCTCGCAGCTCGCTCCCTATATCCTCTCGGTAAAGGTCACCAACAGCCTGGTCGACGGCCGCACCATGCTCTCGCTCCACGACATCATCACCTGCAACTTTGTGGTGTCGCGCCTGATGCACCCCGACGGCACCATCGTCATACCCAAGTCGAGCACCGATATCCACGTGGGCGACACCCTCAAGGTAATCTGCTCGGTGCAGGATGCCGAGCGCTTCCACGCCGTGCTCGGCCCTGAGGTCGAGATGGACTGGGAGTCGACCCCCATGCCTGTATACTCGCGCCGCATCCTCGTCACCAAGAGCGAGTACAACGGCGTGGCCCTCGGCTCGCTGCGCCTCCACAACGGCTACAAGCTCAACGCCACCCGCGTAAACCGCGCCGGCGTCGACCTGCTCGCCACCCCCAACCTGCGTCTGCAGATGGGCGACCGCCTCACCGTCGTGGGCAATCTCGAGGATATCGACCGCCTCGCCGACCGCCTCGGCAACTCCATGAAGCGCCTCAATCAGCCCAACCTCATCACCATATTCGTCGGTATCATACTCGGTATCATCCTGGGCTCGATCAACCTCGGCTTCGGCATGAAGCTCGGCCTGGCCGGCGGCCCGCTGGTGGTGGCCATCCTGCTGAGCCGCTTCGGATACAAGTTCAAGCTCATCACCTACACCTCGTCGTCGGCCTCGCTGCTGCTGCGCGAGCTGGGCATATGCCTCTTCCTGGCCTCGGTGGGTATCGCCGCCGGCAAGGACTTCGCCGCCGCCGTGTTCAACACCACCGGCATGTGGTGGGTCATCTGGGGCTTTGTCATCACCTTTGTGCCTCTGGTGATCGTAGGTCTGATAGCCCGCGGCCGCGACCGCATCAACTACCTCTCCATCATGGGCCTCTTCTCGGGCTCGTACACCGATCCCCCGGCCCTGGCCTATGCCAACAACTCCACCGGCAACGATGCGCCCGCCGTGGCATACTCGACCGTGTACCCGCTCACGATGTTCCTGCGCGTGGTGGCCGCCCAGGCTCTCGTGCTCACACTGCTCTGATACTCCGCGTAATACATACGCCGCGCGCCCCGGAAAAAGATTTTTCTTGGGCGCGCGGCTTTTTTTATGTAACTTTGCCCCTGCGCAGGCCGGTAGCCTTGCCGGCCGTGTCGCAAGAGATAATCAACATACGATAGGGGTGCGCCGCGTGTAAATTCACTCGCGCGGAGCTGAGATTATACCCTTTGAACCTGAACCGGTTAGTACCGGCGTAGTGAAATTTGTAGCAATGAAGCATCTGCTCCATGCAGGCGTGGGGGCGCTGTGCGCCGCCGTGCCCATGTGCGCGCAGGCCGTCGAGGCCTCGGGCGCCGACACATCCGTTATCAACCTCCGCGACGTAGAGGTGGTGGCCAACCGCGCCGCCGCCAACACTCCCGTGGCCTTTACCAACATCACCGCGGCGCAGATCGCCCGCGTCAACGATGGCCGCGACATCCCCTTCCTGCTCGAGGCGACGCCCTCGGTGGTGACCACCGGCGATGCCGGCGGCGGCATCGGTTACTCGGGTCTGCGTATCCGCGGCACCGACGCCTCGCGCATCAACGTCACTGCCAACGGCGTGCCCATCAACGACTCCGAGAGCCACAATGTGTACTGGGTCAACATGCCAGACCTCGCCTCGGGTCTCAACGACATACAAGTGCAGCGCGGCGCCGGCACATCGGCCAACGGCGCCGGCGCTTTCGGCGCCAGTGTAAATATGCTCACCGACATGCCCTCCGACGAGCGCTATGCCTCGGTGGCTGCCTCCTATGGCTCGTACAACGCCAACCGCCAGACGCTCAAGGTCGGCTCCGGCCTCTTCGGCGGCCACTGGAGCGTCGATGCCCGCCTGAGCCACATCGGCTCCGACGGCTATATCGACCGCGCCTTCTCAAAGCTCTGGGCATACCAGGGTCAGCTGGCATACCGCGCCGACGGTACCATGCTGCGCCTCATCGCCTTCGGCGGCAAGCAGCAGACTTACATGGCCTGGGACTATGCCACCAAAGAGCAGATGGCCGAGTATGGCCGCCGCTACAATCCCAGCGGCGAGTATACCGCTGCCGACGGCTCGCGCGCCTACTATCAGGACCAGTGTGACAACTTCACTCAGCATCACATCCAGCTCCTGCTCAACCAGCGCCTCTCCGACTCCTGGCGCCTCAGCGCCGCCCTCCACTATACCAAGGGCGACGGATATTACGACCAGCTCAAGACCGGCAAAGACCTCGTGACCTACGGCCTGAAGCCCTACATGCTGCCCGACGGCACCGAGGTCGAGAAGTCTGATATCATCCGCCTCAAGTACAACGACAACGACTTCGGCGGCGCCAACCTCACCCTCAACTACCGCCACCGCCGCCTCAACGCCGTGCTCGGCACCGCCGCCACATGGCACCGCGGCCGCCACTTTGGCCGCATCAAGTGGGTGCGCAACTATGTGGGCGACCTCGACCCGCTCCAGGAGTATTACGACAATGTGGGCCGCAAGTTTGACTACAATGTATACGCCCGCGCCGACTACTCCATACTGCGCGGACTCAGCGCCTACGCCGACCTCCAGTACCGCCACATCCGCTACACCATCGACGGCGTGAGCGACAATTACGACTGGAACACCGGCGACATGTACTCTCTGGACGTGCACCGCAACTACAATTTCTTCAATCCCAAGCTCGGCCTCGACTTCACCCGCGGCGCCCACCGCGCATTTGCCTCGTGGAGCGTGGCACACAAGGAGCCGGTACGCGACAACTTCACCGACGGCGACCGCAACCATGTACCCTCGGCTGAGCGCCTCTTCGACTACGAGCTCGGCTACACCTTTACCAACCGCCTGCTCACCGTCGGCGCCAACCTCTACTACATGGACTATAAAGACCAGCTCGTCGTCACCGGTCAGCTCTCCGATACAGGCAATCCGCTCAGCGTCAACGTGCCGCGCAGCTACCGCATGGGTATCGAGCTTCAAGGTGCCCTGCGCCCGTGCAGATGGTTTGACTGGAGCCTGAGCGCCACCTTCTCGCGCAACCGCATCCGCGACTTCGTGGAGTATATATACGAGGACGAGTGGACCAACCCCATCACCCGCGACTGCGGCGACACTCCGCTGGCTTTCTCGCCCGACATCGTGCTCCACAATGCCTTCAACTTCCACGTGGCCGATTTCGACGCCTCGCTGCGCACCCGCTTTGTGAGCGACCAATATATGGACAACGCCCGCAGCGAGCAGGCCCGTCTCGGCTCCTACTGCGTGAGCGATCTCCATCTGGGCTACACCTTCCGCCACCTGCGCGGCATCAAGGAGCTGCGCCTCGGCGTGGCGGTATACAATATCCTCAACCGCAAGTATTTCAACAATGGCTACGCCGGCGCCGGATATACCGTCGGCGCCGACGGCACCCCCGAGATTTACCGCTACGCCGGCTTTGCCGCCCAGGCCACTGCCAACGCCATGGGTACCGTAGCCCTCACATTCTGACCCTCCACTGACTTCCACGCTCATCATGGACATCGCCCTCGAGATAGCAGGATTCTGCATCGGACTAATATATCTGTGGTATGAATACCACGCCAACCCCCGCATGTGGATTGCCTCGGTGGTGATGCCCATGATATCCATGTGGATATACTTCCGCAAAGGGTTGTACGCCGACTTTGCCATCAACATCTATTATCTGGTGATGGCCGTGTACGGCTACGCCGTATGGACACTTGCCGGGCGCCGGCACGACTCCGGCTCCGCCAAGGCATCGCGCCCCATCACCCGTATGCCCGCTGCGGCGTGGGTCGGTTGCGCGGCAGTGTTTGCCCTGCTGTGGGCCGCCCTGGGCCTCGGGCTCATCTATGGCACCGACAGCACCGTGCCTTGGTACGACGCCTTTACCACCGCGCTGAGTATAGTGGCTCTGTGGATGCTCGCCCGCAAATACCTCGAGCAGTGGCTCGCCTGGATGGTGGTCGACGCCGTATGCGTCTGCCTGTACGCCTACAAAGGCATCTATCTCTACGCCACCCTCTACACACTGTATACCGCCATAGCGTGGCTCGGCTACCGCAAGTGGCGCCGCCTGATGGCCGCCACAGCCGCAAAGATGGAGTCGTAAGTGATAGTTCGCGCAGGTTACAAACTATTACTGGTCGAAAGACGCCAAATAGTTAAATAAAAGCGCGGAGCGCTTTCCGGCGCAAGCGATGCAAGGAAGTTTTGCAACACCTCCTGCCCACGGCTCCAAGGCCAACCCGGCGAACTAGTCAGCGTATCTTTGTAATATTTAGCTATTTGGCGTCTTTCGACCAGTAATAGTTACAAACCTGCGCGTTGCCGTGGTATTCCACCTCGTCTTTTTTGCTTTGTAAGTCAAAAAGACGCTACCTCCGCAGATTGTCGAGCGTACTGATACGAGTGTCGGACTGACGATGAGGTGTATATGGACGGTCTGAAGCAATGCATGGCGAGGCGATGTTTGGACTTACAAAGTCCAAACACCGAAGTGTAATAGCTTGGTGGCGCGCAGGTTACAAACCTGCGCGAACTAACGTCTTACGGCGTAGCGCTATAATAAGGTAGCACATCCGCGGTCATAGTACGCGCCGGTTGCTGGCCTGCGCATATTGACGCTCTACCGCGTAGCGGTATAATATGGTAGCCGCGGGTGACAACCCGCGGTATCATGAGATGCGGGCGACGCGACCGATTTATCGGTCGAATTTTACGGTGCGGGCGGGGTAGGGATATAAAAAAAGTCCCCAAACATTTCAACAATGGCGGAGGACCTAAGCCAAAAGGCGAATTTGTGATTCAAAAGTCACTGCCATAAGGCAGCTTTAGAGATTATATCATACTTACTTATCACAACACCGCTGTAAGGCGAGCGGCATGGCCTCACGGCCGGCATCATCCTTGGTTGCCTTAGCTTAGATCTTTGTTGAGTGATTGCGTAAATAATCGGCCTAAGACTAAGTCAGGGTGCTTTTTTACTCTGCAAAGGTAATGATAAAGGCGCGCTCCGACAATGACGTTAACAATATTTAACCTGCGGCAGTGAACACTCTCGCACCACCGTCAAAAACCACCCGACGGGACGTGCCGCCGGGCGATTTGGAAAAGAAGGGATCCTATGAGAGATTTTACCTCTTTTTTTCTTGTGTCGGCCGGGATGTCGCGTGCTCGCGCATACCGGGTCGCGGGATTGATAAATGTCGCTGAATAGCCGGTTTTGCAGATGATGTATAATAGGCTGCGCCGTAAAAGTATGAAAAGTTTATTAAAAATCAAAATTATCTGACATTTTTATAAAATTGCCATAAAAAATATTTTCGTAGATTTGCAGTGCAATGCAAGACCCACGCAACATCGAGATAGGGCAGTACGACTATCCGCTGCCCGACCACCGCATCGCGGCCCACCCTCTGGAGCAGCGCGATGCCTGCAAGCTGCTGGTGATGAGCACCGGCGGCGCCCCCGCAAGCCATGTATTCGCCGAGCTGCCGTCGCTGCTGCCGGCCGATACGATGCTGGTGTACAACGACACCCGTGTGATAAACGCCCGCCTGCGCCTGCGCAAGGCTACCGGCGCCCACATCGAGATATTCTGTCTGGAGCCGGCGCATCCGGCCGACTATGCGGTGAGCTTCGCCTCGACCGATACCTGCTCGTGGATATGCCTGGTGGGCAACTCCAAGAAGTGGAAAGAGGGGGCGCTGGAGGCGTCGATAGAAATCGACGGCCGCGAGTGTCTGCTGCGCGCCACCCGCTGCGGAGCGGTGGGCAATGCCTATGAGATACGCTTTGACTGGAGCGGCGGCTTCACGTTTGCGCAGGTCATCGAGGCCGCCGGGGTGATACCCATCCCGCCGTATCTCGGCCGCGATACCGAGGAGAGCGACGCCGCAGACTATCAGACCGTCTACAGTCATATCGACGGCTCCGTGGCCGCCCCGACCGCCGGGCTGCATTTCACCGATGCCGTGCTCGCCGATATCGACTCGCGCGGCATCGCCCGCCGCAGGGTCACGCTTCACGTCGGCGCCGGTACCTTCCAGCCCGTCAAGAGCGACCATATCGGCGACCACCCCATGCACAGCGAGTATATCAGCGTCGACATCGATACCATAGAGGCAATCGCCGCCCATCTGCCCCGGCCGGTGGTGGCGGTGGGCACCACCTCGGTGCGCACCCTCGAGAGCCTGTACCACATAGGCTGCCTGATGGCCACCGGTCGCTGGACCGGCGAGGTGCCGCAGTGGTATCCCTACGAGGCCGGGCATCCTCAACTCAGCGCCGCCGAGGCTCTGGCGGCCGTGGTCGAGAGTTTGCGCGCCCGCGGCGAGAGCCGCCTGGTGGCCGATACCCGCATCATCATCGCGCCCGGATACACATACCGCGTGGTGGGCGGTATGGTGACCAACTTCCATCAGCCCCGCTCGACCCTGCTGCTGCTGGTATCGGCATTTCTTGGCGGCGAGCGCTGGCGCGACGCATACCGCTATGCTCTCGACGGTGATTTCCGCTTCCTGAGCTATGGCGACGCTTGTCTTTTTCTTCGTTAAAGATTGTTAAGCCGGCCGGGCATTACGCCGCTTTTTTCTATCTTGCGGGGTGTTTGACAGCTTAGCGCAGAGTTTCGATTGGCTATGGGTGCGCAATATCATATTTGCGCTGTATGCCCTCACGACGGTCAGCATCATCGTGGTAGTGTTGTCGGAAAACCGCAACCCGGTGAAGTCGCTGGCCTGGGTCACTGTGCTGCTGCTCCTGCCCATGGTGGGCATCATACTCTACCTCTTTTTCGGCCGTAACATACAGAATACCCGTAAGATGAGCCGGGCCAACCGCCGTCGGCTCAAGCGCCGCGAGTCGGCGCCGACGCTCGACGCGCGCTCGCTGGGCCTCTCGGCCGAGTCGGTGCAGCAGGCCAGCCTGGCCAAAGCGCTGACCGGGGCGCCGCTCTATGCGGTGAGCGATGTGAGGGTATACACGGGCGGCGAGGCAAAGTTTGCCGACCTCAAGGCCGACCTGCGCTCGGCCCGCCGGTATATCAACATCGAGTACTATATATTTGAGAGCGACAGCGTCGGTACCGAGATTGCCGACATACTCATCGAGCGGGCGCTGGCCGGAGTGGTGGTGAGGGTGATATACGACCATGTGGGGTCGTTTACCGTGCGCAACCGCTTTTTCAGCCGCATGCGCCGTGCCGGTGTGCAGATATATCCGTTCTTCGAGGTGACCTTCCCCCAGCTGGGCACTCGCATCAACTGGCGCAACCACCGCAAGCTCTGCGTGATCGACGGCCGCACAGGCTATCTGGGCGGCATGAATATCGCCGACCGCTACATCACGGGCGGGCGCCGCTTTGCCACCTGGCGCGACACTCACGTGCGCGTCGAGGGCCCGGTCGTGGCCGCTCTGCAATACAGCTTTGCCGTCGACTGGCATTTCATGGGGCAACCCCTCATCGAGGAGTCGGTCGATGTGGAGCCGGTGAGCGCACCGGCCATCGCGGCGCACCTGGTCACCTCGGGGCCGACGTCGGCGTGGAGCAGCGTGGCCCTCATGTTTCACAAGGCCATCGCCGGAGCCAAGCGGCGGGTGTACATACAGACCCCCTACTTCCTGCCCACCGAGCCGCTGCTCAAAGACCTCACCACCGCCTCGCTGGCCCACGTCGATGTGCGTATCATGCTGCCGCGCCACTCCGACAGTCGGCTGCTCGACCTGGCATCGTCGTCGTACATCACCGAGTGTCTGCGCGCCGGCGTGAAGATTTACTTCTACGAGGCCGGTATGCTCCACTCCAAGTGTATCATAGTCGACGACGAGTTTGTCACCATCGGCTCGACCAACTTCGACTTCCGCAGCTTCGAGCATAATTTCGAGGGCAACCTCTTTTTCTACTCCCGTGATTTCAACCGACAGATGACCGACATCTACCGCGAGGATCTCACGCGCTGCTCGCGTGTGATACCCGCCGAGTGGCGCCGCCGTCCGCTGGCGCGCCGCGCTCTGGAGAGTGTCGTGCGTCTGCTAAGTCCCATATTATGACCGATAAAGAACGTTTTTGCCAGATACTCCGCGACACCGGCCGCGAAAACATCGATTATGTGATTGAAGACCTCGAGACGCTCGGCTTCTTTGAGGCGCCCGCATCGGTGCGCAATCACTTCAACTTTGCAGGCGGGCTGGTGCGCCACTCGCTCAACGTCTACGACATGGCCATGGCGCTGCGGCAGGCCGTGGTGCCGATGCGCGCCGATATGGAGAAGGCGCTGCGACCCGAGTCTATAGCGCTGGCCGCGCTGCTCCACGACGTGTGCAAGGCCGATATATACAAGAAAACCCTCAAGAAGCGCCGCAACGAGATAGGCGTGTGGGAAGACATCGAGGGCTACGACGTCGACTACTCCGGCCTGCCCGTGGGCCACGGCGAGAAGTCGGTGATAATGCTGCTGCGCTCAGGTCTCGACCTCGACGACGAGGAGATATTTGCCATACGCTGGCATATGGGCCCGTGGGACCTGCCCCTGCAGAGCATCGAGATGGACAAGTCGTACCGCGCCGCCCAGGCGCGCTCGCCGCTGGTGGCTCTCATCCACACAGCCGATACTCTGGCCGCGCAGATACTCGAGCGCGACGCCTGAGCGCTCACATGGCGCGTATGGCACTCGCCACAAGGTCGGGCTCGAAGCCGCGCGACGCCGCCCAGCGGAATAGCCGCGTGCGGCCGTCGTAGGTGTCGGGCTCGGCGATGGTGCGCCGCTTGCGCGCGAGCAGGTCGGCCAGCCTCGCGGCATATGCGTCGGGGTCGATGTCGGCCAGCGCCGCGGCGATGATATCGCGGGCCACCCGCTTCTGATACAGACCGAGCGCTATCTTGCGGCGTCCCCATCCGCCATACTCCAGTTTGTCGCGCACGTAGGCGGCCGCAAAGCGGCTGTCGTCGATAAACCGCCGCTTGACCAGCGAGGCCAGTATGCGCTCCGACTCGTCGGGCGCCACGCCCCACTGATACAGCTTGCGGGCAATCTCGCCCGAGGAGTGCTCGGCACGGGCACACAGCTCCTCGGCGCGGATGAGCGCGCGGGCCGGGTCGAGCGGTCGTCTCAGCATAGAGAGGCGCGGGCGTAGCGCCGGCGCCCGTAGGCGTCGAGCAGTATCTCGACGTCGCGGTATCCGCCGGCGGTGAGGTCGGCGGCGAGGCGGTCGGCGTAGTTGGGATTGATTTCAAAGTATAGACGTCCGCCCGGCCTGAGCGCGCTGTGGCCATAGTCGGCCAGGGCGTGGTAAAAGCGCAGCGGGTCGTCGTCGGGCACAAATAGCGCCGAGTGCGGCTCATAGGCGGCCACGCTGCCGTCGACAGTATCGGCCTCGCCCTCGGCGATGTAGGGCGGATTGCTCACTATGATGTCGTACAGCGGCTCGGCCGGAGTGGCGAGCGCCAGCATGTCGGCCCGGCTGAAATCCACGGCGGCGTGCAGGGCGCGTGCGTTACTGCGTGCCACCAGCAGGGCGCCGTCGCTGATGTCGATGGCCTCGACACGGGCAAAGGGCAAGGCCCGGCTCAGCGCGATGGCGATGCAGCCCGAGCCTGTGCCGGCGTCGAGCACGTGCAGGTCTGAGCGGCCGGCCATGTCGTCGGTGATGAGGTCTACCAGCCCGGCTGTCTCGAGGCGGGGGATGAGAGTGTCAGATGTCACCGAGAGATCCATGCCCATAAACCGCGCGCGGCCGACCGCATACTGCGGCGGCTCGCCGTCGGCGATGCGCTTTACCACGCGGTACACCCTCATCACAGTCTCCGGCTCCACCTCCAGCTCGGGCGACGACAGCACCTTGGACATCGGGAAGCAGGCCGCGTCTTCAATCACAAGCCGCGCCGTAGCCTTGCCCTCGGCAGGGCCGAGGGCAGATGTGAGCGCTGTGAGCGTATTGCGGTAGAGGGCGTCGAGAGTCATCAGTCGGGGCGGTTTTGGCTGTCGTCGGTGTCGTCGGCATCCTCGTCCCACATGTAGCCGTCGTCATCGTAGTCGATGTCGTCGCCCCATGCCTGGGCGCTGATGTCGCGGAGGTCCTCGCCCTCGTCGTCGTCCTCGGTCTCGTCGGGAGTGTATTCAAATATGAAACCGTCCTCGGCCTTGTCGCGGTGCTGCTCGTCGAGGTCGCGGGTGGCGATGTCGGGAGTGGCGAGGCGATTGGAGTCGTCGGTGATGGCGCGCCACAGCACATCTTTCAGCTCGGTGATACCCTGGCCGGTCACGGCCGAGATGAACACGTGGGGTATGTCGTCGGGCAGCGTGCGGGCGATTTCCTCGGTAAGCTCCTCGTCGAGCATGTCGCTTTTCGACACGGCCAGTATGCGGTGCTTGTCGAGCAGCTGGGGATTGAATTGCTCCAGCTCGCGCAGCAGTATATGGTATTGCCCGGTGATGTCGTCGGCATCGGCCGGCACCAGAAACAGCAGCACGGCATTGCGCTCGATGTGGCGCAGAAAGCGCAGCCCCAGGCCCTTGCCCTCGCTGGCGCCCTCGATGATGCCGGGGATGTCGGCCATCACAAAGGAGCGGTTGTCGCGGTAGCTTACGATACCCAGCTGCGGCTCCATGGTGGTGAAGGGGTAGTCGGCAATCTTGGGGCGGGCCGCCGATACGGCCGAGAGCAGCGTCGACTTGCCCGCGTTGGGAAAGCCAACCAGTCCCACGTCGGCCAGCACCTTGAGCTCCAGCACCACCGACTTCTCGATGGCCGGCTCGCCCGGCTGGGCGTATCGCGGGGTACGGTTGGTGGCGCTCTTGAAGTGCCAGTTGCCCAGGCCGCCGCGGCCGCCTCGCAGTAGCTTCACCTCCTGGCCGTCGCGGGTCACCTCGGCGAGGTATGCGCCGGTCTCGGCATCGTATACCACGGTGCCGCATGGTACCTCGACCACCACATCCTCGCCGTCCTTGCCAAATGAGCGGCCGCCCGAGCCGCTCTCGCCGTTTCCGGCAAAGATATGGCGGCGGTATTTGAGCGGCAGCAGCGTCCACATATGGGCGTTGCCACGCAGTATGATATGACCGCCGCGACCGCCGTCGCCGCCGTCGGGACCGCCCTTGGGCACATATTTGGCCCGGTAGAAGTGGCGCGAGCCGGCGCCGCCCTTGCCCGAGCGGCACAGTATCTTTACATAGTCGATGAAATTGGAGTCTGCCATAGATGGGGGTTTTACGGTTACAACGGTGTGGCGCCGGGATAGTTCACTCCGGCAAAATTGCGGTGGTGGCGCATCAGCTCGCGCGCCTGGCTGAAGTCGGCGGGCGAGCCCACGTCGATCCACGACCCGCGTATCACATAGTACGACACCCGCATCCCGTCGGCGATGGCGTCGGCCAGCAGGTCGGGGGCGTCGGCGCGCTCGCCGGGGCGCAGCCGGCCGAGCAGCCGGTCGGAGAATATGTATATGCCGGCGTTGGCATAGTGGGAGTACGACGGCTTCTCCGTGATGCCGCTCACCCGCTCGCCGTCGAGGTCGAGGATAGCAAAGGGTACCGTCACCTGATAGGGCACCACGGCGATGGTGGCGTCGGCTCCGGTGTCGATATGCTTGAGGTACATCTCCTCAAATGATATGGTAGTGAGCAGGTCGGAGTTCATCACCAGCGTGTGGCCGTCGCTGCCGTCGGGTATGCCGCAGAGAGTGGCCGCGCCGATGGTGCCCAGTGGCTGCTCCTCGCGCACGCATTTCACATCGACCCCCGCCACCGGCCCGGCAAAGTGCTCCTCGATCTGCTCGGCCATATAGCGCACGCAGGCCGTGATGTCGGTGATGCCGCAGGCCGCCAGCGCCTCGATATTGTAGTCGATGATAGCCTTGCCGTCGATTTCGAGCAGCGGCTTGGGGCGTGTGAGCGTGAGCGGACGCAGCCGCTCGCCCTTGCCCCCGGCCATGAGTATGGCGCGCAGCGGCAGGCGGGTATGAGTGCGGCCCAGGTCGATGATCTCGACAGGGCGGCCGTCGGCGTCGAGCCGCGGCACCAGGCGTATGCCCCGGCTGCGGAAGTCGCGCAGCCGCTCCACGGCTGCGGCGCCCGAGTCGTCGGGGCCGATGGCTCTGAACGCCGTGTGCATGGCCTCGGTCACAGCCGAGTCGAGCGAAGCGCCCCCGAGCAGAGCGCGGCGTATGTCGCCGTCGGTGAGAGTGCCCAGCAGCCGGCCCGAGACGTCGGTGACAAATAGCGTGATAGCCGAGCCCGACAGAGCGTTGAGCCTGCCGAGGGCCTCGAGCAGCGAGGCCTCAGCCCCTATGAGATTTTGTTTCATCAGCCGTGCAACTTTTCTGCAAAGTTACAAATTTCTTTTCACTGACCCAATCGTGCGCAGACGCAAAGCGCTATTCACAGAAATTCCTCAAATCAAAGAACATCAGCCGTGTCGCTTCTGTGCAGTCGCCGTCGGTAAAAAACATAAAGCCGTTTTTGAGATAAAAGTCGGTAGCCGAGCTGAGCGCGTCGACAGTGATAAACCGGCACCCCAGTCGCTTTACTGTAGTAAACGCATACTTGATGCTGTCGAGGATGAATGTACCCATGCCGCATCGCGCATAGTCGTCGTGTACGGCAAGACGCCCGATTTTTACAGCCGGATAACTCTTGCGGCGCTTGGGATTGGGGATGTTACGATTTAGCCTGTTCCAGGTCGGCTTATCGTCGGAGCTGAATATGATTTTGTCGGCAAGCAAGCTGAAATATGCGGCAGTCACCTGCTGCGCAGGGTCTTCAATAAGATATGTGACTGCCATCAGCTCTTTGTGGAAATGCTTGGCGTCGTCAAAAAGGAAGCCGTTTAAATCTGCATCAGCACATCTGAACGGCTTAATATCAGTATCCTCTGACAGCTGTATCTGTGTAAAGGTGCTGAAGTCCATATCACCATTGGAAATTGCTGATGGACTTCATCACTTCATATGCCTTGCGGGCCCTGGCTTTCTCGTCGTCGGTCGCGGGCCGGGCTTTGGAAATGAGTTTCTCGAAACGCTCGGCGTCTTTGCCGTACAGTTCGGGAGTTTCTTTGATAGGTCGTGCCATGGAGAGATGTAATTATAGTTATCGATACAAATATACAACAAATAATCGTGACTCCCTGATTATTTTATGTAATATATCACTTGCCGAGGAGGGCCTCGGCGATGAGCCAGTCGACGGGGGTGTCGATGTCGACGCTGCGCGAGGCGGGCATGGGGTAGGGGATGCGCAGGGGGAAGTCGCCCATGGGCATGGCGCGCAGCGAGGCCGGGCGTATGACGTATACGGCGCCGTTGAGCTGCCAGGCGGCGGGGGCGTCCTGGCGGCGGGTGTAGTGGCCGTCGCCTTTGCTCACGTGGAGCGCCCCGGTGGCGGGGTCGGCCTCAAAGCAGTCGTAGTATGGATTGGCGCGGGACTCCATCACGCTTACCACCATGTCGCATCCGGGCGAGTCGGCGTAGAGGGCGATGGCCCCGGTGATGTCGTCGGGCGAGCGCAGGGGCGATGTGGGCTGGAGGAGCGCCACGCAGTCGTATGCGATGCCGAGGGCGTCGGCGCTGTCCATCGCGTGGAGTATCACCTCGCGGCTGCCGGCGGTGTCGGTGGCCAGCTCGGCCGGCCGCATGAACGGCACGTCGATGCCGGCCGCGCGGGCGCAGTCGGCTATGGCCGGGTCGTCGGTGGTGACGATGATGCGTGCCGGGTCGGCGCCGGCCGCGAGCGCCGCCCCGATGGTGTGGTGGAGCAGCGGGCGGCCTGCGAGCGGCCGGATATTTTTGTGAGGTATGCCTTTGCTGCCGCCGCGGGCGGGGATTACGTAGAGCGGATTCACAGCACGTTGAGCACCTGCTCTTTGATTTGCTCCAGGAGATCTTTCATCTTCACCACGATGGCCTGCATGTCGGCCTGGTTGCTCTTCGAGCCGAGAGTGTTGATCTCGCGACCCATCTCCTGGGCGATAAAACCGAGCTTCTTGCCCTGGCCGCGCGGCCCCTCGAGAGTCTCGGTGAAGTAGCGCAGATGCTGGCGCAGACGCTGCTTTTCCTCGTTGATGTCGAGTTTCTCGATATAGAATATCATCTCCTGCTCCAGACGGCCCTTGTCGTAGTCGGCCACGGCAATCTTGGAGAGACCGTCTTCGATGCGTGCGCGTATGCGCGGCACCCGCTCGGCCTCGTAAGGCTCCACCTCGGCCAGCAGGCCCTCAATGGCGGCGATGCGCTCGGCAAAGAACGACTCCAGCCGCAGCCCCTCGGCGCGGCGATGGCCGTTGATGGCCTCCACGGCAGCGGCGAGCGCGCCGCGCAGCGCGTCGGCGAGCGCCGGGTCGAGCGAGTCGTTGCCGTCGGTGAGCACGCTGTCGGGCATACGCATGAGCACAGTCCACCAGTCGGACGGCTCAGGGATACCCAGCTCGGCCGATGCGGCTGCAATCTGGCGGCGGTAGTCGGCGAGCACGGCAGTGTTGAGGCGGGTAGAGGCCTCGCCGCCGCCGAGAGTCTCCACGCTCACGGTGAGCTCCACCTTGCCGCGCTCCAGCTCGGCCAGCACGGTGTGGCGCAGCTCTATCTCGAGCTCGCGGAATATCGACGGCATACGCACATTGAGGTCGAGCTGCTTGGAATTGAGAGATTTTAGCTCGACGGTGATGCGCTTGCCAGCGGCCACCGACGAGGCACGGCCGAAGCCGGTCATAGACATTAACATAATTTCATGCGTTTTCGATTAGATTACAAAAATACGTAAAAATCGCTCACCGTCAAAAAAATATT
This sequence comes from uncultured Muribaculaceae bacterium, assembly GCA_910587925.1. GTDB lineage: Bacteria > Bacteroidota > Bacteroidia > Bacteroidales > Muribaculaceae > CAG-873. The sequence continues at coordinate 68,360 of CAJUOC010000008.1, forward strand.
TCCCGACCACTCTCAGCCGGGAGTATAAACGTTAAAAATGCGGAAAGGTCGGGCGATTTAATTTGCATTTTTGCCCTTTGATGTGTTATCTTCGCGGTGTCGAATGTCCCGCTGGGGCAGGCGCACAAACTAACATATTTAGAATCACATGATTTTCAATTTCAGAATAGTTTCCGACGGTGTCGACAATTTCAAGCGCGAGATAAAAATCGACGCCACGGCGACTTTCCTCGACCTCAAGAATGCAATCTGCGACTCCGTGGGTTACGACAAGACACAGATGGACTCTTTCTTCCTGTGCGACGACGGCTGGGAGAAGGGCAAGGAAATCACCTATGAGGATATGGATCTCGACTCCGACCAGGAGGCGTGGCTCATGGATGATGCCGTGCTGGAGGATTTTATCGACGACGAGGGCCAGAAGCTGCTCTTTGTCTTTGACTACCTCACCGACCGTGCCCTCTACATGGAGATGAAGGAGATGACGCCGGGCAAGACTCTCAAAGACCCCGTGTGCACCCTCTCGCAGGGGCAGGCTCCCGCGCAGAGTGTCGACATGGACGAGTTTGACGCCCAGGTATCTGCCAAGGCTGCCAAGGCCGCGCTCATCCCCGACGACCTCGACGAAGACTTCCTCGGCAGCGACGAGTACGACCCCGAGGAGCTTGGCGACGGGTACGATGAGATGGAGCTATGAGCGGCTCCATGTCGATTGACGCTCTTGCCGACAGGATACTCGCCGGCGGCGAGCTTACCGACAGTGAGGTGTATGCCCTGGCCGACGCCGACCCGCGCGAGTTGCGCGAGGCTGCTGCGCGTGTCACGGCGGCGCTGTCTCCGCGGCAGTTTGACTCGTGCTCGATAATCAATGCCCGCAGCGGCGCATGCTCTGAAGACTGCAAGTGGTGTGCGCAGAGCGGACACTACCACACCGGCTGCGCCACCCGCGGGGTGGTCGACCGCGCCGAGTGTATGCGCCAGGCGCTGCTTAACAAGGAGGGCGGTGTGCGCCGCTTCTCGCTGGTGACCAGCGGGCGCGCAGCGCGCGGAGCCGAGCTCGAAGAGCTGGCATCAATCTGCGCCGACATCCGCGACAAGGTAGGCATATACACCTGCGCCTCGATGGGCCTGCTCGACCGCGACGGTCTGCAGCGCCTGTGGGACGCCGGCGTGCGCCGCTATCACTGCAATCTTGAGACGGCGCCGTCGCACTTTGCCATCCTGTGTACCACCCACACCATCGAAGATAAGCTCGCTACAATCGCCGCCGCGCATGAAATCGGATTCGACGTATGCTCGGGCGGTATCATCGGCATGGGCGAGAGCCGCCGCCAGCGGGCGGAGTTTGCCGTGACACTGCGCCGCGCCCGCCCCGTATCCATCCCCGTCAATATACTGCAACCCATACCCGGCACACCGCTTGCCGACGCCGCCCCCATCACCGACGACGAGATAATCGACGCTGTGGCCATCATGCGCCTGGCCCATCCGCGCACCGCCATCCGCTTTGCCGGCGGCCGCGCCCGTCTTGGCAGCGACACCCGGCTCGAGCTGATGCGTGTGGGTGTCAACGGAGGCATCGTGGGCGACCTGCTCACCACACTGGGCTCGACGCTTGAGCAAGACAAGGAAATGGTGCGCGAAGCCGGCTACGACTTCTGATACATATGCCGATGCTCACCAACGCCCAACGTAAGCTCATCTCATCGCTGTCCGACGTAAAAGGGCGCCGGCGCGCCGGCCTCTTTGCCGCCGAGGGCACCAAGTGTGTGCTCGACACGCTCGGCGCTTTTGAGTTGCGCTATCTGCTGGCCACATCGCAGTGGCTCGCGGCCCACCCCGGCGACTATGGCGATGCGGCCGTCGAGGTATCGCGCGAGGCGCTCTGCTCGCTGTCGGCCCTTACGCTGGCGCCCGACGTGATAGCCGTGTACAGCCTGCCCGAGCCGCCCGTGTTTGACGCCGCGGCGCTTGCCGGCCGTCTTACCCTCGCGCTCGACCGCGTGCAAGACCCCGGCAATCTCGGCACCCTCATGCGCACGGCCGACTGGCTTGGCATCGATACCGTGCTGGCATCGACAGATACCGTCGACTGCTACAATCCCAAGACCATACAGGCCACCATGGGCGCCATCTCCCGCGTGAGGGTGATTTACGGCGACCTGCCCGCCATGCTCGCCGCCATGCCCCGCGAGCAGGTATGCGGCACCTTTCTCGACGGCGACGACATATTTGGCGCGAGGCTACCGCGCGCCGGAGTGCTCGTGCTCGGCAACGAGGGCCGCGGCATCTCGCCGGCCGTAGAGGCCACCGTGGGCCGGCGGCTCTTCATCCCGCCATATCCTGCGGGCCGCGCTACCTCGGAGTCGCTCAACGTCGCCTCGGCCGGCGCCATCGCCCTCGCGCAATTCAGATATGGCAAAGACTAAATACAAGACACTGTGGTACTGCAGCGAGTGCGGTGCCGACTCGCCCAAGTGGGCCGGGCGCTGTCCGTCGTGCGGCGCATGGAATACGCTGGTCGAGGAGCGGGTCGCCGCGTCGGCACCCCTGCGCTCGCCATCGCCCGTGGCTGGCCGCAAGGCCGACGCCGTGGCTCTCAACGATATACGTGCCGAGGAGCAGCCGCGCATCAAGCTCCCCTCGGGCGAGCTCAACCGTGTGCTCGGCGGCGGACTCGTGCCCGGCGCCATGGTGCTCATCGGCGGCGAGCCGGGCGTGGGCAAGTCGACCCTGGTGCTCCAGAATCTGCTCGCCATAAAGACAAAGACCATCCTATATGCATCGGGCGAGGAAAGCGCCACACAGCTCAAGATGCGCGCCGACCGTCTCGGCCGCGGCTCCGACAATCTCTTCGTGGCCTGCGAGACCTCGCTTGAGAGCATCATGGGGCATATCGAGAAAGTGCAGCCCGGCATCGTGGTGATAGACTCCATACAGACCATCGCCTCCGATGCCCTCGACTCGTCGGCCGGCTCGGTGAGTCAGGTACGCGAGTGCGCCGCCCGCCTGCTGGCTTATGCCAAGACCTCGGGCGTGCCCGTGATACTCATCGGCCACATCACCAAAGAAGGCTCGCTGGCCGGGCCCAAGGTGCTGGAGCACATCGTCGATGCCGTATTGCAGTTTGAGGGCGACCGCCAGTATATGTTCCGCATCCTGCGGGCCATCAAAAACCGGTTTGGCAGCACCTCGGAGCTGGGCATATACGAGATGGGGCGCAGCGGCCTGCGCGAAGTCACCAACCCCTCGGAGTTGCTGCTCGGCGACCTGGCCGAGGAGCTGTCGGGCGTGGCTATCGGCGTGACAGTCGAGGGCGCGCGTCCGTTTCTCATCGAGGTACAGGCGCTGGTGAGCACCGCCGCCTACGGCACTCCGCAGCGCACGGTCACCGGCTTCGACTCCAAGCGCATGAACATGCTGCTGGCCGTGCTCGAGAAGCGCGTCGGATTCAAGCTCGCCGCCAAAGACGTCTTTCTCAACATCGCCGGCGGCATCAAGGTGGCCGACCCCGCGCTCGACCTGCCGGTGGTGTGCGCCATCCTGTCGAGCAACTTCGACACCGTGGTGCCCCGCGACACCTGCATGGCGGGCGAGGTGGGGCTGTCGGGCGAGATACGTCCCGTGGGCCGCATGGAGCAGCGCGTGGCCGAGGCTGAGAAGCTGGGCATGTCGCGCATGATAGTGCCGCGCGGCTCCCTGAAAGGCGTCGACGTCTCGCGCTTCAAAATCACCGTGATAGAGGTCGCCCGGGTCGACGAAGCCTTCAAGCACCTCTTTGCCTGAACCGTTTCCCGGCCGAGACAGCAGCCGTAGTGTGCAAGGACTTTATAGTATCCTGTACATGCGTCGGGTAAGGCATGTCATATCCCGATTTGTCTGAAAGTTGAAGTGATTTTTCAGATAAAAGCGTATTGCGTTTACATTGTTAAGCGCGTCGACTGTGATAAACTGGCAGCCCGACTGGCGGTTTTTTGAGAAAGTATCGGCCACAAGGTCTATGATGGAAGTCCCGATGCCTCGGTGCTGATATTCCTCTAAAGTGCCGAGATGACCGATGTTTATGGCGGGGTAAGACGTCTGTCGATTGAAAAAGTCGACAATGTCGTTGTCGGTATCCAGCCTGAGGTCGTCTATGAAGTCTTCCATCTCGGTCTGACTCCCAATCATAAGGGCGTCGTTCATGAGAGTGAACGCGGCCACAATCTGTCCGGTGCCGACAAAGGCGCAGTAAGCTGCAAGATAATGGTGTCTCACACACTCTTTGACCTCATGGTGAAAGAATCTGTCAAGCTTGTCAATTCCGCAAGAAAACGCCGACATATTTTCATAATCAGCGTCATCCATAAGTCTTATACGGAAATCAATATCCAAGTAGCGGGTTTTTTCCGCCGCAGTTGGCTATTATTCGTCTGGCATTGGCTTCGGTGGCCATCTGCCACTTTGTATGTTGGAGTCGTTCGTCGGCCGTAAAATCCCCTCGGAGGTGTTTTCTTAAAACATCTCTGAATCGGGCTACATCATCTCGGCCCATAGGCGGATTTTGGATAGAACAAATCATTGCGTAAGGCGTATAACGTTGCAAATATAGGGAATTATCTTCTAAATTACAAATTCTTACTCTGATTTGTTTATGGCCGATATGGCTGGCGGTTAATCGAGCATCAAGGGGAGCATCGGGCGGAAGGAGGGCAGGCCGAAGATGTCGCCGATGGCCGGTGCGCTGAAGAGGATGCGCGTGGCCACGTCGACGCTCACGTCGAGGGCGATGCGCCGCAGTGTGTGCTGCACCCGGGTACACTCGCCCTCGCGCAGGATGTAGATGCCGTCGTTAGCCGCTATCACCGGGTCGCGCAGGCGTATCACCATGTCGAGCTGTGGATATGACGAGGCCAGCGACGAGAGTACCATGTCGGCATTGACTATGCGGGCCATGCCACGCCGGCGCAGGCTCACCCTGCGGTCGCCGGGGCGGTCCCATACCACTATGCGCCGCTCGCCCACCCGCTCTCTCACCAGCGCAAGCGCCGCCTCGGCGGCGTCGGCCGACGTGGCGGGCAGATATCTCACGAGTGCTTCGTCGCCGCTTACGTCGACAAAGGCCATGGCGGCATCGCCGTCGGGACGGGTGGCAGCCAGTACGAAGCCGCCGTCCATCGCCAGGTCGTCTGTGATGAAGGCATATTGCGCCGCGGTATGCAGCACGCCGTCGGCCGCGGCTCTCTCCAGACGCTCCAGCAGAGGATATGTGGCGACGGCGGCCGCGAAGCCGTCGGGCATCGCGAAGCGGTGGAGCGACGTATAGCGCTGCTCGTCGACGTAATAGACCGTGGCCATGCCGTAATGAGAATATGTATAGAATAGGTGTGAGTCGGCCGGTATGAGCGCCGCGAGCCCCATGCCGCGCTCGGCGGCGGAGTTGAGTGTCAGCTGCATGGCGCGGCTCATGTACCCTTTGCCGCGCTCGTCGCGGGCGGTGGCCACGCAGGATATGTATCCCAGCGGCATGGCCGCGCCGTGGAATGCGGTGGAGTAGGGCGAGAGTAGCAGGCCGCTCACGGCGCGGCCGGCGGTGTCGCGCACACATATGAAGTCGTCGTCGCTGTACACGTGCTCCATAAAGCGGTCGAGCCAGGCGCGGGGCTCGTTGAAGCCCTCGCCAAAGAGGTATCGGAAATCACTGCGGGCGCTCATGGTCATTCGGTCTTGAAGTGTTTGTCGGGTTTCTCGGCCGGCTTGAGTATCATGCGCAGCGATGTGGAGTGGTTGAAGTAGCTCCAGGTCCAGTTGAGCAGCACGGCGAGCTTGTTGCGCATACCGAGCAGCGTGACCAGGTGCACCAGCATCCACGCCATCCACGCCGCCCAGCCCCCGAAGTGGAGCCGCCCCATGTCGACCACGGCGCGGTTGCGGCCGATGGTGGCCATCGAGCCTTTGTCGCGGTAGCTGAACGGCCGCGCGTGCTCGGGGCGGTTGAGGTTGCGGGCCAGCGCGCGCCCCTGCTGTATGGCCGGCTGGGCCAGCTGGGGACATCCGCGGGGGTATCGGCTGTCGGTGTGGCAGGCAATATCGCCGATGGCGTATACGTCGTCGAGACCCTCGAGCCGGCAGTACTCGTCGATGGCAAAGCGGCCGCCGGGGCCGGCCTTAACGTCGGTGCCGCGCAGCTCCAGGGGCGAGCCGCTGATGCCGGCAGTCCAGATGACGGTCTCGGTGTCGATGCTCTCGCCGTCGGCAAAGGTCACGGTGGAGCCCTCGTAAGACTTCATGGTCTTAGCAAGCCGCACATCGACCATCAGCTCGCGCAAGTAGCGCAGCGCATCGGCCGACGAGCGCCCGCTCATGGTGCGCAGCAGGCGGTCGGAGCCCTCGCAGAGCACCACTCTCACCTCATCGGGGCTGATGCGCGGGTAGTCGCGACGCACCACATAGCGCTTGGCCTCGCCCAGCGCCCCGGCCACTTCCACTCCCGTGGGTCCGCCGCCCACCACCACGAAGGTGAGCAGCCGGCGGCGCATGGCGGGGTCGGTGCAGAATGCCGCCCGCTCCAGGCGCTCCAGCGCCGCATTGCGGCACCGGATGGCCTCGGGCACGCTCTTGAGGGTATATACCTTGTCGCGCAGGGAGTCCATGCCGAAGAAGTTGTTGGTGGCGCCGGCGGCAATCACCACCGCGTCGTATGGCACCTCCTCGCAGTCGGTCACCACCACCCGCCGGCCCACATCGACGGCGCGCACCTCGCCCATGTCAAAGAGGCAGCCGCGCATACGCCGCCGCCGGGCCTCGCGCCGCAGCGGGAAGGTGATGGAGTCGGGGCCGAGCTCGCTGGCCGCCACCTGGTAGAAGAGCGGCGCGAAGCTGTGGTAATTGTGGCGGTCGATGATGCGCACGTCCCAGCGGCGCTTGTCTATATGCTTGGCCAGGCTGAGGCCGCCGAAGCCTCCGCCTATTATCACGAGGCGGCGTTTGCCTGATGTGTGCTGTGTATCCATACATTTCCTAACAATCGTCGGGCGCGGGCGGAGCGGCCGTCAAGCGTTAATATTTTATAAAAGCGCCGGCAGGCGTTAAACTTAGCCTGCACTTTTCCGTCTTTAGGTATGAAACGCAAACAAAAAGACAATGAAGAAAAGCATCATGACTCTATGTGTGGCTGCCGCCGCCATATTCGGTTTCGGAGCCGCCGCACAGTGCCCCGCCTCCCCCGCCGACTGCCCCCGCGGCGCCTGCCCGACTCCCTGCGAGACTCCGGCTCAGTGTGGCAATCAGGCCTGCAGGCCCGACGCCGCCTGTCCCGCTTTCGAGGGGCTAAACCTTACCGACGCCCAGAAGCAGCAGCTCGCCGAGATACGCAAGCAGTGCCGCTCCGGCCAGCAGTGTGACAGCGCCGCCACCCGCTGCGACCGCAGCCGCCGTGTCGACAATCTGCACAAGGTGAAGGCCGTGCTCACCCCCGAGCAGTATGTGACCTTCCTCGAGAATATCGCCGCAACCTCTCCCGCCGGTCCGCGCCACCGCATGCACGCCGACCGCCGTCACCACGGTGAGAGAGGCCGCATGGTGCGCGCCGACCGCAAGGTGCGCTGCACCGATGCCTCCAAGGCTAAGGCCGGCGCTTGCCCGCAGGCCGCCAAGTGTGACAAGTAATCCCTCTTTTTTATTCTCCTATCTCCACTGAATGTGGGCGGACGCGCCGAAAAGCTCGCCCGCCCATTTTTATTGTGCGGCCGCCGGAGATTTACCCTCGTTGAGTTTATATAGGTTTTATTAACACTCAATTTTAACACATTAAGTGTTATAATTGTAACTTTGCAGTCCGGGCGTGTAGCGCCCTTTACCGTATAATACCGCCAACAACCAAACACACCATATTATGAGCGAATCCGTCAATATCCGCGACCTCAACGCCCTCGTAGCCGGCAAAAGCGACTTCGTCAATCTCATCACCCACGGCATGGACCGCACCATCGTGGGGCAGAAGCATCTGGTCGAGTCGCTGCTCATAGCCCTGCTTTCCAACGGCCACATCCTGCTGGAGGGCGTGCCCGGCCTGGCAAAGACCCTCGCGATAAAGACGCTGGCACAGATTATCGACGCCAAGTACAGCCGCATACAGTTTACGCCCGACATGCTGCCTGCCGACGTGGTGGGCACCATGGTATACAGCGTCAAGAGCGAGACCTTCCAGGTCAAGAAAGGCCCCGTTTTTGCCAACTTCGTGCTCGCCGACGAGATCAACCGCGCCCCCGCCAAGGTACAGAGCTCGCTGCTCGAGGCCATGCAGGAGCGCCAGGTCACCATCGGCGACAATACCTTCCCCCTCGAGGAGCCATTCCTGGTGATGGCCACTCAGAATCCCATCGAGCAGGAGGGTACGTATCCTCTGCCCGAGGCCCAGGTCGACCGCTTCCTGATGAAGGTGGTGATAGGCTATCCCACCAAAGACGAGGAGAAGGTCATCATCCGCCGCAACATCGCCTCCGAGCCCGCCGAGGTGCGCCCGCTGGTAAAGCCGTCGGAAATCATCGAGGCTCAAAAGGTGGTCGAGCAGATATACGTCGACGAGAAAATCGAGCGCTATATCGTCGACATCGTCTTTGCCACCCGCTTCCCGGCCGACTACGGGCTGTCTGACCTCCAGAGCATCATCGCATACGGCGCCTCGCCCCGCGCATCGATAAGCCTGGCCCGCGCCGCCCGCGCCTACGCCTTCCTGCACCAGCGCGGATACGTGGTGCCCGAGGATGTCATCGCCGTGAGCCACGACGTGCTCCGCCACCGCATCGGCGTGACATACGAGGCCGAGGCCAACAATATCTCCACCGACGAAATCATCACCGATATCCTCGACAAGATTCAGGTGCCCTAATCCCCCCGTAGACCTATGGACGCTAACGAGCTCCTGAAAAAAGTCCGCAAGATTGAGATAAAGTCGCGCGGCCTGTCGCAAAACATCTTTGCCGGCGAGTACCACTCGGCCTTCAAGGGCCGCGGCATGATGTTTTCGGAGGTGCGCGAGTATCAGTTTGGCGATGACGTGCGCGACATCGACTGGAATGTCACCGCCCGCCACAACCGCCCCTATGTCAAGGTCTACGAGGAGGAGCGCGAGCTCACCGTGATGCTGCTCATCGACGTGTCGGGCAGCGGCGACTTCGGCGCCACCGGCGAGCTCAAGCGCGAGATGATAGCCGAAATAGCGGCCACGCTGGCTTTCTCGGCCACTCAGAACAACGACAAGATCGGCGCCCTCTTTTTCTCAGACCGCGTCGAGAAGTTTATCCCGCCCAAGAAGGGCAAGAAACACATCCTGCTCATCGTGCGCGAGCTGCTCGACTTCAAGCCGGCCTCGCGCGGTACCGACCTGGGTGTGGCGCTGCGTTTTTTCACCGACGCCATGCGCAAGCGCTCGGCCACCTTTGTCATCTCCGACTTCATACAGCCGGTCGACTACCGGCAGGCCCTGTCGCTGGCCCGCAACAAACACGATGTCATGGCCATCCAGGTATACGACAAGCGCGACTCGCAGCTGCCCCCGGTGGGGCTGATGCGGGTCCACGACCTCGAGACCGGCGCTGTGCGCTGGATAGATACATCGAGCTCGCGGGTGCGCCAGGCTTACAGCCGCAGCTGGTACGACCGCCAGCAGGCCATGGCCGAGACTCTGCGCTCGTCGCGGGTGTCGTTTGTATCCGTGGCCACCGACGAGGATTATGTAAAGGCTCTCATGGGCCTGTTTAAAAATCGTACACGCTCATGACCCGCATATCACTCCGCTCCACCGTCGCAGCTCTGTCGCTGGCCGCAGCCGCCTTTGCGGCCGAGGCAGCGCCCGTGCGCGTGACCGCCGCCATCGACTCCACCGTGGTGGAGATGGGCTCGCGCGCCACCATCACCGTCACCGTGGCCGACCCCGCCCGCTCGGGCGCCATCGTCGGGCTCCCCGAGCCCAATACCACCCTGGGCGATCTCGATATCATCGATGTCACGGCCGATACCCTGCCTGCCGGCTACGAGTACAGGCTCACCATACAGGCATTTACCCCCGGCGTGATGACAATGGCGCCCTTTCGCTACGCTGTCGGCGCCGATACGGCCGAGAGCGACATCCTCACCCTCAAGGTAAATCCCGTCGGCCTCGACTCGCTCACCACCATCAATCCCATGGACTCCATCACCGCCGCGCCCTCGCGCTGGTACGACTGGATACCCGTGTGGACGCTGTGGGTGCTGCTGGGCCTGGCCGTGGCAGCCATCGGCATATGCCTCTGGCTCATATACCGCAAGCACGGCACGCTCATACCCCGCGCCGCCAAGCCCGTCGACCCCTACCGCGAGGCTATGGACGCCCTGGAGGGCCTGCGCCGACGCAAGCTCGCCGAGAGCGGCCACGAGAAGGAGTACTATACCTCGCTGGTCGACATCCTGCGGCGCTATCTCGACCGCCGCTTCGGCATCAATGCCATGGAGATGTCGTCGACACAGATCCTCACCTCGCTCCACGACAATCCCGAGACCCGCGGCGACCAGCCGCGCATACGCCAGATACTGGAGCTGGCCGACTTTGTGAAGTTTGCCAAGGTGCGCCCCATCCCCGAGGACAATATCAAGACTTACAACGGCGTGGTGCAGTTTGTCGAGTCGACCCGCCCGGCACCCGAGCCGGCCGAGGGAGCCGATGCCGCCACACCCAAAAAGTAGACGCCATATGCAGTTTGCCCATCCGTCATTTCTCTGGCTTTTTGCCATATATATCCCGCTGGTGGCATGGTATGTGCTGCGACAGCGCAAGGCCCATCCGTCGATGGGGCTGTCGTCGCTGTCGGCGTTTGCCTCGCTGCCTGTGTCGTGGAAGCAGTATCTGCGCCACTTCCTATTTGTGCTGCGCCTGGCCGCCATCGGCTGCCTGATAGTGGTGCTGGCCCGTCCGCAGCTCAAAGACAACTGGCGCACGACATCGACCGAGGGTACCGACATCGTGCTGGCTCTCGACGTGTCGGGCTCGATGCTTGCCCGCGACTTCCAGCCCAACCGCATGGAGGCGGCCAAGGCCGTCGCATCCAAGTTTGTGCAGGGGCGCGAGGCCGACAATATCGGCCTGGTGATATTTGCCGGCGAGAGTCTTACCGGCGTGCCCATGACCGTCGACCGCGGCCAGCTCCTCAACTATATCGACGGTATCTCCATGGAGATGCTCGAGGACGGCACTGCCATCGGCGACGGCATCGCCACATCGCTCAACCGCCTCAAGGAAGGCAAGGCCAAGAGCCGCAGCATAATCCTGCTCACCGATGGCTCCAACAATACCGGCGTGGTGGCGCCTCTCGACGCCGCCGCCGTGGCCAAGGAGCTGGGCGTGAGGATTTACACCATCGGCGTGGGTACCAATGGCAATGCGCCGTATCCGTCATACGACATGTTTGGCAAGATTGTCTACACACCTCAGCCGGTGGTCATTGACGAGAATACTCTCAAAGGCATAGCCGACCTTACAGGCGGCAAGTACTTCCGCGCCACGGGCAACCGTGCCCTCGAGGAGGTCTTTGCCGAGATCGACGCCCTCGAGAAGACCCAGATGGATGTCAAGGTATTCTCGCATACCGAAGACGATTACATGCTCTGGGCATGGCTCGCTTTCGGGCTCTTTGCCCTTGAGATGATACTGCGCTATCTTTTCCTCCGACCTATCCCCTGATTTGCCCAATGTTTGACTTCGCATATCCATATCTCCTCAATCTGCTCTGGCTGGTGCCCGCTTTTGCGGTGCTCTTCTGGTGGGCGCGCGCGGCGCGTCGCCGCCGGCTGGCGCAGTTTGGCCGTCCCGACATCGTGGCCACGCTCATGCCCGACGCCTCGCCATACAAGCCCGCCGTGAAGCTCACCCTGCGTCTGATAGCGCTGGCTGCGCTGGTGCTGGTGCTTGCCCGCCCGCGTGCCGGCGAGAAGCAGCACGACAGCGCCGTGGCCGGCATCGAGGTGATGATAGCCTTCGACGTGTCAAATTCGATGCTCGCGTCGGCTACCGACGACCCCGCCGGCACATCGCGCCTCGACCGCGCCCGCCTCACCCTCGAGAAGCTCCTCGACCGCCTCGACAACGATAAGGTCGGCCTCATCATATTTGCCGGTCAGGCCAAGACGCAGCTGCCCATGACCACCGACTTCTACTCGGCCAAGATGTATCTGCGCGAGCTCTCGCCTGAGCTTATCCGCAGCCAGGGCACATCGGTGGCCGAGGCCATCCGCATGGCCATGAACGGATTTGGCCCCGACGAGAATGTCCACAAGGCCATCATCCTCATCACCGACTCCGAAGACCACGAGGGCGAGGCTGTCGAGGCCGCCCGGCTTGCCGCTGAAAACGGCATCCAGGTCGATGTCGTCGGTCTTGGCTCGGCCAAGGGCGCGCCCATCCCCATGCCGGGTCGCAAGGGTGAGTATTTCCGCGATGCGCAGGGGCAGATTGTCACCACCACCCTCAATGCCGACCTGGCCGCGCAGATTGCCGAGGCCGGCGGCGGTATATATGTCAACGGAGCGTCGTCTGATGCGCTCGACGCGCTCGACGACCGTCTCGACACGCTCGCCAAGTCGGAGTTTAAGCATGTAACCTACACGGCCGGCGCCGAGCAATTCCCGATTTTTGCCTGGATTGCACTGATTTTCCTTATCGCCGACATCTTTGTGCTCGACCGCAAAAACAGTGTGCTCCGCCGCGTCAACTTCTTTACACGTCAGCAGAAATGAACCGCCTCATACTATTCATACTGGCCTTGGCCGCTGTGACGGCCATCCCGGCCGCTGCCGCCGATGCCTCGGGCGCCACCCGTCGCGAGCGTGCCCTCATCAAGGAGGGCAACGCGCTCTTCGATGCCCGGAAATACCACGAGGCGCTCAAGTGCTACGACGATGCCATCACGCTCAACCCCGCATCGGCCGTGGCGCAGTACAATCGTGCCGTGGCGCTGGTGCAGCTCGCCACCGACGACAACAAGGGCACCGACAATGATCCCCGCAAGGCGGCCGCGCAGCAGTTTGAAGACGTTGCCCGTGCCGACTCGCGCGCCGACCTCACGGCCAGCTCGTTTTACAATCTGGGCAACATGGCCTTCAACGACGAGCAGTACGACCGCGCCATCGAGATGTACAAGAGCTCGCTGCGCAAGATTCCCGACAACCGCCGCGCCCGCCAGAATCTCCTCCTCGCCATGCAGAAGAAGCAGGAGCAGGAGCAGAATCAAGACAAGCAAGATCAGGATAAACAGGAGCAGCAGCTGGAGCAACAGCAGCAGCAACAGCAGCAGCAACAGCAGGAGCAGCAACAGCAGGAGCAACAGCAGCCCGAGCAGCCCAAGCCGATGACACAGAGCGCCGAGCAGATACTCCAGACCATGCAGAATAAGGAAAACGCCACCCGCCGCAAGGTCAACGACCGCGAGCCGCAACCTGCCGGACGCCCCACTACCGACAAACCCTGGTAATACATCCTCCCCAGCAACTGACCCGCTATGAACCGTTTCAACTGGCATAAGACACTCCTGACGCTCGCGTGCGTGATGCTCGCGGCGCTCGCCCACGCCCAGACTTTCGAGCTCCTCGGCGTGCAGAATGTAGTGCAGGGTCGGCGGTTTGCCCTCACATTCCGCCTCAGCAACGCGCAGGCCAATCCACCTGCCGCGCCCAAGCTCGACCACTGCCGCCAATTCTCCGGCCCTGAAATCTCCACCATGGAGTATCAGATGAACAATAATGGCCGCGTGACACACACGGTCATGTACGACTTTACATATGTATATATAGCCGACGAGCCGGGCTCGGTCAAGGTGCCGTCGCTCTCGGTCGACGCCGGCGGCAAGCGCCTCTCCACCCGCGCGGCATCGTTTGAGATATTGCCGCCCGACAAAAATGCCGCCCCCTCGCGGCAGCCCCCGCGCCAGGGTCAGCAGCCCGGCGCCGCGCAGCAGCAAGCGCCCCGCATGTCGCCCGACGACCTCCTTGTCAGGGTGTCTTTCTCCAAAAGCTCGGTGTATGAGCAGGAGGCCGTCATCGCCACCATCAAAGTGTATACCAAGCTGGAGATAAAGGACTTCCGCGTGGTAAAGCAGCCCGAGTTTGAGGGATTCCTCTCCGAGGAGCTGCCGGTGACCAACCGCGTGCAGCTCGAGAATTATGCCGGCTCCAATTACTATTCGGCTGAGCTGAAAAAGTGTCTGCTCTATCCGCAGAAGTCTGGTACTCTGCGACTGCGCACCGGCGTGTACGACGTCACTGTCGTGCATCAGACCCCGGTGACACAGGGTTTTTGGGTCACCATGCGCGAGACCGAGGAGCACGTCAGCACCCAGTCCAATGCCGCGTCGATAGCCGTCAAGCCTCTGCCCGAGCCGCGCCCGGCAGGCTTCAGCGGCGCCGTCGGCCATTTCGAGGTGTCGACCGAGCTCAATCCCGAGCTTATGCGCACCAACGAGGCCGCCACTTACTCGGTCATCATCAAAGGTACCGGCAATATCAAATACCTCGCCGAGCCGGTGGTCGAGTTCCCCGCATCGTTTGACCGCTACACTCCCAAGACCGACATCAACGCATCGCTCTCCGGGGCCAATACCTCCGGCACATACCGCATCGACTTCCCCATTGTGCCCCAGGAAGTAGGGCGCTTCGAGATACCGCCATACGATTTTGTATACTTCGACCCCGCGTCGGCCAAGTATGTGACAGTCCCCGGCAGGGCATATGCGGTCAATGTCGCCCGCGGCGCCGCGGCAGCCCCCGCAGCCCAGCAGGCTGTCAACGTCGAGATGACCGACATCCGCCATATCCGCCTGGCCTCCGCCGGCCATGCCGCTGTAGCCGCTCCCGTGTTCGGGACTCTCGGATATTGGCTGGGATATGTCGCCCTCGTGTTGATACTGCTGGCAGTGATATTTGCCTACCGTCGCCACGCCCGGCTCAGCGCCGACGTCGCCGGCCGTCGTCTCGCCCGCGCGTCGCGCCTCGCATCGCGCCGCTTCAAGGCCGCCCATGCGCTCATGAAAGCTCGCCGCGCCGATGATTTCTACGACGAGCTCGGCCGCGCGCTCCGCGGATATATCGCCGACAAGCTGTCGATCGCACCGTCGCAACTCATCTCCGACACCATCGCAGCGCGTCTGCGCGATGCCGGCGTCACCGATGCCACAGCCGACTCCACACTCGCCCTGCTCAACGACTGCGAGATGGCCCGCTTCACCCCCGACAGCGGCGCCGACTCTGCCATGTCAGACATCTACAGCCGTGCCACAGCCACACTTCAGGCCATCGAAAAAGAAATCAAGAAATGAAGGCTATCCTCATCATAATACTCGCATGGTGTGCGGCGCCCCTGGCCTCCGCCGGGATTGCCGCCGCTGCCGACTCGGCCTATACAGCCGATGACTTTTCCCGTGCCATAGAGTTGTACACCCGCGCCCTCGAGACCGACGGCGCCTCACCCGACCTGTACTACAACCTCGGCAACGCATATTACCGCAACTGCAACCTCGGCCGCGCCATCGTCGCATACCACCGCTGCCTGCGCCTCGACCCGGCCAATGCCGACGCCCGGGCCAATCTCGCATTTGTCAACTCCCGCATACAAGACCTGCCCGAAGACGACAGCTCATTCCTCACGCGCATGCATACCGCTGTCGTCACCGCCTGCTCGGCCAATGCCTGGGCATGGATAGCCTTCGCAGCCTTTGCCCTCACCCTCGCAGCCGTGGCGCTCTACATCTTCGGCGGCGGAGTCGTGCTGCGCAAGGTGGGATTTTTCGGCGCCTTTGTGCTCGCCGTGCTTACGGCATATTTCATAGTAGTGGCTGCCGCGGCCGCCGCGCGTATCGACGACCGCTCACATGCCATCGTCACCGTGCCCACCACCTTCCTCAACTCCATCCCCCGCCAGCCCAAGCAGACCGACAAAGTAGTACCCCTGCACGAAGGCACCCGCGTAGAGATAATCGACTCCGTGCCCACCCCCGACGACCCCGTGTCGCCCCGCTGGTACAACGTCAAAATCAACAATTCCACCCACGCCTGGCTCCGCGCCACCGACGTAGAGCGCATCTGAGCCGGCCAGCCCTATCCCATAGATGACCGACTTCCTTTCAGCCCACCATCTGCTCGGCCTCGCCATCGGCCTGGCCACATTCCTCATCATAGGCCTGTTTCACCCCCTGGTCATAAAAGGTGAATATTACTTCGGCGTGCGATGCTGGTGGGCCTTCCTCATCCTTGGCATAGCCACCGGCATCCTCTCCTGCTTCAGCGCCGACCTCTTCTGGTCAATACTCCTTGGCGTCATATCCTTCAGCTCCTTCTGGAGCATCGGCGAAGTCTTCGAGCAGCGCCAGCGCGTCCGCAAAGGCTGGTTCCCCGCCAACCCCCGCCGCCGTTAAACCCGCGCGCCTCGCACACCCCGCCGCCGATACCGCGCTCCGCGTTCACCCCGCCGCTGATACGGCTGTCTCGCACACCCCGCCGCCGATACCGCGCGCCGCGCACACCTCGCCGCTGATGCTGCCCGCCGCGCACACTTCGCTGACGGTGGAGGGGCAAAAGGTTTGTAGGTTAAGAAGTACGGAGAACGCCCGTGGAACGGGCGACAGGCAGTAGGCACGTGCAAGGCGACAGCCGCAGCGCGTGTACTAAATGCGCCCCAAGCGCCGGAGCTGCGTAGCTGCGACACTTCGGCTGTGTCGTGGCTATGCAGCTCTGCTTGCTCGTACCCGGCAGCGACGACGAGTCACGTGGCAGCCGAAGCGCGGAGCGCTGCCCGCCGCGCTCACTTCGCTGACGGAGGAGGGGCAAAAGGTTTGTAGGTTAAGAAGTACGGAGAACGCCCGTGGAACGGGCGACAGGCAGTAGGCACGTGCAAGGCGACAGCCGCAGCGCGTGTACTAAATGCGCCCCAAGCGCCGGAGCTGCGTAGCTGCGACACTTCGGCCGTGTCGTGGCTATGCAGCTCTGCTTGCTCTTACCCTGCAGCGACGAGGTGTCATGCGGCATCCGAAGCGCGGAGCGCTGCCCGCCGCGCTCACTTCGTTGACGGAGGAGGGGCAAAAGGTTTGTAGGTTAAGAAGTACGGAGAACGCCCGTGGAACGGGCGACAGGCAGTAGGCACGTGCAAGGCGACAGCCGCAGCGCGTGTACTAAATGCGCCCCAAGCGCCGGAGCTGCGTAGCTGCGACACTTCGGCTGTGTCGTGGCTATGCAGCTCTGCTTGCTCGTACCCGGCAGCGACGACGAGTCACGCGGCAGCCGAAGCGCGGAGCGCTGACCATTATGAGTAACACGGGGTGAAGCGCAGCGCAACCCCGTGCAGGCCGCGGCGACCCCGGTAATTGGAAGGTCGTTAGACCTGACCCTTATTGCGCTGCGCATCATTAGTTGTCAGCGCTCCGCGCTTCTGCAGCCGTGGACGGGTCGGAGGTCACGGGGTTGTGCTACGCTTCATCCCGTGTTACTCATAATGGTCAGCGCTCCGCGCTTCTGCTTCCGGCATGACTTGTCGTCACGGGGTTGCGCTACGCTTCACCCCGTGTTATTCATAAGGGTCAGCGCTCCGCGCTTCTGCTGCCGCATGACTCGTCGTCACGGGGTTGCGCTACGCTTCACCCCGTGTTACTCATAAGGGCCAGCGCTCCGCGCTTCTGCAGCCGTGGACGGGTCGGAGGTCACGGGTTGCGCTTCGCTTCACCCCATGTTACTAATACGGGTCAGCGCTCCGCGCTTCTGCAGCCGTGGACGGGTCGGAGGTCACGGGGTTGCGCTTCGCTTCACCCCGTGTTATTCATAAGGGTCAGCGCTGCGCGCTTCTGCTGCCGCAAGACTTGTCGTCACGGGGTTGCGCTACGCTTCACCCCGTGTTACTCATAAGGGCCAGCGCT
>CAJUOC010000009.1 GCA_910587925.1 uncultured Muribaculaceae bacterium
AACTTGCGGAGGTCGAAATTGAAAAAGCCCATTTTGAACAGGAGCACAAGGAAAATTTCACGGATAATGAAGTAAAAACATCTTCCAATAAAATCCTTAAGATTTTAGAGCAGCTCAAGAACTACGCTCTTAGATATCAAGACGATTCAAAAGGATTCCTGAAACGAGTAAAACAACTGTTTGACCGATTCAGCCTTAAACTGAGACTAAGACTTTTGGTTGGTATCAAAGGCGAGGTGACCTTGCAGTCAGTCCCGATGATTATTACTCAGCTCGATTGGCTGTTCTATCTTCGCCGAATTAACGAATTAAAATCCGAAATCGTAGAAATTGAGAATAAACTGTCTCAACTTGATGCTAAGGCATTGATGAAATCATTGACTGACAACTCAATGACAATTCTAAAAGCCTCGCTCGCTCAACGATATAAAACAGAAAGACCGATTATCGGGTCGGTACAGAAGATCTTCAACGGAGGCGAATCTTTCTTGGAGAATTATCCGGTTGTACTGAGCACAACTTTCTCATCCAAATTGTGCTTCAACAGCGATACGCTTTTTGATTACGTAATTATGGACGAGGCTTCACAAGTAGCGGTCGACACAGGATTCTTGGCTCTTACATGCGCAAAGAATGCCATTATTGTCGGCGACACAATGCAGCTACCGAACGTTGTCACCGCGGAAGATGCCGCGAAGTTGGATGAAATCCGCAAGACATCAGCTGTGCCGGATACATACGATGCCTCAAAACATAGTTTTCTCAGTTCGGTATTGGCAACTATTCCCAATATTCCCGAAACGCTTCTTCGGGAACATTATCGGTGTCATCCCGACATCATAAACTTCTGTAATCAAAAATTTTACGGAGGAAATCTCCTGATTATGACACAGCGTCAGGACAATGAAGATCATCTTCTTGCATTGAAGACCTCTGGGGGGCAGCACTGTCGAGGTCATTATAATCAGCGAGAAATTGACGTTGTTAAAATTGAGCTGATGCCACTTTTAGATAATCTTGAAGAAACAGGCATTATCGCGCCCTACAATAATCAAGTGGAGCAGTTCCATGCCCAAATACCTGAGATTGAGGCGGCAACTGTTCATAAGTATCAGGGACGGGAAAAAGACACGATTATAATGAGTGTCACTGATGACGCTATCACAGAGTTCGCAGACAATGCCAATCTTCTAAATGTTGCCGTTTCTCGTGCCAAAAATAAGTTTTGCCTTGTTGTCTCACGAAATCCGCAGGAGTTAAGAGGCAACATCTACGACCTGGTAGGTTATATAGATTATCAGAAAGGCGTTGTGATTGAAAGCAAGCTTCGTTCAATCTATGATTATCTTTTCTCTCGGATTGAATCAAACCGCAAGTCTGCCTATAATGTTTCAGAATACAATTCTGAAAATCTTACGTTTGAACTTATCGAAAAGATTCGTACTTCATATCCTCGATTATCGCATATCAAGGCTCTCTGTCATTATCCTATGCGAAGCCTGATTGGGGATGCGTCCGGATTGTCTGTACGAGAGGCTCAGTACGCCATGCATCCGTCAACACATATTGACTTTTTGATTATTAACCGTGTCAGCAAACAACCATTGCTGGCCATTGAAACAGATGGCTTTAGCTTCCACAATGAAAAGACGGAGCAATTTCAGCGCGATAGACTGAAAGACCATATTCTTGAAATTTATGGGTTGCCATTGCTCCGGCTATCAACTATTGGCCATAGTGAAGAACAACGAATTGTAGAAGCATTATTAAATTTACATTAAGTGACTGTTATGAAAGCATTGGCATATATAGGTAACGGTCGGTTTGAGGTGACTGAGAAGGTGAAGCCGGTAATTTCCGCACCCACGGATGCTGTGGTGAGGGTGACTCTGAGCAGTATCTGCACCAGTGATTTGCATATCAAGCATGGGAGCGTGCCGAGGGTTGTGCCGGGCATTACTGTCGGGCATGAGATGGTTGGCGTGGTGGAGAGTGTCGGCGAGGCAGTCACTAAAGTTAAGTCGGGCGACCGTGTGGCGGTGAATGTGGAGACGTTCTGCGGTGAGTGCTTTTTCTGTCGGCATGGATGGGTCAATAATTGCTCTGACCCGAATGGCGGCTGGGCGCTTGGTTGTCGGATTGACGGTGGACAGACGGAATTTGTGCGTGTGCCGTTTGCCGACAATGGGTTGACCGTGATTCCGGATAATGTAAGCGATGAGCAGGCGTTGTTTGTCGGCGATATTCTTGCCACAGGTTATTGGGCTGCTAAGATTTCGGAAATCAGCGAGGAGGATACGGTACTAATTATCGGTGCCGGACCGACCGGGCTTTGCACCTTGCAGTGTGTCCGGCTTTATAATCCGAAACGGATTATTGTCTGCGAGAAGGATGCAGCGCGTCAGGAATTTGTAAGGAGCCATTATCCCGATGTGATTGTTGTTTCGCCGGAAGATTGTCTGGAAAGAACGTTGCAACTATCGGAGCATGGTGGTGCTGACCGTGTGATTGAGGTTGCCGGAGCGGATGACACTTTTCAGTTGGCTTGGCAAGCGGCGCGACCGAATGCTATCGTCACAGTTGTGGCTCTTTATGATAAGCCGCAGTTGTTGCCGTTGCCGGATATGTATGGCAAGAATCTGACGTTCAAGACCGGCGGAGTAGATGGCTGCGACTGTAACGAGATTCTGAAACTTATCTCGGAAGGCAAGATTGATACGACTTCGCTGATAACCCATACTTTCCGCTTCTCACAAATTGAGGAAGCCTACGACCTATTTGAAAACCGTCGCGACAACGTGATCAAAGTGGCGATAACCTCTAATTGAAGATTTTAACAGTTCGTGGGTTGGCAGACCTTGTTGCCAATCCCCGAACTGTTAAAAGCAGGGGCGAAAATGCGCAAAAATCGGCAATTTTGACCAATTATCTATTTACCGATGCATGTTCTATTAAAAAGACCCCAAAAGTTTTTGTCTGACTTTTGGGGTGCAGTTAATTTTCTTGACACAGCTCCTTCGCATATTTAAACAACATGGAGGGAGGGGATGGGGCTGCTGCCCTACTCCACCGCTATGACCGTGACTGACCGTCGACCGTCGGCACTGCCTGCATGTACGATGTAGAGGCCGTTCGGAAGTCCATGCGCGACGGCATCGCGGTCGGGACCGGCGGTCGCGGCAAATACCCTACGTCCATAGACATCGTACACAGTGAGGTCAACGGCGGTATCTCCCGTGATGTAAAGACGGCCGCCGCGATGACTTACAAGGCTTTCGCGGGCAGTAATACCTTCGATACCGGTAAGCACTGCGCGGTTGAGGCGTCGGGTAGCCACTTGGCTCTCCAGCTCGCCGTGACGGTATTTCATGTCGAGATAAAAGTCGTCGGTGGGCACGGATATACATCGGTATAGTACGCGTGACGGTCCCACGGCTTCCACTCGCCGTCTTCGGCAAGCGCATTCACATCGGCAGCCGGCCTCACCCTATACATCAGCTCGTACCCGTCGGGAACGACCGGCTCGGCTATCGTCGAGCCGTCGGTGCTGACAATCTCGGGAGTGTCGGCCAATACCTCGCGGTATCCAGTAGCAAGCATCACATCGACTGCGCCTGGCGTATCGCCGTCGACCATGCAGAGCGTGTATAATGATGCGCCGCCCGCGTCGCCACTTCCGTCAATCATGTGCAGACTCAAAGAGGAGTTTCCATACGGCGAAATCGTTGCACATCCATCGCTGTCGACCGATATACTGAAGTAAAACGTATCTGTCAAGTCGTCCTCTGCTATACTGTACGACCTGAAACTACCCGTAGTCGGGTCGTAACCCATATAGAAGCGGCTGTTGTGCATAAACGAACAGTACGCAGCATCGTAGCCCGACAGGGTGACCGCCAGCGGACGCCCCTCGCCTACTGCGCGCACACCAAGCCCCGCACCGGCAATGCTGGAAATCAGATACTGCGGAGTGAGCGGATTGCCCTCAGCCACTGCATAGGGCACCGGCTGGCGGGAAACTATATAATAATCCGCTCCTATAGCAAGCTGGCCCATATCGGTGACTCTATCAAAGACCGTCACGGTGGGCGGTTGCGCCGCCAAACTCATTGCGGCAGATATAGCTGCGACAGCAAAGGGAATCCTCAATTTATTCATACTCAGACATTACAATTAAGCCCCAAAGGTAGCTAAACCTCACCAATCAGCCAAGCCCAATCACCTTTTTTTCTCAATATTCTTATTATCAACTTTATCTGACAATAATTATTGTTGATAATTGAAGAATCATTGTGAACGGATTTGTGAGTTTATCCGCGTTTTATCTTGCGAATTGCTTACATTTGCAAAGTAGTAAACGATTATCATGGGAAAGACCATTACCACTTATTGATTGACGGGACTCCGTAATATCTATGCAACGATAACTGGCGCTCTGCGTCTTATACCCTTGCTCCAATTATCACGAATTTATTGTATCTAGGTTCACGCCGAGATTATCTGCAACTGTTTTCGGTGATTACTACTTCGGCCGACCGCCCCGAATGGCCAATGGTATGCCGATGCCCCCGTCGATGATGGGCTACTACGGACGCTCTACATACGGCGGATACCTCGATTACCGGATCAATGAGCATTGGGGCGTACAGACCGGAGTACAGACTGTGCAGCAGGTCGGCACAGGCAAATACGAGGCCGAACCAATCGTTACGCCCTATTACAAAATCAATAAGAAAGTCGCCATCGGGCTGCCTGTGGGCCAAATACTATATCATGTCCTTAAAAGATAGCTCTCATATCACGTATCCTTAACAATCGACCCGTAAATATTTTGTGGTTACGGGATAAATTGCTATCTTTGCGGTCGATTTGGGCACCGATGCCCGGGTCATAAGATATTTACCCAACTCATTATTAACAATGAAGTACGAAACCGTTTTCATTTTAACTCCCGTTTTGTCTGATGTTCAGATGAAGGAAGCGGTAGAAAAGTTCACCAAAGTGCTCACCGACAACGGTGCCGCTATCGTGAACACCGAAGAATGGGGCATGCGCAAGCTGGCCTATCCCATCGACAAGAAGTCGACCGGCTTCTATACCCTGCTGGAATTTGAGGGCGAGCCCACCCTGGTGCGCAAGCTCGAGACCGCATTCCGTCGCGATGAGCGCGTGCTGCGCTTCCTGGTGTTCCGTCAGGACAAGTACGCCGCCGAGTACGCTGCCAAGCGCCGCAGCCTGCGTGCTGCCAAGGCAGAAGCAACACCCCAACCCGTAGAAGCAAAGGAGGACTAAATCATGGCACAAGCACAATCTGAAATCCGCTACCTCACTCCCATGTCGGTAGACGTAAAGAAAAAGAAATACTGCCGCTTCAAGCGCGCCGGCATCAAATACGTCGACTACAAGGATCCCGAGTTCCTCAAGAAGTTCCTCAACGAGCAGGGCAAAATCCTGCCCCGCCGCATCACCGGCACCTCGCTGAAGTTCCAGCGTCGTGTGGCCCAGGCCGTCAAGCGTGCCCGCCACCTGGCTCTGCTGCCCTACGTGACCGACCTGATGAAATAATCTCTAACGCACTTTCCCCATCATATGAAGATCATTCTGAAAGAAGACGTCCGCGGCCTTGGCTACAAGGACGACGTCGTAGAAGTACGCGACGGTTACGGTCGCAACTACCTCATCCCCCAGGGCAAAGCTGTCGTTGCAACCACCTCCGCCCTGAAGGTGCTGGCCGAGAACCAGCGTCAGCGCGCTCACAAGCTCGCTCAGATCAAGGCCGACGCCGAGGCTGCTGCCGCAGCTCTCGAGGGTGTAGCTCTCACCATCGGCGCCAAGACCAGCTCCACCGGCACTATCTTCGGTAGCGTAAACGCCATCCAGATTGCCGAGGCGCTCGAGAAGCTCGGTCACAACGTAGACCGCAAGCTCATCATCATCAAAGACAACATCAAGGAGGTCGGCAAATACACCGCCACCGTACAGTTCCACAAGGAAGTGGCTGTCGAGATACCCTTTGAGGTTGTGGCTGAATAAGCACCAAACAAGAAATTCCCTTAATATCCCCTTCGGAGCCTGCGACGCGATGTCGCGGACTCCTTTTTTTGTGCCACCCCGGTGAACTTTTTATGATATACAAATGTTTTATGTGAAATCCTAATTACTAAAACACATGGAACGTAAATCAATAAAAGGCACACGCACCGAACACAACCTCCTCGCCTCCTTTGCCGGCGAGAGCCAGGCACGCAACCGCTACACCCTCTTTGCCGAGAAGGCCGTCGAGGAGGGATACGAGCAGATTGCAGCCATTTTCCTTGAGACTGCATCGCAGGAGCTCAGCCACGCCAAGCAATTCTTCTCGCTCCTTGAGGGCGGCACAGTCACCATCAACGCAGGCTATCCCGCCGGTGTAGTGGCCGACACGAAGACCAACCTTGCCGAGGCCGCCGCCGGTGAGCTCGAGGAGTGGAGCGACCTCTACGAAAACTTCGCCGCCGTCGCTGCCGAGGAGGGTTTCCCCCACATCGCCGCCCTGTACAAAAACATCACCAAGGTGGAGAAGATGCACGAGGAGCGCTACCGCAAGTTGCACCGCCTCATGGAGGAGGGCCACGTCTTTGCGTCGGAGGAGCCCGTGCTCTGGTACTGCCGCCAGTGTGGCTATACTGTAGAGTCGAAGTCGGCCCCCAAGCGCTGCCCGGTATGTGGCAAAGACCAGGGATGGTTTGAGCGCTTCCCCGACAACTATTGATTGTCTGCCACCAATATCATCAATGGCCGTGCCGCCTCCGCCATCGTGCGAGAGCGGCACGGCTTTTTTGGTTGCAATGCCGTTTTTGTGGTATCTTTGCGTCCATGAAACGCATACTGACCATATCGTCGGTACTACTCGCGGCGTACCTTCACGCCTCGGCCGGCATTAACGAAGAAATTGCAGCATACACAGCCGATATTGACGCCCGTGTCGGGGTGGCGGCTATCATCGAGGGCCGGGATACCGTCTGCGTCGACGGCCGTGGAATGTATCCGATGATGAGCGTGATGAAATTTCCGCAGGCACTGGCCGTGGCGTCGTGGCTCGACGAGCACAGCCTCTGCACCTCTGACACTATCGACATCCCGGCCGCAGCCCTGCATGAGGATACGTACAGCCCCATGCTGAAGCTGTACGGCAGGCGCGACCTTCGGCTTACCTACGGAGAGCTGCTGCGCTGGTCTCTTGCCCAAAGCGACAATAATGCCTGCGATATACTATTTGACGCCGTCGGTGGAGTCGACAGTGTGATGCGGCATCTCGATAGTCTCGGTCTGTCGGCAGACCTGTCAATTGAGGCGACGGAGGCCGATATGTATGCCGACCGGCAAAAGTCGTATCTCAACATCTCCACGCCTCTTGCTCTTGCAGCGCTGATGCGCAGATATGATACAGACTTGCGCCGGCGCTCGCAAAATTTTGCGGAGCTCGGCCCCATCATCGAGCAATGCGCCACCGGCACCGACCGCCTTGCGGCTCCGCTCAGCCGGAGCGGTGCGGTCATCGGACACAAGACCGGGACAGGATTTGTACTGCCCTCCGGGCGACTCATGGCGGTCAACGATTGCGGATATGTGCATATCCCCGGCAGACGCAGCTATACTGTGGCCGTGATGGTCGCCGACTCAAGGCTTGACATGGCTGCTACGTCGGCCATAATAGCCGACATATCGGCAATGGTTTACCGCGAGGTTATCGCCGGCCAAAGGGAAACTCCAGCCATGTAGCGCGCTTCCAGAGATATTCCAGCGGGCCGTGACCGTGATGTCGCACCCATATGCGACACACGGCATACTGCGCCAGGAAGATAGCCACGCCGATCATCAGGCTCCCGGTGATGCCCATGCTCAGGTGCAGCCCCCAGTTGTAATAGATGATTGAGCCGATGATGCCCTGCGTGACATAGTTGGTCATGCTCATGCGCCCGTATGGTATCAGCAACGCGAGTATCCGCGACAGGCGGCCCGTGGAGTACCATGCAAAGAGGATGCCGCTCACCAGTATGAGCATAAAGGAGACATTTGCCAGCGAGGATATGAGGATATGCAGCGGAGCGAGCACGGCGTCGGAGCTGATATAGCTGTCAATCATCCCGTCGAGCCCCCGCAGCGGGAAGAAGGCCACGAGCGCGCAGGCCAGCACACGGCTCCAGCGCGAGAGATATTGGCGGCCAAACCATCCGTGGCGCCCCGTCAACATTCCGAAAATGAAGAGAGCCGCCGTCTGAAACACCCGACCATGGTCCCACGCCCAAGCCAGCGAGAATAGCTGCCCCTCGTAGAGATTTACAGCCACCGTATCCCAAAATCCACCAGTATCCTGCGCCGTATACGTAGCCTGCCAATAGTCGCCCCACTCTATAGCGGGCACTGTACACGGCAGCCCGGTGAGGGCACACATAATCTGCCACAGACACACCGGCTGCAACATCAGCACAGCCCCGAGCCATAAAAGACTGCGCGTCGACAGGCGGCACACGGCCGGCAGTATGAATCCGACAAGGCCGTACAGCACCAGCACCTCGCCCGTGAAGAAGGCTGCGTTGAGCTGGCCGATGGCGAGCAGGAGCACAAGCCGACAGCAGAAGCGCAGACGGAAGTCATGGCCGCGCATACGCTGATTGTCATGCTGTATGAAGAAGCTGAAGCCAAAAAGAAGCGCAAATATGGCATAAGCCTTGCCGCCAAACATAAAAAACAGTCCGTCCCAAATCGCCTTATCGGTAAACTGAAGCCAGACCGGAAGCGTCGTCGCATCGGGGAATTGATAGAAATTGAAGTGCTCGATGGAGTGGAGCAGTATAATGGCCAATACGGCAAAGCCGCGCAGCACATCGGCCACATCCACCCGGGCATGTCTTTTTACGGATTCCATTCAGTAAGATTTAAGGTTGTCTCTGCAAAGATACGATAAATACGTTAATGACGGCGGCGACCGGCACTACTATCGTGCGGTCGCCGCCGTATATGACGTGGAAGTATATCAGCCCTCGTGCTCGAGCAGGAAACGCTCTGCATCCATGGCAGCGCGGCAACCGCTCCCCGCGGCCACGATGGCCTGCTGATAGCGCGGGTCGGCTACATCGCCTGCGGCAAATACACCGTCGACACTGGTGGCCGTGGTGGCGCCGTCGACCTTGATAAACCCGGCCTCGTCGAGCTCAAGCTGGCCGGCAAACATCTCCGTCGCGGGCTTATGGCCGATAGCGAGGAAAAAGCCGTCGACAGTTATGTCAAAATGATCTTCGGCCGACGTGCCTGCGTTTTCGACCAGATGGGCGCCCTCGAGCACATCATCGCCAAAAAGGCCGGTGGTATTGCAGTTGAAGAGTATCTGTATCTTGGGATTGTTGCGCACACGGTCTTGCATCACCTTGGATGCCCGCAGATAGTCTTTGCGCACAATCAGGTATACCTTCTCGGCAATGCCGGCCAGATAAAGGGCCTCCTCACATGCAGTGTCGCCGCCGCCGACTACAGCCACGCTGCGGTTGCGGTAGAAAAAACCGTCGCAAGTGGCGCATGCCGACACACCCATACCCAGATACTTCTGCTCGTCGTCGAGACCGAGGTAGCGCGCGGTGGCTCCCGTGCATATGATGAGCGACTCGGCCAGCAGTGTATCTCCGCCGCCGAGAGTCACACGGAAGGGGCGGCTGCTGAGGTCGGCTGCGGTGACGACATCCATACGCAGGTCGGCGTTGAACCGCTGCGCCTGTGCGCGCAGGTCTTCCATCAGCTTGGGCCCCTGCACACCGTCGGGATAGCCGGGGAAATTCTCAACTTCGGTGGTGGTGGTAAGCTGGCCGCCGGGCGCCGGGCCCTCGACGACCACGGGAGACAGATTGGCACGGGCGGCGTAGATAGCCGCCGTATAGCCGGCGGGGCCCGAGCCGATTATGAGGCATTTTACGGTGGATTCCATATCGATTATCGTAAGTCTATGATTTCAGTAGCTTTGTATTTGGCCTTGTCGTAGGCAAAGGCCGATGCCGGCATGGCCTTGCCAACCTCGGCTTTGACAAGCGAGGCAGAGAGGGTGGAGCCGTCGGTGAGCGTGACCACGATGCGCGACGGCAGGTCGGTCTTGTCGCTCACGGTCACTACTGCCGAGCGCACCGAGGCTGTGGCCGGCGTCTTCGGCGTGAGCTCCACGGCCCGCGTGCCGGGCGACGACTTGAGCAGGCGGCATGTATATGAGCGTGAATAGTGGTTGAGGATGGCAAACGGATTTGTCTCCAGCAGCTCATCGGCCGTCGGCTCGGTGATGCTCAGCCGCTGCGCCGAGGTGTCGTATACCCACTGGGTGGCGCCGTCGTACCACACCTTCATCTGTGGAGTGTCAAGCACAAACTTCTGCTTGGCAAGCGTCATCGAGCAAGGATATGAATTGGGGCCGGCCGTAAGATTGAAACGGGCGGAAAGCGAGCGGGCAGAGTTGACCCGCGCCGCACAGCGAGCCAGCACGGCCGTCGCGCTCTCTGGCTTGGCGGCCGATGCCGCCAGCGACAGCGGCAGTATGAGCAGCAGTAGTATCTTACGGAGTGTCATGTCTGATAAACGCAGGATTACACTTTTTGGTTTACAGCGAGCGCAGCAGATCTTCCAGTGCAATGGAGTCGACGAGTACCTGGCGCGGACGCTGACCGTCGGCGGGGCCTACGATGCCGGCCGCCTCCAGCTGGTCCATAATCTTGCCGGCCTTGTTGTAGCCGATGGAAAAGCGGCGCTGAAGTATCGATACCGAGGCGGTCGGACTCTGCACTATGAAGCGCGCACACTCGTCAAAGAGCTCGTCCCGCTTGCTGAGGTCGACAGCGCCGGGGGCAAGTATGGCGCCGCCCTCTCTCTCGGGCTCCGGCAGCAGATACGCGGTCTCGTAGCCGGTCTGGCGGTCGATGAAATCGCATATGGCGTTGACCTCGGGGGTGTCGATGAAGGCACACTGCACGCGCTCGATGCGGTTGTTTTGGCTGAATATCATATCGCCCTTGCCTGCCAGGCGGTTGGCGCCGGTGCGGTCGAGGATAGTCTTGGAGTCGACGGCCGTCGCGACGGTAAATGCAATGCGGGTGGGGAAGTTGGCCTTGATGACACCGGTGATGACATCGGTCGACGGGCGCTGCGTGGCGATGATCAGGTGCATGCCCACAGCGCGCGCTTTCTGTGCTATGCGGGTGATGTGAGCCGTGATATCCTTGCCGGCGGTCATGATGAGGTCGGCAAACTCGTCGACTATCACCACGATGTACGGCATATAGCGGTGGCCCTTTTCGGGATTGAGCACACGCGAGCAGAATTTCGAGTTGTACTCCTCGATATTGCGCACCGAGGCAGCCTTGAGCAGCTCATAGCGCTGATCCATCTCCACACAGAGCGATTGCAGGGTCGTCAGTGCCTTCGACGGCTCGGTGACGATAGGCTCCTCCTCATCGGGCAGCTTGGCAAGATAGTGGTGCTCGATACGGCTGTACAGGCTGAATTCTACCATCTTGGGGTCGATAAGCACAAACTTCAGCTCGCCGGGATGCTTCTTGTACAGCAGCGAGGCTATGATACAGTTGAGACCTACCGACTTGCCCATGCCGGTGGCGCCCGCCACAAGCAGGTGAGGCATCTTGGCCAGATCGGCGATGAAAATCTCATTATTGATGGTGGCGCCGAGAGCCAGCGGCAGAGTCATCTTGCACTCGCGGAATTTGGCCGAGCCGACCACACGGTGCATCGACACGGTCTGCGGATCGCGGTTGGGCACCTCGATGCCGACCGTATTCTTGCCGGGGATGGGAGCCACGATACGCACACCCAATGCCTCGAGCGCGCGGGCAATATCGTCTTCGAGACGCTTGATTTTGGCGATGAGCACACCCTCGGCCGGCACAATCTCAAAGCGAGTGACAGTCGGGCCGACAGTCACCGATACATGCGATACCCCCACGCCATATGCGTGCAGGGCGCTTACGATCATGTCTATCTTCTCCTGCTGCTCGGCCTCGTCGACAATCGCTGTGACAGGGCGGTCGATGAGCAGGTCGAGCCCGGGGAAACGGTAGCGCGACAGCTCGTCGCGGATGTTGAGCGGGGTCGACACTGCAGGCCGGGGGTCACCCGACTCGTCGTCTGCCTCCGCCTCTACAGCAGTATCGTCGGCGACAGCCTGCTCGATGCTCACGGTGGGCCGGGCCGGGGGCTCAGCTGCCGCCGCAGCCGCCATAGCGGCAGACGTTGTCTCCATGGCTTCCGGCTCCTCGCCGTCGGCCATATCATCAATGGAGAAGCCGGCCAGCTCGCCCGACACAGCATGTGTCTCAGATGTCGGTAAATCGCTGTCGAGCGCCACAGGGGCGACAGTCTGCTGCACTCGGCTGTCAGATGCAGGTGCAGCGAGAGGCTGTGTCGTGTCAGTGGCAGTCAGGCCAGGGTCGAGCGGCTCGGCAGCCGGTGTATCCTGCGTCGCTGCATGGGCTGCAGGTATATCGGCGAGGTCGGTCGAGGTACGGCGGCCGGCCGCAGCTGCGGCCGCCATTGCGGCGCGGGCCTTAGCCACACGCCCCGATACACGGTTGATAAAGCTTGTGAGCTGCGCTATGTATATTATTACCAGCAGCGAGGCGAGCACCACACTGAGCGCCACCATTCCGAGCCAGTCGGATATATGCATGAGCCACTGATTGACGTATCGGCCGTGGTTGCCCCCCCAGTATACGGCAGTATCGGCGCTGTAAGTCACCAGGCCGAGGATTATCGACAAGGCCACCGTCGTAAACAGGCACTTGAAAGAGAAGGGCCAGAAGCGCACCTTCACCAGCCCGAAAAGCGACATGCCCAGCATCCCGGTATAAAACACCAGTACCAGCGAGCTCAGGCCGAAGGTGTCGACCAGCAGCAGATGTGCCAGCGATGCCCCGGCCGCCCCTCCGGGATTGTGGATGGGCTGCCCCGAGTCGGCAGCCTCGGCTATCGTGCGGCCTTCAATCAGGCTCTGGTCGGCAATGCCGGTCTTGAGGTAGCCGAAAGTGACTATCAGCGCCACGGCCGACAGCACGACCAGCAATACGCCAAGTATGTGACGGTTGCGGGGATTGCGGAAGAATGCTTTCACGGCACCGATGCGCGGGCCGGGCGAAGGCTTGCGCCGCGGGCGCTCCGGCTCTTGCGACGGTGTGGGCTTGCGACGGGGTTTGGCGGCTTGCGCGGCCGGCGATGCCGTTGACTTCGGCGCGTCGGATACAGTGCCTGCCATCGGGTCAAACCCGCCCATCGACAGGTCTATCGAGGAAGTTGATTTCATTTGGAGTGAGGAAAGTGGGAGTCTGCGCCTGCGAGCTGCGATATTACCCCGGCAGGGTCATCGGCGCTGAACACGGCATTGCCGGCCACGAGCACATCGGCTCCGGCCGAGGCAAGCGCGGCGGCGTTGGCGGTGCTTACGCCGCCGTCTATCTCGATAAGAGCGTGTGAGCCGGTAGCGGCAATCAGCTCGCGCAGACGCTTGATTTTATTATATGTGTTGTCTATGAATTTCTGGCCGCCGAATCCGGGGTTGACGCTCATCAGCAATACCATGTCGAGGTCGGCGATGATATCCTGGAGGAGCGCCACCGGCGTGGCCGGATTGAGAGTCACGGCTGCTTTCATGCCCGCAGCCTTGATCGCCTCTACGGTGCGGTGGAGATGCGTGCAGGCCTCGAGGTGCACGTTCATGATAGCCGCGCCGCAGTCGCGCACCCGGCTCACATACTTTTGCGGCTCCACTATCATCAGATGCACATCGAGGGGCTTGGCGGTCAGCCGGGATATCGACTCTATCACCGGGAAGCCAAAGGAGATGTTGGGCACAAACACGCCGTCCATCACATCGCAGTGAATCCACGCCGCCTCTGAGCGGTCTATCATGGCCACGCTCTCGCCCAGGCGGGCAAAGTCGGCCGACAGCAGGGAAGGTGAAACGATCATGCGGCAGTCGTTTTTTTCTTTGAAAGCATACGGTAAAGGATAAACGCCACACATGCGGCGCCTATCACGAGGCCACCCATCGACAGATATGTATTGTACTCCTCGACCTTGACAAAGAGTTGCTCGAGCGAAACCATGGTGGAGAGCCACCAGCCCATCGCGCCGAGGATACAGTTCCATACCAGAGCGCCCAGCCCGGTAAATACGACAAACACGCCGAGATTCATGCGCGCCAGTCCGGCCGGTATGGATATCAGCTGTCTCACGGCCGGTATCAGACGCCCTACAAAGGTCGATACGGCGCCGTGGCGGTCAAAATAGCGCTCGGCCTTGTCGACTTTCTCCCGGTCTATCAGACATGCGTGACCTATGCGCGAGTCGGCGAATTTATATACCAGCGGACGCCCTATCCACAGAGCCAGGAAATAATTGATAAGACCGCCCACTATAGCGCCGGCTGTGGCCACGAGTACCACTAAGAATATATTCATGTCGTCGCCGCGGGTACACGCGAGGTATGCGGCCGGAGGCACCACCACTTCCGACGGGAAGGGCACGAAAGAGCTCTCTATGACCATGAATACAAAGACAAATAGATAAGAAGCATTCTCGACAAACCACTGAAAAAACTCGGCGGCGTCGAATATCGCAAGCGGCAGAAACATACCTGACATATTGGAGATGGTGACGGTGTGTGGGTTTTCAATGGCAAATTTACGCAATTTCCCCGACACTTGCACAAACCTTTTTGCAATAGGCTTGTTTTTATGGTATCAATCCAACTATTAAACCC
The DNA here is from genome assembly GCA_910587925.1 of uncultured Muribaculaceae bacterium. GTDB lineage: Bacteria > Bacteroidota > Bacteroidia > Bacteroidales > Muribaculaceae > CAG-873. Next base: position 14,783 of record CAJUOC010000009.1, read on the forward strand.
GACTGCAATTATGGCAAAGAAAAGCATAAAAGGCACACGCACTGAACAGAACATCGTAAACGCATTTGTCGCCGAGACCGGCGCATATGCCCGATACACATATTACGCACAGGCCGCCGACAAGGAGCAATATTTCCCTATCGGTGAGATATTCCGCAATACAGCCGAAAACGAGCTGCGCCACGCAAAGGTATTCCTCAAGATGCTCGAGGACACCGTAGTCGACGCCGGCGGCTCGGTCGACGCCGGATTCCTGGGCAAGACCGCCGACAACCTGCGCACCTCCATCAAGGAAGAGAAGCAGGAGGGCTATGAGTTTTATCTCGCCGCCGCCAAGACTGCCACCGAGGAAGGCTTCGACGATATCGCCGCCCACTTCGAGGCCATCGCATCTATCGAGAAGCGTCACTGCGAGCGGTTTGAGCTGCTGCTCAAGCAGGTCGAGGACGGTACGGTATGGAAGCGCGAGAAGCCCATCAAGTGGCAGTGCCTCGTATGCGGATACGTTCACGAGGGCCTCACTCCTCCCGATGTATGCCCTGCCTGCGACCACCCCTATCAGCACTATATGCCTCTCGACATAGAGATGTAAACACTGCGACCCTCTCGCCTCTGAGCCATGCCGGCTGCCACACCCGCGGCAGCCGGCATGACTCTATATATATGTACACGTACCGCCGCATATTTTTTTTGTGAATATTGCCTGCGGTTGCCGATTTTTTACTAACTTTGAACATAATTTTTACGCATATACAAGACTCAATCATAGAAATGCAACCCAACGATTTTCGCAACTTCGCCGTCAAAGGGCTGGGCATGAACGGCCTTGCCCTCGACCAGTACACCTCGGCAATCAGCAGCATCAGCGCCAATTATATCAACCCCAGCATCATCGAGGAGCGCCAGCTCAACGTAGCGCAGATGGACGTATTCTCCCGCCTGATGATGGATCGCATCATATTCCTCGGCACCGAGGTCAACGACTATACCGCCAACGTGATTCAGGCCCAGCTCCTCTACCTCGACTCGGCCGATCCCGGCAAGGACGTCAGCATCTACATCAACTCTCCCGGCGGCAGCGTATATGCCGGCCTGGGCATATACGACACCATGCAGTATATCTCCAGCGACGTGGCCACTATCTGCACCGGCATGGCCGCATCGATGGCAGCCGTGCTGCTCGTGTCGGGCCAGCAGGGCAAGCGCTTTGCGCTGCGCCACTCCCGCGTGATGATACACCAGCCCATGGGCGGCGCCCAGGGCCAGGCCAGCGATATCGAGATTACCGCCCGCGAGATCAAGAAGCTCAAGCACGAGCTCTACACCATCATCGCCGACCACTCGGGCCAGCCCTTTGACCGTGTCGAGCGCGACTCCGACCGCGACTACTGGATGACGGCCGAGGAAGCCCGCGAGTATGGCATGATCGACCAGGTACTCGTCAAAGCCAAGCACTGATGGCACGCCCGCGCAAACCGCAGGAGCTGTGCGGGTGGTGCGGCCGGCCGGCCGACCCCACCCTGCAGCGATACCTGATACCGGCCAATGAAGGCCCCGGCATGGTGTGCACCGACTGTGTGGAGTTGATGCACCAGATGATTGCCGAGCAATTTCCGCAGCAGTCTGAGCAGTCAAAGAATGATTTTGCCCGCGAGATGGACGGCAAGCTCCCTACCCCGCACGAGATCAAGCGTCGCCTCGACGAGTATGTCATCGGGCAGGAGCAGGCCAAGAAATTTCTCTCCGTGGCCGTCTACAACCACTACAAGCGTCTGCTGCAGGAGCGCGGCGCCGATGATGTCGATATCGAGAAGAGCAACATCATCATCGTCGGCCCCACCGGCACCGGCAAGACTCTGCTCGCCCGCACCATAGCCCGTATGCTCGACGTGCCCTTCACCATCGTCGACGCCACCGTGCTCACCCAGGCCGGATATGTGGGCGAGGACATCGAGAGCCTGCTCACCCGCCTGCTCCAGGCCGCCGACTACGACGTCGACAAGGCCCAGCGGGGCATCGTATTCATCGACGAGATAGATAAGATTGCACGCAAGGGCGACAACCCATCCATCACCCGCGACGTATCGGGCGAGGGTGTGCAGCAGGGCCTGCTCAAGCTGCTCGAAGGCTCTGTCGTCAACGTGCCCCCACAGGGCGGACGCAAGCACCCCGAGCAGAAGATGATACCCGTCGACACCAAGGATATCCTCTTTATATGCGGCGGCGCCTTTGAGGGCATCGAGCAGAAGATTGCCCACCGCCTCAACAGCCACGTGGTGGGCTATGCCACCGACGGCGACCGTACCCGCCTGCGCGACAAGCAAGACTATCTGCGCTATGTCGCTCCCCAAGACTTGCGCTCGTATGGCCTCATCCCCGAGATAATCGGTCGCCTGCCCATACTCACCCACCTGGAGCCGCTCGACCGCGACGCGCTCCACAAGGTACTCACCGAGCCCAAAAACGCCATCACCCGCCAGTACGAGAAGCTTTTCGCGATGGACAATGTCAAGCTGACCTTTGCCCCCGAGACTCTCGACTTCATCGTCGACAAAGCCATCGAGTACAAGCTCGGCGCCCGCGGCCTGCGCTCCATCACCGAGGCCATCATGGTCGACGCCATGTACGACATCCCCTCGGCACATGTGACCGAGTTTGTGGTGACGCCGGAGTATGCCCGCGAGAAATTTACCAACGCCCATTTCGAGGCTGCCGCCGTGTAAGCCCTCTCCCCTCACATCTAACCTCACAATCCGATTCCACCCACGGTCAATGGAGAACACTCTCACCCTCAGCGAAGCCCTCAAGCGCCACTTCGGCTTCGATACTTTCAAGGGCAATCAGGAGGCTATCATACGCAGCCTGCTCGATGACAACGATGTATTCGTGCTCATGCCCACCGGCGGCGGCAAGTCGCTCTGCTACCAGTTGCCGGCTCTTATCAGCGATGGCACCGCCATAGTGGTGTCGCCGCTGATCGCCCTGATGAAAAATCAGGTCGACGCCATGCGCAACTTCAGCGAAGACGACTCCATCGCCCACTTTCTCAACTCCTCCCTGACCCGCTCGCAGATAGACAAGGTAAAGGCCGACATACAGGGCGGCCGCACCAAACTGCTGTACGTAGCGCCGGAATCGCTCACCAAAGAAGACAACATCGAGTTTCTGAAGACGGTGCGGATCTCATTCTATGCCATCGACGAGGCGCACTGTATCTCGGAATGGGGCCACGACTTCCGTCCCGAGTACCGTCGCATCCGGCCTATCATCAATGAGATAGGCTCACGTCCGGTAATAGCGCTCACCGCCACCGCCACACCAAAGGTACAACACGATATCCAGAAGAACCTGGGCATGAACCAGGGCGCCGCAGTTTTCAAGTCATCGTTCAATCGTCCGAATCTTTACTACGAAGTACGGCCAAAGAATAAAAACACCGACCACGACATCATACGCTTCGTGCGCCAGCATCCCGGCAAGTCTGGCATCATCTACTGCCTGAGCCGCAAAAAAGTTGAGGAGCTGGCCGAGCTGCTGTGTGTCAATAAAATCAAGGCACTCCCATACCACGCCGGTATGGACCCCGCCACCCGCTCGGCAAATCAGGACGCATTCCTGATGGAGCGGGTCGACGTGATAGTCGCCACCATAGCCTTCGGCATGGGCATCGACAAGCCCGATGTGCGCTTTGTCATACACTACGACATGCCCAAGTCGCTTGAAGGGTACTATCAGGAGACCGGACGCGCGGGCCGCGACGGCGGCGAGGGATACTGCCTTACTTTCTATTCGTACCGCGACCTGCAGAAGATGGAAAAATTCATGCAGGGAAAGCCGGTGGCCGAGCAGGAAATCGGCCGCCAGCTGCTGGCCGAAACAGCCGCCTACGCTGAAAGCGCAGTGTGCAGGCGGCGCTCTCTCCTTTACTACTTCGGCGAGGCCTACGAGGCCGACAACTGCGGCAATTGTGATAATTGCAAAAATTCTAAGTCAAAAGTGGAAGCTAAAGAAGAGCTACTGTCGGTACTGGAGACTGTCCAGGCCCTTAAAGAGAAGTTTAAAGCAGAATATATCACGGATGTGATGCTCGGCAAGGCCACATCCGACATCCAGTCGTACCGCCATGACCGCCTTGAGGTCTTCGGCTGCGCCAAGGGCACCGAGGCGCGCTTTATCGGCGCTGTGATACGCCAGGCAATCCTGGCCGGGCTGCTCGACCGCGACATCGAGAATTACGGCACGCTGCGCCTTACCGATGCCGGCCGCGAGTTTATGAAGCATCCCAAGGCTTTCAAGGTGGTCGAGGACAGCGAGTTCAGCGACGACGACGAGGAGCCCACGCCCGTACAGGGTGGCGCCGGATGTGCCGCCGACCCTCAGCTGTATGCCATACTCTCGGCCCTGCGCAAGAAGATTGCCCAGAAGCTCGACCTGCCCCCATATGTGATATTCCAGGATCCGTCGCTCGACGCCATGGCCACCCTATACCCGGTGACTCTGGCCGAGCTTCAGAATATACCCGGAGTGGGCGAGGGCAAGGCGCGCCGATACGGCGAGGACTTCATCAAGGTAATCAAGACCTACGTCGACGACAACGATATCGAGCGTCCTGAAGACCTGCGGGTGCGCTCGGTAGCCAACAAGAGCAAGCGCAAGATCTCGATCATCCAGGCCATCGACCGCAAGATTGACCTGAGCGAGGTGGCCGTATCCAACGGCCTCGACTTCGACCAGCTGCTCGACGAGATTGAGTCGATTGTCAACTCGGGCAATAAAATCAACATATCCTACTTTATCGACGATATGCTCGACCCCGACGATCAGCAAGACATATTCGACCATTTCCGCCAGTGCCAGACAGGCTCCCTCGACGAGGCATACCGCGAGTTGTGCCCTGACTTTACCGAGGAGGAGGTGCGTCTGGTTCGCATCAAATTCCTGTCTGAGATGGGCAACTAACACCTGATACAATGGAATCAGCACTCAAAGACCTTTATCGCGCCCACACGGGCCACACTCCCCACAGCGTGGAGGAGCTGCCCTCGAGCGGCAGCAACCGACGTTACTTCCGCCTGTCGGCCCCGGGCTGCCCCACCCTGGTGGGCGTGCTGGGCACCATCGTGCAGGAGAATGACGCTTTCCTCTCTTTCGACGAACACTTTGCATCGAAGCAGCTGCCTGTGCCGCGGGTGGTGGCCGTCGCCCCCGACCGCATGTCGTATCTGCAGACCGACCTTGGCGACACACTGCTTTTCCATGCCATCGAGAAGGGCAGGCTCACCCGCGTATTCTCGCCCGAGGAGCGCGAGCTGCTTGTAAAGACCATACGCCGGCTGCCCGACTTCCAGTTTGCCGGAGCCGAGGGTCTCGACTTCACTAAATGCTATCCCGCGGCCGAGTTTGACCGCCGCAGCATCATGTGGGACCTCAATTACTTCAAGTACTGTTTCCTTAAGGCGACAGGGCTGGAGTTTGAGGAGGACAAGCTCGAAGACGACTTCAGCCGCATGGCCGATGTGCTGATGCAGAGCGACTCCACCACATTCATGTACCGCGACTTCCAGTCGCGCAATGTGATGATTGCCGATGGTGAGCCGTGGTTTATCGACTTCCAGGGCGGACGCCGCGGCCCGTTTTACTACGACGTAGCCTCATTTCTGTGGCAGGCCAAGGCCAATTTTCCCGACAGCCTGCGCCACGACCTCATACTGGAATACATCGACTCGGTACGCCGCTACCGCGACATCGACCCGGCGCAATTTCTCTACACCCTGCGCCACTTTGTGCTCTTCCGCACACTGCAGGTGCTCGGAGCCTACGGCTTCCGCGGATACTTCGAGAAAAAGCCTCACTTCATGCAGAGCGTACCCTTTGCCGTGGCAAACCTGCGGGCGCTGCTCGGAGAGCCGTTTGAGGAGTATCCTTATCTCACCGCGATGCTGCGGCGGCTGGTCGACATGAAGCAGTTCAGCGACGTGCTGCAGAAGCGTCAGCTCACTGTGCGCGTGCTCAGTTTCGCGTATAAGAAGGGCATACCCGCCGACCCGTCGGGCAATGGCGGCGGCTTTGTATTCGACTGCCGCGCGGTCAACAATCCCGGCAAATACGAGCGCTACAAGCCCTTTACCGGCCTCGACAAGCAGGTGATAGAGTTTCTTGAGGCCGACGGCGAGGTGATCACCTTCCTCGACCACTGCTACGCGCTGGTAGATGCCTCGGTCGAGCGCTACATGGAGCGTGGATTTACCAATCTGTCGGTAGCCTTTGGCTGCACCGGCGGCCAGCATCGCTCGGTATACTGTGCCCAGCACATGGCCGAGCACATCAACAAGCGCTACGGCGTCAAGGTCGAGCTGCTGCATCGCGAGCAAGACATCGAGCAACTCTTCAGCCCCCGCTGACGCGCCATGATGACGGGAATGATTTTTGCCGCAGGATACGGCACGAGGCTCAAGCCCTGGACCGACTCCCACCCCAAGGCTCTGGTGCCGGTGGGCGGCCGCCCGGCGCTCGACCGTGTGGTGGAGCGTATGCTCGACGCCGGGATAGACCGCATCGTGGTCAATACCCATCACTTTGCCGGGCAAATCCACGAGCACATCGCATCCCGGCCCTGGGCCGGCCATATCGTCATAAGCCACGAGCCCGAGTTGCTCGACACGGGCGGCGGCCTGCGCAAGGCTCTGCCGCTCATCGGCGACTCGCCGGTGCTCATCCACAATGCCGACATCATGACCGATATCGATCTGCGGGCCATGATTGATGCCCATCACAGCCTGCACGCCGACGCCACCCTGCTCACCGACTGCCGCGCCAGCGCCCGCTTCCTGCTCTTCCGCGCCGAGGGCACGCTTTGCGGATATTACCGCACCGACGGCACTCGCATGACGCCCGACCGGCTGCCGGCCGACGCAATCCGCAATGCCAAGGCACGATGCTTCGACGGCGTGCACATCGTGTCACAGTCGCTGTACGGCGATCTGCGGAAATACGCCCCCGACGATACCAAATTCTCAATAATCGACTTTTACCGTGAGGCCGGAATCGACCATCGCATCCATTGCTATGACAGGCCGGCCGACGCACGTTGGTACGACATAGGCCGCCCCGAGACTCTCGCCGCTGCCGACACATATTATACTCACACCCGATGACAAAACAGCTACTCGACCTGCGCATCGTATCGCGCCGCCGCCTGCCCGGCGGCATGTGGCACCTGGTATTCAGCCGCGCCGACGGCGAGCCGATGCCCGCTGTGCTGCCCGGACAGTTTGCACAGATACGCATCGACGGCACTCTGCTGCGCCGTCCCATCTCTATAAGCGACGTGCCCGACCCGATGCACCTCCACATGCTGGTGCGCCCGGTGGGCGATGCCACCTCGCGGCTGTGCTCGGCCGCCGAGGGCTCGGTATTCAATGTGCTGCTGCCGCTGGGCCGCGGATTCACCCCGGCCGGCGCGGGCGACAAGGTGCTGCTTGTCGGCGGAGGCGTCGGCTGCGCGCCGCTGGTGATGCTCTGCCGCAGCCTGGTCGCTGCCGGCGCCGAGGTCACAGTAGCTATAGGCGGCCGCACGGCTGCCGATGTCGATGCACTGCCCGAGATGTACCCCGGGGCGCGCGTGGCCGTGTCGACCGACGACGGCTCGCGAGGTCACCACGGCCTGGTGACTACCCTGCCCGAGATGGCGCTCGACTACTCTCGTATCTGCACCTGCGGCCCCACTCCCATGATGAAGGCCGTGGCGCGCATGGCCCGCGAGCGAGGCATCGACTGCGAGGTATCGCTTGAAAATATGATGGCCTGCGGCTTGGGCGCGTGCCTCTGCTGCATTGAAAAGACTGTCGAGGGCAATGTATGCGTATGCACCGAAGGCCCTGTATTCAATATAAACCGACTCACATGGCAATAAATCTAAGTGTCGATCTGGGCGCCGGTCTGCGCCTGTCCAATCCCGTGCTCACTGCATCGGGTACGTTTGGCTACGGCCGTGAGTTTGCTGATTTCATGGATCTCGACCGTCTTGGCGGATTCATCGTGAAAGGCACCACCCTGGAGCCCCGCGAGGGCAACGATGCCCCCCGCATGGTCGAGACACCCTCGGGTATGATAAATGCCGTGGGACTTCAGAATAAGGGTGTCGACTATTTCATCGAGCATATCTACCCCGGGCTCACCCGCTACAGCTCTGAGATCATCGTCAACGTATCGGGCAAGTCGGTGGCCGACTATGCTGCCGTGGCCGACCGCCTGGCGCCGCTCGACCGCATACGCGCCATTGAGGTCAACATATCGTGTCCCAACGTCAAAGCCGGCGGTATGGCATTCGGCACCACCACTGCCGGCGCCGCCGAGGTGACCGCCGAGGTGCGCCGTCACTGGCCGCGTCACCTCATGGTGAAGCTGTCGCCCAATGTCACCGACATCACCGAGATTGCTCTCGCCGCCGAGGGAGCCGGTGCCGATTCCGTGTCGCTCATCAACACTCTGCTGGCTATGGCGGTGGATGTGGAGCGCCGACGCGCCTGCATCAGCACTGTCACGGGCGGTCTGTCGGGCCCGGCGGTGCGGCCGGTGGCTGTGCGCATGGTATGGCAGGTGGCCCGCAAGGTGGGCATACCCGTGGTGGGCTTGGGCGGCATCACCTGCGCCGACGATGCGTTGCAGTTTATCATGGCCGGCGCGCGTGCCATACAGATCGGTACATACAATTTCGTCGACCCGGCCGTGGGCGTGAAGGTGGTCGACGGCATCGCCGACTATTTGGAGCGCCACGGCTTCAGCGACATCTCTGAAATCACGGGCATCATATGAGCGGATTTGTACACCTCCACGTCCACAGCCAGTACTCGCTGCTCGACGGTCAGGCATCTGTAGCCGGCATCGTAGACAAGGCGATGGCCGACGGTATGCCCGGCGTGGCACTTACCGACCATGGCGTGATGTATGGCGTGAAGGAGTTTATCAACTACGTCAACAAGAAAAACAAGGCTACCAAGGGCGCCATAAAAGACGCCGAGAAGCGCATCAGCGAGCTTGAGGCCGGCGCCGAGCCTGCCGAGGGCGAGAGCGTCGAGGGCCTTAAGGCTGAGATTGAGCGCCAGAAGGCCCGCATATTCAAGCCTATCATCGGCTGCGAGATGTATGTGGCCGAAAACTCGCGCCTCGACCGCGGCAACAAGCACGACACCGGCCGACATCTGGTGGTGCTGGCCAAAAACAAGACCGGATACAAAAACCTCATCAAACTCGTATCGCGCGCCTGGACTGAGGGCTACTATTTCCACCCCCGCACCGACAAGGAGTCGCTGGCGGCCCACCGCGAGGGTCTCATCATCAGCTCTGCATGTCTTGGCGGCGAGATACCCAAGCTGCTCGCCCGCGGCGACTTTGAGGAAGCCGACCGCCGAGTGCGCTGGTGGAAGGAAACGTTTGGCGAGGATTACTATATCGAGTTGCAGCGCCACAAGGCGACCGCCCCGCGGGCCAACCGTGAGGTGTACGAGATACAGAAGGCCATCGAGCCTCAGCTCATCGAGCTGGCCCGCAAGTACGATATCAAACTTATCGCCACCAACGACTCGCACTTTGTCAACGAGGAGGATGCCGAGGCCCACGACCATCTGATATGTGTGAGCACCAAGGTATTTCTCTCCGACGAGAAGCGTATGCTCTACACCAAGCAGGAGTGGCTCAAGACCACGGCCGAGATGCAGGCGCTATTTGCCGATATCCCCGAGGCCATCTCCAATACGATGGAGATTATCGACAAGGTGGAGACTTACTCCATCGACCACGAGCCCATCATGCCCAACTTTGCCATCCCTGAGGATTTCGGTACTGAGGAGGAGTATCGCCGGCGCATCACCGAGCAGGAGCTTTTTGACGAGTTTACCCGCGACGAGCACGGCAATGTGGTGCTGTCGCAGCAGGATGCCGAGGCCAAGATCAAGAAGCTGGGCGGATACGACAAACTGTACCGCATCAAGTTTGAGGCCGACTACCTGCGCAAGCTCGCCTATGAGGGGGCCGAGCGCCGCTACCCCACCCCGCTGAGCGAAGAGGTCGAGGAGCGCATCAATTTTGAGCTGCACATCATGAAGACGATGGGCTTTCCGGGCTACTTCCTCATCGTGCAGGATTTCATACGCGTGGGCCGCGAGGAGCTTGATGTGAGCATCGGCCCGGGCCGAGGCTCGGCCGCAGGCTCTGTGGTGGCATACTGCCTGGGCATCACACAGATCGACCCGCTGAAATACGACCTGCTTTTCGAGCGTTTTCTCAATCCCGACCGTATATCGCTTCCCGATATCGACGTGGACTTTGACGACGACGGCCGCAAGCGCGTGCTCGACTATGTCACCCGCAAGTACGGCGAGGCCAATGTCGCCCATATCATCACTTACGGCACTATGGCGGCCAAGTCGGCCATCAAGGATGTGGCCCGCGTGGAGCAGCTGCCCATCCCCGAGGCCAATCGCCTGTGCAAGCTCATCCCGGCCCACATGCCGCTCAAAGACGGCAAGGAGCTGAAGCCCACGCTTTCCAACTGCTACTCCTACGTGGCCGAGTTCAAGCCCGAGCTGGAGTCGCCCGACCCCACCGTGCGCACCACCCTGCGCTATGCCAAGGAGCTTGAGGGCAATGTGCGCAATACGGGCGTGCATGCCTGCGGCGTCATCATCTGCCGCGACGACGTCAGCGACTGGGTGCCCGTTAGCACCGCCGACGACAAGGAGGAGGGCAAGCTGCTTGTCACCCAATATGAGGGCAGCGTCATTGAGGAGACCGGCCTCATCAAGATGGACTTCCTGGGGCTGAAGACTCTCAGCATCATCAAGACAGCCATTGCCAATGTCAAGGCATCGCGGAGCATCGACATCGATATCGACAATATCCCCATCGACGACGAGCTTACTTACGCGCTTTACTCGCAGGGCCGCACGGTAGGTACGTTCCAGTTTGAGTCGGCCGGTATGCAGAAGTATCTGCGCGAGCTGCAGCCGTCGGTATTTGAAGATCTCATAGCCATGAACGCCCTCTACCGCCCGGGCCCCATGGACTACATCCCCGACTTCATCGCCCGCAAGCTCGGCCACGCCCCCATCGTATACGATATCCCGGTGATGGAGCGTTACCTCAAGGATACATACGGCGTGACCGTATACCAGGAGCAGGTCATGCTGCTGTCGCGACTGTTGGCCGGCTTTACACGCGGCCAGAGCGACACTCTGCGCAAGGCTATGGGTAAGAAGCTCATCGCCAAGATGAACGAGCTGGAAACACTTTTCTACGAAGGCGGCCAGAAAAACGGTCACAAGCGGGAGACTCTCGAAAAGATATGGGCCGACTGGAAAAAGTTTGCCTCCTATGCCTTCAACAAGAGTCACGCCACCTGCTACTCATGGGTGGCATACCAGACCGGCTATCTCAAGGCTCACTTCCCGGCCGAGTATATGGCCGCTGTGCTCACACACAACCGCGCCGACTCGGCCAAGCTGACCAACTTCATGGACGAGTGCCGCAACATGGGCATCACCGTCAAGGGGCCCGACGTCAACGAGTCGGTACGCGATTTCGGCGTGGCCGACGGCGGCAATGCCATCCGATTCGGTCTGTCGGCTATCAGCGGTATCGGCGACACGGTGGTGGAGGAGATTGTCAAGGCCCGCGCCGACCGTCCCTTTACCGATATATACGACTTCGTGGAGCGAGTGCCTGCCCGAGCCATCAACCGCCGCGTGTTTGAAAATCTCGCGCTGGCCGGAGCTTTCGACTGCTTCGACACTCTCAAGCGCGAGGATCTTGTCGACGAGGGCAGCGGACGCCAGGGCGACAGTATCCCGGAGCAGCTGCTGCGCTACGGCGACATGCACCAGAAGGCGCAGCTGCGCCAGGAGGCATCGCTCTTTGACTTTGCCGACGAGCAGCTCAACAGCGAGGCGCGCCCCCGCATACCCTCGGCCCTGGCCTGGGGAAATGTGCAGCGGCTCAACAAGGAGCGCGAGCTGGTGGGCATGTTTCTGTCGGCGCATCCGCTTGACCCGTATTATCTCGACCTCACCTACGGCACCAATATGTCTTTGAAGGAGCGCTCGGAACTCAGCCCGGTCGACGGGATGGAGGTGGCCTTTGGCGGTATAGTCACCGGCGCCGAGGAGCGGCTCACCCGTCAGGGCAAGAAGATGCTCATCGTGAAGATGGAAGACTACTCGGGCAGCTCCGACTTCGTGATGTTTCAGGAGCAGGCCCGCCAATGGGGCCATCTCGCCCAGCCCGGCGACCCGATACTCGTGCGCGGCCACTATGCGGCCGACCGCCAGGGCACGGTGCGCTTCAATCTGGTATCCATTACTCCCCTCGACGAGGTAAAGGGCAAGCTCATCGACAGCATCACCCTCACCACCACGGCCGACCACGGCCTGAGCAGCTTTGCCGACCTCATCAAGGAGCAGGTCACGGCCACCCCCGACAGCGATGCCTACCGCATCGGCCTCAACATCCAGGTCTACGACCCGAGTATCGAGCGCGCCTTGCCGCTGGCATCGTCAAAGCGCATACGCATCGACCGCGACTTCCTGCGCCGGCTCGACGAGGCCGACATTCCGTACAAGATAAACCCCAAGAAGTAATATAAACTCATAAAACATACCATACAATCATGGCACAGACTTTCACAGACGAGAATATCCGCGACATCATAGCATCGGGCAAGCCCGTTGTAATCGATTTCTGGGCGACATGGTGCGGCCCCTGCCGCGCTATGGCACCCGCCATCGACCAGCTGGCTCAGGAGTACGAGGGCCGCGTGGAGATCGGCAAGTACAATGTCGACGAGGAAGGCGACATCAGCTCTGAATACCGTATCATGTCGCTGCCCACCATCCTCTTTTTCAAAGACGGCAAGAAGACCGACTTGCGCCTGGTAGGCTCGCAGTCTATCGACAATCTCCGCGCCAAGGTGGAGCAGCTCCTGGCACTCTGACCCATCGCCGCTGCCTATGCCTTCAGTATCCGTACGCGGCGAGCAGATGCCCGCCTCCCCTATCCGTCGCCTGGTGCACTATGCCACCGAGGCCGAGCAGCGCGGTATCAAGGTGTACCGCCTCAATATCGGCCAGCCCGACGTGCCCACTCCGCCCCAGGCTTTTGAAGCGCTGCGCCATATCGACCGCAAAGTGCTCGAGTACAGCCCCTCTGAGGGTCTGCGCTCGCTGCGCGTGAAGCTGCGCGACTACTACAAGCGATACAATATCGATGTTGACGTCGACGACATCATCGTCACCACCGGCGGCTCCGAGGCCGTACTCTTTGCGTTTATGGCCTGCCTCGACCCCGGCGATGAAATCATCGTTCCCGAGCCGGCGTATGCCAATTACATGGCCTTTGCCATCTCGGCCGGCGCCAAGATAGTCACCATCCCGAGCAGCATCGACGATGGCTTCGAGCTGCCCCCGGTGGAGAAGTTTGAGGAGCTTATCACTCCGCGCACCAAGGGTATACTCATCTGCAATCCCAACAATCCCACCGGCTATCTCTACACCATGAAGGAGATGTTGCAGATACGCGACCTGGTGCTGCGCCACGACCTCTTCCTCTTTTCCGACGAGGTCTACCGCGAGTTTTGCTACACGGGCGCGCCGTATATCTCGGCATTTCATCTGCCGGGCATAGAGGAGCAGGTGGTGCTGATCGACTCGGTGTCGAAGCGCTACAATGAGTGTGGCATACGCATCGGAGCGCTCATCACCAAGCACAAGGAGCTTAAGAAGAATGTGATGAAATTTTGCCAGGCCCGTCTTAGCCCGCCCTTGCTGGGCCAGATTGTGGCTGAGGCTTCCATCGACACCCCGGCCGAGTATATGCTCGAGACCTACAATGAATATGTGGAGCGGCGCAAATTTCTGGTCGACCGTATCAACCGCATCCCGGGCTGCTACACTCCCATACCGATGGGCGCTTTCTACACGGTGGTACGCCTGCCGGTCGACGATGCCGACGACTTCTGCCGCTGGTGCCTTACCGACTTCGACTACGAGGGCGAGACCGTATTCATGGCTCCGGCCTCAGGCTTCTACACCACACCCGGTCGCGGACTCAACGAGGTGCGCATGGCTTATGTGCTCAACCGCGCCGACCTCGCCCGCGCCATGGTGGTGCTTGAGAAAGCCCTGGAGGCTTACAACTCCCGCGCCAAGTGACCATATCGCCCATGAGATTCATCACAGCTGCAATACTCACCCTGTCGGCGCTCGCAGCGAGCGCCGACAGCATACCCGCTACCAAGGTCGACTACATGCCCAAAATCGGCGGCACGATACGTGCCCGCTGGGAGATGCAGACCGACGGCGGTCTCAACCGCTTTCAGCTGCGCAATGCCCGCGTGACTCTCGCCGGCAAGATTGCCGCGCCGATTGACTATTTCATGCAGGCCGACCTCTGCGACTGCGGGTCGATGAAGTTTCTCGACGGATGGGTGCGCATGTCGCTTTTCCGCGGCTTCCGCGTGCAGGCCGGTCAGTTTCGTGTGCCCTTTGGCATCGATACTTTCCGCGGCCCTGGAAACTACATCTTTGCCAACCGCTCCTTTATCGGCCGGTATATCTGCAACCGCCGCGCCGTCGGCGTCAAGGCGTCGTACGCCATACCCGCCGTGCCGGTCGAGGTCGAGGCCGGTGTATTTGACCCCGGCACAATCGGCGACCATAAGGCTTGGTCGCATCAGAAGACATGGGCTGCCAAGGCTGTCGCCTCGCTGGGCGACTTCAAGGTGGCCACAGGCGTGGTAAGCGACTCGCCCGACTCTGTGCGCTACAATATCGCCGACGCGGCCGTCGTATACAGCTGCGGACGCTGGCAGGCCGAGGCCGAGTATATGTACAAGCATTATACCGGCCGCAGCCATCGTGCCACTCATGCTGCACACGCCTGGGTAGACTACGCCATGCCTGTGCGCGCGGGGATTTTCAATCAAGCCTCGTTTCAGGGGCGGTTTGATGTGATGACGGCCGGCTCCGACGGCCGCCGCGACGACACGGGGCTGCTGTATACCAATCAGCCGGCGCGCCGCCGCATCACCTTAGGCGCCACCATGAGCCGCATCGCCGGCACCCGCCACGCCGACCTGCGGCTCAACTACGAAAAGTATTTTTACAACAGCGGAGTATCTGCTCCCGACGGTCTCGGCGACAAAATCGTGGCCGAGCTCGTACTGAAATTCTGACAGCCAATGAAACTTGTATCCTGGAATGTCAACGGCCTGCGAGCCGTCATGGGCAAGGGATTTGCCGACATATTTGCGGGATTTGACGCCGACTGTGTGTGCCTGCAGGAGATAAAGATGCAGGAGGGGCAGCTCGACCTCAATTTCGACGGATATCGCGTGTACTGCAATTACGCCGAGCGCAAGGGCTACTCCGGCACTGCCATCATAGCCCGCGACACCGAGGCCGACGCCACGCGCGGTATCGGCATGGCCGAACACGACACCGAGGGACGTGTGCTCACGCTCGACCTCGGCAAGATATACCTGGTATGCTGCTACACACCCAACTCACAGACCGAGCTGGCGCGGCTCGACTACCGCATGGAGTGGGACGAGGCTTTCGCGGCGTATGTCTCGGAGCTCGACAGCCGCAAGCCGGTGGTGATATGCGGCGACCTCAATGTGGCACATCAGGACATCGATCTGGCCAATCCCCAGCGCAACCACCGCAATCCGGGCTTTACCGACGAGGAGCGTGCATCCTTTGGCCGGCTGCTCGACCGTGGATTTGTCGACACTTTCCGCTACATGCATCCCGACCGGCGCGAGGCTTACTCCTGGTGGAGCTACCGCTTCAACAGCCGCGCCAAGAATATCGGCTGGCGTATCGACTATTTCCTCATCTCCGAGCGGCTCACACCGCACCTGAAATCGGCAGAGATTCACGCCGACATCACCGGCTCAGACCACTGCCCGGTGTCAATCGAACTCGATATCTGACCAATCACAAATTTTGCAATCCGGCGGAATTTGTGTAAATTTGCCGCCGGATTCACAAGTTAGATTACATATCCAGATGAACGTTTCACAATTTATGGATAGCCTGCGCGGGCGGTTTCCCGGCGAGCCCGAGTACCTGCAGGCTGTAGAAGAAGTGGTCGGCTCGATAGCCGACGTATACGACCGTTATCCGGCTTTCGACGCCCAGAATCTCCTCGAGAGGCTCTGCATACCCGATCGCGTGTTTACATTCCGCGTGTCGTGGGTCGACGACCATGGCAAGGTACGCAACAATATGGGCTACCGTATCCAGCACTGCAATGCCATCGGCCCGTACAAGGGAGGCATACGCTTTCACTCGTCGGTCAATCTGTCGATACTTAAATTCCTCGCTTTCGAGCAGACATTCAAAAACTCTCTCACTACGCTTGCCATGGGCGGCGCCAAGGGCGGCAGCGACTTCTCACCACGCGGTAAGAGCGATATGGAAATCATGCGCTTCTGCCAGGCATTTGTCACTGAGCTGTGGCGCAACATCGGCCCTGACACCGACGTGCCCGCCGGCGATATCGGTGTAGGCGGCCGCGAGGTGGGATACATGTATGGCTGGTACAAGAAGATGGCCCGCGAGTTTACGGGTACGTTCACCGGCAAAGGCATCGATTTCGGCGGCTCGCTCATGCGCCCCGAGGCTACCGGGTACGGCAATGTATATTTCCTGCTCAATATGCTGGCCACCCGCGGCATCAGCCTGGAGGGCAAACGCGTGGCCATCTCCGGCTCGGGCAATGTGGCGCTGTATACGGCGCAGAAACTGCTCTCGCTCGGCGCCAAGGTCGTGTCGATGAGCGACAGCGACGGCTCGGTGGTGATTGCCGACGGTCTCACGGCCGACGACTTCGAGGAAATATTTGAGCTGAAGACCATGTACCGCGGACGCATCAGCGAGTTTGCCGAGCGCCACCCCGACCGCTGCGTCTATTACCGTCGCGAGCGTCCGTGGCGCCACGTGGCCGCCGATATCGCCATGCCCTCTGCCACACAGAACGAGCTCGATGGCGACGACGCCCGCGCGCTGCTTGCAGCCGGCGTGATTGCCGTGAGCGAGGGTGCCAATATGCCGTCCACGCCCGAGGCCATACGCGAGTTCCAAGCCGCGCGTATCCTGTATGCGCCCGGCAAAGCCGCCAATGCCGGAGGTGTCGCCGTGAGCGGTCTTGAGATGGCTCAGAACGCTCAGAAGGTGAGCTGGACCGCCGAGGAAGTAGACGCCAAGCTGCGCGACATCATGGCCGACATACACGCCCAGTGTCTGAAATACGGTACCGGCACCGACGGATATGTCAATTATGTGAAGGGCGCCAACACGGCCGGATTCCTGAAAGTCGCCCGCGCAATGATGGCCCAGGGCGTGATTTGATACTCACACAGCTGTAAAATCAGCAGCGGCCGGAGGGGTTCATTCCTCCGGCCGCTGCTGATTTTACGGGGGTGACTTTTACGACCTGTACAGCGGGAAAAATGATGAGCTGCTGTCAAAGCCCTCATCGGTGCGCATCGCCACCAGCCCGGCGTATCTCTCAGGGTCGACGGTCATACGGCCGATGGAGAAGCGGCAATCGGAGCGACGGTTGAAGGCGGCCTTGAATTTGTACAGGTTGTCTTCGCCCGAGCCGACTCCTCCGCCGAGATGAAAAGCTTTGATGCCATGCTCCGAGGCCCACACGGCCGCGCGGTACAGCAGCAGATTTGACGGCGCCAGCGGTCGGTACTCCAGTACCGAGCCCGACAGATGATAGTGCATCACCTCTCCGGCATACAGCATGATGGCCGCCGATATTATACGGCCGTCGAGCTCGGCGTAGAAGATGCGGTGATTGTCGGCGAGGCTGTCGCGCACCGACTCGTAGTAAGGCTCGGCAAAGTAGTAATACGGCAGCGCATGGTCATGATCCATGGTGGCATTGTATATCCGCACAAACTCGTCGAAAAGCTCCTTGCCGCTCCCCTCGTGTATCACCACACCCGAGCGCTCGGCTTTGCGTATTACATTGCGGTTTTTACTCGATATATTGGCCCATATCACATCGGCGTCGCTTGTATCCATCGCGATGGTCTTGCCCAGGTCCACGACCTCCATCAGCGGTCGGGAGGCATCGGCATTGCCCAGCAGAGGGTGAAATCTGAAAAATGCCGAAATCACACCCTCTGCGCGCAAGGCATCGTAAAGGGCCTCGCGCAGCCCGGCAAGCTCTCCGGCTCGCGGTGCGCGGCTGAAGATAAAGCCGCCATAGCCATAGGGGGTGGTCATGTCGAAATATGTACCGGAAGGGATATGGCCGGCAAAGCGAGGGTCTGCTGCGATATCACGCTTCATCATCACGCACATCGCCTGCAGGTCGTCGCCCGACCACAGCATAAGTACAGGCTCGCCGTCGCCATGCCGTCGGAATCCCTCGACATAGCCGCGCATATAGTATATATCCTTTACCGGAAAGGCTGCAAGCGCCGCATCCCAGCGCTCCGCATCGCCATGAGCTATAATCTGCATCATCACTGTACAAGTATTTCTTTCAGAGTCCCTGCCATATCCCTCATGTCGGCGGCTGAGTAGCGCCCGTCGCAGTGCACCGAGAGCATGCGCCCCGATATGCCGGCGGGGTCATATGTGCCGTCGGGAAGCCGCCACAGCACCGCCGGATAGATGTCTTTTGCTATGAGCGCACGTCGCACTTGCTCGCGGCGGCCGGCGCTCTCAAACAGCAGTATGAGCGAGAAAGGCGTCGCGTCTGCCTCGGTCGGCTGCAGGATGTCGCATCCGGCAATAGGGGCGAGCGAGGTGATGAGGATTTCGCGGTTGCTGCGTTTGGCTGCATACCAGGCATCGATATCAAGGCGGGAGATTATGTCAGTTGTATGCTCCGACCAATCGCTCGTACACTCATCGTCAAACTGCTCTTCCGTCAGGCCAAACGACTCAAGGAAGGCTGCTTTATCGACAGGCTCCCCTTGCAGGTAGCGACGCTTGGAGTCCATTGCCCGGTAGCGCGCTTCCATAGCTGATGCCCAGCGACTGTCGACCGGCGGCTGCGGCGGTAAGTCACGTCCGACAGGCGACCATAGCAACCCTCCGTCGGGTATGGGCAGGGTCTTGCGCAAGGAGGCTATGCACCAATGCGCCTCAGACTGCAAAGCCCACCTGCTCAGCAGGTCGTGGGTATGGTCTTCGATTATCTCGCAGTCTATACCTGTGTAGTCGGGACGGGTATAGAGACCCCAGTAGTTGCACACAAGCACTGCATCGCCCCGGCCGGAGCCGGTGGCCTTTATGGCCGATACCATATCCTCGCCGGGGGCATATGGGTAATACACTACGCCCGGGATAGCGCTTACCGATTCGTGGCAGAAGTACGACGGCACATATATGCGGCGGTACCCGCGCCATTGCGCCAGCGCCGCGAGCGCGCCTCGCCCCGACATATATCGTCGGCTCCCGGCGATGCGGCTCGGCAAAGTCGCCGTGCCGACGAGAAAGTCGCATACATGGAAGTCTGAGCCGTACTCCATCATACGTCGTACTCGTGGGTGCGGTAGTACTCGCGCATACGCTCCTCGAAACCGAGGTCGTCAATCTCCTCCATCATGGCATCGCCGGTGCCGACGTCCTCCCGCACGAGCACCAGTCTGATTGTGCGCATGACGATACCGAGATCCATCTTGAGGCTGCACTCGTCGACATACTGCACGTCGTAGGCAAACTTGCGGCTCAGTTTGCAGAAACCGCGGCCGTGCACCTGCGCGAGCCCGGTGATGCCGGGGCGCACCTCGTGGCGGCGGCGATGTTCATCGCTGAATACATGGGAGTAGTCCATCGTGAGCGGGCGCGGCCCGATAAGGCTCATGTCGCCTTTGAGTACATTGATGAGCTGGGGCAGCTCATCGAGCGATGTCGAGCGCACCAGGCGTCCGAGCGGCGTAAGGCGCTCGGCGTCGGGCAACGGGAGCCCGTCAGGCCCGCGGCGGTCGTTCATCGACTTGAATTTGATGAGGTAGAATACCTTGTTGTCGAGTCCGATGCGTTTCTGACGGAAGAATACTCCGGCGCCTCGGTTGGCAAAATGCAAGCCGACCGCGACGATGAGAAAGACGGGGCTCGACAGTATCAGACCACTGCCCGCGGCAATAATATCACAAGCTCGCTTGCCCCAGGATTTATACCAGTTTGCCATTCAATAATTCTATATATCTTTTGCGCATCGCCACCCATATGTCGTGGCGGTCAAATTTCTCAACAATCACACCGCGCGCCACCGACGCCATGGCCCGGCGCTCTTCCGGCTCGGAGTGCATGCGGCTCATGGCCTTGTATAGCGCATCGGCATCGCGACGCGGCACGATAAGACCGTTGTAGCCCTCGGTGATGACCTCGTCGGCACCGTTGACATCGGTCACTACCACCGGCAGCCCCATGGCCCCGGCCTCGAGCACCACGTTGGGAAAACCCTCGCGGTACGACGGAAGCACGAGCACATCAGACGCGGCCAGCCACGGACGTATATCTGATTGAAGTCCGGCAAAAGTCACAGCCGGATTCTCGCGCAGCAGACGGCGTGCACTGTCGTCGACCGGGTCGAGCGCATCCTCATAATCCCCGACAAGCAGCAGGCGCACGTTGCCGCCGGTATCGCGATATAGCCTGTCGAATGCCCATGCCAGCTCGCTGATACCCTTGTCGCCCACGATACGGCCTATAAATATGAACGTCGTGACTCCGGGCTGTGTCGTGCGCTCGACTTTTACCTGTCCGGGGTTGAGATACTCGAGATTTATGCCGCGTATCTGGCCATTGTGCACCTTGCGCAGAGGCCGGCGGGTGATGCCCTCGGCACGGAGAGTGCGCGCCACTCCGTCGCCCTCGGGGATGACCTCGGTGGCGCAGCGGCATGTGATGCGCTCCATAGTCTTGAGAAGAGTGCGCATAGCGCCGGTCGCTGTCTCAAAGCGCAGGCCGGTCACATAATATATACGCACCGGCACCCGGCATAGCCACGAGGCCACCAGCGCCAGAAGCGAGCCCTTCGGTGTATTGGCATGCACGATGTCGGGACGCTCGCGGTGTATGAGCCGTATCATGCGCCAAAGCGAGCGGAGATCGGCCATCGGCGATATCTCGCGGTGCATCGGCAGGTCTACGCATCTCACACCCTCGCGGCGAGCTATGCCTTCCATACGTCCGGTATCGGCGGCCACACCCACCACCTCAAAACCATTCTCGGAGAGGTAGCGGAGCTGGCCCTCGACAAGGGCGTCAAGGCTGATGTCGTGTGTCATCACACGCAGGAGCTTCGGTTTTATGTCAGTCATGCAACTGTCTGTATATGCGGTCGTATGCATCGACCATCCTGTTTATGTCAAATTTAGCGGCCCGTGCGCGGCAGGCTTCGGCCACACGTGCATATTCGGCCGGATCAGCGTCGAGAGCCATTATCTTGTCTACAAAATCGATATGGTTGCCGTGCTCAAAAAGCACACCTGCGCCGCGCACCACCTCGCGCAGTCCGTCGACATCCGACGCCAACATAGGCTTGCCGGCTGCCATACCCTCGACCGACGATAGCGACAGCCCCTCGAAATGCGACGACATCACGGCATAGTCGGCCGAGGCCAGTATTCCCGGCACGTTGTCGCTCAGCCCCGTAAATCTTACGCGCGGATACACGCCAAGTTCCTCGGCCAGCTTACGGCACTCGACCATACGCTCGCCCGCTCCGACCAGATACAGCATAAACCGCTCCGGCAGAATCCGCAGTGCCCTTATGAGCGTATCCTGATCTTTTTCCCAGCGGAACCCGGCCACCATGACTATGGCTCGGTATCCGTCGGGCTTGAAGCCCGGTATCGGACGAGCCGAGGCAAACCGCTTCAGGTCAATACCATTGTTGATGGTCAGAATCCGCTCCGAATCAGAGCCGATAAACGCCCGCAGATTCTCCTCAGCCTTGCGCGATATGCATATCACCCGCCCGTATCGCCCGTACATCCACCTGTCGAGCCGAGCATACCACCTCGAACCGCGACGGCGGTTCGAGGTGGTATGCTCGGTGGTGCAAAGCACCACCGAGCATAACAGTCCTGCCGCTGCTGCAAAGTATTGCGGCGATGTGTTATGGGTATGCACAAGGTCGAAGCGTCGCATAAGTCGTACCAGACGCAATATATGCATCGGATTGTATACCGAGCCGCCTCGCGAGAAGCGATGGATGCGTATGCCGGCTTCCTCAAGCCGACGAGTCAATACCGTATCCTTTCCGTCAAAAAGAGCCACTTCCACTTCATGACCGCGGTCGCGCATCATAGGCGCTATCTGTGCTACCAGGGCCTCGGCTCCGCCGACTTCCATCGACGTGATTACTTGCAGTATCTTCATGTCAGACTAAGTATACGTTGTACTTATCGGTCGGACGTGTCGCCGGAATTATGGTTCCGGGATTACCTATGACAATCGAATTGTCCGGCACATCGAAATTGACAAACGCTCCGGGTGCAATCATCACGTAATCGCCGATGTTTATGCCTCCCAATACTATGGCATTTGCCCCCACGATGACATTGTCGCCAATCGTCGGTACACCTTTCCGTTTCCCTTGGGCACTTCCGATAAGCGCCCCTTGGGCAATCGAGAAGTTTCGGCCAATTACCGCGTCGGGGTTTACCACAATGCTGCCGAAGTGGGCAATTCTGAGCCCTTCGCCTATCTTTGTACCGACCGGAATCTGTATCCCGGTTGAAACATACAGCGCCGATGCAACACTCGCCAGAAAAATCGGGCCACAGGATTGCGGGCCATGGACGCCTTACGCCAACAATATGTAAACTGAAACCCCGGGGTAAAAAGTATGTATCGCAATCTGACAAAAAGTCTGCGACTGGCCTTACCCTCATATCGGTAGAGGTCATTCTGCAACACCGTATTCATCCGATTTTCATTTTTGCATTTGACTTTACCCTTGACCTTATCCAGAGATACCACAACAATCCCAGCGGGCACGCGGCCAGTGTAAGCAGTTTCTGCGGCGATTCTTGCAGAAAACGGCGGTTGCCCGATATGATTGAGCTGGAGACATAGTGTACACACGACTCAAAACGGCGTTTCAGAGTGGGCGCGCACACCATCTCAGTACGACGGAAAAATGCAAAGCCGCGCGGATTATTCCAGTATTGACGGTACATGTTGTAGCTTGACCCGTCTTGCTGATACTCCACCGTCACCAGAGGCTCGTCGAGTGTGAGCAACTTATAATCGCGGTCAATGAGCATGTATTTATACGCAAGTCCGACATAGCGCTCTCCTTCAAAAAGCGGATATTCCGGATACTTACAGATTACATCCGTGCGATATACGAGCTTCTTGTCACCGCTACCGCCCGAAGCGTAAAATCCTTGCAAAGTGGTGTCGGTCATTCCGGCCGGGAAACGACTGCCGATAATTTCGCCGTCCTCTCTCTGGTCAAGGGCAACGATGCCGGCATAAGCGGCCGAACCTCTATCGCGCCAGAAAGTAATGATTTTTTCCACGGCATCGTCGGGCATCCAGTCGTCGGAGTCAATACATACATTAAGCTCGGTGTGGATATTGGCATAGGCGGTATTGTGGGCGCCGTGCATGCCTTGGTTATCCTGCCGGATATAGCGTATGGGGAAGTCGGCCTCGGCTATCCAGCCGCGTACCAGCTCGGCTGTGTTGTCGCTCGAGCCGTCGTCAACCACCAGCCACTCAAAGTCGCGGCTGGTCTGTCGACACAGACTTTCGTAGGTGCGGCCGATGGTGTGGGCGCGGTTGTATGCGGGCGTAAATATTGTAAGAGTCTTCATCGTCTGAAACGTGTGAAAAAGCCTTTGCCGAGCATGCGGTGGGCCATGCGGCTCAGCCGCTGCCGCATCGGGTTTACGTCAAGCCACGTCTTCGAATACCAATGGATGGAGTATGTTCGGTCGGTACGATGCAGACGACCGGTGGCATCGTCGAGCGGATTGAAGTATTCGGCCGGGTATATGTTTATGCCGTCGACAGTCTGCTTGCCGGGACGGTCGAGCAGACCGTGACGTATAAGAGTATCGGTGGTGATGCGTACCACGGCATAAGGGTTTATGCCGCCGTCGGGCTGCCGGAAATTATGATGTCTGTAAAAATCTATAATCTCGGCATACATCGGATGCCCGGCCTCCACAGCAGCTCCGAGGCCGGGATTGACAGCGATGCCTTGCCCTCCGTCTATCTCGCACCCCATATAAGCTCCGTGGCCAATCAGAGCGCGCATGTCGCGCACCACCTCCACGTCAGTATCAAAGTACACCCCACCCTCCCGATGCAATATCCAAAATCGTGCGAAGTCGCTCACAAAGGCGTACTTGCCGGCAGCGTAGGCTTCTCGCGTATAAGGTATGGCATCGACATCGAAATTACTCTCGTCCCAGCGGCATATCTCATAGCCCGGAAAATACCGGCGCCACGACTCTATGCAGCGCTGCGCATCCTCGGGCAAGTCGCGCCCGCCAAACCAGCAGTAATGTATCTTATCAGGTATCATCGTATATTTTCAATTGTATATGCCGGCGCGACTGCCCGTACCAGCGAATGTGGCGGTATAATCCCGCTCACGACACATCCGGCGCCAATTACAGATCCTTCGCCGATAGTCGTACCCTTGAGCACTACCACATCCGACGCCAGCCAGCAACGGTCGCCAATCTCAATCGCAGCCGCGCTGAGCTGTGTACTTACTCCTCCGTCGCGGCTAAAGCGGTGATTGTTATCAAAAATCTTGACTCCGGGGCCAAACATACATCCTCGCCCTATGCTAACAGCCTTCTGACAACTAATCATACAATAGCGGTTCATATAAGTACCGTCGCCGACCTTGAGGCATCCCGTGCCCGAGGCAAGCAGCTCACATCCGGGAGCGATATCAAGATTGCGACCGAGCTCAATCGATGCATCACCATATCGCTTTACAGCGGCATGAGGAGAGATTCTCTCCAGAGCGTCTGCACGCAGACGCCCCCGACTGACCAGTCGGCGCGCCGTCCACCGCAGCAGATTGTATCCAATGAGCAAAGCCAACCGTATCATATTTACCAAAATAGCCAAGTGAATAGAATGTTCCCGACCAATACAGCGGCCAATACCATACCCTGGTGCTTGAAAATTTTGAATCTTAGGAACGGATATGCGAGTACCACCCCGTACATAAACCATGACAGGTAGGCAAAACGATTTGAAAAGAAAGCGCGTATGAGCATTACCCACACACAGTTGGCCAGTATGTACGTATTCAGCAGCAACTCATATTTACGGTCCTTGATTTTCTTCTTGCACACCACATACCACCCCATCACTATCGGAGCTGCACTGTAAAGCAGAAAGTCCCATCGGAAACTAATATTATATCTGCCGATAGCATCACTACCAAACTCAGATACAATCGTAGAATTCACGTTGGTAATATATCCGCTCATGCGGTCGCCGAAACCAAGGCCAACGAAGAAGTTTTCCATAAAACTACCTGCCACCAAACTTACCACAATTGATGCCAGCCACACATATATACATTTTCGTGTATCTTTCAATATATAATAAGCCCCTATTAGTGCGACAATCGGTATGATTACAGAATTGTGTATCAAGAAGGCCAACAGACAGAGTACAACTGCTTTTACTTTGTCTGCAAAATGTGGCGTCATATATGAGATTGCCAAAAGCAGCATTGCACAAGCCATACCATTTCGCATACCATTCACACAATATGCATAAAAACCGAAATTGGCTACAAGCATCAGTAGGAGCAAATAAGAGTGTCGCTTGCTGATTCTAACACAGGCCCAGGCCTGGAGCAAAATATATGTGGCACATACAATAAAGCAGAACAGGGTGTATTGCGCATAAAGAGGCATTCCGGACAGCACATTATGTGATAAATCCTGTAACCATAGCCACACTGGTTCGGAATCTTTACTCATGCCGTCTGACATAAATGTTGTGTAACGGTCATAAAAGCCACGACGATACATCACCATGTCGCCAAACACGTAATGTATCGGACGCGTACCGAAGAAGAGTGTCAAAGCCGAGGCCACCAACCAAGTATTGGTAACCGACGAATGCGAGCCACGCAACAAACGCTCGTTATCCTTCCCCGCACATACCCATGCAGCCGCGAGACTGAGGACGGTCGCCATCCACAGGTATACGGTTGAGTATATAAAAGGAGATATAAAATATAGTGACGTCATGATATTATACTATATATCCGTTACCTCCATCACTCAGTCGGTCATACATCTCGCGGCGTCGTGCAATCGAAGGATTGCTGCGAAGTGAATACTCCTCGCCAAAAACAGGCCGCGTCTTCATAGCTTCCCGATGCCGGGCGAGATACTCGTCGAGCGAACAAATTACTCTTGCGGGCGATCCGGCAACCACAGTCCTTGGAGGTATCGAGCGGGTCACAGTACTGTTGGCTCCTACGATAGCATCATCACCAATTGTCACTCCTGGCATCACCACAGTGTCTGCTCCTATGAAGACCCGGTTGCCAATATTCACATTGGCGATACGGGCATATCCCAAATGTCGTTTCAGAGAAGCATCGTGGGCGAGAATATGCACCCGCGGCCCAAACGTGACGTCGTCACCAATCACGATATGATGACAATGTGCAGGATCGATGATACACCCTACCATCGGTACGAAATTGCATCCTACACGTAATCCGGCATCAATCAGCTCCTCAGTAGTATGCGTACCACGCATACGATACACAAGTTTCTTAAATATATTTTTTAGCTTACTCAGCATATAAGTCTGTAAAATTTCTCAACTTCTGCCATATTGCCGAAGTCTGACTTCCTTACCTGCTCTTTAAGTTTACGCATCAATTCAGGATCAGCAAGCAAATCTGCTATACCTGCCGCACACCCGGCATTGTCCATCGGGACGATGATACCATCTTCTCCATGATGTACCTGACTCCCGGCTGTCGGATAATCAGTAACAACAACAGGCTTTCCAAGCATTTGCGCTTCCCGTACTGTCACACTCTTGCCCTCGTACCTCGACGGTTGCACATATAAGTCACAAGCCTTAATATAAGGATAGGGATTGTCGCGCTTACCGAGTATCACCACATGATTCTCCATACCGGCTTCGGCTATCTTAGCTCGGATAAGAGCCTCATCTCCTCCATAACCTATTATATACCATCGCAGACCATCTCCTACGCTTTGAACAAGTCGACGGGCAATATCCGGTAGATTGTCATAATTCTTAGGATACGAGAAGCGGCCTATAGATAATAGTACTATATCACCCGGCATCTCATCTTTGCCATCAAACTCGGCAGAGCGCGACCTTACAAAATCAGGAGACAAGATATTTTCTATCTCCACAATTTTAGGTGCAAGCTCGGGATAAACTTTTGCAAACGTTTCAGTTACTTTCTCTGATATTGACACTATGTAGTCAAAGCGAGCCCACACGCGACGGTCAAGTTCACGGTCAGTGTCAAGGGTAGAGTAATCTGTATGGATCCATGACGCACGCCGCCGGGCCTTTACCTTATCAAGCACAACATCCTGCATTCCGCAAAAGTTGACAGCCAAATCATACTCCACATCAGGATTTATATCAGGGAGCAAAGGCGTCACTGCCGATGACATGTACTGATAACCTCCGACATCATCAGCAAGCCGCGACGGATTGCGGCGGCGCATACGCCCATATCTCCACTTGGCGATTAGACGTGCAAGAGCCACATCGATATATCCCATGCGTATCACCCGTGATATCGGAAGCTCGGGAGTCGTATACTTTCGTACTTCCGGCATAAGCTCAGGTCCATGAGGAATCAGTGGCATCAATTCACCTGTATGCCGGTACACAAATAGATCCACATCGATTTTTGTGTAATCAATCGCCTGCAACAAGCCCAGCAGAGAGGTTTCAGCCCCACCGATTTCCATGTAGTGTATAGCAATCAGTACCCGAGGCTTATCCATAACGCATTATTTTACATTTTAATAAATCCAGCTGCCGTATAGTACTAAATAAAAAGACACTCTTCTTACGGATTGCTAAGCGGTAAAGCCTTTCCATAAAGCTAATCTCACTTGACTGCACGGACTTGGCTACCGTCTGCACATCACTATCCATCAAGATTGAAAGTATCTCCTTACGTCGTTCCGCTGATTTGATTTTAGATTCATAATGGAAACTGTTATAGTTAAGCGTATAGACTATATTTCTAAAAAAACGCTTCGCGAGCCAAGAATCAATAATGGTGTCACTGAGTCGCCACTCATCAAGAAGCAAACGGAACGCCGTCATAACCGATTTATAAATCTCAAGGCGATTGGGGATATAATGGGAACGAGTGTTGTGAGAGCTATATACAATATAATGATAGAGGATCTCGGGAACGAGAGTTAGTGTATCGACCTTAGCATATACTTTGAGATTGAAAACCTCATCTTGCTGTATACGCTGATTCTCGAAGCGCAATTGAAACCGATTGAGAAAATCTCGTCTATAAGTCTTGTTCCATACAAAGCCATTGTTGCCTCCGATTATGCCGCTAAGATACTGTTTCCAATTATCTCTTACCTGTAGATTAGTCCTCAAATCAAGAGCTGGGAATACACGTTCAAACAGATATGATTCCTTTAAATCAGTCTCATCATATCCAAACACAGCCATGTCGGGGTTATTGGCTTTCAAAAGAGCCCTATCCAGTCTGCTCAACAGGCTGGACTCTATCTTATCATCTATGTCGTAGAAACATATATATTCGCCTACTGCATTATCGATACCCGTATTACGTGCTGCGCCTGCACCACTGTTCGGCTGATGATATACACGTACTCGAGGGTTTGCAAATGCTATTCTATCTATGATGTCAGCCGATCCATCGGTAGAGCCGTCATCTACAAGAATTATCTCCCATGCTTCTTGGTAGTCCTGCTTAAGCAGCTCTTTCATACCGCGCTCAATGAACCCGGCAACATTATATATAGGTACTACGACTGAAAAACGCATTATGATATGGTCTTACCAGTGAATATAAACTCCAGTCCCGGTATAGCTTTGATTATTTTGTTTACTGTAATACAGCACCATATAATACAAATGGCAATGGGCAAAGTCACCGCCATTACGGCAACAGAAGCATATCCTGTTGACGACAGCAGCGTATCAAGACCGCTGAGACTAAAGCGGAAGAAGTAGTGGAATGTATAAATTATAAGGCTATTCTGACCAAGTAATATAAAATATCGCCATAACCTACCGGCTTCTTTATCATTCACTATTGCCTCCCAACGGCGACATAAGATTGTCATCAGAAAAATTGCCATTATAACCTGAATCTGCACGGCTACGAATCCTATTCCAGACGGCATGCCAATCCAATCAAAAGCTGACCAACATGACAAAAGTATAAATGCTACAACCGCTCCATAAACTATAGGACTATATGTAATAGACATTTCATACTGAGTTCTGTATCGATTGCACAATACTCCGACCATAAACGGAATATAGAAACGTAGCACAATACTCTCCAAGAAAAACATCTTGGTGATTTCTTCCGGCATACGGAAATACATGATGACCAATATCATGTATAGCACTGCAATCGTAAGCGAGGCAATGTCCTTACGAAACATTCTACAGATAACAGCGACAAGTGCATACATATAGTATAGCACAAATACACATATGAGAAAATAGAATGGATTACTTCCCCTTACCAACGATACAGCATTATCAATCAGCGAAATACAAATAGGGGGGGTAAGATAGCTTTGTCGAAAGACCCATAACAACCCGCAAGACAGCACCGGCAGTAACAACTGCACAGCACGCCGTCGCAGGTTGGGAACAATAAATTTATTTGTTCCATTACTGCGGTAACAAAAGAATCCGGCGACAAACATGAAAATCGGCAACTGAAGCATATCCATCACTCGATAAATGAAAGTACTCATTGCATCGCCTCCGATATTATTCATCAGATGCCAATTAACGACAGAAAACATAGCCAGCCCCTTGAGGATATCGAAGTATTGTATACGCTGCTTCATGACTTTATCAAATCGAAAATTCCGTACTTCCCAAACACAGCTATTATCTGGCGGTCATTCGCAGTACCGTCGCCGTTATCTATCTTTACATTTATCTGTGTAAGCCCCCCACTCTGTGCATACGGATTTTCGATATAATCCTGTAGGTACGGCGAACGGGTCTTTACCGATTTTATCAATCTACCACTGTACCGCGTCATGGCATTGAACCACACATCGTCTGCAGTAGGACAAATAGACATGAAAACCGAGCGGTCAAACGCCTCAGGTTTAAAGGGATGGGAGGGATAAATTGTCCCTCCCACCCCGGTGAGGAAATTCCTCACCGGGGGGAGGGTGATATCTTCCGTACACCACGACCATGCATTGTATGGCTTCAGTTTTCCATTGTCACCAAACTCCATGCGATGAACACGACAGGCATGTACATTCTCAGGATCACTGATATGAGCTCGTATCAATCTTTCAACAATATCATACTCGTATATGATATCATCATCAATAGTAATTACAGCTGCATCCGGATATGCTTCAAGAGATGGTATCAGTTTCTTGTAGCTTCGTATATCATCTGTAGGTCTTACTTCCAAGCCGCGCGACATTTGCCTTATTATAGCTTCTGGTAATGGCTTGGCATAGTCATCATGCGACAACCACAGCACAATACGATTAGGCCGGCATGTTTGTTGCATGATGGACTCGATAGCATACGGCACTTCCATTAGTCTATCACCATATGAGGTAAGGGATACTATTATATCATTGCGACAATAACGTTTATCAGTTACACCCGATTCTTTAGACCATAATATAGACTGCTCAAGTGAGGCTCGACGAATATCAAACCGGGCACAATCAAGCTCTGCTTTAATTGCTCGCGCGCCGGGCGTATCTCCCAAGGCTATACGCTTCAAATAATTAAAAATCTTCACGATTTTAAATCAATATATTTAAAATACAGTTTCAATAGTAAATGGCAGTGTGCAGCAATCGGTACTATCCGGCTCAACTTTCCATATATCTCCGGATGTCTTTGATAATATCCTGTCACTTCCGGCCATACACTATACCATCTGTCTATATCGCGTGTTTCACGATTATACAGCAAGGCTCCCTTTGCGCGCGCTTTATAGCTCAATACCACCTCACGGCCTTCGTTTCCATAAGCGGAGAAGAAATCGTCAAGCTTTAGAGCATTTGGGATAAAATACCGCTCCAACATTTCACTATGTCGACTCTTAGTTATTGATTGAGGGTTTGTGAGATCATAATGGTAACACACCGTATCATCTTCTACCGAAGTTACTTTATCAGCAACTGCGTATGCTCGCATTACTACGTTGACATCTTCACCTGAATTTATGCCTTCAAAAGGATATATGCAATACCTTTCTACCAATGACAGACGCACGAGTTGCATACATAAACTCCAATAGTATTTACCTTCCAACATAGCCTTCATGCCGGGGCCGCTGTAATGCTGACATGGACGGCGAAATGAACTATCGACATTATGGTAGATTATTGCCCCTTGACAAATATCCGCTTGTGCCTCAGATGCTCGAATGTATAGACTTTCATAATAGCAAGCGTCGACCCAGTCATCCGGGTCACAGTGTATCATATACTCTCCTTTTGCTGCCTTCATACCTATACGACGTGCGAGCGCTTGCCCCGAGTTTTTGGGAGTACGAAGGAGGCGGATGTCAGGCTGGCGTTGCGGATAGTCTGCCATCACTCGGCGTAACACATCCATTGAACGGTCGGTAGTACAGTCATCTACAAAGATATATTCGACCTCGCGCAGAGTCTGACCAAACAGACTACGCGCACATCGTTCGATATACTTCTCCGCTCCGTATACAGGTATTATGACTGAGACCTTATACGACATCTTGCTGGGTCAAGTTTGATGGCTGGGATGACTTTTGTAGCGAGGCATTATTCCCAGGCACATTATCGATTTTATCATTTGTCAATGCCTTTATACCTGCGGCTATGTCACGCTGTCCTTTCCCGAAATCATCGAGCTTCGCCTGTATTGACCCCTCTAGCAGGGTCATGTCGTTGGCTAAACGAGATATGCGATCGGCTGCCGAATTAATCTTCTCAAACTGCCGGTGCATTTCATTGTTTGAGGTATAGGTGTACATTATCGCGAATATCGACAATGTAATCGACAGCAGTGTAGAGGCATCTGAGATTACACGCATTATTGCTCCTGCATCAACGACTTTCACAAATAGAAATAGTGCAAGCAATACAATTATTGCAAGTCCCATGATTATGATAATCCACCAAAAATGCGGATTCTTTCGGCACATGCCATCGCCCCAAGTCAAAGGGCACATGTGCGAACAAGAATTTTGCGGCTCCACTCCGCAATGAGGTACCCTCGGCTGATTATTTGCTTCAGATGGCATCTGATTGATTATTTATTTCTGTCTGAAAATCGTCAAACACAGCACGCAGTATGCTCATTCCTGTAGCAAACAGCTCTGAAATATCATTCATAGAGTAGGCAAATTGTTCAAAGCATACCCATACCAGCTCAACATCATTTTCTTTCTCTACTACAGTTTTGGCGGCCTTATACTGACGATTTAGTGTGTTGATTGCTCTATATACGACCAACTCGTTGTCTTCAATCTGATATATCCTTGGTAGAATCAAGCGAAAGTAGTTTGGTGACGAGTTGTCGTATACAAAGACGTAATATAGGTCATTGTACTTAAATTGTATATATTCGTCTGTTGATTCTGCCGAGGGCTTAACATCTCGGGAACTAAGAAATTGTTTAAAACGGGATATCATGATTATGCTGGAAGGTGTGTGCGGAGGAATGAGAGGGAGTCTGGACGAGCGGTGGCAAGTCGGTCGTCGACGGCAGCCCAGTCAATGGGGGCAGTCGACGCAGTGGTACGGTCGACGAGGCCGGTGAGGGTGAGCAGAGAGGTGATGCGACCGGCGCCGCGCCGCTCGTTTACGATGCTTGCAAACGGGCGATGGAATAATATGGAGAATACAGTCCCGTGAAATGAATCTGTGACGATATATTCGCATCTGTCAAATGCTGCCAGCCAACTCTCGACAGATGCTTTTTCGCCGTCGGAAGTCTTTGCACCGAGGGTATGGATACGCAGACCGAGCCGGGATGCCATGCGCTCTGCCTCATCCATCTTGGCAGGCGTTGGGTCGAGGAAATACACGCCCAATGAGCCTGATGGAACTGTTGCAGATGCTTCCGGCGTGATAAGGCTGCGATAATCATCGGCGCTAAGCAATAATGTGGGATCAAGCACGAGTGTAGCCTCAGTATTAAGATGTCGACGGCATAACTCCACTGCACCGCTTTCCCGCACCGATACACCTGAAAAACGGGAGATAAGACGACGAGACTGCTCTGTCTGCTCGGCATTCATCTCCCACTCGTCTGTTCCGAATGACGCGGCATATGCGACAAGTCGCATACCGGCAGCGGCATAGCCACCAAACATTGCCGTCAGCTGTCCCGGCGTAAGATTATAACGCGGTCGCCATACCTGGTCGCTGCCCACCACATAAGCATCAAAAGCATCAGAGGCCCAGTGGCGCTCACTGCAACATCTCTCGCCACTTGACATAGCGATATGCCGACGACAGAAATCTTGCATGTGTCGGCAACCGCGTCGCCACTGGCGCGTATGCTCCACGACATGTCGCCCGCGTGTACGAAGCACTTGATGCGCAAACCAGCGCAGGTCAATACTCAGTCGCTCCCGCCGTGTATAGTCGCCGTAGCTAATCGTGACAGGCGTATGTCCGAGGCGGATTAGGACTTGCTGCAGAGCCCAATTTTGAAGAATACCTCCGTAATTGGCCCGCAGGGGTTGGGTAAGTATTCCTATACGCATTCGCTATCGTTGCTATAGGGACTCGTTTTACTCCCGAAATTTGATATGCATGACAACAACATACAGAACTTGCTCCATAAGTAGCGGCGTGATGCGTCGAGGCATACGCCGACGGTAAAGAATATCGACACGAGCACGACTACATAGCCGCAATACTCGGCATGTGTATGGGTTGCATACAGGCCGCTGAAGAGGTCGTGGTACAATTCTATTTGCGAGGTGTGTAATAAATATGCCCCAAAAGAGCCGGCTGCGACCCAGTTGATAAAGCGGTTGGGGCCAATCCGCATACCCGCAAAAGCGAGCAACAGCGATAACGCTGCCAGTATATTGAGCGGCGATATGTAGCTAAGCATGTAATCAAATCCCGTAGGCAGGAGCGACACTGCGAGTGCGACCGTGGCCACCACTGATGCAAGGTATGTGTATTTCCACCCGTTCCAATTACAAATATCGGATTTATAGACTTTTATATATCGCGCAATCAGATATAGACCTATAAACGACATTGTGGAGTATCCCATCTGCATGGCCGACTGTCGCGGTACAAGATTGCCATACAGTGTCTGAAAGGCAAAAAATGCAATCAGTGCCACTGTTAACTGCCGTCGTGGGGCAGTCTCGACAAAGGAGTTAAGCGCCGGCGCTAAAATCATCAGACCGATATAGCATACCACAAACCAATGTCGGGCACCAAGCGCTTCCATCACCAGCAATACGCCCGACAATTGAATCAGCCCCGCCGCATAGCATACTGCCATGACCAAATAGCCAAAAAATGCACACTGAAATATAAGCTTGGCCACTGAAGACAATCGCAGCCGCATGCCAAACCATCCTGAGATGAGCACAAACACATCCACTCCGACCAAAGTAGCGTATTGCACGGCAAGGCGGACAAGCGTCCAAACGGGCTCGGCATGCAACTCTTCCATTGATGGACTGCCAATAGAAAAGAAATCAGTATGAAGCACCAAAATAAATATGGTGGCAATGATACGCAGCAACTCGATATTGCTCTGGCGCTCCATGCGAGTATTACTCATGTGTTGTTTGTTGACAGCAATAACTTTCAACTATGTCAGTCGAGGGGTTGGAGGAGGGAGGAGTGGAGGAAGGGGAGGGCGACGGCGCAGATGCCTTCGATCTGCACGACGACGCGGCGGTCGCGACGCACTCGGCGCACTCGGCCCTCGGCGCCTTTGAAGATGCCGTCGGTCACGCGCACGCGCTGGCCGGTGGCGTAGGCCGGGCCGGGCGAGTCGATAAAGAGGAGTCCGGCGTCGGGCGCGGAGCTGACGAGCATAAACATGTGCATCTCGCTGTCGGGGATTGCCTGCGGTGTGGTATGCCCGGCATCGCGGTAGATGTAAAAGGGGCGGCCTGACTGCAATGCCTCGCGCTCAAGGTCGAGCAGCTGCCCGGCGGGAGCCTGTACAAACAGCAGGCGGCTCACAGCGGGGCGCTCTATCTTGTGGCCGCGGGAGTCAATAGTCTGCGCCAGCGGGAGATACACGGCATCGACAAGCGCCGAAAGCCGGTCGCGTGTGTCAAACTCGCGGCCGGGCCGCACATTGAGTGCATACCAGCGTGATGTGTCTGTATCGTGCTCTGCGGGCATCTGACTCTGATTGTCGCCGCGCCGGCGGGGTGCCTTTGCAGGCGGCCGGATACTTCGCTCCCTCGCCCGGCTGGATGAGCCGGGCCTGAGGACGCGGACAGACCGGCTCGGCTCCGTCGCCGCTCCGATACTCTTCGCTGCCTCTGTCTCAGCGCAGGCCGAAGTATCCGGGGCCGCCGTATCGGGCGGCCGTTTTCCGTGTGCAAAGGTAGGCAATTCCGCTCTAATATGCAAAACCGCCGCGGCAAGCGCCGCGCGCCGACTTGGATTTTGCGGTACGGCCATTTTTGCGTACTTTTGCGCGGTACAATCAAAAAAGAAGATGAATTTCCTACAACGCATACCTCCTGTAGTAGGCAATCTGCTTATCATAAACGTAATCCTCTGGGCTGTGCCGGCGTTCATACCCTCGCTCGGACGCACCATGGAGAATTATCTGGCGCTGCACTATTTCACATCGCCGGGCTTCAACGTGGCCCAGCTGGTGACATATATGTTTCTGCACGCGGGGCTCGGCCATCTGTTTTTCAACATGTTTGCCCTGGTGGTATTCGGAGCGCCCATCGAGTGGACAATGGGCTCGCGCCGCTTTCTCTTCTACTACATCACTTGCGGTATAGTGGCAGGTCTGGTGCAGATGGGAGTATTTGCCGTCATGATAGACAAGTACACTACCATGTTTTCGGCGGCGGAATACGACGAGATAATACGCCGCGGCTGGGAGCTGATGCGCCAGGGCTACAATTTCACCGACCCGACGCTCGGCACCCTCAACGCTCTGGTCAACACCCCGATGGTGGGCGCCTCGGGAGCCGTATACGGCGTGATACTCGCCCTGGGTATGCTCTTTCCCAACCAACCGATGTATCTCTTCTTCATCCCCTATCCCATCAAGGCCAAATGGCTGGTGATAGGCTATGCCGTGATTGAGCTGGCACAGGGGATGGGCAATATGGTGACCAACGTGGCCCACTTCGCGCATCTCGGCGGCATGATTGCCGGTGTGGCGCTCATACTATACTGGCGCCGTCGCGGGGTATTCAACAATCACTGGTTTTTCTGATGGCTGCAGGCCCGAAGCGATACCTGGGTGTGATACCGGCACTGGCCGTGGTGGTGTTGTACGCCGCCGGGGTGCAGTCGCCGTCACTGTCGGCATCGACTGTGGTATCGGCTCCATACAGCCTGCTTACCTACACCGTCTCGCACGCCGGCTGGCTCCACGCCGGAGCCAATGCCGCCATGCTGCTCATCGCGGCCGAGGCGGCCATACGCCTCGGCGGAGCGGCGCGCGCCGCTCTGGTCGCTCTCGCGGCCGCCGTAGCCGCGGGGCTTATATTTTGCGCGGCCACCGCGGCGCTCAATCCCGACGCCACTCTCGAGGGAGCCTCTGCCGTGGCGCTTGCCCTCGCTGCCTATGATACGACTTTAATGCGCGCGCGTATACCTATATACCTGCTGGGGCTCCTGGCCGTAGCTATGATTTTTGGTCCTAACGCCGGCGGCGGCCTGGCCCACTGCGCCGGTTTTGCCGTCGGGCTGGCTTTTGCCTCAGTCCATAACCGCCGCTCCGAGCGCCTCCGCGCTCATATGCTGGCCGAGCGCGACCGCATACGCCGCAAGGCCGAGGATTCGGGCTACGCTTCGCTCACACCCGGCGAGCGCAATCTACTCCACACACCAATTCTGAAAGAAAATGTCATCAAATAGCAAATCACACAGGCCGTGGTGGAAGCGCGCCATACGTTTCATACTCTGGACCGGCACCATCTTTTTCACCCTCGGGCTGCTCGTGGCATCGTACTCGGGCGAGGTAGAGCCGCGCGACTTCGTGCTCGCCCCCGTCATGCTCCTGACCTATCCGCTGTGGATTTACGGCACGGTGGTATTTGTGGTGCTCGACGTGTTTGCCTGCCGCCGGGCGCTGCTCGCGGCCATCCCGATGATCGCGGCGTGCATACCCTCGCTGTGGACATACGCTCCGCTCAACCTCACCCGCCCGACACTCAAGGTCGAGGAGGGCGCCGAGGTGCATACGTTCAGCTTTATGACATACAATGTCGCCGCTTTCCACAACTTCTCCTACTCTTTCCCAGGCGACGTAAACCCCACCATCAGCTACATCCTGGGGACCGACGCCGATGTGGTCAACCTCCAGGAGGTATACACCTTTGCCACATCTGAGTCGGAGCACATCACCGCCGCGCAGGTCGACTCCATATACCGCGAGTATCCTTACGTGATGACATTCGGCGAGATGCAGGCGATGCTGTCGAAGTATCCGGCCGACCCGGTGAGCCACGACTGGCGCAATGTGAAAGGCAACGAGATAGCCGTATTCCGCCTGTTTATCCACGGCGAACCGGTGACGGTATTCAACGTGCATCTGCAGTCGTACGGGCTCACGGCCTCCGACAAACTGCTCTACCGCGAGATTACCGAGATGGATGCCCTCGACTTTGCCAAAA
The DNA here is from genome assembly GCA_910587925.1 of uncultured Muribaculaceae bacterium. Classification (GTDB taxonomy): domain Bacteria; phylum Bacteroidota; class Bacteroidia; order Bacteroidales; family Muribaculaceae; genus CAG-873. The sequence goes on from CAJUOC010000009.1 coordinate 52,886, forward strand.
TCGACAGCGTGCGCTCGACTCTGATGTCTAAAATCAATATCGCCGCCCAGCAGCGGGCCGACGACGCCCACCACCTGGGCGAACTCATCAAGCGCTTCGGCGGCCCCAATGTGATAGTGGCGGGCGACTTCAACGACGTGCCCGGCTGCTATACGCTCGAGTATCTGGCCGACCTCGGCTTTCACAATGTCTACAGCGAAATCGGATGCGGCCCCGACATCACATACAACTCCGACCGCTTCTACTTCCGCATCGACCATGTGCTTTACCGCGGTGCGCTGCAGCCGCTGTCGATACGCCGCGGCCGCATACGCTCATCCGACCACTATCCGCTCATCGTCGACTTCGCCATCACCGAGCACGATTGAGCGCCGGGCCCGACGCCGCGCTTTGGCTGGAGCCGATTACGTTGATGTCGCCTGAGAGTTTGTAGTCTTTGCCGTCGGCGCCGCGGGCCTTGATGGCGTAGAAGTACACGCCGGAGGGCACGACTTTGCCGCCGACTTTGCCATCCCACCCTTGGGAGGGATGCGTGAGAGTGGCGAGGCGCTTGCCCCAACGGTTGAAAATCTGACACTCAAAGCTCACTATTGAGCGGTAGCTCACACGCCACTCGTCGTTGACGCCCTCCGACGCGCCGGGAGAAAACGCATTGGGGCACAGCAGGCGCGACTCGCCGATATTTATCGTATACACATCGCCCTCGTAAGGACACGAGCCGGAGGCGTTGTCGGCCGTAAAGCGCACGTAGCGCGTGCCGGCGTCGGTAAATGTATGGGTAAATTCGAGCTGGTCGTATTGCAGCTCGGCATCGGCAAAGTCGGGTGTCACCGACACTTCCCAGCGACGGTATATGGCAGCATCGGTCACAGCGGCACGGAAGGTGATCTCGCAGGGCGCGGAGCCGCCCAGCGCATCGCTCTCGCCCTCGGTCTTCTGCTCGTTGTCGGCCGACTCATATACCTGCTCGGCCGATGTATGGGCCTCCACTGCCACAGCGGTATACGATGGAGTGTCGACGTCGCCGACGGTCGGATACCACTCGCGGCTGAAGCGGTCGGGCGACATCGTGAAGCGGGTGTCGCAAAGAGGCGCCGGCACACCGACTGTAGCGCCGACCGAGGCGATGCTCTCGCTGTGTGTCACCTGCGCGTAAGCGTCGGCCCCGGCGTCGTAGGCCAGAGTATAGTATGAGATGTGGATGTCGCGGTCGATGACCTGCGGCCGGCCGTTGATGCTGTATGCGGTGATAGCGTCGGCCGAGCCTTGCACGGAGAGCACCGCGCGGCCGCAGTCGCTGCCGTCGGCGATGCCAAGGGCGCTCACCATATACCTGTGGCGGGCATAGTCGGTCACCCAGAGATAATGCACGGTCACGCCGTCGGCCTCGGTGATACGGTAGCCGGTGTCGCCGGCTGTGCCCTGCACCATCGATGTATTGCCGTCGTGGGTCACACCGGTCACCGGCTCGGCAAACGCCGCGCCGCGGCTGTCCCAGCGCTCCCACTGGGCACCCGGGCGCGAGGCGGTGTAGCTGATTGTCGCATCGGCGGCGTCTTTTACCACATATACCGATGTGTATCCCATCGACTGCGGCACCTGCACCTCGATTACGGGCGAGCCGGTGACGGCGACCTGCGCCGCGGCGGCGCAGGATATGGCAAGGAGAGATATCGTAAGAACTTGTTTCATGTCTTGATACGGTCGGGATTTTTGGCAATGAAATCTTTCCACGACGACGGCTTGGCCTTGACAGGCTTCGACGACTCGTAGAAGTGGCACAGAGCTGCGGCAAGGGCGTCGGTAGAGTCGAGCTCCGGCAGCAGCGACTCCTCGGGTATGGCGAGCATACGCACAAGCATGGCCCGCACCTGCTCCTTCGACGCCGCGCCCGTGCCGGTGATGGCCAGCTTGATGGTACGCGGCTCATACTCGGTGATGGGCACCTCGCGGGCAAGCGCCGCAGCCATCGCCACGCCCTGGGCGCGCCCGAGCTTGAGCATCGACTGCACGTTCTTACCGAAGAATGGCGCCTCGATAGCAAGCTCGTCGGGCATATACTGCGCGCACAGGTCGGTCACGCGCTCGTAGATGCGGCGCAGACGCATATAGTGCGACTCAAATTTGCTGAGCCTCACCACCCCCATGGCCACCATCACAGGCTTGCGCGAACGCACGCCCAGTATGCCGTACCCCATCACGTTGGTGCCGGGGTCGATACCGAGAATCACGCGCTCGCAGTCGCGCACGTCGGCGGGCGCCGCTTTCATGCCAGCACCTCCAGCGTGGTGGGGAAAAACACCGCCCGCTCGCCCCAGCGGGCCATGGCGTCGGCAAAGAGGCGGCTGCCGTGGTCGGCATACCACAGCTCGATGTCGCCGGCCGACTCGGCATACATATGCACGGCCAGCGATACCGTGCCCGGCTCGCCGCGGCCGGTCACACGCAGCAGCGCCGGGCGCTGCATCAGCGCGTCGGGCCCGGCGGTGCTCTCGGCAATGAATACTCCGGCAAGCCACTCGGTGAGCTCGCGCTCTATGGCCGCGTCGGCGGCAAAAGTGATATTATACAGGTACATTGAATTTTCTTTTGAGATTGCGAAAAAAGAAGCCCACATGCCGCCATACCGTGGGCAGCGTGCCGTAGTATCGGCACATGATGCGGAAGCGCTCCATGAGCGATGCTCGGCGGTTGGACGTGGTTAAGCCCTCGCTGAGATAGTCGATAAGTACCGCGCCGGTATATACATTGCGGCGCGAGTGTTGCAGACACTGCACACACCAGTCGTAGTCGGCCGAGAAGCGGTATTGCATGGAGTAGCGCGGAGCTATGCGGGCAAGTACCACAAAAGCCTGGTGACACACCAGCATACCGCGGGCAAAGTCGGCATACCCGAGCCGCTCCGGTGCGGTGAGGTGGCGCGGGCCGATGCGGCGGCCCGAGTCGTCGACCAGGTCGGTCTGCCCGTATACCACCCCGGGATAGTCCTCGCGCATGATGGTATCGGCGATGAGTTGCAGAGTGTCGGTCGAGTGAAATTTATCGCCCGAGTTGAGAAAGATGAGATAGTCGCCCGTGGCGAGCGCCATACCCTTGTTCATGGCGTCGTACAGGCCGCGGTCGGGCTCGGAGATTAGGCATCGGCGGTCGGCACCGGCAGCCGCGGCGACGAGCGCCCGGGTGCCGTCGGTCGAGGCGCCGTCGACCACGATATGCTCATACAGCCCGCACGTCTGCGATGCCACACTGTCGAGAGTGCGTCCGATGGTACCGGCCGCATTGTAGCTTACGGTGATTATGGAGAAGAGCGGATTCATGAGCGGGGAGCGCAGGCTGCGATTTCGGTCTGGATGATTTTAGATGCACGGGGGGCGCCGGTCGCGCACTTCAGGGCGTAGCCTATCTGGCGCGGCCCCATATCCGAGGCAAGTCCCTGTCTGAAATGCGACACCGCCGAGGAGGCCACCTGCTCGCAGGCAAGCGTCGCCGCCGAGGCGCCGGCGTCGAGCATACGGTATACATCGCCATTGAGATGGGCGGCGTCGATGCGGTCGAGCAAAGTCACGCGGCGGTACATATTGTTGCGGCTGTCGGTATGTATCGACATGAGCGCCTGGCCGGGCATGGCGACTGTGGCAAAGAGCGGGCGCCGTCCCCGCAGCAGGGCGTAGGGACGGTTCTCGTCCTTCTCGATTATCTCGGCCAGCGGCACCTTGAGCGCCACCGGGCCCTCGTACACGGCAAGCAGACAACCCTGCGCCGCCTCCTCTGCCGTGAATGCGAGCGCCAGGCCGCAGTCGGGGTCGTTGTCGACATAGCAGTCTTGCGACGAGCGCTGTATGCAGTCGTCGCCGGTAAAGTATATGTAGCCGGCGGGAGTGCTGTAGCCCTCCTCATAGTCGTGGAGCACATTGGGGCGCCAGTGCGATGTCGGTATCGCAGCGGCCACGACAGTCTCCGCGGCGACGTCGGCATGCTGCGTCTGCGCCTCGGCCACCGGGACTTCCGCAGCCTGAGCCGGCTCGGGCTCGACGGTGCGCCGGGTCTGCTTCAAGGCAGCTCGCTCGGCCTCAAACTCGGCGCTCTCCTCGGGTGTGAGGTCGACGCTGGTGCTGCTGCGGCGCACATAGTACTTGTCGTCGAGCTTGACCGGGGTCACGCGTGGCTGTACCTCCACGATGATGACATCGCGGGTGGCCTCGTCGTCGACACGTATCTGCACACTCTCGGCCACCAGCGAGCCCCATGTGGCGCGCACGAGATTTTCGAGAAACACACAGAAATTGTCGAGCGTCTTCATCTCGTAGTAGTAAGAGCCAATCTGCCCCTTGCGGTGGCGGTAATACTCAAAGTCTTCGTACAGACCGGCCGCGCTGCGGGTGGCGTCGTTGACGCCGATATAGAGCGTGCCGCCCGACGAGTTGATAAAGCTGGCGATGATTTTCAGTATTACGCGCTGCTGACGGGCGGGGTCGGCCTCCACCTTGTCGGTCTTGCTCTTGCGGGCAGGGTATACGATACTCGACTTGAACTCCACAAACTGACCCTCGCGGCCGTAAGACTTCAGCTCGGTGCGCTCGGCGTTGACACCGAGCAGCGCCGCAATCTTGGCTTTGAGGCCGCGGGCCACGCTGTCGTCGGGCAGAGCGCCCTCGGGCAGCATGTTGTATGCGAGCACCATGCGGGCCAAGGTGCTCTCGAGAGTATTGCGCGGGGCATTGACCGTATCCCACAGCTGCGGGCACATCTCAGTCTTGCCCAGCCACGATACTATCTCAAGGCGGCGGTACATGATCTCGAGCAGCGGATTGCCGTCGACAGTATCGCGGTATGTGGCGAGCTCGTCGGCATCGATACGGCTGTTGGTCGCATAAAACTGATGCAGACGCAGCAGCGAGGCGTGCACGCGCAGGTCGGCTGCCCGCTCCGCGTCGCCGGCTGCGATGGCCAGCAGACGGGCAAAGAGCAGATAGTCGTAGGCGGTGAGGATGGTCGAGCTCGACAGTGCCTTGAAGCGGAATATCTCGATGAGTTCGCGCATGTCGTCGACCGACATGGTCTCGCCCATCACCTCAGCCGATTCGTCGGCATCCTGTACAGCCGCCTGCGCGTTTGGCAGCACGCAGATGTTGCTCATAAGCGTGCGGAAAGCCGTCATTTTCTCGACCTTGACTCCGGCCTCGGCCTCGCATACGATGGTACCCACCATGTGAGAGGGATTGGAGATGTCGAGCGGTCGCATCACCACCACCGTGCCCGGACGGTAGTCGGGGTCGTCGGCGTCGCGGGTGAGGTAAAATCCGTATCCCAGCTCCGAGATACAGCGGTACTCGTGGCCGAGACGCTGGGTGATGACTGCGTGGAAAGACTCGCTGAAACTTATCTGCTCGTGGCGCTGCACGTCGATGTCGTCGGCCATCGAGAAGGTATAGCCGCCGTCGGCACCGATACCCGTCACGCGGGCCAGGAAATGCCGCGGCCGGCCGTCGGAGCCTATGAAGCTGTCGCGGGCGGCGCGGGGATTGTAGCTGAGGTCTATCGCCCGCAGCGAGAAGTCGACCATATCGCTGCGGCGGATGGTACCGGCGCCGGGGAGATAACTGTCGTCGTCGATGCGGGCGCTCCATACGGGATCGTCGGAGCCGGTCATCTCGTCGGGGTTGATCACGATGAGCACCTCGTCGTCGATATCGGCGCGCACCTGCTCGCGCGCAGCATTGGTGGCGGGAGCGCGCTGCTCGGTGAGGGCGGTCTCGATATCGCTCCACAGGCGGCGGTGAGCCTCGAGATTGGCGAGCTTGGCGCCGCTCAGCTGGGCCACATTGTCGAGATACACCTGCGGCGCGGCGGCCTCGCCGGGGATAAGGCCGGCGGGGAGCGCGCGGGAGTCGGCCGACTCATCGGTGCGGCGGAGAGCCACACCGTCGGGTCCCACAGTCACGGCGATGTTGCCCGACACAAATACCGACGAGCCCACCATCGCCTTCTGCTCGGCAGTGGCGGGCACCATGGCGCGCGTCATCAGCATCAGAGGCTGCTTGATGTGGTCGTACTTGTACTCGACCGGTATCGACACGCCGTTGAGCGTGAGATACGCCTTGTCGAGCAGCACATCGGCCGACGACGGGCGCAGCAGGGCAATGCAGCGGTAGAGCAGCGAGCGATTGCGCCGCTGACGCTCGGAGTCGCCGGTGCCGATGAGGGTCTGGAGAGCCACTGCGGTGACAATCTTCTCGAGCAGGTCGCGGTCGGCCTGCGAGTCGGCCTGGGGCAGGGACTCAAGCTGGGCCGAGGCGTGGCGTATGTAGATTTCAAACTGGTCGGCAAATGCGCTGCGAAATGGCTCGGCCGTCCAGGTATCGAGCTTCCACTCCATGATGGTCTCGAATATGCGGCCAAGATAGTCGCGCACCAGCAGCGGATCGGAGCGCAGGATGGCCATGAGCACGGCAAACTGCCGCTTGGGGTGGTACAGATAGCCCGACTCGCGCAGCTTGCTCATCAGCTCCTCTACAAAGGCCACCTCGCCGCCGTCTCGGAAAAGGCGCAGGGCGCGCCCGTAAGGCTCAAGGCTCTCGACCATGCCGGTGATGCGCGCTTGCAGCGAGCTGCGCACCTCGTCGGCCTGGTTGCGCAGAAAGCGTGAGTTTTCTATCAGATACAGGCCGGCGCGGCTGAGCACCTCGACGACTCCGCGCAGATATGCGTGGTGCCGTCCGGGATTCATGGCCGCCATGGCGCGGGGGAAGGCGTCGATGGCCGACTGCAGGGCCGTCAACACCCAGCGTGGATTGGAGTGGGAGTGCTCGACGGCGGCCTCGGCCATGGCGGGATGTGTCTCAAAAGCCCGTAGCATCTGCGAGCGCATCACGCCCCCTACCCCGATTTTCTCAAGCAAGGTAGCTGCAGGTATGAAGCTCAGACGCATATCCTCGGCCGCACACTCAAGGTTGAAAAAAGTATCTGTAATCTTGGTAAACCGGCACATGACAGTACTGCCGGGCACAAGGTCGCCCGATGCACCGTCGCGCAGATTGAAGCGCATGCCGTGCATATCCTCAAGTATATAAGGGTCGCCGGGGCGGGCCGGCCGGCTGAGCACGGTAAACTCAAACTCGCGCCCGTGCTGGGCACCCTGCCCGTAAAAGCGGGCCACATACTGCGGCATATAATGCGAGAGCACCGGGCGCCCGTCGTTGACATATTTCACGCGGCATCGCATGCGGTCGGGCAGCGGCTCCTCCTTCTGAAACTTAAGCTTGAGCAGGCGACACTCGCCCACATCGGGCACTCTAAATCTGAAAAAATCCTCATCATCGCCATATTCCTTGACGACGTCGAAGTCATAAATTTGTCCGGGAGTATATTTCATACATAAATAAATATAAAACTATCGCACAAAGATAGCTAATATCGGCCGATGTGAATCCAAAAAAATATTAAATATGGCACCCCGGCCGATGGATTTACGCGATAAAATCCGTATCTTTGCCCACATACCCCACCAATCACTATCCCACCGATGGCCGAGATACCCGCTGAAGACCCCGCACTGATAGCCCGCCTGCGCGACCCCGCGACAGTGCGCGAGGCTTTTTCCGAGGTCATAGCCGTGTATTCCGAGCCGCTGTACCGCCAGATACGCCGCATGGTGCAGTCTCACGCCGATGCCGACGATCTGCTTCAGAATACATTCATGAAAGCCTGGCAGTCGATAGAGCACTTCCGCGGCGACGCCCGGCTGTCGACCTGGCTGTACAAGATTGCCGTCAACGAGGCCATCACCCATCTTGCCCGCGAACGCAAGCGCCGCGGCCTCTCGCTCGACGACGAGCAGTCGGCCCTCGCCGCCGCCATCGAGGCCGACACCCATATCGACGGCGACAAGCTCGCCCTGGACTTGCGTCGGGCCATCGCATCGCTGCCCGAGAAGCAGCGGCTCGTCTTCAACATGAAGTATTACGACGACATGAAGTACGACGACATGTCGACCATCCTCGGCACCAGCGTCGGCGCCCTGAAAGCATCGTATCACCTCGCCGTGAAAAAAATCGAGCAATTTTTCCACAACCTCGATTAAACTTTCATACACCCGCCGAGTCATAATAAGTGAATCACGGATATACCCGCATGGACAACCAACCAGATATACTCACCCGAGCAGCGCGACGCGACGGCATGACAGTGCCCGAGGGCTACTTTGCCGACTTCGCCCGCCACATGGAGGCAGCTCTGCCCGAGCGCCCCGAGCTGCAGCAGCCGCAGATATCGATGCCGCGCACGATGTGGCAGCGGGTGCGGCCATATGTGTATATGGCGGCAATGTTTGCCGGCGTATGGTGCATGCTCAAGATGTTTACCATCCTCACCGGCGCCGGTCCCCAGCCCCTCGATACCAACACCATCATGGCCGAGGCGATGGGCAACGACGCTTTTGTAAACGAATACGTAATCGATGACCTCAGCCAGTGGGACATCTACGACGAGATGATGGACGAGGGTTTCAACCCCTGCGTGCTCACCGACTCGATGCTCATCGACACCATCACAGACTGATTTATCCACCCCATGGCCTCAATCAGAATATCAATCCTCGCTGCAATGGTCGCCACCATCCTCCCGGCCATCGCCCAGCAGCCAGGATTCACGCCCGCCGACCGCCAGCGCTGGCTCGGCGAGATGCGCACCCTCAAGCACGATTTCATCGCCCGCGAGCTCGAGCTCGACCAGGATCAGAAAGACCGCTTCTTTGAGCTGTACGACAGCATGGAAGACGATATCGCAAGCCTCAATACCGAGACCCGCGAGGCCGAGACCCGCGTAGCCTCAGACAGCGAGGCCACCGACCTGATGATTCAGAATACGGCCCGCACCGTATTTGAGCAGAAGCGTGCCGAGGGCCAGATTGAGATGACCTATTTCGACCAATTCAGTCAGATATTGACACCACGACAATTGTTGCAGCTCAAAAACGCCGAACGAAAGTTCACACAGCAACTCGTCAACCGCCGCCGCGCACTGCGGCGCAGCGACAATCGATAAAGCGCCCCGTCTTTTCGCTTACGGGCCGACCCCGCCGGGTCGGCCCGTAAGTTTTCAAAACCATCGTTCAACCATGAATATCAGACACATCTTCACAGCCATCGCCATCTGCGCAGTCACCGCATCTTATGCCCAGGACGCCCTGCAGTGGACACAGCTCTCGCGCTATGCCGCCGCCAACGACAGCCTCGCCGCAGCGGCCACTCGCCCCGCAGTAGTGCTCATGGGCAACAGCATCACCGACATGTGGCCCGAGCGCGCCCCGCATCTCTTCAAGTCTCACCCCGGTATCGTCGGCCGCGGCATCTCGGGACAGACCACCTCGCAGATGCTGCTGCGGTTTCAGGCCGACGTGGTGGCTCTGCACCCGCGCGCCGTGGTAATCAACGGAGGCATCAACGACATCGCCCTCAATTCAGGCACATACAGCGAAGACCTCACCGTCGGCAACATCCGCTCCATGGCCGCCATCGCCCGCGCATCGGGCATCGAGCCGATACTCACGTCGGTACTCCCGGCAGAGGGATTCAGCTGGCGCAAAGACCTCACCGGCGCCATGGACTCGATACGCAGCCTCAACGAGCGCATACGCGCCCTCGCCGCCGAGATCGACGCCCCGTATGTCGACTACTTCAGCGAGATGGTCGACGAAGCAGGCGCCGCCATGCACCCCGACTACTCCGACGAGCGCCCCGCCGTGCATCCCAACGCCCGCGGCTACCAAGTGATGGAGAGCAAGCTGCTGCCCAGCATATCCCACCTGCTCACCGACTGACCGACGCCCGGAGCATACCCTCCCGCAACGAAAACCTTGAGGCCGACGGATTTGTTACAAGGAAGCAAACAGACCGATATGGATACTCACGCTCCTGATAAAATACTTGTACGCGGCGCCCGCGTGCACAATCTCAAGGATATCGATGTGGATATACCGCTGGGGCGCATCGTGGGCATAGCCGGAGTGTCGGGCTCGGGCAAGTCGTCGCTCGCCTTGGGTGTGCTCTACGCCGAGGGTTCGCGCCGATATCTTGAGGCCCTGTCGACCTACACCCGTCGCCGCATGACCCAGGCTCCGCAGGCACGGGTCGACGAGGTGCTTTACGTGCCTGCCGCCATCGCCCTGCACCAGCGGCCCGGCGTGCCGGGCATCCGCAGCACATTCGGCACCGGCACTGAGCTGCTTGCCAGCCTGCGGCTGATGTTCTCCCGCCTGGCATCGCACCGCTGCCCTGCTTGTGGCCACTATCACGCGCCGAGCCTCGATGTGGCGGCCGAGCGCGAGCTGGTATGCGAGGCTTGCGGCAACCATTTCTACGGGCCGGCGGCAGAGGATTTATCGTTCAACAGCACGGGCGCCTGCAAGCGATGCGGCGGCACCGGCGTGGTGATGGCCGTCGACCGCTCCACGCTCGTGCCCGACCCGTCGAAGACTATCGACGAGGGCGCCGTAGCGCCGTGGAACTCCCTGATGTGGTCGCTGATGACCGATGTATGCCGCGAGATGGGCGTGCGCACCGACGTGCCGTTTGAGCAGCTTACCGACCGCGAGAAAGACATCGTATACAATGGCCCGGCCGAGAAAAAGCACATCCTCTACCGCCCGAAAAATTCCGACCAGGCCACCGAGCTCGACTTTACATACTACAACGCCGTGTATACCGTCGAGAACGCCCTCGCCAAGGTCACCGACGAGAAGGGCATGAAGCGCGTGGAGCGATTTCTGCGCAGCGAAGTGTGTCCCGACTGCCACGGCACGCGTCTGAGCGAGGCAGCCCGCGCCCCGCGTATCGACGGTATCGGACTCGACGCCGCCTGCGCCATGACTCTCGACGCTTGCATCGACTGGGTGCGCCGTGTGCCGTCGACTCTGCCTGAGGATATGCGGCCGATGGCGGCGAGCATATGCGAGTCGTTTCTGTCGACCTCGCGGCGGCTGGTCGACCTGGGGCTGGGCTATCTCACGCTCGACCGCGCGGCATCGACCTTGTCGACCGGCGAGCGCCAGCGTATGCAGCTCGCCCGGGCTGTGCGCAACCGCACCACCGGTGTGCTTTACGTGCTCGACGAGCCGTCGATCGGGCTGCATCCGGCCAACATCGCCGGCCTCACCGGCGTGATGGACGACCTTGTGGCCGACGGCAACTCGGTGGCACTGGTCGACCACGACACGCAGATACTCTCCCACGCCGACTATATCGTGGAGATGGGCCCCGGCGCCGGTGCCGACGGCGGCCGGGTGATAGCGCAAGGCTCCGTGGCGGCCATCGAGGCCGACGGCCGCTCGCTTATCGGCCCGTTTCTGGCCGGCAAAGAAGACCGGCGGGTGCTGCGCGAGGTGGCCGGGGAGGAGATGTTTGCCCGGGGGAGCATCTCCCTGTCGACATCGGCCATCCACACCGTGCATCCGCTCGACGTGGCCATCCCCAAGGGCCGACTCACGGTAGTGACCGGTGTATCCGGCTCAGGCAAGACCACGCTCATACTTGAGAGCCTGGTACCGGCGCTGCAAGCCTCCATCGACGGCCGGCCGCTGCCGCCGCATGTCAAGTCGGTGTCGGCGCCGGGAGTGGAGCACGTCAAGCTCATCGACTCCACACCCATCGGCGCCAATGTGCGCTCGACCGTGGCCACCTACGCCGGCGTGCACGACGAGTTGCGCAAAATCATGGCCCGCACGCCCGATGCCAAAGCCCGCGGATACCGCGCCGGCGACTTCTCATACAACACCGGCCGGCTGCGGTGCCCCGTATGCGAGGGTACCGGCTCGGTGAGCCTCGACGTGCAGTTTCTGCCCGACGTCGACATCCCCTGCCCCGAGTGCCGCGGCTCGCGCTACTCCCGCGAGGCGTGGCTGGTGCGCTGCCGCTGTGAGGACGGCTCGACATTCTCGCTGCCCGAGGTGATGGAGAGCGACATCACACGCGCCATAGACATGTGTGCCGACTTCAGCACCGTGGCCCGGCGACTCTCCACCCTCGACACTCTCGGCCTGGGATACCTTACCCTGGGCGAGGCCACCCCGGGCCTCTCGGGCGGCGAGGCGCAGCGCCTCAAGCTGGCATCGGAGATGGGGCGCGGGCAGAGCGACTCGGTATTTGTATTTGACGAGCCCACCATAGGGCTTCACCCGAGGGACGTGCGCAAGCTGCTCGAGGTATTCGGGCGGCTCATCGAGGCCGGCGCCACCGTCATCGTCATCGAGCACGACCTCGACGTGATACGCAACGCCGACTACATCATCGACCTCGGCCCCGGCGGCGGCGCAGCAGGCGGCCGCATCGTGGCCACCGGCACCCCCGCAGAGGTGCGCCGCAACGGCGCCGGCATCACCGCGCGCTACATATGACAGCCCGGGGCTTGAAATAGGATTTGCGCGTTTGGTGGTTTTGGCGTATCTTTGCATGATAAAACACCGACCGACAATGCTTACATACAAAAACCGTCTGCGGGCGCTCGTGCTGCCCGAGTACGGCCGAAACATACAAAACATGGTGGACCACTGCCTCACCATCGACGACCGCGACGAGCGCACCCGCTGCGCCCGCTCCATCGTCGACGCCATGAGCATACTGCTGCCCCCGGGCGGCACCGACCATGCCGCATACCGCCGCAAGCTCTGGGACCAGCTCGCCATAATGAGCGGATTTGAGCTCGACGTCGACCTGCCCTTTGAGCTGCTTGCCCGCGAGACTCTCGCCGGGGCGCCGGCACCCGTGAGCCACGGCACCCACCGCATCACCCGCCGCCGCTACGGCGCCCTCATCGAGCAGGCTGTGGCCATAGCCGCCGAGATGCCTGAGGGTGAGGAGCGCACTGTGCTGTCAATCAGACTGGCCGACCACATGAAGAAGACTCTCATGGCCACACAGCCCGAGGGAGTCGACGACATACGCGTGTTCAGCGACCTGTACGACATATCGGAGGGACGCATCCACCTCGACCCGGCCGACGTGCGGCTCCACGACTTCCGCATCATAGCACCACCCACCCGCAAGAAGCGCAAGAAGTGATAGCATCTACCGACATAATAGCGATAGGCGACCTGCACAAGCCCCACGGAGTAAAAGGCGAGATGTCGGCCACCCTCGACGCGGCCGACGGCATCGAGCCGGCCGAGCTGCGCTGCGTGGTGCTCATGGTCGACGGCATCCCGGTGCCCTTCTTCATCGAGAGCGCACGCCGCCGCGGCACAGCAGCCTGGCTCATCAAGTTGCAGGGTGTCGACGACGATGGCGAGGCAGCCACCCTGGCCAACCACGAGATATACGCCCTGCGCGACGACCTCCCGCCCGAGCTCACCGACGATACCGACGGCATGTATCTGAGCGACCTGGTGGGCTTTGCAGTGCTCGACGCCGACGGCGACCAAGCCGTAGGCACCATCGACGACATCGACGACTCCACCGCCAATACCCTGCTGATAATACGCCGACCCGACGGCAGCCGCGCCCTGCTCCCCTACTCCGACGAGCTGCTGCGCGGATTTGACCCCGAGGCCCGCACCCTCACACTGGCCGTGCCTGCCGGCGTACTCGACATAAATTCCTGACCACATCCCACACCACCCATATCTGCCACATGGATTTCGACGAAAACGACGCGGTCAAATACATCCGCACCCACATAGCCCCCGAGGTATCGGAGCTGTATGACGATAATGAGCTGCTCAACCTCATCGACATCATCTTTGACTACTACGAAGCCAACGGTCTGCTCGACATCGATGCCGACGACGACTCCGACGAGGAAGATGTGGCCGTCGACGACGTGGCCGACTATGCCCGCCGCATGCTCGCGCGCGACAAAGGCGCACGGCTCAGCCCGGCACATGTGGTGCCCATGATTGAAGCATACTTTGAATATGAATCCTCTCTCGACTGCTAAATACATCACCGCCGCGCTGCTCCTGTCGGCTGCTGCGTCGCTCGCCGCCGCCGAGCCGGCCGCCGAGCCCGACGTGCTCGACATGAGCATCGAGGAAAACCTCGCCTCTCCGGCCGTGCCTCAGAAGGCCCGTGCCCACATCCGCGCCGACATCGACCGCCTGCGCCGGCATATGCTCGCCGGAGGCTACGCCGCATCGTCGACCCGCGAGGGCGAGGTGCTCGAGATTGTCATCCCGGCCCAGAGCCTCTTCGCGGCAAACGATACTGTACTCAAGCCCTCGGCCGACAAGCTCCTCGAGCCGCTGGGCGAGCTTGCCCGCAAGCCCCGCCGGTACAAGCTGGTGATAGCGGTGCACTCCGATGATACCGGCGACGCCGACTACTCCGACCGCCTCACCGCCGCCCGCGCCAACGCCATCGACGACCGCCTCTGGCGCATGGCCGACGGGCTCGACACCAATACGGTGCCTTATGGCCTGGGCCGCGACGAGCCTCTGCAGTCCAATGCCTCGCGCACCGGCCGCGAGGCAAACCGCCGGGTGGAAATATACGTCGTGCCCGACCGCGGGATGCTCGAAGCCGCCGGTGTAAAACTCAAGAAATAAACCAAACAACATATCTGCAATGGCAACAGAACTCAAAGGCCTCACCAAGCGCCAAGACAATTATTCGCAATGGTACAACGAGCTGGTCGTGAAAGCCGACCTGGCCGAGCAGTCGGCCGTGCGCGGCTGCATGGTCATCAAGCCCTACGGCTATGCCATATGGGAAAAGATGCAGCAGACGCTCGACCGCATGTTTAAGGAAACCGGCGTCAAAAACGCATACTTCCCGCTGCTTATCCCCAAATCTTTTCTCTGCCGCGAAGCCGAGCATGTAGAGGGCTTTGCCAAGGAGTGTGCAGTGGTGACCCACTACCGCCTCAAAAACGACCCCGAGGGCAAGGGCGTCATCGTCGACCCCGAGGCCCGTCTTGAGGAGGAGCTCATCGTGCGTCCCACCTCGGAGACCATCATCTGGGGCACGTACAAAAACTGGATTCACTCATACCGAGACCTGCCCGTGATATGCAACCAGTGGTGCAACGTGATGCGCTGGGAGATGCGCACCCGCATGTTTCTGCGCACGAGCGAGTTTCTCTGGCAGGAAGGCCACTGCGCCCACGCCACGGCCGAGGAGAGCGAGCAGCGCACGGTGCAGATGATCAACCTCTACGCCGAGTTTTGCCGCCGTTACATGGGCCTGCCCGTGATTATCGGCGTGAAGACGGCCAACGAGCGCTTTGCCGGCGCCCTCAACACTTACACCATCGAGGCCATGATGCAAGACGGTAAGGCTCTGCAGAGCGGCACATCGCACAATCTGGGACAAAACTTCGCCAAGGCTTTCGACGTGACATTTGCCAACAAGGACAATCAGCCCGAGTACGTATGGGCCAACTCCTGGGGCGTGTCGACCCGCCTGATGGGCGCTCTCATCATGGCCCACTCCGACGACAACGGCCTGGTGCTCCCGCCCCATCTGGCTCCCATCCAGGTGGTGATCGTGCCCATCTACAAAAATGCCGAGCAGCTCGCCAAGATTACCGAGGCCATCATGCCTGCCATCAAGCGCTTTGAGGAGCTGGGCATCTCGGTCAAGTACGACGACGCCGACAACCGCCGCCCGGGATTCAAATTTGCCGACTATGAGGTAAAGGGTGTGCCCGTGCGCCTCGTGGTGGGCCCGCGCGACGTGGAGCAGGGCACTGTCGAGGTCATGCGCCGCGACACCCTCGAGAAGGAGGAGCGCCAGCTGGCCGGCATCGCCGACTCTGTGGCCGAGCTGCTCGAGGACATCCAGCGCAATGTATACGACAAGGCACTGAAGATGCGCGACTCCCGCATCGTGAAGTGCGACAGCTACGACGAGTTTAAGGAGAAAATCGAGGACGGCGGCTTCTTCCTCTGCCACTGGGACGGCACCACCGAGACCGAGGAGCGCATCAAGGCCGAGACAAAGGCAACCATACGCTGCATACCCCTCGACGCTCCCGCCGAGGAAGGCAAGTGCATGGTCACCGGCCGCCCCTCACACCGCCGTGTAATCATCGCCCGCGCATATTGATATGGCTGCCCCGACCCTGGCTATCGTAGTACCCTGCTACAAAGAGACCGAGGCTCTGCCCGCATCGCTCGGCACACTGCTCGGCCTGCTCGACGAGTTTGCCGCCGAGGGTATCGCCGCGCCCGACTCATATATAATGTGTGTCGACGACGGCAGCCCCGACGCCACGTGGAGTGTCATCGAGGAGTGGCACGGCCGCGACAGCCGTGTCAAGGGCATACGCCTGGCCCACAACCGCGGCCACCAGTGCGCCCTGCTCGCCGGTGTCGATGCCGTGGCCGACCGCTGCGACGCCGCCGTCACCATCGACGCCGACCTCCAGGACGACCCCCGCGCCATGCGCGCCATGCTCGGCCATATGGCCGATGGCGCCGAGATAGTATATGGCGTGAGGTCGTCGCGCGAGAGCGACTCGTGGTTTAAGCGCACCACCGCCCAGGGCTTCTACAAGTTTCAGCACATGCTCGGGCTGGAGACCGTGTACAATCATGCCGACTACCGCCTCATGAGCGCCCGCGCCCTGCGCTACCTGCGCCAGTATGGCGAGAGCAATATCTTCCTGCGCGGCATCGTGCCGCAGATCGGCCTGCAGACAGCTGTGGTCGAGTATCCGCGCACAGCCCGCACTGCCGGCGAGACCCACTATCCGCTGTCAAAGATGATAGCACTGTCTATCGACGGTGTGACATCTTTCACGGCCAAGCCCATGCGGTGGATATTCACCGTGGGCCTGCTGCTGCTGGTGGTCGACATCGCGGTGGCTCTGTGGGTGCTCATCGCATACTTCCGCCACGCGACCATATCGGGCTGGGCATCGCTGATGCTCTCGGTATGGTTTCTCGGCAGCCTCATACTCATGGGGCTCGGTATCGTGGGCGAGTACATCGGCAAGATATACACCGAGGTGAAGCACCGCCCGCGCTACGCCCTGCGCGACGA
Source organism: uncultured Muribaculaceae bacterium (assembly GCA_910587925.1). Taxonomy (GTDB): domain Bacteria; phylum Bacteroidota; class Bacteroidia; order Bacteroidales; family Muribaculaceae; genus CAG-873. The sequence goes on from CAJUOC010000009.1 coordinate 69,859, forward strand.
GCTGTTCGACTGATTTCACAAACCCTGCCAATCCTCTCCCCGCCATGCCAGAGCGTCAGATACGCATCGACATATTCCGACCCGACCTCACCACCCGCCTCGCCCTGCCATACGCCGATGCGGGTGTCAAGGCCGGCTTCCCCTCGCCGGCCCAGGACTATATTTCGGAAAGCATCGACCTCAACCGCGAGCTTATACGCCACCCCGCGGCGACATTTTACGCGCGTGTCGACGGCGACTCCATGATCGGCGACGGTATCGAGTCGGGCGATATACTGGTGGTCGACCGCTCCATCGAGCCGGCCGACGGCGACCTTGCCATCTGCTGTATCGACGATGAGTTTACGCTCAAGCGCATCTCGCTGCGTGCCGGCAGCATATGGCTCATCCCCAGCAACGAGCGCTACGACCCCATACTTGTCACGCCCGACCGGCGTTTCATGGTATGGGGCGTGGTGACACATACCATAAAGCAGCACCGCCGCGGACGCCGCCATATCTGACAGAGGTATGTACGGGCTTGTCGACTGCAACAATTTCTTCGTGTCGTGCGAGCGGGTATTCCGTCCCGGCCTGCACGGGCGCCCTGTGATAGTGCTCAGCAACAACGACGGCTGCGCCATCGCCCTCTCCAACGAGGCCAAGGCGCTGGGCATACGCCGCGGCGACCCGTACTTCAAGATCGAGGGCCTCTGCCGACGCCACGATGTGACTGTATTCTCGGGCAACCACCGCCTGTACGGCGACATGTCGTCGCGGGTAATGGCCACCCTGGGGACTATGGTGCCTGAGATGGAGATATACTCGATCGACGAGGCATTTCTGCATCTGTCTCACATCGCTCCCGAGGAGCTTGTCGACCACGGCCGCGAGATAGTGCACCGCGTGCGCCGCGACACCGGCATCCCCACATCGCTGGGCATAGCGCCCACCAAGACCCTTGCCAAGGTGGCGGCGAGATTTGCCAAGCGGTATCCGGCATACCGGGGCGTGTGCCGTATCCCCGACGACACTGCCCGCCGCAAAGCCCTCGCCCTCACTGCGCCCGGCGACATCTGGGGCATCGGGCGCAGGCTGCAACGGCGGTTTGACCGCATGGGGCTGCGCACCGCGCTGCAATTTGCCGATATGGACTGCGCCGACGTCGAGCGGCTGTTCAATGTCACTTGCGAGCGCGTGTGGCGCGAGCTCAACGGCATCCCCTGCATCGGCCACGACGACGACCATCAGCCGCGCAAGCAGATATGCTGCTCACGCTCATTCGGCTCCATGCTCAGCGACATCGACGACCTGCGCCAGGCCATCGCTCTATTTGCCACCATAGCCTCGCGCAAGCTGCGCGAGCAAGACTCGGCGGCCGTATCGCTATCGGTGTTTCTGCACACCAATACTTTCCGCGACGACATGCCCCAGTACTGCAATACCGGCCATATACGTCTGCCCGAGGCCACCGACGACACATCGGCCATCAGCGCCGCCGCCACCTGCGCGCTGCGCTCCATCTACCGCCGCGGCTTCAGCTATAAGAAGGCCGGTGTCATCATCACCGAGATCATCCCACGCGGAGCCGTGCGCCGCTCGCTCTTCGGCGACGAGGCCGAGCGCGAGCGCCGGCGCCGCCTCATGCAGACTGTCGATGCCATCAACTCCACATCGCTCTCCCACGACACCATACATATAGCCTCGTATCGCCCGGCCGACAGCATCGTGCGCGTCGAGCGGCGCTCGCGGCTATATACCACCCGTTTACAAGACATAATCACCGTCAACTGCCATGCCCAAGCCCTCTGAACTCGGCGCCTGCCTCGCCGAAATAATACGCAGCACTGCCGCCGACCTCGACTCGGTGGCCATCCCGTCGTTCGGGACATTCGTCGCCCGCAAGCGCGACGAAGAGATTGTCGACGACCTGTCAAGCGGCCGCCGTATGCTGCTGCCCCCGCAGATAACACTCGAATTTGTACCCGCCGCCAAGCTGCGCAAAAACTTCTCGCAACATGAATAATACCGTCACCCTGCCCCAACTCATCAGTCTGCTCGCGGCCAAGGCCGGATGCACACCCGCCGAGGCGCGCAAGTATCTCCACGACCTATTCGCGCAGGTGGAGGAGGCGCTGTCGCGCGGCGAAAGCTATACGATAGATGGTATCGGCGAGTTTGCGCCCGGCTTTGAGGCCGGCAACCCCGTGCTCTTCCGCCCCGACGAGGCTCTTGCCGCCGCTCTCAATGAGCCTTTCTCGGCGTTTACCGCCATGGAGCTGCCTGCAGACATGCCCGCCGAAGCCCTCGACGCCCCCCCCGCCGAGACGGTCGCAGAGTCTCTGCCGACCGAAGAGCCTCCGGTCGAGGAAACGCCCGCAGAAGAAACGCCCGCGGAAGAAGCGCCCGCTGAGGAAGCGCCCGCTGAAGATGTACCTGCTGAGGAAACTCCCGCCGAGGAAGCACCCACGGAGGAAGTGCCCGTCGAAGATGTGCCCGCCGAGGAAGTATCTGCCGAAGAAACGCCTGACGAAGACGCCACAGTACAAGAAGAGGAGGAGCCTGAAGCGGAGTTCACCGCCCCTACGGCCGTGCAGCAAGGTCGCCCCACAGCCATGTGGCTCACCATCGGCATACTCATCGGCCTCATAGTCGGTCTGGTGGCCGGATATTTTGCCGGAGCAGCCGTCGGTCGCTACTATATACCGCAGGATGAAGACGAGTATTTCGATGACGATACCGTGACCATCGCCATCGTAGAGCCTGTGCAGATACAGCAGGCCGCAGCCGCCGCTCCCGTCGATACGGCTGCGGCTCCCGTCGCAGCACCCGAGCCACAGCCCGTGGCTGCCGAGCCCGTTGCGGCTCCTGCCGAGCCTGCAAAACCTACCAAACCCGAGCCCAAGTACGATACCATCACCTCGACACAGTTTCTGACCACGCTCGCCCGCAAGCATTATGGCGTCAAAAACTACTGGATATTTATCTACGAGGCAAATCCGTCGCTGGGCAATCCCAACAGCATACGCCCCGGCACCCGGGTGGTAATCCCCGACCGCTCCACATTTGAAGGCCCCACCCCCGAAGCCACCGCCGCCAAAGCCCAGGAGCGCCTCAACGCCCTTGCCCGCCGCTATAAACTATAACCTCAATATTCATCATAGTACTTAACATGACTAAACCGTTTATCACCACCTTCGCGCTGATGACCCTGTCAGCGGCCGGGATGCAGTCGGCCGAGCCGCTGCGACTTGTCTTTGAGACGGCCGACGGAGATGTACACACTTATAGCGCCGATGCTCTGACTATGACCATCGGCGACGGCAGACTTACAGTGGCCAATGCATCGCAGACCGACAAGCTCGACCTCAATCAGCTTGTAAAGATGTACTTTACCGGCGAGCCTGCCGGCATCACTGAAGCGTCAGACATCGCCGGTCATGGAGAGGCCGATGTATTTACACCCGAGGGGCGATACGCCGGCCGCTTCACCTCGGCGGCGCAGGCGGCGCAGGCTCTCCCCGCAGGCATATACATCATACTCACGGGCGGCAACGCCCACAAAATCTGCGTGCGATGAGAGGCGCGGTACTTACCGGGGCCTTGGTCGCCCTCTGCTCGGCAATGCTGTCGGCCGAGACACTCAATGTAGTCACAGGCGATGTGACTTACCGCTTTGCTGTCGAGAAGACAGGCGACATGCCATACACCGCCGGCACCACACTCACCATTCAGGGCAAGGTATTTGACCTTACCGGCATATCGGCGATGTATGTAGACCCGACCGATGCCGCGGCCAATACCGTGGCTGTGCATTACGACGGCTCCCGCGCAAGCGTCGTCGTAGACGGCGACATAGCCGCATATGTCACAGTCGGCGTGACAGGCGCCGACGTATCTGTCTCGCAGGATAGCAGCGTGGGCAGTGATACCTGCGGCGAGATTACATATACGCTATCGGGCAACTCTGGCAGCGGCTCCTTCAGCATGACCGGCTCCTATAAAGCCACTGTCGTGCTCGACGGCTTAGCCCTGGCCAATCCCGCCGGTGCCGCCATCGATATTCAGGACGGCAAGCGCATCAGGCTCACCGTGGCCGACAACACGTCCAACAGTCTTGCCGACGGAGCGGCCGGAAGTCAGAAAGGCTGTATCGTATGCAAGGGTCATATGGAAATAGGAGGAGGAGGCTCACTGTCGGTCACCGGCAATACAGGCCACGGCATTTATGCCAAAGAATACGTGACTCTGCGCGACGCGGCCGTGACGGTAGATGCCGCTGTAAAAGACGGACTCAACTGCAATCAGTATCTGACCATCTCCGGCGGCAGCCTCACCATCTCGGGCACCGGCGACGACGGTATACAGGTGTCGTACAAAGACGATACCGACCGTACTGCCGAAGACACCGGCTCCATCACCATCGAGGGAGGCACCATATCGGTGTCTGCCACTGCCACTGCGGCCAAAGCCATCAAGGCCGACGGTGACATATACATATCGGGCGGCAGCGTGAAGGCATCTGTCAGCGGCGGCGGCAAATGGGACGAGAAATCGTCCAAGACCAAAGCGTCGACATGCATCAGCGCCGACGGCAACATGACCATCTCAGACGGCGCCGTGCTCGATCTGCGCGCCACCGGGGCCGGCGGCAAGGGTATCAGCATCGACGGCAATCTGAACATCAGCGGCGGCTCTGTCACCATCAACACAAGCGGAGGCATATTTGCCTATGTCAACGGTACCGAATACGACGGATATACCGGCAATACCGACCGTCTCGACAGCGACTGCAAGTCGTCGCCCAAGGGCATCAAGGCCGACGGCGACATCGTCATCGACAGGGGCACATTTGATGTGACCACCACCGGCAATGGAGCCGAAGGCATCGAGAGCAAGGCTCAGCTCACAATCAACGGCGGCACGTTCACGCTCAATACCTGCGACGACGCCATCAACTCCTCAAGTCACATGTATATCAACGGCGGCACCATCACTGCCGTGGCCACTGACAACGACGCACTCGACTCCAACGGCAACATGTATATCCGCGGCGGCCATATCGTGGCGCTCGGAGCCCGGGCCCCCGAGTGCGGTATCGATGCCAACGAAGAAGATGGATACACGGTGATATTTACAGGCGGCACACTGCTGGCTGTCGGGGGAGGCAACTCCGTACCATCGACAGCCGAGTCCACCCAGCCATATGTCACCGGCAACTCCGGAGTCACCGCCGGCAGCACAGTCACACTCAAAGACGGCGACACGCTGCTGGCATCATTTACCATACCGGCAAACTACAGCATGTCGGGTGGCATGGGCGGAGGAGGAGGCTGGCGGCCGGGCGGAAACTCCGGCGGAAGCGTCCTGGTAAGCTGCGCCGGTCTCACCTCGGGCAAGACCTACACTCTCACCTGCGGCTCGTCATCGACATCGGTGACGGCCAGACTCACAGGCTCCGGCGGTGGCGGACGTCCCTGGTAATCCTGCCGACAATTACAGCAAAACGCCTGCCGCTGACGCGACAGGCGTTTTGTATAAAGCCACACCAAAGGATGCGATGAAACTCCGATACGACAGGATTTGAGTTCTTACAGTCCTTTGTAATCCCCCGGCTCAGAGGCTTCCCGCGAGGGAATGGGGCCCGCCATCGGGCTGCAGAGATTGTCTCGGTATTTCATGTAAAATTTGAAGAGTTTCCCAATCAACTTTGATGTGGTATCCTGTGCTTTCGACTCTCTTGTCTGTGCTTTTATAACGCAAAGTTAATACCGAAAGTTTGAATGTGCAAATCTTTGGCGAGAAATACGGGCCGACGGTGGAATTTTAGCAAAAAAGTACGGGCTAATTCAGCCGAAATTGCTACCTTTGCACCACCAAATACAGCACATAAGCAAATCAACTGACAATGGCAACAACAGCTGACTTTAAGAACGGCATGTGCCTCGACATCGACGGCACCTATTACTTCATAGTGGAATTTCTGCATGTGAAGCCCGGAAAAGGCCCGGCTTTCGTGCGCACCAAGCTGCGCAACGTGAAGACCGGCCGTATCCTCGACAAGACCTGGAACTCCGGCGTCAAGGTCGAGGAGGTGCGCATCGAGCGTCGCCCCTACCAGTACTCGTATAAAGACGACATGGGCTACCACTTCCTCCACACCGAGACCTGGGAAGAAATCATCGTGCCCGGCGAGAGCATCGAGGGCGTGCAGTTTCTCAAAGACGGCGACATCTGCGAGGCCATGGTACACGCCGCATCGGAGACCGTGCTGACCTGCGAGATGCCCACCAGCGTGGTGCTCGAGGTGACCTACACCGAGCCCGGCATCAAGGGCGACACCGCCACCAACACCCTCAAGCCCGCTACCGTGGAGACCGGCGCCGAGGTGCGCGTGCCCCTCTTCATCAACATCGGCGACAAGGTGCGTATCGACACCCGCGACGGCTCCTACGTGGAGCGCGTGAAATAATCCCATACCGCAAAATACTCTTTAAAGTAATATAAAAAATGGTAAGCTACAAAGAATTAGGTCTGGTCAACACCCGCGAGATGTTTGCCAAGGCCATCGAGGGCGGATACGCTATCCCCGCCTTCAACTTCAACAATATGGAGCAGCTGCAGGCCATCATCAAGGCTGCCGCCGAGGAGAAGTCGCCCGTGATACTCCAGGTATCCAAGGGTGCCCGCAACTACGCAAACGCCACTCTGCTGCGCTATATGGCCCAGGGTGCCGTCGAGTATGCCAAGGAGCTCGGCTGGGAGAAGCCCCAGATTGTACTCCACCTCGACCACGGCGACAGCTTCGAGCTGTGCAAGAGCTGCATCGACAGCGGCTTCTCGTCGGTGATGATCGACG
>CAJUOC010000010.1 GCA_910587925.1 uncultured Muribaculaceae bacterium
CCGCGACCCTCCCGCCGCCGGCGATCGCCGCCGACACCGCCGCCGCGTCCGCCGACACCGCCGCCGCACCCCCGCAGCGCCGCAAACGCCCGCAAGCCCGCCGTCCCGCGCCCGTGTCCCGCGAGTGGCTCGACGAGCCCGCCGACCGCGACATCCCTACGGGTCTCTGATGATATAGCGCTGGTCGTATTCCACGCCAAATCGGTCAAGAATATGCTTTATCTCGTCTTCCAGGCTTATAGATTTATGATGCATGTTTTGATTGCGAATATATCTGCACACGCTGTCAGTCTGTGATTTGGAGTGAGAAAAGCATCCATATCCGGCCTGCCATTCAAATCTTCCGGGTGTAAGACGGTTTTGATTGATAAATCTGCTTGTTGATGACTTTATATCGCGGACCATATCCGGGATGGGTTGCGTTATGTTATAGCCAATCAGCAAATGCACGTGATCGCCTGTCCCGCCTGCTGCATAAGGCATATGTCCCTGCTGGCGTAGCGTGCCGATGATATAAGTATGTACGCGGGCAAGTTCGGTCGGAGGAATAATCGCATCGCGGTTTTTTACCGCGAATATGATATGTAGGAAGACCTGAGAATATGTATTTGCCATCGGCGGGGATATGATACGCAAATATATCAATAATCCCAGTGTAAAGCTCCATATCCGCCAAAAAAAGTTTGAAGCCCGGGATTACGATGTAGCACCCCTACGCGACTGCACCTACGGGGCCTTAAGAAAAACCCATCGTAATGCTGAATCTCAGATGGAGCCGAGAACCAATATGATGGTGCGAGGTGTGGGTACATCTTCAGTGGGAATCCCGTAGGGGCAGTCGCGTAGCGACAAGAGATTGGTAGGCCATGGCAAGGGCGCCGTAGGTGTCCGCAGCCATGGTAACTCATTGCATTTTAATACCAAGCGCCCCGTAGGGGTGCAACTTTGCCAGCGATGTAGCACCCCTATGGGGCGCAACCAAAAAGGGGGAGCGATTGCTGTACCATGGCTGCGGACACCTACGGCGCCCTTGCCATGGCCTACCAATCTCTTGCCGCTACGCGGCTGCTGCCTACGGCTTTATGTCGTCTCGCCTATGTCTCATGCGAGAGGTCCACCTACGGGGTGGTGTGATGGCAGCTCTGCGAGGCGCTGCCGCAAGGGATGTCGCTCACTCGGGGTCGGGCTCGGCGGGGAGGTCGCGCAGGTAGCGGTCGGGCAGGGGGCCGGCCTTGGCGCCGAGCCGGCGCATACGGTCGGCGCGGCTCAGCACGGAGCCGCGGCCGGTGCTGAGCTTGGAGATGGCGGCGTCGTAGCTGGCGCGGGCCTTGTCGAGGGCGTCGCTCATGGCGCCCATGTCGCGCAGAAAGCCGTTGAGCTTCTCGAGCAGGCGGCCGGCCTCGGTGGCGATGACGGCGGCGTTGGCGTTGCGGTCGGCATTGTGCCACATCTGTTCGACGAGCTTGATGACGGTCACCAGGTGGGTCGGCGATACGATGATGACGTGGCTGTCAAAGGCGCGCATCCACAGCTCGGGCGAGGCGTCCATGCAGGCGATGTAGGCGCCTTCGTGAGGTATGAACATCAGCACGAAGTCGGCCGCCTCGACCCCCAGGCGGGTCTGGTAGCTCTTCTCGCGCAGGGCAGATACGTGGGCCTCGACGGCGCGCACGTGGGCGCGCAGCAGCTCGTCGCGCTCTTTGTCGTCGACGGCCTGGGTAAATTTCAGAAATGCCGTGAGCGGCGCTTTGGAGTCGATGATGATGCGGCGCTCGTCGGGGCAGGTGATGATGGCGTCGGGGCGCATGGTGTCGCCCTCGTCGTCGCGCGAGGTGGCCTGAAGCTCGAGGCACCGGCCCTGCTCGAGTCCCGATGCCTCAAGGATGTTTTTGAGCACCATCTCGCCCCAGCGGCCTTGCCAGCGGGTGTTGCCCTGCAGGGCGCGGGTGAGGTGGCGGGTCTCCTCGCTCACCCGCAGGTTCAGCTCGGCCAGGGTCTGGAGCTGCTCGCGCACGGATAGCCGCTCGGTATTCTCGACCGTATATGCGTCGCGGAAATTCTTGGTGAATGTGTCGAGGCTGGCGCGCATCGGGGCGAGCACGGCCTCGATGCCGGCGCGGGAGCGCTCGTCGAGCTGGCGCGAGCTGAGCTGGAGCACCTCGGCGGCGATGCTCTTGAACCGCTCGCCCGCCGTCTCGCGCTCGCGGGCGAGCTGCTCGGCGGCGGCGCGGCGCACCTCGGCCACGATGGCCTCGTGGGCGCGGCGCTCCTGGGCGATGGCTGCCTCGTGGGCACGGCGCTCGCTGTCGAGGCGGGTGTCGAGCTCGGAGTCTTTGGCCTGGAGCCGGGCCTGGAGCTCGGCGAGGCGCACTGTGGAGTCGGCCTCGGCGCGGGCGAGGCTGAGGCGGGCGTCGGCGGCTGCCGAGCGCGCGCGCAGCAGGCCCGCTACGGCGGCGGCGAGCGCTGCCGCAAGGATGATGCAGAGTATCGTGATCATTTCGGGTCGGATAGCTTGAGATACGGGCGCAGGTAGCGGCCTGTCACCGAGTCGGGGCAGGCGGCGATTTCCTCGGGTGTGCCGGTGGCCACGATTGTGCCGCCGGCGTCGCCGCCGTCGGGGCCCATGTCGATGATATGGTCGGCGCTCTTGATTACGTCGGGATTGTGCTCGATGATGATGAGGGTGTGCCCCTTCTCGATGAGGCGGCGGAAGGAGTCGAGCAGTATGTGTATGTCGTGGAAATGCAGGCCGGTGGTGGGCTCGTCGAAGATGAATACCGTGGGGCGGGGGCGCTCGTCGGCCAGATACGAGGCCAGCTTGACGCGCTGGTTTTCGCCGCCCGACATGGTCGACGACCACTGGCCCAGCTTGATGTAGCCCAGCCCGACGTCGTGGAGCGGCTGGAGGCGGCGCACTATGCGGCGCTCCACGGCGGTACCCTCGCCGGCCGAAAAGAAGTCGATGGCGGCGTCGACGGTGAGGTCGAGTATGTCGGAGATATTGAGGCCGCGGTACTTCACCTCCAGTATCTCGCGCTTGAAGCGCTTGCCGCCGCACGCCTCGCAGGGTATGGTGACGTCGGCCAGAAACTGCATCGGGATGGTCACCGAGCCCTCGCCCTTGCACTCCTCGCAGCGCCCGCCCTCGGTATTGAACGAGAAGTAGCCGGCCGTAAATCCCATCTGCCGCGAGTGTTGCTGCGAGGCCATCAGCTCGCGTATCTCGTCGTAGGCCTTGAGATATGTGGCGGCGTTGGAGCGCGACGAGCGTCCGATGGGATTCTGGTCGACAAAGACCACATCGCCCACCGCGGCCAGGTCGCCGCGCAGCTCGCCGAAGGCTCCGGGGGCGTCGGTGCCGGCGTCGAGCCGGCGGGCCAGGGCCTTGTAGAGAATGTCGCGCACCAGAGTCGACTTGCCCGAGCCGCTCACGCCGGTGACGGCTGTCATCACGCCCAGCGGGAAGCGGGCGGTGACGTCGCGCAGATTGTGCTCGGTGGCGTGGGTCACCTCGATGTATCGCCGCGAGGCGCGCCGCGACGACGGCACGGGTATCGATGCGGCGCCGGTGAGATAGTCGGCGGTATGCGAGCGGGGAGTGCCGGCGATGTCGGCCACCGGGCCGGCATACACTATCTCGCCGCCGAGGCGACCGGCGTCGGGGCCGACGTCGACGAGCATGTCGGCCGAGCGGATGATTTCCTCGTCGTGCTCGACCACCACCACCGTATTGCCCAGCCCCTGGAGCTTGCGCAGCACGCCGATCAGACGGTCGGTATCGCGCGGGTGCAGCCCGATGCTGGGCTCGTCGAGGATATAGAGCGAGCCCACCAGGCTGCTGCCAAGCGAGGTCGACAGGTTGATGCGCTGGCTCTCGCCGCCCGAGAGCGACGACGACAGACGGTCGAGCGTGAGATAGCCCAGCCCCACCTCGACCAGATAGCCCAGGCGGCTACGTATCTCGGTGAGCAGGCGCTCGGCGATGCGGGCGTCGTTGCCCTCGAGGCGCAGGTCGTCAAACCACGCCGCCAGCTCGCGCACGGGCATCCTCACCAGCCGGTCGATGGTCTGCCCGGCCACCTGCACATACAGGGCGTCGGCGCGCAGGCGCGAGCCGTGGCAGAGCGGGCAGGTGGTCTTGGCGCGGTAGCGCGCATACATCACGCGGAACTGCACCTTGTGGCGCTGGCTCTCCATCCAGCTAAAGAAGCCGTCGATGCCGCCCCAGCCGTCGCCGCGACCGCCGTGCCACAGATAGTCGCGCTCGGCATCGGTGAGCTCGCGGTAGGGGCGGTGGATGGGAAATCCGGCGCCGGAGGCGTGGCCGATGAAGTCGCGCTTCCACTCGCTCATGGCCGGGCCGCGCCAGGGGGCGACGGCGTCGTCGTATACCGAGCGCGACGGGTCGGGCACGACCAGGCCCTCGTCGATGCCGAGCGCCTTGCCGAAGCCCTCGCACACGGGGCACGCGCCGTAAGGGTTGTTGAAGTTGAACATCTGCTCCGACGGCTCCGTGAAGGTCATGCCGTCGGCCTCGAAGCGGCGCGAGAAGTCAATCCGCCGCGGCGCCTGGCCGGGGCTGTCGTAGATGAGCAGCGAGCAGGCGTCGTGACCCTCAAAGAAAGCTGTCTCGGCCGAGTCGGCCAGGCGCGAGAGCTCGTCGCCGCCGCGGGCCACGGCCAGGCGGTCGATGAGCAGGTCGACCGTGGCCGCGCCGGCCACGGCAGGGTCGGCCACAGCCTCGGCGATGTCGACAAAGCCCCCGTCGGCCGCGACGATGCGCGAGAATCCCTCCTGGCGCAGGATGTCGAGCTGGCGGGCCATGTCGCGGCCCTCTGGCGGGGCGACCGGGGCCACCACCGCGATGCGCGTGCCCTCGGGGCAGGCGGCGGCAGCGGCGAGCACATCCTCCTCGGTGTGCTTGCGCACCTCGGCGCCCGACACGGGCGAGACGGTGCGGCCCACGCGGGCAAAGAGCAGCCGCAGATAGTCGTATATCTCGGTGGAGGTGCCCACGGTCGAGCGCGGGTTGCGCGTGTTGACCTTCTGCTCGATGGCCACGGCAGGCGGCAGCCCGCGTATGAAGTCGCACTCGGGCTTGACCATCTTGCCCATAAACTGGCGGGCATAGGCCGACAGGCTCTCCACATATCGCCGCCGGCCCTCGGCATAGAGGGTATCGAAAGCGAGCGAGGACTTCCCGGAGCCGGAAAGTCCTGATATCACTATGAATTTGCCGCGCGGCAGCGTCAGATCTATGTTTTTCAGATTATTGACCCTGGCGCCCTTGATGGTGATGGCTGCGTCAGTCGTCGTGGTGGTCTTGCTCATTGTCGGGAGTGTATACATATGCGCCCAGGTCGGGGGATGCGCCGCGGCTCATGCCGTAGCGGTCGGCGGCAGCCTGAGGCGCGGTGAGCGCGGGGTCGGCCGCGCCGATAGCGGGCGACTCCGGCTGCAGACGGTAGTCAAACAGATAATCCTCGCGCACGGTGCGGTACATCGGGTCGGTATCCCAGAGGCAGGCGATGAAATTGTCGTCGTCGCTGCCGTCGCTGCGCAGCAGACAGCGGCGCAGCGTGATGCCGGTGCCGTCGAGCTTGCCGTCGCCCAGGTCGGTGCCAAGCCCGTAGAGTATGCAGTTGGAGAAGTCGGCGCGGAGCAGCGGCAGACCCGAGTCGTCGGTGCTGTCGTCGCCATCCTTGTAGTGGCCGAATGCTACCAGCGGGCCGCCGATGGCCGAGAAGAGGTAGTAGTTGGCCAGCGTGCAGTGGTTGAAGGTATGGCTGCCGCCGTGCAGCCTCACCACTCCGGCCGCAGCCTCGGCCAGCTCGCAGCCGTAGGCGCTGATGGCGGCGTGGGTGGCGTCGAGCACCGTGCCGCCCGAGTTGCGCAGGCGAGTGTTGACCATCAGCAGCGGGGCGCGGTCGACAGTGACACCCTGCCAGGTATTGCGCACACAGGTGTGGCTCAGCTCATTGTCGGTCGAGGTGGCGGTGAAAAAGAGGCCCGTCCACTGGCGCGACATCAGGTCAAACGATATATCGCTCACCACATTGCCCGTGCGGTCGCCGGCCATGGTGATTTCCGCCTCCGGCGTGCCGACAGCCTTGAGCGTGCCGCGCACGGCCATGTATGCGCCGTCGTGGAAAAGCAGCTCCGCTCCCGGGTCGATGGTGAGCGTGGCGCCCGGAGCCACCACCAGCGAGTCAAACACCTGGTAAGGACGGTCGGCCGTCAGACGGGTGTCGGCGGTGAGAGTGACGGCGCGCAGACGCTCCACATCGCGGCCGCGGGCAGCCAGCGTCACAGTGCGGGTCTCGCCCATGGTGGTGAAATCGAGTGCCGCAGCCACCTCCACCGGCGCCGTGAGGCCGTTGGGCGGCAGCGTCGCCGCCACAAACACGTAGATGGAGTCTTTGGCGCGTATCTCCACGCCCGCAAAATCGCGGCCGCTCATGCCGTCGACATTGAGGCGGAACAGCCCCGCGTGCTCGCCGCGCAGGGCGATGGAGCCGATGAAGATAGCCTTGTCGGCGCGGTTGTATACCGTAAAGCGGTGAGTCGTCGACGGCGCGTCGGTAAAGATCACGCCCATATCGAGCGTGTCAGTCGAGAAAGTAGGCTGGTCGGCGGCCGACCCCGAGAAGCCGTCGTCGATGCATCCGGTGGCAGCCAAAGCGATGGCCGCCGGTATCAGGAGAGATAAGAGTCTTGTCAGTTTCATTACTACATAAAACGTATCCCCGCCCCAAATATTGTGCCCCGCCCCGCATCTCCGCAAGATACCTCCGTAGCCGCCGCATCGCCGCCGCCATCAACCCGGTAGCGGCATCCCCTTGGGATGCGCATACCTATCGTTGCGACTCACCGCAAGATAAATCTTGCGGTTAACATCAAGCGGGGCGGCGTTGCCGCCCACATTGCCGTCGCCGTGCGCGAATGCAAGCCCTGCCGCGCTGCGGTCGCCGAGCGCGATGGTCGGCACGCTGCGGTTGCGGCGGCAGAGCCGCAAAGCGGCTCTCACTTGATGTTAGCCGACGGATTCATCCGTCGGATGGTTGCCCCCCATCCACGCGCATCCCAAGGGGATGCCGCAAAACGCCAACAACGCCAACAAACAAATAAAATATTGTACAATTGCGATATAAATGGTAGATTTGCGGATAAAACAACGATACGTATGTGGGCATCCGATATAAGATGCGCCCGTCAGCCCGTGAGCGGCATCCCCTTGGGATGCATATATCTATCGTTGCGACTCACCGCAAGATAAATCTTGCGGTTAACATCAAGCGGGGCGGCGTTGCCGCCCACATTGCCGTCGCCGTGCGCGAATGCAAGCCCTGCCGCGCTGCGGTCGCCGAGCGCGATGGTCGGCACGCTGCGGTTGCGGCGGCAGAGCCGCAAAGCGGCTCTCGCTTGATGTTAGCCGACGGATTCATCCGTCGGATGGTTGGCCCCCATCCACGCGCATCCCAAGGGGATGCCGCAAATATATCAGTCATGAGCTATACAAAGAATTATCAACACATAGTATTCGCCACAAAGTATAGACGCACTACAATCCCCGAAGCTTCAAAGCGGATTATGCTGAAGTTTATACACGAGTTGTGTATCCGCCAAGGGTGGTATCTTGTACGCATCAACGCATGTCGCAACCATGTGCATATGCTTGTCGACGTCCCGCCGACGGTGCTCATTCCGGATATGGTCAAGTTGATAAAGGTCAGGACTTCTCAGACCTTTCAGCGTCATGCCGCATTCCCCGATTTCGAGGGATGGGGTAAAAGTTACGGCGCATTTTCCGTGTCGCATTTCGACAGGCAGACAGTTATCGACTATATAGCCGGACAGGAGGCGCATCATCTTGCTCATACCTTTGACAGCGAGCTTGAAAGCCTATTGATTGAGAACGGTATTGTGCCCGACGGGTATGCCGGCAGGTTGTAGGGGATTGCGGCTCACGGCAGGGTGATGAGGAAGCGGGGATGGCGGTAGGTGAAGGTGACGATGCCGGCGGCGGCGAGCTCGACGATCATGGTGTCGGTGGCGCGCTGCGACATGCCCAGGGCGCGGGCGATGTCGGGGGTGTCGAGGCCCTCGGGGCTGTGCTCTCCCAGCAGGCGCAGCAGGGCGGTATGGCGCGAGTCGACGCATAGGGCCGCGCCGCCCTCTGCCCGGCGGCGCCAGGTGCGCACCATCAGCGGATGGGCGGCGATATTCTCGTCGGCCACGCGGTAGTATGCGCGGCGGCGGCCGTCGGGCTCGATGCAGCGCACGGGGCGGCTCGCGGCCGGGGCGATGGTGGCGCGGATGACCACCACGCCGGCGTCGACGCGGAAGGCTGTGAACTCGACGGTCTGCGGCGGGTCGCAGTAGCGCCCGGCGGCCTGCTCGACCACATACACGTCTTCCTCGCTGCGCACGCCGGCCACGGTGCCGTTGTCTTTGACGCCTATGAGGAGCCGCCCGCCGCCGGCGTTGGCAAAGGCCGATATGGAGCGGGCTATCTTGCGGGCGTCGGAGATGAGGTATTTGAAGTCTTGATGCTCGTGCTCTCCCTCGGCTACGGCAGCAGCGATGTAGTGGCGCCCGCGTATTACAGGCAGGTCTTTCACAGGATTTGCAGCAGGCGGTGGAGGGTGTCGAATGTATGGCGCGGAGCGTCGGTCCAGAAGTCGGAGTACTGGGCGGCGTTGTCGTCGACGGCGCCGGGGGTGTCGCTCACCACGCGCAGGCAGATGAAGGGCACGCCGCGCATGTGGCAGGCGTGGGCCATGGCGGCCGACTCCATGTCGACGGCCACGGCGTCGGGGTACAGCGAGCGTATGCGCTCGACCTCGGCGGCGCTAGACACGAAGATGTCGCCCGAGGCGAGCAGCCCTGCGCGGGCGCCCAGGCCCGAGATGTGCTCGTCGTCGAGCGGGCAGCCAAACCGCGCGGGCATACCGTCGGCCACGCCGGGCTCGGTGCCGGGGCCGCACCATACGTCGTGGTAGGCGATGGAGGTGGGTATCACCACGTCGAGCGGCCGGGCGACGCCGACGCCGCCGGCCACGCCGCTGTTGATGACCAGCGCGGGGTGGAGGTTGTCCAGGAGGGTCACGGTGGCGATGGCGGCGTTGACCTTGCCGATGCCGGCCTTGCCGATGATGAGCTCATGACGGCCGTAGGGGGCGGTGTGATATACGGTGTCGCCGAGGCGAAGCTGCGATGTGGGGCCGACGGCTGCGAGCACCAGCTCGAGCTCCTTGTCCATGGCCACGAGTATTGCTATTTTCATTGCTGTAGTGTGATGTAGGTTACGCGCGTATGCACGTCAAACGGTGTGGCCTGCCGCGCGCCGCGGGGCAGCGCCGACAGACGGTAGTAGAATGCTCCGCCGCGGTCAAACGACGGCACCTCCACCCGACGGGTCTCGCCGGCGGGGATGTCGGCGGCCACGGTGTGGGATGCGCGGTGGAGCAGTCGGCGGCGGGTGTCGTAATATGATATGTCGATGCCCAGGCCGGAGATGTCGCGGGCGGTGCCGTTGGTCACAAACATGCTCTCGCGCGTCGAGCGCAGCGCTTTTTCAAAGCCGGCGACTCTCACCGAGTCGAGCGCGGCGCCGCGCACTGTGTCGGCCGTCGCCCCGGCCACGGTCGAGGGCTGCGTCGCCGCGGCAGCGCGGGCGGGTATGCGGCGGGTGAGGTGCTGGGCGTGCATGGCGCCGATGCTCGCCAGCAGCAGGAGTATGGCGGCGATGGCTCTCATAGCACGACAAATCTCGGGGTGGCTCCCACGCGGCGGGCGCCGTCGAGTCCCTCGGGGTGCTCGCGGCCCTTTACGACGGTCACGCGGAAGAGATACGGTACCCAGCGCCAGAGCGATACGGTGGTGCGGTGGTTGTAGGGTCGGAAGTCGAGGGTGTCGCCGTCGGGCATGTGCACGGCAAAGGCCGCGGTGCGGGAGCGGCGGCCGCCGCTGTCGGGGTCGACCGCCAGTCTCAGGTCGTACACTCCCGGCTCTGAGCCGGGAGTAGCCGTGCCCACCAACGTGCCCGGCTCTATGCTCCAGTCGGGGCCGTCGAGCCATGTGACGGTCATCGACCCGCCGTCGGCAGCCGGAGCGCCGATGCGCAGGGTGGCACCGCCGCCATTGACACGCCAGTCGCCCGTGAGGACGTCGGTGGCTGCGTGGACGGCCGATGCCGCCCAGAGCATACATATGGCTGCGGCGGCCCGGGCGTGCATCAGATAGACGAGAATTTGTAGGCGAAGCCTATCGAGAATATCTCCTTGAGCTGAAACTTATGCCAGTCGGAATCGGCCTCGCGCGGGGTACGGGTGTCGTAGCGGGCGTGGGCGTATATCTGGGTGGTGAGGAAGCGGTTGATGTCCATGGCCAGCGTGTTTTCCCAGTCGGCTTGGAAAGACTCGTAGTCGGTAAAGGCGAAGACGCGCGAGTTGAACTGGATGTTGTAGGTGATTTTCCACTGGAACTTGAGCTCGCAGCTGCTACCAAACTTGCTCACCGTCTTGCGGTCGGGGCGTATGTCGTACTGGTCGTGGTTGATGCGGTTGCTGATGCAGGTCTTAAGGTTGTAAGAGAGCGGGGCGATGGATGCGTCGAAGAGCACGGTCTTGCGCGGGTTGGCATAGTTGTAGGTCATACCGACACCGGCGGTGAGCTCGCCCGGCGAGAGAAACGACGAGCGCAGGTCGCGCGTGTTGCTCTTGTATGAGTTGAGCACCTGGGTCTTGAACTGGCCCGTAAACGAGTAGTACCACCGGCGGGCGGCCTTCACACCAAATGTGGTGTTGACCTGCAGCAGGTCTTCCTGTATGCTGTATGCGTGGATGGAGTCTTCGGGGGCATTGTTGGCGCCGAGCTTGTACTGGGCGGTAAACTCAAAGAGCAGGTTGGGATGGTAGCTCTGGTTGAGCTTCACGTTGTAGTATATCTGCGCCAGTGCATTGAGGTTGTTGTTGCCGCCCTGGTACCAGTTGGGCGACACATATGCCTGGCTGAACTGCAGCGATGCGTTGAATGTGCGTATCCAATGCTTCTTCTCAATCTTCTCCTGCTCGAGCACAGGCATGTCGGCCGGCGGGGCGGTCGAGATCTCTCCCACCGATATGGTGAGGTCGGCGGGATTGACGGTGGCATAGTACTTCTGTGGCGCCTCGGGCAGCGAGCTCAGATTGTACTGCACCAGCTCGGGGTGGCCGAAGTACAGCTCGTGGCGCATCAGGGCCATCTGCCGGGCGAGCACGTCGTAGTCCTCGGCCCACTCCATCTCGGGGCGTCCGCTGTGGGTCTGCTCGCCGATGGTCAGAGGGCGCGCAAAGCGGAAGGTGTCGTAGATGGGCGGCATGAAGAAGAGGTCGGGCAGAGCCAGCGGCTCCACAAAGGGCGAGTCGATGGAGTCGGCGGCCGCGGCGTAAACCGCCAGCAGCGAGTCGGATACCGACACGGGCGGCAGCGGCTCCCCGGCCGCGGTGTCGGCTACGCGTGCCGAGCCGAAATACATGGCCTGCGCGCCGGCCGCCAGGGCGACGCACAGCGATATGGTGAGTGTCAGGAGCTTCTTCATAGATACATGGATGGGTTACAATGGTTTCTCAGCCGTGTAGATGCAGCATACGCCCAGGGTGAGGTCGGTATACCGCGCGCCGGTAAATCCGGCCCGGCGCATGAGGTCGAGCATCTGCTCTCCGCGGGGTACGGCGGCGATGCTCTCGGGCAGGTAAGAGTATGCGCGGGTGTCGCCCGATATGATGCGGCCCATCAGGGGGATGAGCGCGCGGGTGTAGAGGTCGTAGCCCGGCCGCACCAGCGGCGAGGCCGGGCGCGCCAGCTCGAGCACACACAGCCGGCCGCCCGGGCGCAGCATCCGTAGCATGGCGCGGTAGCCGGCGGCGAGGTCGGCAAAGTTGCGCACCCCGAAGGCTACCGTCACAGCGTCGGCGCTGCCCGGCACGATGCCGCCTCCGTCGAGGCAGTCGCCGGTGCGCAGGTCGATGCGGCCGGCCAGGCCGGCGGCGGCGACCTTGCGGCGTCCCACCTCGACCATGCCCTCCGAGAGGTCGACGCCCGTGACGCGGGCGCCCCCGATGGCCCGGGCCAGCGATATGGCAAAGTCGCCCGTGCCGCAGGCGATGTCGACGATATGGCGCGGGGCGGCGGCGGCCACCTCGGCCACGGCGCGCCGCCTCCAGCCGCCGTCGAGCCCGAGGCTCATATAGCGGTTGAGGCGGTCGTATGCCGGCGCGATGTGGTCAAACATGCGGCGCACCTGGTCGGTCTTCGAGCCGCCGTCGGCGCTGCCGTAGGGTGTGATCTGCTCGGGACTC
Source organism: uncultured Muribaculaceae bacterium (assembly GCA_910587925.1). Lineage (GTDB taxonomy): Bacteria > Bacteroidota > Bacteroidia > Bacteroidales > Muribaculaceae > CAG-873. The sequence goes on from CAJUOC010000010.1 coordinate 12,342, forward strand.
ACCGCTCGATGTTGGTGAGGCAGTCGAGCACGTTGGTCTCGATGCGGCGGTCGAGGTCGCTCTCGGGAGCGGGTACAAAGCGCGAGCCGGTCACGTGCTCATACAGCTCGATGTAGCGCTCGGAGATGGAACGGCAGATCTCGTCGGTCATCTCGGGCACCTGCTGGCCGGGACGGCCCATGAAGCCGTTCTCGATGAGCCACTGGCGCACAAACTCCTTGCTGAGCTGGCGCTGGGGCTCGCCGGCAGCCATGCGCTCCTCGTAGCCCTCGGCGTAGAAGTAGCGCGACGAGTCGGGGGTGTGAATCTCGTCGATGAGTATCACCTTGCCGGCCACCTTGCCAAACTCATACTTGGTGTCGACCAGTATCAGCCCCTTGTCGGCGGCCATCTTGGAGCCAATCTCAAAGAGCTTGTAGGTATACTCTTCCATCACGGCATAGTCCTCGGCCGACACGATGCCCTGCGCGATGATTTCCTCGCGCGAGATATTCTCGTCGTGGCCGGCGTCGGCCTTGGTGGTGGGAGTGATGATGGGGTGGGGGAAGCGCTCGTTCTCCTTCATGCCGTCGGGGAGTTTCACGCCGCATATCTCGCGGGCGCCGGCCGCATACTCGCGCCAGGCGCTGCCCGTGAGGTAGCCGCGGATGATCATCTCCACGCGGAAACCCTCGGCCTTGGTGCCGACAGTCACCATCGGGTCGGGCGTGGCCAGCTTCCAGTTGGGCACCACATGGGCTGTGGCGTCGAGGAAGTAAGCGGCAATCTGATTGAGCACCTGGCCCTTGTAGGGGATACCCTTGGGGAGCACCACGTCGAAGGCCGAGATGCGGTCGGTGGCCACCATCACCAGCACGGAGTCGTCGATATCGTATACGTCGCGCACCTTGCCGTGGTACACGCTTTTCTGACCGGGGAAGTGGAAGTCGGTGGAAGTGAGAGTCGTAAGCATTGTGAGAAGTCAGTTAGAGTTCTGCCCGCAAAGTTACAAAACTTTAGCGACTTATCCCGCTGCGGGCTTGCAAAAAAGATTAGCGGAGGGTGAGGCGCGACAGGGGGAGGAGGGCGGCGGCTGCGGAGGCGATGTCGGCGGGGGTGATGGCGGCGAGGGCGGCGGCGGTGTCGCGGGGGGTGGCGATGCGGCCGGTGAGCAGCAGGGAGCGGGCCATGGCGGTGATGCGGCTCTCGGTGTTTTCGCTGCCTACGACCATCTGGCCGAGGTATTGCTTGCGGGCCAGGTCGAGGCGGCGGGGGGTGAGGTAGCCGTCGGCGACGCGCGCCACGGTGTCGGTCACCAGCCGGCGGCAGCGGGGCTCGTCGTCGGGGTCGCAGCCGTAATAGACGGTGAAGGCGCCTGTGTCGGTATACATCACTGTCGATGCCTCGACGTTGTAGACCAGGCCGCGGCGCTCGCGCAGCTCGACGTTGAGCAGGGAGTTCATGCCGGGGCCGCCCAGTATGTTGGTGAGCAGGCCGATGGTGTGGCGGCGCGGGTCGCCCAGGCCGGGTATGCGTGCGCCGGCGACGGTGTGGCTCTGGTGGGAGCCGATGCTGCGGTCGCGCTCGAAGTGTGGGGCGGCGGCGATGCCCGAGGGGCGGGCGGGAGCGGCGCCGGCGGGCAGGGCGGCCGAGAGGGTACGCTCGAGGATAGCGATGGCGCGGTCGGGGCGCATGGGGCCTGCGTAGAAGGCGACCATATTGGCCGGCACATACCAGCGGGCCAGGTAGCGGCGGCAGATGTCGGAGTCAAATCGGGCGAGGGCCTCGCGGTTGCCAAGGATGTTGTGGCCCAGCGGCGAGCCGGCAAAGAGCAGGTCGTCGAAGTCGTCGTAAACGGCATCGGAGGGTGTGTCGAGGTAGGAGTCGATCTCGTCGGCGACGACCTCGCGCTCGCGGTCGAGCTGTGCGGCGGGAAACTGCGAGTTGGCGGCCAGGTCGGCCACCAGCTCGGCGGCGCGTGCGGGGCTGCCGCCGGGGAAGAGGCTGTACACGACGGTCTCTTCCTTGGTGGTGAAGGCGCCCAGCTCGCCTCCGACGGCCTCCATGCGGTTGATGATGTGCCACGACGAGCGCCGGCGTGTACCTTTGAATATGGTGTGCTCGACAAAGTGGGCCAGGCCGTGGTGGCCGGGGTCGTCGTCGCGGCTGCCGACGTGCACGTCGATGCCGGCGATGCCCATCGCGGCCCCGGGCCGGTGCAGGGCGATGAGCCTCAGGCCCGATGGCGCGGTGGCTATCTCGAAGTGTGGCTCAGGAATCCGCATCGCGCCAGTCGCCTCCTTCCTTTATCAGCTCGATGAGTCGGGGCAGGGCCTCGTCGGATGGTATGTTTTTGACCACGCACTCCTTGCCCTTGTATAGGCTCACGCGGCCGGGTCCTGCGCCGACGTAGCCGTAGTCGGCGTCGGCCATCTCGCCGGGGCCGTTGACGATGCAGCCCATGACGCCGATTTTCAGGCCGGGCAGGTGGGATGTGGCGGCGCGCACGCGGGCCAGCACGTCCTGGAGGTCGTAGAGGGTGCGGCCGCATCCGGGGCAGGCGATGTACTCGGTGCGGGTGATGCGGCGGCGGGTGGCCTGGAGTATGCCCAGGGCGAGGCGCTGCGATGCGGCGGGGTCGAGCGCCGGAGCCTCGATGCCGATGGCGTCGATGAGGCCGTCGAGCAGCAGCGAGCCCAGGTCGACCGATGCGGCTATCTGCACTTGCTCGGCGCTCATGTCGGCGGGGTATACGGCAGTGAGGGCGATGCGGCCGGGGATGTCGGCGGCGGCGCGGCGCACCCGGCCGATTATGTCGGGGTGCTCTGCGCGCAGGGGCGTGTATGCGGCGGGCACCTCGTCGAGGCCTATCACGGCCGGGATGTCGCGGCCCGGCTCGCGGCGGGTGTACTCGCCCTCGGCGGCGCCGGCGGCGCAGCGGGTGGCGATATGGTCGAGCAGCATCCGCGCCACGGGTATCTCGGCCTCGGGGGCCTCGGTGAGCGACACGCGTATGGTGTCGCCGATGCCGTCGGCCAGCAGGCTGCCGATGCCGACGGCCGACTTGATGCGGGCGTCCTCGCCGTCGCCGGCCTCGGTGACGCCCAGGTGGAGCGGATATGCCATGCCCTCGCGCTCCATGGCCTCGGCGAGCAGGCGCACGGTCGATGTCATCACCACCACATTTGACGCCTTGATGGATATGACCACATCGGTGAAGTCTTCGTCGCGGCAGATGCGCAGAAACTCCATGGCGCTCTCGACCATACCGGCCGGGGTGTCGCCGTAGCGGCTCATGATGCGGTCGCTCAGCGAGCCGTGGTTGACGCCGATGCGCAGCGCCACGCCGCGGCTGCGGCAGAGGTCGAGCAGCGGAGTCACCTTGCGGCGGATGCGGAGCAGCTCGTCGGCATACTCCTCGTCGGTATACTCGAGCTTGACAAATGTGCGGCCCGGGTCGGCGAAGTTGCCCGGATTGATGCGCACCTTCTCCACCTCCTCGGCTGCGGCAAAGGCAGCGGCGGGGTTGAAGTGTATGTCGGCCACCAGCGGTATGTCGCAGCCGGCGTCGCGCACGGCGCGGCGTATGTCGCCCAGGCGGCGTGCGTGTGCGGGGGTCTGGGCGGTGAGGCGCACGATATCGGCGCCGGCCCCGGCGATGCGCAGGCACTGGGCGGCGCTGGCCTCGACGTCCATGGTGGGGGTATTGGTCATCGACTGTACCGCCACGGGGCGGCCGTCGCCTATGGTGACGCCGCCGATGTGCACCGGTGTGGTGTGCCGGCGCGAGTACTCGATACGCATATCAGATATGACTTATAAGATTTATAAATCCTATACCTTGTATTTATAGTCGGCGATGGCGCTGAGGTCGGCGTTGGCCTTCTCGATCTTGGCGGTAAGCGTGCCACACCAGGCTGCATACCGGGCGGCGAGGTCGGCGTCGCCCAGGGCGAGCATACGCACGGCCAGCACGGCGGCGTTCATGCCGGCGTTGATGCCTACGGTGGCCACCGGTATGCCAGGGGGCATCATCACTATCGAGAGCAGGGCGTCCTGGCCCTGGAGAGTGGAGTCGATGGGCAGGCCTATCACGGGCAGGGGGGTGAGGGCGGCGATGACGCCGGGCAGGGCGGCGGCCATGCCGGCGGCGGCGATGATTACCTTGATGCCGCGGTCGGCGGCGCCGGTGGCAAAGCGCTCGACGGCGGCGGGGGTGCGGTGTGCGCTGAGAGCCTGAAGCTCAAAGGGCACCTGCATCTGCTCCAGAAAGTCGGCAGCCTTGCGCAGTACGGGCAGGTCTGAGGTGCTGCCCATGATGATGCTTACGAGTGGTGTCATATATCAAAAAGAGCTGTAAGTTGCATAGAAATGAATACGCATGCGGCGCCCACGGCAGCCCCGGCCAATACCTGCGGAGCGGTGTGACGCCCCAGGGCGAGGCGCGCGCTGCCCACCAGGCCGGTGAGCATCACGGTGATGCTGAGCCAGAGCATGGTGGCGGGCGAGGCTGTGCTGTGGGCGGCTATCCAGGCCATCATGCCGGCCACGCCGGCGGCGCCGGTGGTGTGGGCGCTGATTTTCCAGGCGGTGGTCACGCACAGGTCGATGAGGGTGGCCAGGGCAGCGCCGGCAAAGAACATCAGCAGCCAGCCCGGGGCGCCGAAGCGGTGCATCATCCAGGCGGTGCCCATGTAGCACACGGCGGCGATGGAGAATGGCAGCGGCCGCTGGCGCCGGTCGCTGATGGCGCGGTCGCCCACCAGCCCGAGCCGTATCAGCAGCATGATGGCCAGCGCCGGGAGCATGGCCGTGAGCAGCGCCACAGCCACGGTGGCCACGAGCCGTGTCGACTCGGGCAGCACGCGCAGCGGCGTGAGCCACATGGCCATGGTCATGGCGTATGTGGGCAGCAGCAGCGGCGACAGCACATCGCTGGCAATCTGCGCCCAGCGCGGGGCGCGGGTCGGGGCGGCCGGAGCCGCGGGAGATGTGGGTATGTCTGTCATTTGCGTAATCTTGCGACAGGTATGCCGAGGCGCTCGCGGTACTTGGCGACGGTGCGCCGGGCCACGGCCAGCCCGCGGGCGGCCAGCAGCTCGGTGAGGCGCGCGTCGCTCAGCGGGTGGCGGCTGTCCTCGGCATCGATGAGTTTTTTTATGGCTTCCATCACGGCGTGCTGCGAGGCTGCGTCGTCGCCCTCGCCCACGCTCTCGTTGAAAAACATCTTCAGCGGGAATGTACCCCGCGGAGTGGCCACATACTTGGTGGCTGTGGCGCGCGATATCACGCTCAGGTCGAGGCCGGTGAGGCGCTGCACGTCGCGCAGCACCATGGGGCGTATCGAGGCGCGGTCGTAGTCGGCAAAGAAGGGCGCCTGGAGCTTGACGATGGCCTCCATCACGGCCATGAGGGTGAGCCCGCGCATACGGGCCATCGATATGAACTCGGCGGCCTCGTCGCGGCGGGTGCGGATAAAGGCGAGCGCGTCGGGGCGCAGGCGGGCGGCCTCGGGGCTGTCGTCGGCGATGTCAAACGTCTCCTCCAGCGCCAGCTCGGGCACATGTCCCGTGAGCCCTACGGTGGCGTGCCCCTCCGAGTCGGTGTCGACGGTGAAGTCGGGCACGATGTAGCGGGCGCGGTCGTGGCCGCCGGCCTGCTCGAGCAGCGAGCCGGGCTTGGGGTTGAGCGAGCGTATGAGCCGCAGGGCGTCGTCGACTGCCGCGGCGGGTATGTCCAGGGCCGGGGCGAGGCGCTCGTAATGCTTCTTGGCAAAGAGGTCGAAGTGCCGGTCGAGTATCTCGGCGGCCGTGCGGCTCTCGACCGAGGGTGTCATGCGTCGCAGCTGCAGCAGCAGACAGTCGCGCAGGTCGGTGGCGGCTATGCCGGCCGGCTCGAGGGCGTCGCGCAGCAGGGCGAGCACACGCTCCACGTCGGCGCGCTCCACATCGAGGCCCTGGCCGAATGCCATATCGTCGGCCATCTCGGCGGCGGTGCGCGTCAGATAGCCGTTGGCGTCGAGCGAGCCGATGATGTAGCGGGCGATCTCGCGGTCGCGGCTGTCGGGCAGGTCGATGTCGGCGAGCTGGTCGTCGAGGGCCTCGATGGCCGATGCCGGCTCGGCGGCGGCGACACTCTCGTAGCGCTCGGCGGTATGCGAGGCGGTATCGCGCAGGCGGTATGCGGGCAGGTCGTCGGCGGGGCTGCGGTCGGGGCGGTCGTCGGGGGCGTAGTCGGCGTCCTGGAGCTCGCGGGCGCTCTCGCTGAAGGCGATGCCGTCGGCGTCGCGGGTGTCGGCCACGGGGCCGTCGGCGACGGCCAGCGCCGGATTTTCGTCGAGAGTACGGTGTATCTCGTCTTCAAACTCCGGCGTCGACATCTCCAGCAGGCGCCCGAAGCGCACCTGCGCCGGCACGAGCCGCTGCCGCAGCTGTTGCTGCTGATTGAGTGAGAGCGAGTGGTCGGGCATATCGTGGCGGGTACCTTATTCTACATACAGCACCAGCCCCTTGAGGTACTCGCCCTCGGGGTGGTAGATGTTGACGGGGTGGTCGGCCGGCTGGGTGAGCTGGTGCAGGATGCGCACCCGGCGGCCGGTCTGCGCGGCGGCCGAGAATACGGCCAGCCGGAATTGCTCGCGGCTCACGGCCTGCGAGCACGAGAATGTGAATACCAGCCCGCCAGGGGCCACCTTGGCGATACCGGCGGCGTTGAGACGGCGGTAGCCCTGCAGGGCATTGCGCAGGGCGCTGCGGTGCTTGGCAAAGGCAGGCGGGTCGAGCACGATAAGGTCGTATGCGCCGGCGTCGGTGTGGTCGAGATACTTGAATGCGTCCTCGGCAAAGGCGGCATGGCGCGGGTCGTCGGGGAAGTTGAGGCGCACGTTTTCCTCAGTCAGGGCGATGGCCTTGGCCGAGGAGTCGACCGAGTGTACCAGCTCGGCGCCGCCGCGCATGGCGTAGACCGAGAATCCGCCCGTGTAGCAAAACATATTGAGCACCCTGCGCCCGTGCGACAGATGCTCGAGCAGCGAGCGGTTGTCGCGCTGGTCGACAAAGAATCCCGTCTTCTGGCCGCGGAGCCAGTCGACATGGAAGCGCAGGCCGTTTTCGATGGCGACGTCGTCGTCGGCCCGGCCGATGAGATAGTCGTTGACCGGGTCGAGGCGGGCCTTGTAGGGCAGGGTGGTCTCCGATTTGTAATATACGTTGGTGATACCGGCGCCGTCGAGCGCGGGCAGGTATCCGGCTATGATGTGGCGGGCGTAGTGCATGCCGGGCGAGTGTGCCTGCACCACGGCCGTCGAGCCGTAAACGTCTATCACCAGGCCGGGCAGGAAGTCGCCCTCGCCGTGCACGAGGCGGAAGGCGTCGTTGTCGGCGCGCTGCAGGCCCAGCGCGCGGCGCATCTTCCAGGCATCGTCGAGGCGATGGGCGTAGAATGCCTCGTCGACGACGGTATCGCCGAAGTCGAGCATGCGCACCGCTATGGAGCCTATCTGGAAGTGGCCCACGCCGATGAGCCGCCCGTCGGCGGCCTCGACACGCACCACGGCGCCCTCCTCGATCTCGCCCTGGGGCATACGCGCCAGTGCGCCCGAGAATACCCAGGGGTGAAAGCGGTCGAGCGACTCCTCTTTGCCGCGGCGCAGCCGCAGAGTGGGGTATTTGTCGTATGTATTCATCGCAGTATCAGTCGGTAGATGTCATTGAGATTGGCGTATACGAGCAGGAGCAGCAGCAGGCCCATGCCCACCATGTTGGCCAGCTCTATGAAGCGCTCCGAGGGCTTGCGGCGGGTGATGATCTCCACCAGCAGGAAGAGGGTGTAGCCGCCGTCGAGGGCCGGGATGGGGATGATGTTCATGAAGGCGAGTATCACCGAGAGGAAGGCGGTGATCTGCCAGAAGCTGTACCAGTTCCACGATGTGGGGAAGAGGCTGCCCAGGGTGCCGAATCCGCCCACGCTCTTGGCGCCCTCCTTGGTAAAGATGAGGCGCAGCGACGATACATAGGTGGTGAGCTGGTCGACGCCCGCCTTGCAGCCGCGGGGCACGGCTTCAAAGAGGCCGTAGCGCACCTCCTCGACGGGATATATCTTGTCGGGCGAGCGCAGCAGTATGCCTATCTTGCCGCCCTCGCTCACATCGACGGGCACGCGGGTGAGCCGGCCGTCGCGCACGATGGCCATCGACGCGGTGGTGCCGGCGGCGGCCTGAAGCGCGGGGAAAAACTCGGTGAGCGACGGAGTGGTGTCGGCGTCGACAGCCACGATGCGGTCGCCCTCGCGCAGGCCGGCGCGTGCGGCTCCCTCGCCGCCCTGCAGCCCGTCGACCATCACGGGCACGCGCATGCTCATATAGGGGACATTGGCGGCGACAAGCTCGGCGAGCACGTCGTCGCCTATGGTGATGCCGATGGTGTCGCGGTGGTCGCGCAGCACGGTGAGACGGGCGCCCGGCTGTATGAAGTCCCAGCCGGCGGTGGCGTCGCGGGGGTCAATCGGGGCGCCGTTGAGCGCCAGCAGCACATCGCCGTCGCGCAGGCCGGCGCGGTGCATTGCCTCGGTGAAGTCCATGCCCTCGGTCATGGCGCTGTATGGCACCACACGGTCGCCCCAGTGCAGGGCGATGCCTATATAGATGGCGATGGCGAGCAGGAAGTTGAAGAGCACGCCGGCCACCATCACCAGCAGCCGCTTCCAGGCGGCTTTTGTGCGGAATTCCCAGGGCTGCGGCTCCGAGGCGAGGTCTTTGGTCGACTTGGTCTCGTCGACCATGCCGGCGATGTCGCAGTAGCCGCCCAGCGGCAGCCAGCCCAGGCCGTAGACGGTGTCGCGCCAGGAGGGGCGGCCGTCGGGCCGCGGGGTGCGGGCGCGACCCACGCGCAGAGTCTTCCAGGCGTGGTCGTCGCTGCGGCTCACAATCTGCAGGGTGCCCTGCATGGGATTCCACTTGAGCAGCGAGAAGCCGGGGTTGAAAAAGAGGTAAAAGCGGTTTACCTTGATGCCGAAGAGGCGGGCGAAAAGATAGTGCCCCAGCTCGTGCACGGTGACCAGTATCACCAGCGCTACCACCAGCTGCAGGGCTTTCATCAGAAATGATTCCATTACAGTGAGTCTACGTATGAAGCGGCTATGGCGCGGGCCTCGCTGTTGGAGGCGATGAAGTCGTCGTAGCCGGGATTGGCGAGGAATTGTGCCCGTCGGAGAGTGGTCTCGATGGTGCGGTAGATGCTGCCCATGGTGATGCGGCCGGCCAGGAAGGCGGCCACGGCCACTTCGTTGGCGGCGTTGATGACGCAGGCGGTGTTGCCGCCGCGCTCGAGGGCCGTGCGCGCCAGCGAGAGGCAGGGGAAGCGCGCCGGGTCGGGCGCCTCAAAGGTGAGGGTGTCGTGCACGAGCAGGTCGAGCAGGTCGCTCACCGGCGCCGGGCGGCCGGCCTCGCCCAGGGCGTAGGCGATGGGCACGCGCATGTCGGGCACGCCGAGCTGTGCCTTGATGGCGCCGTCGCGAAACTCCACCATCGAGTGCACGATGCTCTGCGGGTGCACTATGGCCGATATGCGCTCGGGCTCCATGTCGAAGAGCCAGCGGGCCTCGATGATTTCGAAGGCCTTGTTCATCATCGTGGCCGAGTCGACGGTGATCTTGGCGCCCATCGACCAGTTGGGGTGGCGCAGGGCCTCGGCGGCGGTGGCGCGCTCGATGACCTCGGCCGGCGCGGTACGGAATGGGCCTCCCGAGGCGGTGATGATGAGCCGGCGCACCGACGCGGGGTCTTCGCCGGCCAGACACTGGTATATGGCCGAGTGCTCGGAGTCGACCGGGTACACCCGCGAGGGCGAGGCTGCCAGCAGCTCGGTGATGTAGCTGCCGGCCACGACCATCGTCTCCTTATTGGCCAGGGCGATGTCTTTGCCGGCGCGGATGGCCTCCACGGTGGGCGCCAGGCCGCTGTAGCCGACCATGGCGGTGACCACCATGTCGATGTCGGCGGCGGTGACCGCCCCGGCTACTGCCGCGGCGCCCGCCGCGGTGTCGATGCCGAACGGCGCCAGGGCATCGTGCAGGCGGCTGTAGAGGCTCTCGTCGCCGATGATGGCGCGCGTGGGGCGCAGGCGCCGGGCCTGCTCGATGAGGTCGTCGACCCTGCGCCCCGCCACGAGCAGCGTGGCGCGGTAGCGGTCGGGGTGGCGGCCGATTATGTCGAGTGTCTGTGTGCCGATGGAGCCGGTCGAGCCCAGTACGGCTATTCGTTTCTGCATAGCATGATTGGTTTTGGGTCTGAGCGGGCCGGGCTGGTGCGCGGCCCGGAGGTGGGGGGGCTACTCGCGTGACTCTCCCGAGGCTTTGAACGCCTCGCGCACCCGGTCGCTCCCGATGAGATACTCCGAGTGGCCGTCGGGTTCCCAGTCGTAGACTATCATCACCGAGGCCTCGGCCTCGTCGATGGTCTGCATCAGGCTGTACGGAGCCTCGGGCAGCACGTCCTTGAGCAGGATGTCCTCGGCCACGCCGATGTTTTCTTTGAAAAAGTCGGCGACCTGTGCCGACGGCAGCTTGTAGCTTATCTTTACGGTATTGGTGATGGCGTCGTAAGAGAGAGTGGCGCCGGGGGCAGTCATCTCGGGCTGCTCGGCGTAATATGAGTTGACCGAGTCGATGGCAGCCGTGAGCCGCTCAAAGGCCGGCTTGTTGCCACATGCGGTGACCATGCACAGCAAGGCGGCCGCGGAGGCGATGGCGAGGATAATCTTTTTCATAATCGTCAGTGTGTGTTTATGTATAGTCGGGGGTCGAGCCGGGAGCCCGAGTGCCATAATTCAAACAAAAGCGGGGCGCGGTCTGTTTTGCCGAGCCGCTGTCCGGCGGCTACTTTCTGCCCCGGCTCGACATACACCTCGGTGAGGGCGCCGTATACGGTGAGGAAGTCGCCCGGGTGCTGCACCACCACGGTGGCATGGCCGTCGGCGCCGTCGGCCACAGCCACCACCGAGCCGCGGTACACGGCCGCAGGGTAGCCGCCGCTCTCGGGCGACTCAAAGAGCATACCCTCGGCGGCGATGGGCGACAGCACCGACACATTGTAGCGCTCCTCGCGCTCAAAGCTGCGCACAAACCGTCGCTCGGCCTCAGAAGCCTCGCGCAGCGAGTCGGGCGGCAGCGCCTCCGATATGGATGCGCTCACCATGGCCGGCGGCACGCTGTCGGCCAGTATGGCACGGATGTTGCGGGCATATACCTCCTGGACGTTTACCAGGCTGCGCAGCGAGTCGACGCGGTGGAGCAGGTCGGTATACTGCCATCGCTCGGCCGGGCGCAGCGAGCCTGGCAGCAGGTATCCAGCCGGGGTGAAGAGAAATATCACCGTGATGAGCGAGGCCAGCGCCGCCACCACTCCGGCCGCGGCGAGCCACGCCGACAGCCCCGACAGCCGCGCCCCCCATACCCGCCGCAGCGAGTTGAGGTCGGTGATGTCGATGCTGTAGCGTGCGCGCGGGCGAGGCAGGCGAGTGTCTGTCGCGCCCGCTGCCTTGCGGCGGCGCTTGCCGGTGTGTTGGGGTGTATTCACGAGGCAAATTTACACATTTTACCCCGTATGAGCGCAATCCCCATTATAATATTTGTGTAACCGGTGCAGATGTGTTAAAGAGGGTTAAAAGGCTTGCGCGGTATCGGCAAAAGGCGTACCTTTGCACTGTCAAAAACAAATTGCGGGATGGAGCAGTGGTAGCTCATTGGGCTCATAACCCAAAGGTCGCAGGTTCGAGTCCTGCTCCCGCCACCAAGCCGAGGGGTCACGGAAATCCGGGACTCCTATTTTTTTGTATCCTTGGCGCGGCAATTATCCCGGCTCCGCGCCGTGCGATTTGAAAAAAATCTGTATATTTGCCGAGCTAAATAATCTAACCTTAAAAGTTACAATCTGATAACCATGGCTAATCCTGCTAACAATGCAAAGGGCAAGGGCATCGCGATCGTCACGATGTTTTTCATCTTTGCAATGATTTCTTTCGTGACCAACATGGCCGCGCCTTTCGGCAACATCTGGGGCTTCCGCTACGCGTGGGCCGGTATGGCCGGCAACCTGATGAACTTCACCGCTTACCTCTTCATGGGTATCCCCGCCGGCAACATGCTCATCCGCTACGGATACAAGAAGACCGCCCTCATCGCCCTCGCCGTGGGTGCAATCGGCCTGGGTATACAGCTGCTCTCGAGCGCTGTGGGCGGTGATGTCGAGCTCTTCGGCGCCACCCTCAACCTCTATATCTACCTGCTCGGCGCGCTGGTGTGCGGCTTCTGCGTGTGCATGCTCAACACCGTCGTAAACCCCATGCTCAACCTCCTGGGCGGCGGCGGCAACAAGGGCAATCAGCTCATCCAGACCGGCGGCGCGCTCAACTCGCTGTCGGGCACCCTCACCCCGCTCTTCGTAGGTATGCTCGTCGGCACCCTCACCAAGGAGACCACCATGGCATCGGTGGCCCCGCTGGTAGTGACCGGCATCGTCATCTTCGTGCTCGCCTTTGTTATCATCTCCTTTATCAAGATACAGGAGCCGCAGGCCAATCTGAGCAACGTCAAGTATGAACACAGCCCGCTGGCATTCCGCCACTGCACCCTGGGCGTCATCGCCATCTTCTTCTATGTAGGTATCGAAATCGGCATCCCCGGCGAGCTCAACGCCTGGATCAGCCGCGAGAGCTTTGAAGGCGCCGCCGCCGTAGCCGGCTCGCTGGCCGCTCTCTACTGGCTGCTGATGCTGGTAGGCCGCTCGCTCAGCTCCGTCATCAGCGGCAAGGTGTCGAGCCGCACCCAGCTCATGGTAGCCTCGTCGGTGGCCATCGTGCTCATCCTCACCGCCATCCTCCTGCCCGAGAGCATCACCTTCCGCTCGCCCTCCTTCGAGGCCCTCAACATCACCAGCGGCGAGGTGCCCCTCAAGACCCTCTTCATCTTCCTCTGCGGCCTGTGCACATCGGTGATGTGGGGCGGCATCTTCAACCTCGCCACCGAGGGTCTGGGCAAGTACACCGCCAAGGCTTCGGGCCTGTTCATGACCATGGTAGTGGGCGGCGGCATCATGCCCTTCATCCAGGACTGGATCGGCCGCACCGTGGGCTACGTATCCAGCTACTGGCTCGTGCTCGCCATGCTTGTGTACATCCTCTACTACGCCATCCACGGCTCCAAGAATGTCAATACCGACATCAACGTCGCCGAGGAAATGACCCCCGACGCCCGCAACCTCTAAACAAACTATACCGCATAAATTATCAAAACCGCCCCTCGACAGGGGCGGTTTTTTTACGCCCGCTATTTGACGGCGGCGACTTTTGCCGTACCTTTGTGACAGATAATCATCACGGATATATTAACTTTCTGGATATGAACCTCACTACTATGAATCATGCCGCCGACAACGTGCGCGTGCTGGCGGCATCGATGGTCGAGAAGGCCAAGAGCGGCCACCCGGGCGGAGCCATGGGCGGCGCCGACTTTGTCAATGTGCTGTACAGCAGCTTCCTGGTGACCGACCCCGACAATCCCGCATGGTGGGGCCGCGACCGATTTTTCCTCGACCCCGGCCACATGTCGCCCATGCTCTACGCAGTGCTCGCCCTCACCGGCAAGTACTCGATGGACGAGCTGCAGCAGTTCCGCCAGTGGGGTTCGCCCACACCGGGCCATCCCGAGGTCGACGTCGAGCGCGGCGTCGAGAATACCTCCGGCCCCCTCGGTCAGGGTCATGCCATGGCCGTCGGCAGCGCCATCGCCGAGCGCTTCCTGGTAGCCCGCTTCGGCGATGTGGTGGCTCACAAGACATACGCGTTTATCTCCGACGGCGGCGTGCAGGAGGAAATCTCCCAGGGCGCCGGCCGTATCGCCGGATATCTCGGCCTGAGCCAGCTCATAATGTTTTATGACTGCAATGGTGTGCAGCTTTCGACCGACGTCGATGCCGTCGACGAGGAAGACTACGCCGCCAAGTACCGCGCCTGGGGCTGGAACGTGATCGACGTGCCCGGCAACGATGCCGCAGCCCTGGCCGACGCGCTCGCAGCCGCGCAGAAGGAGACCAAGCGCCCCACACTCATCCTCGGCCGCACCACCATGGGCAAGGGTGCCGTCACCGCCGACGGCTCCTCGTTTGAGGGCAAATGCTCGACCCACGGCCAGCCCCTGTCGAAATCGGGCGCCGACTATGCCGCCACCATGGCCAACCTCGGCGCCGACCCCGCCGACCCCTGGCATATCTTCGACGACGTGCAGGCCCTCTACGCCGCCCGCGCCAAGGAGCTCCGCAAGATAGTGGCCGAGCGTCGCGCCGCCTATGCCGCCTGGGCCAAGGCCAACCCCGACAAAGCCGCCGAGTTTGAGCGCTGGATGTCGGGCTACCTGCCCCCCATCGACTACGCATCGCTCGCTTACAAGCCCGACTCGGCCACCCGCCAGGCATCGGCCGACTTCCTGTGTCTGCTCGCCCGCACCGTGCCCAATATGATCGTAGGCTCTGCCGACCTCGCCAACTCCGACAAGACCGACGGCTTCCTCAAAGGCGGCGCACGTCCCTTCACCCCCGGCGACTTCAGCGGCAACTTCTTCCACGCCGGCGTGGCCGAGCTCACCCTCGCCGCCATCATGAACGGTATGGCCCTCCACGGCGGTGTGCACTGCGCCTGCGGCACATTCTTCGTATTCTCCGACTACATGAAGCCCGCCGTGCGCATGGCCGCCCTGATGGAGCTGCCCGTGAAATACATATGGACCCACGACTCATTCCGCGTGGGCGAGGACGGCCCCACCCACGAGCCCGTCGAGCAGGAAGCGCAGATACGCCTCCTGGAGCAGGTGCGCAACTTCGCCGGCCGCCCCTCGCTGCTGGCCCTGCGACCTGCCGACGCCGCTGAGACACTCGTCGCCTGGGATATGGCCATGACCAACGATGCCACCCCCACCGCACTCATCCTCTCGCGCCAGGACATCCCCGCCCTGCCCGCTCCCGAGGGTAAGACCCGTCTGCAAGGCGCCGAGCAGGCCCGCCGCGGCGGTTATACCGTGGTAGAGGCCGCCGACGCCGCCGTCACCCTCGTGGCCGACGGCTCAGAGGTATCGCTGCTCTGCACAGTGGCTCAGATGCTCGCCGCCGACGGTATCGCCGCCCGCGTCGTATCAGTACCCTCGATAGGTCTCTTCAACGAGCAAGACGCCACCTACCGCGCCGAAGTGCTCCCAGCCTCCATACCCATGTTTGGCCTCTCGGCCGGTCTGCCCTGCACTCTCGAGGCCATCCGCGGCTTCAACGGTGAAGTCTACGGCATGACCCGCTTCGGTGCATCCGCTCCCTACAAGCTCCTCGACGAGAAATTCGGCTTCACCCCCGACGCCGTCTACGCCCGCGTGCGCGCCATGCTTTAATTCATGATGCATGATTCACGATGCATGATGCATGATTCACGATTCATGATTCATCACCTACGAGCACTATATAGTCTCCGCCGCCGATTATCATGCATCATGAATCATGCATCGTGAATCAAGCATCAATCAAGCATCAATCAAGCATCATGCATCATGAATCATGCATTAAATTAAAGGTTTTTTTTGATTTTTTAGCGCAAGTATCGGCTTTTCTTCGTACCTTAGCACCCGTATAATGCCCCCGGACACTGTCCGCAGGGCATCATACGGCATTTTAAGACGTTTAAACTCAATTAAGTAACACACTAAATAACTGTAATTCTTATGAAAAAGATTACTCTGCTTGCATGCGCATTTGCTCTGTCGAGCATGTCGCTCATGGCCCAGCAGGCTCAGGAAGTGCAGTATGTCGAAGATCCCACACAGGGCGTCCTCGTCAACAGCTTCAAGAGCAACTGGTTTATCACAGCTCAGGGTGGTATCAACGCCTATTTCTCGCACCACGACGCAGTGCGCGACTTCCAGGATCGTCTCGCTCCCGCTGTCAACCTCTATGTAGGTAAGTGGTTTACCCCCGTATTCGGTGCCCGCATAGGTGTCGAGTGGCTCTGGCTCAAAGGTATGACCGACCAGGGTCTCGGCATGATCCCCAACTCCCACGAGACCGCCGACTACAACAAGACCCGCATGAGCGACATCGGTCCCGCATTTGACCTCATGGTCAACCTGACCAACCTCTTCTGCGGCTACAAGCCCAACCGCTTCTACAACTTCACCCTCTACGGCGGTGCCGGCGGCTACTGGACCATGGAGCACCACATCAACTCCAACGGCGACGCCTGCAAGGGTTGGCACAACGCCCACGATAAGGTGCTCACCTTCCGTGCCGGCTTCATCAACTCGTTCCGTCTCGCCGACGGTCTTGACCTCAACCTCGACCTCCGCGCTTCCGCTATCGACGGCGTGATGGACGGTGCCGAGTACGTCAACGAAAACCGCACCTTCCTCGCTGCCCAGGCTTACCTCGGCCTGACCTACAACTTCAAGCCCCGCGAATGGCACGCTCCCGTCGTGCCCGTGTGCCCCCCTGCCGAGAACTGCGACGCCCTCCGCGCCCGTCTCGCCCAGGCTGACGCACGCATCGCCGACCTTGAGGCTCAGCTCCGCGACTGCCTCAACCGTCCCGTGCAGGTCAAGGAAGAGAAGGCTCCCCTCGCCACCATCTACTACCCCATCAACGTTTACCGCCTCACCCGCGAGGACAACAACGTACTTGAGGCCATCTCCTACGTAATGAAGGACAACGCCAACACCAAGTATGTCCTCACCGGCTGGGCCGACAACTACACCGGTACCGACGCCATCAACATCCGTCTGCGTCACAACCGTGTAAACGGCGTATACAACCGCCTCGTGAAACTCGGCGTGCCCGAGTCGCAGCTCACCGCCACCACCAACAACGGCAACCTCTGCGACCTGGGCGAGAAGTACGTCGCTCTCGACCGTGCCGTGACCATCGAGGAGGCCGAGTAATCGCCCCCCCCCGACATAGCATACCATACCGCCCCCGCGCCACAGCGCGGGGGCGGTCGCTTTTTCCGATGCATGATTCACTATTCATGATTCATGATTCATGGTGCATGATGCACGATGTTATAGTCTGCGCAGGTTTGTAACATTGGCCCAGCGGTAGCCCACATATGGGAAGCGCGGAGCGCTTCTGCTGTCGCATGACACATCGTCACGGGAAAGTGTTGCACCGAATTTTCGTCTTGAGCCTAACATTTAGCTATTTGGCGTCTTTTGCCCGGTAATAGTTACAAACCTGCGCGGACTATATCGATACAAGGCGATATAGTCCGCAGCAGACGGCTCCATCCCCAAGAGTAGTCCGCGCAGGTTTGTAACCTGCGCGCCACCAGGGTATTTCACCGCGACGCTCACCAACGGTATAATCACACTCGCATATGGGAATAGTCGACACCCTCAGCGACATTTTGGCTTACAAAGCCAAAATGCCGTGGTGTAATACCTTGGCGGCGCGCAGGTTACAAACCTGCGCGGACTATGCATTATGCATTATGCATCATGCATCATGCATCATGAATCAGGGGGAGGGCGGGGTGCCGCGGAGCTTGCGGCGGATGGCGGCGGCGCGGTCGGCGTCGGGGTTGAGGTCGAGGGCGCGGCGCCAGAGGTCGGCGGCGCGTTCAGGCTCGCCGGTCATGTAGTAGATGTCGCCGGCGTGGTCGTAGACTTCGGCAGAGGGCAGGAAGTCTTCGTCGACGGCTTCGACGACCTCGACTGCCTCGGCGTCCTCGCCATTACCCGACGCTGGCGTGGATGCGGCGGCGCCGGGCGGGGTGATGTCGGTGGAGTCTGTCACCATGGAGAGTACGGCGTCGATCTGGCGGCGTGCGGCGGGGTAGTCTCCCTCGCGGTACAGTACCCAGGCGTATGTGTCGATGTAGGTGGGGTTGAGGGGCTCGGCGCGCAGGGCTCGCTCGATGAGGGTGCGGGCGCGCGGGAGGTCGACGCCCTCGACGGCCATGAAGTATGCGGCGTTGTTTTGGGCGCCGGCGTTGTCGGGCTCGTATCGCATGGCGATTTCGTACTGGGCGAAGGCGCTGTCGACAGCTCCGAGTTTGTAGAGGAAGTCGCCTCGGGTGGTGTAGTACTGCGAGAGGGCGTGGTCGTTGGTAAATCCGTCAAGGTCGACAGAGTCGAGCAGGGCGACGGCTGCGGCGGGGCCGCTGTGCATCATCACCAGCGAGGATGTGGCCAGCGGGAAGTAGAGGTTGTCGGGAAAGAGGCGCATGGCTGCGCGCCCGGCGTCGATGGCCTGTATGGTGTCGGCGGCGGCCAGGGCGGTCTGCATCTGAAACTGGCGATGGCGTGGCTCGTCGGGGTCGAGGTCGGCGGCGTAGCCGAATTGTTCTGCGGCGGCGGCTGCGCTGTCGATGGTGGCCAGGTATGAGCCGTAGAGGTCGTGGAGCTCAGCCTCGCCGGGGTGCAGCCGCTCCATGATGTCAAACATGCGGCTGATGCGGGCTGTGTGGCCGGGGTCGGTGTAGAGCTTGCGCACATACTCGGTGAGCAGGCCCAGCTTGGGGCCGGCGTCGAGGCCCTCGCTCTCCAGGGCGCGGAACACTTCGGCATCGTAGCGGGCCGAGTCGCCGCGCTCGAGGTAGAAGTCGGCGCGGGCGAGCATGGCCTCTCCCATGCCGGAGTCGAGCTCGCAGGCGCGGTCGATATAGTGGATGGCCGAGTCGGGCATGCCGAGTGCGTAGAATGTGGAGCCGGTAATGAGGCTGGTGCGGGCGTCGTCGGGAGCGGTGGCCTGATAGCGCGCGAGCTGGGCTATCATGGCGGCGGTGTCGCGGCGCTGAGCCAGGGCGCGTATGCGGTTTTGGATGATTACGGGGTCGGGGCCAAGGCCCTCCTCGAGGCGGTCGTAGATGGCCAGGGCGGTGTCGAGGGCTGCGGTGTCGCCGCGGCCGGCGGCCTGCACGAGCGACCATGCGCGCGACATGGCGATGTCGGTGCGCTGGGGGTGCTTCTCTGCCATGAGGCGGTATGCCATGCGTACATCGCCGTGGCGGTACAGTCGGGCGGCCAGCGAGGCAAATCTCTCGCCGCCGTCGGTGTCGGAGGGGCGGGCGAGGAAGCGGCTGCGGATGGCGGCGTAGGCGTCGGCCATGGCGGCGGAATCGCCGTGTATGCCGGTGGCCATGATGAGCTCGGCGCGCACGGCGGCGATGTCGATGTCGGTGGGGTCGAGCGCGGCGGCGCGGTCGAGCAGGATGAGGGCGTCGTCGTATCGAGAGTCGTTCATGGCGGTGACGCCCTCGATGAATACATAGCCGGCCTTGATGCGGCGGGCGCGCTCGTCGGCGTCGGCGCCGGCGCGGCCGGCCGATGCCAGGGCACAGCCGCAGACGATGGCTGCGGCCAGTGCGACGATGATATGTATCCTGCGGAGTGTCAAGAGGAAGGCTGGTTAAACAGGGCGGGGCGGGTCACTTTACGCCGGTGTGGCCAAAGGCGCCGTCGCCGCGCTCGGTGTGGTCGAGGCGGTCGACGCTCTCCCAGTCGACGCGCACGTATTCTTTCACGACAAACTGGGCGATGCGGTCGCCATGATTTATAACGAAGGGGGTGTCGGAAAGGTTTATGAGCACGATGCCTATCTCGCCGCGGAAGTCGGCGTCGACAGTGCCGGGGGTATTGAGCACGGTGATGCCGCTGCGCAGGGCCAGGCCCGAGCGGGGGCGCACTTGCAGCTCGTATCCGCGCGGCAGCTGCACGCGCAGGCCGGTGGGTATGAGGGCGCGGGCGCCGGGGGCGAGAGTGAGTGGCGCGTCGAGGCAGGCGCGCACGTCCATGCCTGCGGCCGAGGGAGTCTCGTAGGCGGGAAGCTCCAGCCCGGGGCGGCTTACTATTTTCACGTGTATTGTCGACATAGGCAGGTGGGGGTCAGATGGTTACGCGGCAGGTAAACGAGCCGGCCTTGAGTATGTATATGCCGCGGCCCGACAGGCGCAGTCGCGAGGTGCCGGCGGGCAGGCGGTCCTGTGCGACGGTCTGGCCCAGGATGGTAAAAAGCTTTACCTGCGTGGGACGCGGGGCGGCGAGGTATATGGCTCCGTCGCGCACGATTACCTCGACGTGCTCGTTCTGGGGCTCGACGATGTCGGCGGGCAGAGTCTCGACGACTTCCCATCGGGGGCTGTCGGCGGGTGTTGCGGCCGATGCCGCTGCGGCGGCGAGTGTGAGTGTGAGTATTGCGAGCAGTCGGGTGAGCATGGCGGTGGATGGGGGAGGTCAGTCGGCTACGGTCATCTCGCCGGCGAGGGGAGTCACGAGGCGGCGGGCTACCTCGTCGTGGCCCAGGTCGAGGGCAAAGAGGTGCATGAGTTTGGTGACGGCGGCCTCGAAGGTGATGTCGTGGCCGGGGACGACGCCGGTGGCGGCGAGTATGTCGCCGGCCTCGTAGCGGTTGGAGTGCACGCCGCCGTTGAGACACTGGGTGATGTTGAATACGATGACTCCGCGGCGGCAAGTGTCGCGGATTGCCTCGACAAACCACGGCGCCGTCGGCGCGTTGCCGGCGCCGTATGTGCGCAGCACGATGCCTTTGATGCCGGGCGTGGAGAGCTGGTGGCGCAGGGTCGACTCGGTGAGGCCGGGGAATACGTCGATGCACATCACGGCGGTGTCGAGCTCGGTATGCACGCGCAGGTCGCCCGAGTGGCCGCGGCTGAGCACGTCGCGGTTGTAGCGTATGTCGAGGCCGATCTTGGCCAAATAGGGGTAGTTGCTGCTCTTGAAGGCGTTGAAGTGGTCGGCCGAGCGCTTGGTGGAGCGGTTGCCGCGCCAGAGATAGTTTTCAAAGAGTATGGCCACCTCCTGCACGGTGGGCGCTCCGTCGCGCTCGCGCGAGGCGGCAATCTGAAGGGCGGTGATGAGGTTTTCCTCGCCGTCGGTGCGCACCTCGCCGATGGGCAGCTGCGAGCCGGTGATGATGACCGGCTTGCCCAGATTCTGAAGCATGAACGACAGTGCCGAGGCCGTGTAAGCCATGGTGTCGGTACCGTGGAGCACGACAAATCCGTCGTATGCATCGTAGTTGCGGGCGATGCTGCGGGCGATATGCTGCCAGTGTGGCGGCTGCATGTCGGATGAGTCCAGCGGCGGGGCAAACTGTATGTTGTCTATCTCGTAGTCGAGCATCTTCACCTTGGGCACATTTTCCATCAGGTGGGAGAAGTCGAAGGGGCGGAGGGCCTTGCTGCGGGGGTCCTCAATCATACCGATGGTGCCGCCGGTGTAGATGATCAGGATGCGGGGTTTCTTCATGCCGGACTGTATGTATGTGGATAGTTGTCTTGTCACTGTACGCGGACGCCCGGCGCGACGGGGGCGGTCGGGCCCATCACCACACAGCGGCCGTCGCGGTCGATGGCCGAGAGCACCATGCCCTGCGACTCGATACCGCGGAGCTTGCGCGGGGGGAGGTTGGCGATGAAGCATACCTGACGGCCCACGAGGTCTTCAGGCGCATACCAGGCTGCGATGCCGCTCACGATGGTGCGGGGCTCGGAGGTGCCGTCGTCGATGGTGAGCTGCAGGAGCTTGTCGGCCTTGGGCACCTTGACGCAGGCGGTGACTGTGCCCACGCGCAGGTCGCCGCGGCAGAAGGTGTCGAAGTCGACCGGCTCGGCCACCGGCTCGGGGTGCCATGCCTTGAGGGTGTTTTCCTTCTTGATGCGGGCGAGGCGGTCGGTCTGGGCGGCAATCTGCTCGTCTTCGATTTTGTCGAATAGCAGCTCGGGGCTGCCCAGGGCGGTGCCGGGAGCGAGGATGCCGGCCGAGCCTGCGGCGTCCCAGTCGAGGCGTGTCATGCTGAGCATGGCGGCAAGGCGCTCGCTCATGAAGGGCATGAACGGCTCCATCACCACAGCCAGCGCGCCGCATATCTGCAGGGCGGTGTAGAGGATGGCGTCGACGCGGGCGGGGTCGGTCTTTACGGTCTTCCAGGGCTCGGTCTCCTGCAGGTAGCGGTTGCCGGTGCGGGCGATGTCCATGGCCAGGCGCAGGGCGTCGCGGAAGTGGAAGCCTTCGATGAGGTCGGCCATGCGGTCGCGCAGGTCGGTCACCTCGGCCAGGGCGGCGCGGTCGGTGTCGGTGAGGGCGCCGGCGGCGTCGGGCACGCGTCCGTCGCAGTACTTGTGGGTGAGCACGATGGCGCGGTTGACAAAGTTGCCCAGGATGGCTACCAGCTCGCTGTTGTTGCGGGCCTGGAAGTCGCGCCAGGTGAAGTCGTTGTCTTTGGTCTCGGGGGCGTTGGCGGTGAGCACGTAGCGCAGCACGTCCTGCTTGCCCGGGAAGTCGCGCAGATACTCGTGGAGCCACACGGCCCAGTTGCGCGAGGTCGATATCTTGTCGCCCTCGAGGTTGAGAAATTCATTGGCCGGCACATTGTCGGGCAGCTGGTATCCGTCGCCGTATGCCATGAGCATGGCGGGAAACACTATGCAGTGGAACACGATATTGTCCTTGCCGATGAAGTTGATGATGCGGGTGTCGGGGCTCTTCCACCACTGCTCCCAGTCGTCGGGGCGTATCTCCTTGGTATTGGAGATGTATCCGATGGGGGCGTCAAACCACACGTAGAGCACCTTGCCCTCGGCGCCCTCCACGGGCACGGGCACGCCCCAGTCGAGGTCGCGGCTCACCGCGCGGGGCTGCAGCCCCAGGTCGAGCCAGCTCTTGCACTGGCCGTATACATTGGAGCGCCACTCCTTGTGACCCTCCAGGATCCACTCGCGCAGGCGGCTCTCCCATCGGTCGAGCGGCAGGTACCAGTGGTGGGTCTCGCGCAGCACGGGCACGGCGCCTGTGATGGCGCTGCGGGGGTTGATGAGGTCGGTGGCGTTGAGCGAGGTGCCGCACTTCTCACACTGGTCGCCATAGGCGCCCTGGGCGTGGCAGTGGGGGCACTCGCCGGTGACGTAGCGGTCGGCCAGGAATTGGCCGGCCTCCTCGTCGTAGAGCTGCATGGAAGTCTTCTCGACAAACTCGCCCTTGTCGTAGAGGCGGCGGAAAAACTCCGATGCCGTCTGCGAGTGCAGCTCCGAGGTGGTGCGGGAGTATACGTCAAACGATATGCCCAGCCCGGCCATCGAGTCGCGGATGATGGCGTGGTAGCGGTCGACGATGTCCTGTGGGGTGACACCCTCGGCCTTGGCCTTGATGGTGATGGGCACGCCATGCTCGTCGCTGCCGCCGATCATCAGCACCTCGCGGCCGCGCATACGCAGGTAGCGGGCGTAGATGTCTGCGGGGATGTAGACGCCGGCCAGATGGCCTATGTGCACCGGGCCGTTGGCGTAAGGCAGCGCGGTGGTTATGAGGGTACGGTTGGGAGTCTTTTCCATATCTGTCTTTATTGCTGCAAAGATACTACTTTTTTTAATCCCCTCACCAATCGTATTTAAACAATTTACCAAATACCCCGATATACGTAGCGTCGATTTATCAGTACGGGCGTCCGGGCCGGCCGGTCAAGAGTGAGATTGTCCTTGACAGGATGGATGTTTCAGGCCGTCCATCGTACAGTTTTGGGGATTTATGCCATATTCTCTCATTTGAATTTAGGGATTGGAGCCATATTTGCTAAAATAAATTTGGGGATTAGCGTCATTGTCGCTATTTTTGCCGGTGGAAAACGATTGATAATGATATTCAAGAGAAAACTGTATAAGGAGATGCTCGAGTGGAAGACCCGCTCTATGGGCAGGTCGGCGTTGCTGATTAAGGGCGCGCGTCGCGTCGGTAAATCTACTTTGGTCAGACGATTTGTAGAGTCGGAGTACAAAAGCCATGTGATACTGGACTTTGCCAGATGTGGCAAGGAGGTGCGGCAGCTGTTTGACGACATCTCCGACCCGGACTATCTCTTCGCGCGTCTTCAGGTCATATACAAAGTGAAACTGATCGAAAGGCAATCGGCCATAGTATTTGACGAAGTGCAGAAGTGTCCTTATGCGCGTCAAGCCATCAAGTATCTTGTGGAAGATGGCCGGTATGATTACATCGAGACCGGCTCGCTCCTGTCGATCAGGCAGAATGTAAAGGATATCGTGATTCCCAGCGAGGAGCACGAGATGGTGCTCAATCCATTGGATTATGAAGAGTTTCAATGGGCTTTGGGCAATGAGGTCTCGACGCCGATTATGAGAAAATTCTTTGAAGACCTCAAGGGCTTTGGCGATGCCGGGGCGAGAGGGGAGATGCGCAATCTGCGGTTGTATATGCTGGTCGGCGGGATGCCTCAGGCCGTTAAGGCATATCTTGAGACAAAAAATTTCGAGGAGGTCGACACTGTCAAGCGGGAGATTATAACTCTATATGAAAAGGATTTCATGAAAATCGACCCAAGCGGCAATGCGTCCAAGCTGTTGAAGGGGATACCTTCTGAATTGACAAGGAATGCATCCCGCTATACAGTAAAGGCTCCGACCGATGGCGGTCGCGCATCCCGTATGATGGAGTCTGTCTTTGATATGCAGGACTCGATGGTGGTCAATCTGGCATATCACGCAAATGACCCCAATGTCGGCTTTGCCCTGCATCGCGATGGCGACCGATTCAAGATGTTTATGGCTGACACAGGTCTTTTTATCACTCTTGCTTTTTGGGATAAGAAGTTTACGGAGAATATCATCTATGAGAAACTGCTGTCTGACAAGCTGAGCGCAGACCTCGGGTACGTGTATGAGAATCTTGTGGCGCAGATGCTTAAAGCAAATGGCCACGAGCTGTACTATTACACATGGCCCTCCGAGACGAGCAATCATCTTTACGAAGTGGACTTTCTGCTTTCGTCGGGAACGAAGATAGAGCCGATTGAGGTGAAGTCTTCGGGATATAAGACCCATAGATCTCTTGACTTGTTTTGCGAGAAATTCTCATCCCGCGTCAACAAGCGTTATCTCATATACACAAAAGATTTGCGCAGGGAAGGCAATATTACATACCTGCCCGTATACATGACTCAGTTTCTATAATCTGAAATTGAAGCAGGCAAAATTTTGTATTGCCCTCACTTATCGTTATCTTTGGGCATGAATCAGACGATTATCTCGGTAATCATGCCCGTTTACAATGCCGAGGCCTGGCTGGCCGACTCGGTGGGGTCTGTGATGGCGCAGTCTTACGGCGACTGGGAGCTTGTGTGCTTCAACGACGCCTCGACCGACGGCTCGTCGGCCATGCTCCACGCCGCGGCGGCCGCCGACCCGCGGGTGAGGGTCATCGACTCGCCCGTGAATGTGAAGCAGGGCGGAGGGCGCAACCGCGCCATCGCCGCCGCCCGCGGCCGGTACATAGTCTTTCTCGACGCCGACGACCGTCTGGCGCCCGACGCGCTGGAGCGCTGCGCGGCGGCTGCCGACGCGGGCGCCGACGCGGTGTTTTACGACTACGCGCCCTTTACGGCCGCCGGTACCGGCGCCGCAGTCGCGCCCCTCGGCGCCGACGCCCCTGCGCTGGACAGCAGCGGATTGCGCGGCCGTATCGTGAGGCGCCCCACGCCGGTATGGACGGCCATGTACGACCGCAGCCTCATCGAGCAGGGCGGCCTGTACTTTCCCGAGGGCGTGTTTTACGAAGACAATGCCGTGGCGCTGGCCATCCAGCTGTCGGCGCGGCGCCCCGTCAAGCTCGACGGCCCTCTGTATCTGTACCGCACCGACAATGCCTCGGTGACGCGCTCGACGGGCGACATGCGCTTTTTCGACCGCATCGGCTCGGCGTGCACGCTGCTGGGGCATCTGCGGCGGCTGGGGATTTACGATGAGTTTGCCCCCGAGATAGACTATCTCATAGCCAATCAGTATCTTGTGCATACCGTCTACGGCGCCGTATACCGCTTTGACCGCGCCCAGACCGACCGCATCGCCGAGGTGCGCCGCGGCATCGGTACACTCGTGCCCGGCCTCGGCCGCAATCCCTACTGGCGCTCGCGGCCTCTGCGCGAGCGATTCAAGCTGGCCATGCACTGCCGCTTCCCCCGTTTAATCAAGGCCATGTCGCGCCTCAAACACCGCATAGCACCATGAAAATCACCCGCAATCAGATTTACTGCATCATACCCTTCTATCTCGACGGGCCTGCCGCGCCGCAAGGCCCGCTGTGGACAGCCGATACCCCGGTGCTCGACCGCACGGCCATGTACGACTTCCTCGACGTGAGCAGCACGGCGATGGATGCGTACCGCATCGACTTTGAGCGCAATGCCGACCTGCGCAAATTCTGGCAGCGCGAGTCGCGATGCGGCGACGGCTGCCGGATGCGCCTCACAAATCAGAATCCTCGCTCGTGGCGCACCCCGCGGCTGGTGATGTCGCGCCGCAGCGATGCCGGTATGCTGTGTATCCCGGTGGAGATTGCCGGCGAGTGCGACATCGACGAGGTGGCCGACTTTGTCAACCGCTTTCACAAGTACGACTCCACCCAGGCGCCGGTGATGGAGTACGTCACCACCGGCCGCGACACCCCGCTGCTCGACCGCCTCGACTCCGCCCTGGGCCTCGCCCGCCCCGGCCGGCCCCACAGCTGGACTCTCGGCGGCGTGGTCGACATGCTGCTCTCTCCGCTCGGCCCGGGGCTGCATCCTTTTGAGCCATACCGCGCCCATATGCTCACATATGTGCTGGGCGAGGGTTGCGCCGACGGCCCCGACGAGGCCCTCAAGACTGCGATGCTGCGGCTCATACACTGCCACAACAAGCGCTACTCGCCGCTGCCCGAGGCATTTGACCGCGGCGCGGTGATGCAGACCTTCCGCAACGTGTATTTGGGAGCCGCCGACGAGGGCGCCTGTATGCTGGGCATCCTCAAGGGCGACGACAGCGACGGATACATGCGCTCGTACCACGACACCACCTTCCAGTCGCGCATGATGTGGATATATCTGCTGGCGCTGATGCAGCGCCATGTATTGCTCGACGTCGACCGCCGCATAGCCGCGTCGGTGCCCCCCTCGCAGACCCCCTCGCGCCAGGCGGCCGACGACTTCCGCCGCCGCGTGGCCGATACCTGCTCGTCGCGCCTTACGGGCTTCTTCACCAGCATCTCGGCCTACTCCCACATCAACGACATATACCGCTTTCTCACCGACCGCCTCGGCGTGGCCGCCCTGTACCGCGAGCTCGACGAGAAGCTTCGCGCCATAGACACGTGGATAAAGCTCAACGACGCCGTCGGGCGCGAGCGCTTTGAGCGCTTTGTGCAGGTCGGCGGCGTGATACTGGCCGTGCTCGCGCTGCTCTACGGCATCCCGCAGGCCATCACCGCCGCTGAGCAGGCATATGAGCAGTCGATGTGGGGCTGGACGCTCGTATGCGTCATTCCTGCCATAGTCGCTATGGCATGGCTCATATATCAACTGATAAAGTCGCGCCGATGAAGTACATAGCCGTCGACCGCCTGCTCACCATCGACGAGCGCCTGGCCCTGGGCGCCACCCTGGAGCGCATCGAGACCTTTGTGCGCGCCGTACCGGTGCAGCCCGGCAAGGACGCCCCGGTGCAGCCGACCGACCTTACCCGCTACTTCAACCGCGGCCGCCTGCCCATCGAGTGCTATGCCATGCTCAAGCGCCTGATGGGCGAGCGCAACAAGATGTGGCGGCGCCTCTGGGCGCCCAATGAGGATGCCCCGCGTCTGGTGGTGCAGGATCTCGAGCCGCTCTGCCGCACGCTGGTATCGACCGTAAGCGATGCAGACTGGAGCCGCACGGTGCTCAATGATTTCTTCAAGCCCTTCCGCAAGCCGGCCGCCGGCCGCCCCGCGCAGATACTTCCTCCCGAAAACGCTCAGCAGATACACTCGTTTTTCCATACCCTGCGGCATCTGCGCAACAAGTCGTCGCACCTGGGCGATATCTCATCGGAGGATGTCGGGCTGATGGGACATCTGGCGTATCTGTATCTGGTCAACCGCTTTAATACCGAGTTGGAGGAGAAACTCTTTACCGACGGGGATTTCATCGAGTATACCGACGCCGACATACCGCCAGAGAGCGAGGCATACGACGCCGCCAGCCGATACGGGCGCGACACCGTGCCCGAGCGCTATCGCGAGGTGGCCCGCGCCACGCTGGCAGGGCGGTTTGCCTCGACAGTGCTCGCCGCGGAGCCCGACCTGGCCTCCATGCTCCCCCGGATACCGTGCCGGCCTGAGTTTGCACCGCAGGGTATCACATATCTTACGGGAGACAAGGGCAGCGGCAAGACTACCCTCCTGGCCTGCATGATGCTCGCCGACCCGCCGCGGCCGCTGACATTCTATATAGTGGGCTCCAACATGGGCATGGCCGCCCGCGCCGACCTGTGGCTCCGCAGCCATTTCATGGCGGGCGACTTCGCCACCCTCACCCCGCTGCAGTGCTTTGCGCGTCTGCGCTGGCTCGACAAGGCCATCGACGAGGGGCAGGTGGCCGTGCTGTTTGACGCATGCGACCGCCCGCGCTCGTGGGAGAGTCTGCTCAGTCCGCTGCAGCGCACCTTCCCCACCATACAGTGCATAGTGGCCGCCGAGCCTACCGACGACGGCCGGCCGCCGGTACCGGGCGCCGCCCTGTCGCTCATGCAGCCGCCGGGCCCGGCAGTGGCGCGCGAGCTCATGCGCCTCATCACCACCCATACCCACAACCGTGTCGACCTGTCGCACGAGCTCGACGCGGCCCTCAATGCCCTCGGCGTCGATGCCGGCAGCATGCAGCCCCTGGCGCTCACCACGCTGCTTGACTTGCTCGCTACTGACGCCACTGCGGCGTCGCAAAACTATACCGCGCTGATACACCTGCTCATACAGAGGCTCCGGAGCCGTGTCGACATCGACGAGGACAAGCGTGAGGAGCTGATGCAAAACAGTATGTTTGTGCGCTACGGCGTAGAGCGCGCCGAGATACTTGCCCTGGCCGACAAGGTGCATGAGGAGGTCTACGGCGCCTGCCGTGCCGAGGTCATAGCCGGGCTGCTCGATGCCTCGGCGTATATGGCCGACGCCGAGAGCCGGCGCACATTGTTTGAGCACTGTCATCTCATGCGTGACAATGGCCGGGTGGCGGCGCTGGCGACGCTGGCCGCCCAGTCGATGTTTGGCGCCGACGCCGGCGCCGGCACCGACGGGTTGAGCCCGCATCCGGCATTGCGTGAGCTTGCCGCCGCCACAGTCACCGTACCATATGTGGAGCCTGACGACTCCGACCGCTATGCCGACCATCCCGAGCTGGTGTTCCGTCCGGCTCCCCGGTATATCGTCACGCAGTATATACTCAACCTGCTGCGTATCTACAGGAGCCGCCGCCGGCATATGCAGACACATCCCGAGGCCGTGCGCTCCCTGCTCATAGCCGCCGCCACGTGCGGCACAGCGCCGGTGCTCGACGAGATTTTCAGACCTTACTGGCTGGCGCAGTGGCTTATCCCCGATGGCGAGAAGGTGTGCAATACCACTATCACGGGCGGCGCGCCGCGCGGCCTGTCGGCGCCGCTGCGCGGTATGCGCGATGCCTTGCACGACCGCACGGCCTTTGCCATCAGGCTCTTCGGCGCCATGAGCAAGCTCCGCGCGGCCGGCGTGTCAGACGAGCTCGACTCGCAGATGGTGCAGGCGCTCGAGGGTGTGGTGGCCGGCATGACCGACCGCGGCCGGCTCGAGTTGCTGCGCACCTTGCAGGAGAGCGGCGAGCCCGACAAAGCCTTGCTCGCCCGGCTGTGCAACATGATTATCCTCTCGATGGACGTGCCCACGGCTTCGCTGTACTATTCCACCGAGCCGCCGATGCGTCTGCCGGTCGATGCCGAGGGACTTTTCGACAAGTTTGTCAAGTATCCCCACACCACACCGCTGCTCATCAAGCTCACGGCACATGCGGCCGCCCGCAATCCGGCCCGACTCAGCCGTATATTCGACGTGCTCATCAAGACAGGGGCATACAAGGGGCGATATGGGAGCCAGTTTTGGAAGATGGTAAACGACATCATGTCTGATCCGGCGCGTATGCAGCAAATCAGCAGCGAGCTGCGGCGCCTGCCCTTTGCCGACCTCAGCCCCCGCATGGCCATGCGTCTGTACAGCCCTCATGTGGCCGACTTCCTGCTACACCGCCGCGAGACTATCGGGCGTGAGAGGCGCAGCGTGAGCCCGCGGGTGACAGACTGTCCGCAGCCCGACATGCTCATGCCGGTGTCGCCCTTCCCCGGCCCCAGGACGCCGGTAAACTACCTGGGCTACACAGTATATGAGCGTGAGTCGGCTTCCCGGCTGGTGATAGCCACCGAGGCAGTGCCCGATACGGTTGAGGGGCGGTATGTGCGCTTTGACGACGGCACCTGCGCCCGTATCGACCGCGTGATACAGCCGCAGCGCGACCGTCACGCGACCGCCTATGCCGACATCACGGTGGTGCTCCCGGATGTGCAGACCGTGCCCTCGCGCGGGTTTGCCTCGCTGGCGCTCAAAGGCTGCAAGACGGTCGGTATGCCGTATGTGGCGAGTTACGGCCGCGACGGTCACCGTGCCGTGATACTGCGTGTCGACAGCCCGGCGGTGGTGGAGACGCTCGCCGCAGCCGATGCGGTCGACGGCAGCGTGGTGTTTGACGGTTTCAAGGCCGCCGTGGCCGAGGTGACCGTAGTGCCCTTTGCCCGCAAGCAGGTGATGCTGGCGGTGTCGGGCCTGACCGACCGCCGCACCCGTCGCCAGGAGCGTCTGGATATACCCCCGGCCGGCCGATACACCATACACTACTCGCCTGCGGCCGACGACAAGACCTCGCGCAGCGGCATAGCGGTAAAGCTGCTCGACTCATCGAGCCGCAGCGCGTCAGACACGGTGGCCGATGTCTTTGCGTGCGGCGCGGCCGACGGCACCCTGCTGTGGGGCCTGCCGCGCGCTGTGAGTCCCGGCACGCTGATGGTGCACTCCGATAGCGGTGCGATGCTGCGGGTCGAGAGCTGCTACGTGCTGGCCAACAAAGACTATATGCCCGCCACGGTACTCAGCAGTTTCAACTCTGCGCTCACTGCCGCCTACAAGCGCAAGGCCAAGCCGCCGTACTGCGCCGTGGTGGTGCAGGTGACGCCCCTTGGCGGCAGCGCTCTCCCCGACGACTTCTCGGCGCGGGGCGGCGTGATAGCGGGCGGCTTCGACCTGCGGTGGTACCGGCCGGTGCGCGAGCCGCATACCGACCTGTGGGACCGCTCGCTGGAGCCGCCGCTCTCCTACGGCCTCTTCGCGGCGAAGCCCGAGCGGGCCGACGACGGCACGTGGCGCCTTGTGCAGCCGTATCTGCCCGATGTGGCCGGCGCGGCCTACATGTGTATCAGCGGTATCGACTGTATGCTGCCTGCGGCAATCGACAGCGAGCGCCGTATAAAGGTGCCCCGTAAACTGACTCCCCTGCTCGCGCAGAGATCGGACACGACATTTTACGTGCGCTTCTACGACGACAGGCGGGTGCCGATGCGGTTTGCCTCCACGACGGTGGCGCCGCTGCTTTCGGCCGGCTCACCTAAGTACTATCCCGCCGAGCTGACCGATGTGGTGAGGCCGTATCTCACGCGGGATATAGACTCGCTGCGGATGAGTTACAAACTCTTTGCTGCCGCCGGCCGTCCCGACCACTGGTGCCGGATGGCCATGAACGTGCCTGGAGTGTCGCCCGGCGACCTAAGTCGGTCGATGCGCGTCGGGGTGGTATGGAAGACCGACGGCTCCACCGGCCGCTGCCTGGTGCTCGAGCAGCCGGCCGGGCTGCCTGAGCGTGTGGATAGGCCGCCGCTGCGATGGCTCAGGCACGGCGACCTCAATGTGGCGCGGCTCGCCGTGATGATGATTGCCGGCGACAGCGCCCTCCATATTGATTCCGAGATGAGCGACTGGTTGCGGAGCATGGGTGGCGGCGGATTTCGCCACGGGACATTCGGCCGCCGCGACGGCGCGCCGTATGTGGCCGGCGACGACGGCGTGGAGCTGCCCGTGCGCGGCTCGGCTCTCACCGACGCGCTGCCCGCCGGCAGCCGCGTATCGTATCTGGTAGGATACAGCGACTCACAATTCCCACAGGCCACTCACGTAAAGCCACTGCCATGAGTATCAAGATATTTATAAATCTCACATCAGGCGACTCGGCCGCCATAGGTGCCGGCAGGCTCATACCGGTGTCGCAGCTGCCCGAGTGGGCTGCCGAGATATCGCGGCGCAAGTCTGCCGCCACGGCTTTCATCACCACCGAGGCCGATGGTGCCGACGACACCTCCGACATAGACCAGCTTGATGCGGCCGCCCGCATCAGGACACTCTACGAGCAGGCTCTCGCCGAGATTATCGACAAGGGCGTGCAGGTGCAGCTGCGCGTGGGTACGATAGCCGATGGCGGGATTGAGGCGGTGCCGCTCGACCCCGCGCTCAATGTCTATGGCGCGCGGTACGTCATGCCGCTGTCGGAGTACAACTCGCGTTTCCGCACCGATTACGGAGATCTGCACGAGGGTACCGTGGTAATAGCCAGGCTCATCAGCGCCGTCGGGGATACGGTGCGCTGGGACTTTGTGGACAAGACACACGATGCGCGCGGCGAGGCCGACGAGTTCAGACAGCGTGTGCGCACGGGCCGCATCTTTCGTGAGCTGTCGAGGCAGGCCGGCAAGGTGTTTCTGCAGTGCCGCATAGCCGAGACCACACAGATTACCTCGGCACGCGGCACCTCGGAGCATTATCGCGTGACATACGGCGATATGGAGACATTCGCCATGCCGTTTGTGTCTGATGTCGACCGCTCACTCGAGTTGCCCGATGGCTCGATCGTGCTCTTCCTGTATGGTACCAAGCAGAGCGGCTCGTATATACAGCCCAAGCTGTCGACCTCGTGGGGACGGTCTTACGGGCTTCCGTTCTCGCCCGAGGGCGGGTTTGGCGACCGGGGCGTATCTGCCATCGTGGGGCGTCCCCACCGCTTCAACAATGGCAAGAATCTGGTGACGGTGCTCTTCGACGGCGAGTCGTGGCAGAGCGGCGTTTTTGTCAACCGTATGCTCGCCGCTCGCGAGATAAAAAATCTCACCGCATATCCCGGCCTGGCCTACCGCTACATCGCCTTGGGATATCCGACCGCATTCACTCTCGATATCAATCCCGACAACCCCGACCGGTCGCGTCTGCTGCTCAGCGGCCTGTCGCCGCAGCTCGACGGCCGCCTGCCCTCCAATGTCTACCTGCGGCCACCCATCAAGACCGGGCCGATGGAGAGCGGTGTGCCGATGGCGCCGGTGGCTCTGGTCGGCGACCGCATAAAGATGAGCTCGGCCGGGTACACAGCCTATATGAAGCTGTCAAAGGCGCCGGCGCCGCTGCGCCGCATGGCCGTGGCCGGCATTTTCTCGCCCGACTTCACGGTGCGGTGCA
This sequence comes from uncultured Muribaculaceae bacterium, assembly GCA_910587925.1. Lineage (GTDB taxonomy): Bacteria > Bacteroidota > Bacteroidia > Bacteroidales > Muribaculaceae > CAG-873. Next base: position 45,726 of record CAJUOC010000010.1, read on the forward strand.
ATGTGGAGATTGCCGTCGCCGACGGCATTTACAAGGTGGTGTGCAGCCCGGCCCCGGCTGCGGCCGACATGCCCCGCGCGGGCGAGCGGGTGCAGCCCCGTGTATGCGCCGCCCTCGACGGGGTGCTGTACATGATGGCCGGCGATGTGCCGGCGATGGCCGAGGTAGCCGATATGGCCCAGGAGCTTGCAATACTCGACGGCACTGCCGATGTGGAGTGGTCTGTCGCGGCCGTGCACCCCGATGCAGGATACCTGACGCTCACTCCCGTGAAGGCCGCCGATGAGATCGACCCCGAGAGCTTCCTCGCCGCAGGCTCGCTCTTTGCGGTGGAGGCGGGCATGACATACCGCGGCCTGCCTGTGGTGAATCTTCCCTCCGGCGCCGACGTGCCCGAGGGCACCGTCATGGAGTGTCTGCGGCCCGACACTGCCGGCCGGCGCCTCGTCGCCACTGCCGACATCGCCGGGCTCAGCTCGTCGCGCAGCCCGGTGCAGCAGCGTCTCGCCATGGTCGGCCGCGCGCTGGACTACGGAGTGCTGATGGGTGTCACCGACGACGGCCGCATACTCTACGATCTCCCCGAGGGCGCTGCCGACGCCGTGATACTGCGGCGGCTGCACGCGCTGTATGGCGACCGGGCCACCTATGTGGCCGACGCTCAGACACACACCTATGCCGAGCGGGCGCAGTGGTCGGGCATCGCCTGCCATCACGATTACTCGGCCGTGCGCTCGACGCCCGTCAGTGCCGTGGCCGAGCTGTGGGCCGGTCTCGACGACGATACGCCGGTACTGTTTGGCGACATATGCCTGAGCCGGCGCGATCTGGGTATCACCGGCGGCGACGCGCGGGATGCCGCGGCAGCAGATGCCGTGGATGCAGGCTGTGAGCTGTACACTGTGGTCGAGGTGTCTACCGCCACGCTGAGCGTGACCTTTGAGCGCGACGGCGAGCGGGTGACACTCTCGGGCAGCGATGCGCTGCGCCTGCCATTCCCGCGCGGGCGCAAGGCCGGCTCCATCACGCCTCTGCATCTGATTTTCGAGCCGGGCTCGCTGTGGGCGCTCGACCCCGACGACGGGTGTCTGCGCTCCGATGAGTCAGATACGCCTCGCGTGTATACACTGGTGGCGCCGCTGCAGCAGACCGATGGCAGCGACTGGGTGGTACGGGCCGACGACGGCTCCGTAGCCCTGGCCGCCGACCTCGATATGGCCATTGCCGGGCGCCGTGTGCTGATGACCACCGACAATGTGCTCGGCCCCTACGTATATGTCGAGGAGGCCGAGGAGCACTTTGTAGGGCGCAAGCTGCGGCTGGCCGTCACCGGCATCACCGATACCGCGCTGGAGTGCCGCGAGCTCACCGGCGCCGTCACCCGAGCCGTCGAGCTGCCCCTCGACCGCGTCAGCTGGCATCCGGGCTGGACACCCGCCGGGCTGTCGGTCGGCACCGTGCTGCAGGCGCGCGTCATAGAGGCGCGGGCCGACCGTCTGGTGGTCGACCGCCGCTGCCTGCTGCGTCAGGATGCCCTCATCGCGGGTATAAAGCCGCGCCCGGGCCGGCTCTACCAGATGGAGGTGGCGCAGGTGCGCCACGACGGATATATGCTGTCGCAGAACGGTGTGGAGGCCATGCTGCCTCTCGACCGCGCCGCCGTATTTGAAATCACGCCGCGCAATCAGTCGTACCTGCGCCTCGACGACCTGGCAGCGGTCACCATCACCCGCGACGGCGGATACCGGGCCGACTTCATCGGCGACAAGTTGTCGCGGGTCGGCGCCTGGGCCCGCGCCGGAGTCATGCTCCCCTTTGCCGTGCACCATCATTGCCCCGACGGTATCTTTGTCGAGCGCGAGGGCATAGTGATGTATGTGTCAAATCGCGTGCTGGGGCATTGGTGCGGACACGAGCTGCGAGCCGAGTATGCGCCCGGCTCGGTGATAGACCTTAAGGTGATGGAGACCGCAGCCGGCCGCTTCGGCCTGGGGCTCGCCAACGTGCCGCCCCTTGTCACTCCCGCTCCGGCTGTCGGAGAGGTACACACGGGCACGGTCTCGGCCGTGATACCCGCCGGATGCTACGTGCGCCATCCGGCCGGCTGGAGTGCTTTCGTGCCGGCTGCGCGCGTGTCGCGCCTGCCGCTCAACGTGTCGGGCCATCCAGGGGTGTCAGCCGGCGACAGCGTGAGTTTCGAGGTGACATCCGTATCAGTGACCGACGGGCGCATCGAGGCCGACATAGCCGCCGTGCAGCCGATGCCCGGCGCGGGGCCCGGCTCGGCAGAGCCGTTTGTGGATACCTTCCGCACGGTGGTGTCGGTCGGCGATACCGACATGGTACTGGCCAATCCTCACGGCTACCTGGCCACCTTTGAGTATGCCGACCTCGATGCGACGCCCGACATAGCGCGCGGCTTCATCGAGGCAGTGGGCGCGCTCATGGTCACCGGTATGCGCCCCGACGGCACCATGGCCGTCTCGGCCAAGGCGATGATTGAGTCAAACAAGCGATACGCCGCGCAGATCAAGGCCGCCGACCCCAAGCCCGTGGTCGAGGCCACCGTCATCGGTCATACCAAGCGCACCGTAAGTCTCAGGTATGGACTGGCCTACGGACTCATGCCGCGCGGCGAGTGCGACCAAGAGCGCGACGATGTGCAGCTCTCCGAGGCTTATCCGCTGGGCACGACGGTGCGTGTGCTTGTCTACGATGCAGCCGCCTACGCCGCCTTCCGGGCATCGCAGACGCGTCTGCGCCGGCGAGAGGCAGTCGCCGAGGCTGCGGCCTATACGCCGGGCACGCGGTTGCGGATGCGCATTACCCGCGCCGACGCCGCAGGCGTGCATGGCCGCGCGGGCAAAGTCGACGTGCTGGTGCCCGCCGCCGAGGTATGCCTTGCCGCGGGCGTCACCATTGCCGACTGGGCCGCGAGCCGCACCCTGGTCGATGTCGAGGTCATCGATGGCGGCGGCGACGGCGTCCTGCTCGCCTCGCGTCGCCGCTACCTGGGCGACATACCCGAGCGCTGAGCCTCTATCTGTAAAAAAAATGCGATTTTCTTTACACATCCGCCGCGACGTGTAAAGAAAATCGCATTTTTTTTACACGTCGTCCCCGACATGTAAAAAACTTTACATGTATCTTGCGGTTTGAATTGTAAAAAACAAATGCGGAATAATTTGTAACTTTGCGGGCGTAAAACGACAACACTTACATGAAATTTGGATTTGACAACGAGCGCTATCTCCACATCCAGTCGGAGCATATACTGGAGCGCATCGCACAGTTTGGCAACAAACTGTATCTCGAGCTTGGCGGCAAGCTCTTCGACGACCACCACGCAAGCCGTGTGCTGCCCGGCTTCCAGCCCGACAGCAAGCTGCGGATGCTCACCCGCCTGGCCGACCGCGCCGAGATAGTCATAGTGATAAGCGCCCTTGATATCGAGAAAAATAAGGTGCGGGGCGACCTCGGTATCACTTACGACATGGATGTGCTGCGCTTGCGCGAGGCTTTTGAGCAACGCGGTTTCATGGTGGGCTCGGTGGTCATAACCCACTACAACGGCCAGAGCAGTGCCGATGCTTACCGCGAGAAGCTGGAGCGCCTGGGCATCAGGACTTATGTGCACTATCTCATCGACGGCTATCCGGCCAATGTAGCGCTGATTGCCTCAGACCGCGGCTTCGGGCGCAACGACTATGTGGAGACTTCGCGTCCGCTGGTGATTGTGACGGCGCCCGGCCCCGGCAGCGGCAAGATGGCCGTGTGTCTGAGCCAGCTTTACAATGAGCACAAGCGCGGTATCGAGGCTGGCTATGCCAAGTTTGAGACTTTCCCGGTGTGGAATCTTCCGCTGAAGCATCCTGTCAACATCGCCTACGAGGCTGCCACGGCCGACCTCAACGATGTAAACATGATCGACCCCTACCATCTGGAGGCATATGGCTCGCTGGCTGTCAACTACAACCGTGACATCGAGATTTTCCCGGTGCTGAAGGCTCTCTTTGAGGGCATCAGCGGCGAGTGTCCCTACAAGTCGCCGACCGACATGGGTGTCAACATGGTGGGATTCTGCATCAGCGACGACGATGTATGCTGCCGTGCCTCGCGCGACGAGATTATACGCCGCTACTTCACGGCGCTCAATCGCCTTGCCATGGGCGAGGGTGCCGAGAGCGAGGTCGACAAGATACAGCTGCTCTTCAAGCAGGCGGGCATCGCCGTGAGCGACCGCCGGCCTGTGGCCGCGGCGCGCGCGCGCGCCGAGCAGAGCGGTGTGCCGTGCTCGGCCATCGAGCTGCCCGACGGCACTATCATCACCTCGGAGACCGGCTCGCTGCTGGGTACGAGCGCGGCGCTGATACTCAACGCGGTGAAGCATCTGGCCGGCATCGACCACTCAGTGAAGCTCATCCCTCAGGACATGATTGAGCCTATACAGTATACCAAGACGCGCTATCTGTGCTCGGCCAATCCCCGCCTGCATACCGACGAGGTGCTGGTGGCGCTGTCGGTGCTGTCGACGCGCGACGAAAACTGCCGCCGCGCCCTGGAATGTATGCCTCAGCTGCGCGGCTGCCAGGTGCACTCCACCGTGATGCTGGGTGAGGTCGACCGCAAGATATACAAGAAGCTGGGCGTGGGCCTCACCTGCGACCCCGCCCGCAAGAAGTAGTAAAGGGACGAGTTAAGAGTTAAGAGGGACGAGTAAAGAGGGACGAGATGCGGCGGAGTTGCCGGCTTTCTCGTCCCTCTTAACTCTTAACTCTTAACTCTTAACTCTTAACTCTTTACTCGTCCCTCTTAATCAGCGGATGAGCATGGCGTCGCCGTAGCAGCCGAAGTGGTAGCCTTCTTTGACGGCGACTTCGTAGGCGTGCATGATGTGCTCGTAGCCGCCGAAGGCGGCGACCATCATCACCATGGTGGAGTAGGGCAGATGGAAGTCGGTGAGCATCGAGGTGGTGACGGTGAAGTCAAACGGGGGGAAGATAAACTTGTTGGTCCAGCCCTCGTATACCTTCATGTGGCCGCCCATGCTCACGGCGGTGGCTATGCCGCGGAGTACCGATGTGCCGATGGCGCATACCTGGCGGCCGGCGTCTTTGGCGGCGTTGACCTTGGCGACCAGCTCGGGCGAGGCGACCATCTGCTCAGAGTCCATGCGGTGTTTGGTGAGGTCTTCGACGTCGATGTCGCGGAATGAGCCCAGGCCGCTGTGTACGGTGATAAACGCCTGCTCGACACCCTTTATCTCCAGGCGCTTGAGCAGCTCGCGCGAGAAATGGAGACCAGCGCCGGGCGATACCACAGCGCCCTCGCGGCGGGCGTAGAGGGTCTGGTATGCGGCGGCATCGTCGGGCAGCGGCTCGCGCTTGATATAGTTGGGCAGCGGGGTATTGCCCAGGGCGAAGAGGGCCTGCTTGAACTCGTCGTGAGGGCCGTCGTAGAGAAAGCGCAGAGTGCGGCCGCGCGATGTGGTGTTGTCGATTACCTCGGCCACGAGCGAGCCGTCTTCGCCGAAGTAGAGCTTGTTGCCGATACGTATCTTGCGGGCCGGCTCGACGAGCACGTCCCAGAGCTTGTTGTCGGCGTTGAGCTCGCGCAGGAGGAATACCTCGATGCGGGCGCCGGTCTTCTCCTTGTTGCCGTAGAGCAGGGCCGGAAATACCTGAGTGTCATTGAATACCATCACGTCGCCCTCGTCGTAATATCCCAGGATATCCTTGAAGGTCTTGTGCTCGATTTCGCCGGTACGGCGGTCTACCACCATCAGGCGGCACTCGTCGCGCTCGGGAGCGGGGTATTGCGAAATCAATTCGTCGGGTAGCTTGAATTTAAACTGTGAAAGTTTCATAGCTGTGTAGGTGTGATGGATTCAGTGTCGGTTAGTAATGAGAGGTCTTCGAGCGGGGCGGCGGCGATGAGCTCTGCGGCGCGGGCGGGGCTCACGGCGGCGTCGAGCGTGTAGCTGCCCACGCGGGTGCGGCGCAGGGCGGTGAGATGTGCGCCCGAGCCAAGGGCGGCCCCGATGTCGCGGGCCAGGGCGCGGATGTATGTGCCTTTGCTGCACACGACGCGTATGGTGACAGACTCGCGGGAGTACTCGAGCAGCTCTATCTCCTTTATCTCAAGTATCTTGGCGCGCAGCTGCACCTCGTGACCCTTGCGGGCGAGACGGTATGCGCGGTGGCCGTCGACCTTTACGGCCGAGAATGCCGGGGGCACTTGCTCGATGCGGCCGACAAACTGCGCCAGGGCCTCGCGCACGGCCTGCTCGGTGATGTGCTCGGTGGGGTAGGTGGCGTCGATTTCGGTCTCGAGGTCAAATGACGGGGTGGTGGCGCCCAGGGCCAGTGTGGCGATATACTCTTTCTCGCCGCTCTGGAGCTGCTCGATGAGCTTGGTGGCCCGACCCGTGCATACCAGCACGACGCCCGTGGCCAGGGGGTCGAGGGTGCCGGCGTGGCCCACCTTGAAGCGCTTCACGCCCAGGCGGCGCAGCACGGCGCCGCGCACGCGCTTGACCGCGTCAAACGACGTCCAGCCCAGCGGCTTGTCAAGACAGATAATCTCGCCTTCGATGAGTCGCATGGTCAGGAGAATATTATGCAGATGACACCCACGGCAAGGCAGTATGCCGCAAACCATACCAGGCGGCCGCGGCGCACGATGTCGAGCATCCAGCGGCAGGCGGCGCAGCCGGTGATGAATGCGGCCAGGAAACCGACTGTCATGGGCAGGGCGCCGATGGAGGCGGCGGCAGTGGCGGCCGGCTCGGTGATGTAGTCCTTGAGGTCGAGCAGGGCCTCGCCCAGGATGGGTATGATGACCATGAGAAACGAGAAGCGGGCCACGGCGGCGCGCTTGTCGCCCAGCATGATGCCGGTGGCGATGGTGGTGCCCGAGCGCGACAGGCCGGGCAGCACGGCGATGGCCTGCGCGCAGCCGATCACAAATGCGTCGAGCCACGAGATGTCGCGGCCCCGCTCGGCGCCGGCGTCGGCCGAGCCTGCGGCGGCATTGGCGCCGCGGGTGCGGGTGAAGTAAGACAGGGCCAGCAGCGCCGCGGTCACACACAGGCATATGCCCACTGTGCCGAGGCCCCCGCCGAAGAAACCCTCGATGGTCTCCTTGAAGCATACACCCACGATACCCACCGGGATACACGACAGCAGTATCTTGAGCACGTAGTAAAAACGGGAGTCGCGCCGCCAGGTGAAAAACGACACGCACAGCGGGGCAAACTCGCGCCACAGCACCACGATGGTGCTGAGCACCGTGGCCACGTGGAGCATCACCTCAAACTCGAGGCTTTCGGCGCCCGAGAGGTCGAGCCCGAGCAGGTCGCGGCATATCTCGAGGTGGCCCGACGAGCTGATGGGCAGGTACTCGGCCAGCCCCTGTACGATGCCCATGATGAGGGCTTGCAGTGTATCCATGTCGGGAGGTTATTTGCGGCGGGGTTTCACACATACGGCCACTGCCATGGCCACGAAGCCCAGGAAGCAGACGGTCGGGCCCACCACGATGCGGCGGGTGCTGAATATGTCGGGGTCGAAGGCGCTCTCGGTGCTTGCGCCGCCGAGCATGAGCAGAAATCCGCCCACAATCATAGCTCCGGCCACGGCCATGAGTATGAAATTGTTGCGGCCCAGGGCGCGCTGCTCAAAGCTCTCGGGCTCGATGCGCGCGGCGTCCTTGTTATTTGTTGAGGTAGATTTCATTGCGGAGAATGATGGTGGAAGTTTATTTCATGTAGAGGTCGTCGTATCCGATGCGCAGGTAGCGGTTGGTCGACACCAGGGCGGCCGCGGTGCATATGGCCGGGCCTGTGACGGCGAGCCCCGCCGCTATCACGGCCATCGCGGGCCAGGGCACCAGGGCCGCGGCCGCGGGGTCGAGGCTGCCGGCGTAGCCGCGCAGGGCGGCGAGCATGGCTATGGCTGCGGCTGCGGCCACCAGGCCGGTGAGCGCGCCTGCGGCGAGGAACGGGCGGCGTATGTAGCCGCCGGTGGCGCCCACGAGCTTCATGGTGTATATGACGAAGCGGCGCGAGTATACGGCCAGGCTTACGGCGTTGCTTATCAGTACAAAGGATATGATGAGCAGGGCGGCGGCCACGGCGGCCAGTGTCCAGCCCACGCGGCGCATCACGGAGTTGACCGAGTCGACCACGGCGGTCTGGGTCACCACCTGCTCCACTCCGGCGGCCATCTCCAGGCTGCGGGCCAGAGCGACGATGCTGTCGCCGACGGCCCACGCCGGGCGTACCTTGATGTCAAACTCGGCGCCGTAGGGGTTGGCGTCGACCAGCCCGGCCAGATCCTCGCCCATCGCCTCGCTCTCCTCGGCCATGATGGCGGCGGGGTCGGCGTAGGCATAGCGGTCGACGTAGGGGGCGGCTGCGAGGCGCTGCTTGAGTGCGTCGAGCTGCTGCGCGGCGCATCCCGGCTCCATCTTTACGATGAAACCCACATTGGCGCGGACTTGGTCGGAGAGCGAGCGGGAGCCTGCCAGGAGCATGGCCATGGCGCCGAGCACGGTCAGCACCAGCATCACGCTGATGGCCGAGGTAATCTGCGACCCGAGGGTCGATATGCGTGCTGCGCGTCTTTTACTCATCAGAAGCTGTACTATCGGAGAGAGGCGGGGCGACCGTCGGAGCCGCCGGGCAGAATCCGCTACAAAGATACTACAAAAGCCGCCCCTTGTCAATAGTCGGCGCCGAATAAATTTTCAAGTGTTGCCGATACTGTTAAATACGGTTAAAAAAGCATAACATCGGAGTACTCTGAACGGTATAATACGTATCTTTGTGCGTCCGAAAGCCGGCATCAGATAGAAAAATGCCGCCACTACGCACACCGTTTATATCCTTTTTGTAAACCTTTATCATCCGTTCCTAACTTTAGAGTCCCGGTCTATCCCCGGGCTGTATTCTTAACCAACATAATGAACCTTAGTGTAAGACCCTTTGCTATGGCAGCTTTGGGACTGATGGCCGCTCCTATCATCGGAGCACAAGACACACCGGCCTCCCCGCTGCTTACCGGCAAGTACCGTACAGAAGCCGTATTTTTGCCAAGTATCCCAAACTGAAATCGTCCGCGACGCAGAATACCCGCAACAGCAGTACATTTGAGATGTATGTGCTGCGAGGCGATGCGCTCGACAATTTCAATGCCACTATAGAAGACGACAACGCGAAGCTCCGCGACCTGGCAGACCATCCCGGTCTGCATCCCGGCCTGTCGTACCGTATCAAGACTGTCGACCCTCTCTTTGCCCGCGGCGGCGCCCTCTATACCGGCTCCAAAAACTTCGAGAAACTCGACGGCGCCCGTGGTACAGTGGCAGACAAGCCTTACCTGGCCAAGGGTGGCGAGCCTGTCGAGCTTGACTTCCGCTTCGGCTCGACCGAGGGTCGTATCCGTCTGGGATACTTCTATGTGACTGCGGCTATGGCCGAGGCGCTCCGCGACAAGGTCGCCGAGCGCTGGGAGGCTGTCAAGGACATAGAGATGGAGGGATGGCAGGAGCTGGACGACCCCTTTGACAATCTTATATATTGCGTGCGTACCGGCCGCTTAGACAGCAAAAATCCGGTATTGTCGCAGCTCGATGATTATGAGCTGGGTCTGTTTGCCGCGTTCAGCGCCAAGCTGATACCGGCATTCTCGGTGGCTTCCGACCTGGTCAACCGCGACTATATCACAGTGCAGGCGCCCGACGGCAATCCCGACTTGGATCTGAGCGGCATATCGGGCAGCAACAATCTCGGCAACGTATGGGGCAGCTATGAGAAATACACCTCGGTATGCGATGTCATGGTTACCGGCAGTAAATTCCTCCTCACCTACTTCGGCGAGGATTATCTCGACGAGCCTGTATATGAGTTTCCCGAGGATACCCGGATTTATCCCTTCATAATTTCAAACGGCAATGACAAGGGCGAGATTGAGTCGGTCGACGAAGATGGATACATCACGCTCAAGGTGCCTGTGGGCGATGTGCGTATGATGGTGTCGAGACTCAATTGCTCCGGCCCGTACAGCGGCGGCAAATTTCCCGACGATGCCGAGTGGGATGAGGCCCGCGCGAAGTATCTTGCCCAGCCCAACGCCTTCTCTTTCCCTTATACATATGTGGCTTACGACGGCACAGTGCGCTCGCTCAACCTCACAGCCTTTGAGGATCAGGCGTGGGCGGCCACGGCCAATAACAATTACGCCGACATCATATTTGACGTGCAGGGCGTGAAGCCCATCTCTGAGGTGGCATACTCGACCAATGATATGAGTATCTCCGTAAGCCCGGTGGGCGAGGTGGCCGATGACTCAAATCATTATTATCACCGCCTGGGCCTCTCGGCCTCGGAAGGCAAGGGCCTGCAATCGCGCCGCCTGGGTCTGCTCGAGATAAAAGGCAATGGCAACGATGTGCCTTTCACCACCAAGCCTGCATTCTCCATCATGAACATCCTGCGCGCCGACTGCGGCGACGAGCCGGTGGCTTATGTGCTTTTCAAGAAGTACTTCACCGACGAGTCGTTTGAGCAGTACAAGGCTGAGAAAAATCTCCTGCTGCTCAATGCGCAGATTGACTACAAGGTGTATACGGCGGCTGAGTTTGCCCGTATCAACGATGCCGACGGCACTCACTTCGAGATGGTCGAGGACTGGCAGCCGCTTCAGGAGCCGTATCACTTCTATCTCAACGACGAGGGTATATTCCAAAACTCCGTAGTGGTCGAGCTGGAAAATATCGCCGGGCTGCACGACGACTTCGAGAGCGCGGTGAATACCGCCGACGAGGAGTATGAGTACTCGGCTTATCTGGTCGGATACTCGGGCTATGTGATGCGCTCGGTCAATAAAGACCGTGTGGTCATACCCAAGTCGGAGGTGCTCGTGGAGCGCGGCGGCGACATCGAGTTTGTCGCCGGCGAAAACTGCGACGAGCTGCCCGTCGAGACCGGCGACGGCGGCGCCGAGTACGTGTCTGTGAAGGTGGCCACCGACCCCCTGATGTATATCAAGGAGCGAGTGGTGTCTTACAGCGTGGTCGATGCCTCGGGCGCCGAGGTGAGCACACTGTCGCGCGGCGACGACGGCGCCTGGACCGCCACCGGCGGCGCCACCGTGCTGGGTTACAATCCCGGCGAGGGCCGCTACGGCTGGGTGGTGCTTGAGCTGCCGGCAGCTCAGGCTGTCAGCCGCTCCGCCGCTGACAGCCGCGGATATACCGTAAACATCAATACCGAGCCTCTCGAGGCTGTGCTCGCCGCAGCCGAGACCGACGCGGCCGGCAACAGCTATGGCGCGCCCCGCGCCGAGGCTCCCGACGCCGACGACCTGCTCACCTTTGCCGTGACGGCCAACGAAAAGGCTTATGCCAACTACGGTATCATCTCCTACGGCGTGCGCACCGACTGGTCGCTCGATGCCTCGGTCGACCCCGAGGGCGTGCTCTTCAACCAGTGGCGCACATACGACCACATGTACGATACCGCCGCCGAGGGCAAGTACGGCAACATCCTGCGCGGCCTCGACGCCTCCACCGGCACCGTCGAGCCCGACTTCTACTCCGGCACCCTGGCGCTGCACTTCCCCGCCCACGGCGGCAACAGCCTCATCAGCGACGGCGGCAGCTTCAGCAATCTCGACGTGCTCAATCAGACCTTTGATTTCGACGCACCCCGCGACGCCGAGGTCAACGCCTCCTACACCCTGCGCGCCTACATCCCCGCCAAAGATCCCGTGCACCTCGCCGGCGCCCGCCGCGTCGCCCGCAGCGCAGCCGACGACGCCCCCGTGCGCTACTACATGGTCGAGCAGACCGCCGACCTGCGCCATACCGCATCGGAGCGCGACGACAGCCTCACCGGCATCCTCGACATCACCTCTCCCGATGCCGACGCCCCGGTCGAGTACTACAATCTCCAGGGAGTACGCGTCGCCGAGCCCGCGCCCGGCCAGGTGGTGATACGCCGCCAAGGATCGTCGGCCATCAAGACTGTGATACAGTAAAGCCATATTTTTGCAATGACGGAAGCCGGGGCAGCGCGCCTCGGCTTTCTTTTTTTGCAGAGTCGGGGGGAATTGCTATCTTTGCGCATAACTATAGTTATTTGCGATGTTGAAGAAATTTGTGATTTCCATGCTCGGCTCCATAGCCGGCGTATGGATTGCGATAGGTATCGGCTTTCTGGCCGTGATGGGTATTGTCGGCGCCATCGCAGGCGCTTCGGCTGAGACAGCCTCCAAGCCGCAGAAGCACTCGGCCCTGCATCTCGACCTCACCGGCGTGATGCCCGAGCGCTATCAGCCGGCCGATATATGGCAGATGCTCAGCGAGAGCGAGCATGGCGGCGAGGCGCTCGTAGATGTGCTCGACGCCATACGCATAGCCGCCTCCGACTCCAAAATCGAGGGCATATACATCACCGCGCCCGCCGGCGGTCTCTCGGCCGGCCTTGCCTCGCGCGAGGAAATCATCACCGCCCTGCGCGACTTCAAGCGCAGCGGCAAGTGGGTGGTGGCATACGGCGACTCCTACGGTCAGGGCGACTATATGCTGGCCTCGGTGGCCGATACCGTGATGCTCAATCCGATGGGTACCGTCGACGTCCACGGCATGTACCAGGCATTGATGTACTTTGCCGGGCTGATGCAGAAGATGGGTGTCAAGGCGCAGATTGTGCGCGTGGGCACCTACAAGAGCGCCGTGGAGCCCTTTATGCTCGACGGCATGTCGGAGGCATCGCGCGAGCAGACTACAGTGATGCTCGACTCGCTGTGGCGCTACGCCGGCGGCGTGATTGCCGACGGCCGCGACGTGACCATGGCCACCGTCGACTCCTGGGCCGACTCAATCATCAGCTCCTGGAGCGCGCCGCGCATCATGGAGGCCGGCGCCGTGACCTCTCTCTGCTACCGCCGCCAGGCCGACGACCGTGTGCGCGAGCTCTGCGGCCTCGACTCCGACGATGAGCTGCGGCTGGTATCGCCCTCGCAGTACATCGCCTCGCGCAAGGCCGTGAGCGAGAGCAAGTCCCATGTGGCGGTGCTCGTGGCCGCCGGCGACATCGTCGATACCGGCAGCGGCGGCATCGTGGGCGACAAGATGGTGCCCGAGATACTGCGCCTTGCCGACGACGACAATGTGGCCGCCCTGGTGCTCCGCGTCAACTCGGGCGGCGGCAGCGCCTATGCCTCCGAGCAGATATGGGAGGCGCTGGAGTACTTCAAGAGCAAAGACAAGCCCTTCTACGTGTCGATGGGCGACATGGCCGCATCGGGCGGATACTACATATCCTGTGGCGCCGACCGCATCTACGCCGACCACAGCACTCTCACCGGCTCCATTGGCGTATTTGGCATGATACCCGACCTGTCGGGCCTGGTCACCGACAAGCTCGGCATCAATATCAGCACCGTGGCGACCAACCCCGACGCCGCCGTGGCAGCTCCGTTCGTGCCGCTCAACGCCCGCCAGATAGCCGCCCTGCAGAGCAGTGTCGACGATATATACGAGACATTCACATCGCGCGTGGCCGAGGGTCGCGGCATCGCCCAGGACAGCGTGAAGCTCATCGCCGAGGGCCGCGTGTGGCCCGGCGGCTCGGCTCTGCGCCTGGGGCTGGTCGACGAGCTGGCCGGCCTGCGCAAGGCCGTGACCGACATCGCCGCCGAGGCTGAGGTCGACCCCGACAAAGTGGTGTACTATCCCCGCACCGACGGCGATATGTTTGCCGAGCTGATGCGCCTCTACGGCAGCGAGGCCGCTGTCGCTATCGGCACCGCCCGGGTCGACGCCTCTACCCTGCGGCTGCTCCGCCTCATGGACTATCTGCAGCACATGCCCCGCGTGCAGGCCCGCATGATGCCCATCGAGATCAGATAAATCCCCGTCCCTCGTCCCTCTTAACTCTTAACCCGTCCCTCGTCCCTCTTAACTCTTAACCCATCCCTCTTAACTCTTAACTTCCCTGACCCCCGGCTCCCTCATATCAAAACTGGTGCTGCTGCCGTCGAGCAAGCTCTACGGTCTCATCACCTACATGCGCAACAAGCTCTTCGACTGGAGCGTGCTGCCCCAGCACAGTTTCGATATCCCGGTGGTGACCGTGGGCAATCTCGCCGTGGGCGGCACCGGCAAGACGCCCCACACCGAGTATATCGTCGAGGCTCTGCGCCGCACATACCATCTGGCCGTGCTAAGCCGCGGATACAAGCGGCGCACCAAAGGCTTCGTGATGGCCACGCCATACTCCAAGCCCGGCGACATCGGCGACGAGGCATACCAGGTGTACCATAAGTTTGACTGCAAGGTTACCGTCGCCGTGTGTGAAGACCGCGTGGCCGGCATACGCGAGCTGCGCAGGCTCGACCCCGACCTCAACCTCATCGTGCTCGACGACGGCTTCCAGCACCGCTACGTGCGCCCCACCGTGGCCATCGTGCTCACCGAGTACAACCGCCCCCTCAAATACGACCACATGCTCCCCTACGGCAACCTGCGCGAGCCGCTGAGCGGCCTCAACCGCGCCGACATCGTGGTGGTGAGCAAGTGTCCCGACGAGCTCAAAGACCGCGACTACATGATCGCCCGCAAAGACCTCGACCTCTTCCCGTATCAGGCACTATTCTTCTCGCGCTACGCTTACCAGCACCTCCAGCCGCTATTTGCCGACTCGGTGGCCTCGGTGCCCTATCTCGACTGGATGACCGACCGCGACGCCATACTGGCCGTCGCCGGCATCGGCAATCCCCGCCCCTTTGTGCGCTATCTCAAGAGTTTCCAGCCCCGGGTGAGAGTCAATATCTTCGGCGACCACCACGCCTTCACCCGCCGCGACATGGATTTGCTGCGCCGCCGATACGAGACCATGCGCGGCGAGCGCCGCATCATCGTCACCACGGAGAAAGACGCCGTGCGCATGGCCTCGTCGCCATACTTTCCGGCCGAGCTGCGCGAGGTGACATACTATCTGCCGGTCAAGGTAGAGTTTGAGCACCGCGGCAGCGAGGAGTTTACCGACACGCTGCGCCGTATGCTCCGGCGACCGTGACCCCCCCGCTCACGCAACATTCACGCCCCCGCGGGCGTTTACCACAGACACAACTGACATACAAGACACCATGCTTACCAAAATCAACCAAACCGCCGACTATCTGCGCTCGCGCGTGGAAGACATGCCCCGCACCGCCATCATCCTCGGCACCGGCCTGGGCGCCCTGGTCGACCATATCGACGACAAGCTCTACATCCCTTACTCTGAGATACCCAACTTCCCGGTGTCGACCGTCGAGGGCCACTCGGGCAATCTCATCTTCGGCCGCCTCGGCGGCAAGCGCGTCATCGCCATGCAGGGCCGCTTCCATTACTACGAGGGCTACGACATGAAGCAGGTGACCTTCCCGGTGCGCGTGTTCAAGGCGCTCGGCGTCGACACTCTCTTTGTATCAAACGCCGCCGGCGGCATGAACAAGGACTTCCGCGTGGGCGACGTGATGGTCATCACCGACCATATCAACCTCTTCCCTGAGAATCCCCTGCGCGGCCGCAACTACAGCGAGCTCGGCCCCCGCTTCCCCGCCATGACCGAGCCTTACGACCACGCCCTCATCGCCGAGGCCGACCGTGTGGCCGCCGAGCTGGGCATCCGTCTGGTACACGGCGTGTACGTCGGCACCCCCGGTCCCACATTCGAGACTCCGGCCGAGTATGAGTACTTCCGCATCATCGGCGGCGACGCCGTGGGCATGTCGACCGTGCCCGAGGTGATAGTGGCCCGCCACGCGTCGATGCGCGTATTCGGCGTGTCGGTCATCACCGACCTGGGCGGCAAAGACATCACCGAGGTGCCCACCCACGAGGAAGTGCAGCGCGCCGCCGAGAAGGCCCAGCCCAATGTGGTGGCCGTGATGCGCGAGCTGGTAAAGCGCTCCTGACGTCATGGCCGAGATTTCATCGCTCGGTGAGTTTGGGCTCATCGCCCGGCTCACCGACGGCCTGGCCGCCGTCAACGACTCCACGGTGCGCGCCGTCGGCGACGACTGCGCCGTGCTGCGCCCCGCCCCAGGCGAGGATGTGCTCGTCACCACCGACATGCTCCTCGAGGGGCCCCACTTCGACCTCACCTACGTGCCCCTGCGCCATCTCGGATACAAGGCCGTGGCCGTAAACCTCTCCGACATATACGCCATGAACGGCCGCCCGCGCCAGATCACGGTCGGGCTGGGCATATCGGCCCGCTTCACCGTGGAGCATATCGAGGAGCTGTACGACGGTATGCGCCTCGCCTGCGAGCGCTATGGCGTCGACATCGTGGGCGGCGACACCTGCGCCTCGCGCCAGGGCCTGCTCATCTCCATCACCTGCATCGGCACGGCCGCCCCTGAGGCCGTCACCGGCCGCGACGGCGCCCGCCCCACCGACCTCATCTACGTGAGCGGCGACCTGGGCGCGGCATACATGGGCCTGCAGCTGCTCGAGCGTGAGAAAGTAGCGTCGGCCGGCCAAAAGGATTTCCAGCCTGATTTCGCCGGCAAGGAATACCTCATCGAGCGCCAGCTCAAGCCCGAGCCGCGGCGCGATATCGTCGAGGCGCTCGCCGCCGCCGGCGTCAAGCCCACCTCGATGATAGATGTGTCCGACGGCCTGTCGAGCGAGCTGCTCCATATCTGCAAGTCGAGCGACGTCGGTTGCCGCATCTACGAAGACCGCCTCCCCATCGACTACCAGACCGCCGTAATGGCCGAGGAGCTCAATATGAATCTGTCGACCGCCGCCCTCAACGGTGGCGAAGACTACGAGCTGCTCTTCACCGTGCCCCTTACTGCCCGCGAGGCGATGGAAAGCGTCAAAGGAGTGCACCTCATCGGCTACATCACCGAGCCCGACAAGGGCGCCGCCATGATTACCCGCGACGGCGAGGCCGAGTTGCCTCTGCGCGCCCAGGGCTGGAATCCCCTGGCCGACCCCGCTGCGCCGGAGGCCTGACACATACGTGGACATCATAGCCCCCGCACACCTGAGCCGCAGGCAATGGCGTGCGGGGTATATATACTCCGATACAGCCTTCCCTTATGATATTATCACCCTGCGACGGCCTCGAAATCAGGATTTCGCCCGACGGCTGCGCCGACCTTGAATTTCCGGCCGGAGTCGCACTCGCGCTTCCGGTACAGACACATACCGCCCGCGTGGCCATAGTGCGACAACCCGATGAGACCTTTCCCGACACCGACGGACTCATCTCGCTCACGCCGGAAATTGCCGTAGGCGTGCGCACCGCCGACTGCCAGCCGGTGATACTCTTCGCGCCCGACATCCGGGCTGTCGCCGCCGTGCACGCAGGTTGGCGCGGCACCATCGCCCGCATCAGCGGCAGAGCTGTCGGGGAGCTGTGCCGGCTCGGAGCCTCCCCCTCACTGATGCGAGCTTTCCTTGGCCCGGCGATATGCGGGCAGTGTTATGAAGTGTCGCCCGAGCTAATCGACGACTTCAAGGCAGCCGGATTTGCCATCAACACCGCGCCGCGGCATCTCGACCTGGCCGACCTCAACTCGCAAGACCTCGTCGGCGCCGGCCTTCGTCGCGCCAATATCACAGGCAGCGAGCACTGCACCCTCCACACCGTCGCCCCGCGCTATCCCTCGTGGCGCCGCGTCCCCGGCACCGCCACCCGCCTGATTACCGCCGCCCGCCTCACCGTATAAAGCAGATGGTGTTACAACACCCTCATTTTAGTCCGCTCAGGTTGCAAACCTGCGCGATTTATCTTAACAACATCTTTTCATCGCAATAACAACAGGAAGTAGAAATTATGAGCCTAAGTGTTTGGATTTTCAGCGATAATTTATAATTTTGCCGCACATGCTATAAAGTACACTTTGTACATTGGCAGGCTGCCATAGAGATGGCAGCTGTAATAATACGGAAGCGTTTACTGAATCTATCCTGACGACTTGAAATCTGGTAAATTTCTTTTGATATGGTCATGGATTGAGCGACAGTAGATGCCCCGGTCTGATATGTATATCAGCCGTTTGGTGGCGTGTATGCCGCCGAACGCTTTTAACATATTCAGCGTGAGGCTTCTGCGATTGCTCGTTCTACCATATCGGGCAATACCAGAGCCTCAAGTCGTGGGACGGGTAATTGGTACGGCTCTCACGCTTTCTTTTATTGGCAGTCTTCACCGAGGGCCGGTAGACTATCAGTTTAAAGATATGAAAATCAAATCATTTATCTTTGGCCTCTGTTGCTTCATGCTTGCCGTACCTACGGCCGAGGCCGGGGCGGTCGGCGGTCCGAAGCAATCGCATGACCGTGTCAATGCACGCAGTACTGACAAGTATGTCGTTAAGTTCCGCGGCGGTAGCCGAGCTCGCGTGACTGTCAATGGTGACGGCGATACTGACTTGGACTTGTATATCTACGATGAAAACGGCAACCTCATCGTGAGCGACACTGATGACACGGATTATTGTGTCTGCACCTGGACGCCGTCATGGACGGGAAACTTCACCATAAAAATAGTCAACCGCGGAGGCGTATACAACCGTTACCATCTGGAAACAAACTGATTTGCGCGGATTGTCTTGGGGATAGCTCGCACTGTATCAGTGGCCTCTTCCATGCAGACGCCAGCGCGGTTATAATGCACTGACTATGAGATTCGACCGATAAATCGGTCGTTTCGGCTATGTCGCGCGCGACCGCGGGTTGCCACCCGCGGCTACCATATTATACCGCTACGCGGTAGTGCGTCATTTGTCCTTATCCACCCGGATGGTCATCGCGTATCGATGTAATATAGTAGGATGGTGTAGCGGCAGCAGTAATAGAGTGCGTGTCTCCGACACTCGCATCCGCATGAGGCCGATTTATACGGAATGTGATTTAAGTCAGCTTCATGCTGATGCTCAGATTATAAAATAATGAAACATGAATAATGGCGCCCCCTCCCCTTAGTCCGCGCAGGTTTGTAACCTGCGCGGACTAAGGGGAGGGGACTGTCGTTACCGCCGCCCGCCTTATGCAGACGGTGCCGCGGTAATAGCGCACTGACTATGAGATTCGACCGATAAATCGGTCGTTTTGGCTATGTTGCGCGCGACCGCGGGTTGCCACCCGCGGCTACAATATTATACCGCTACGCGGTAGTGCGTCATTTGTTTTTATCCACCCGAATGGTCATCGTGTATCGATGTAATTCGGGATATATCAACTCTTAGTCCGCGCAGGTTTGTAACCTGCGCGATGCTAAGGTATTACACTTCGGCATTTTGGCTTTGTAAGCCAAAATGTCGCTGATGGTGTCGCCTATCCCGTATGCGAGCGACTTTGTCGTCGGAGGTCGTGGCGGCGTTTTGACTTGCAAAGTCAAAACACCGAGGTGAAATACCCTGGTTGCGCGCAGGTTACAAACCTGAGCGGACTACCTTGTGGATAGCGCGGACTACTTCGGGGCTGTCGCGGATTACCTTGGGGCTGTCGCGGATTACCTTGGGGCTGTCGCGGACTACCTTGTGGATAGCGCGGACTACTTCGGGGCTGTCGCGGACTACTTCGGGGCTGTCGCGGACTACTTCGGGGCTGTCGCGGACTACCTTGGGGCTGTCGCGGACCGCTCTTGGGGATGGCGCGGACTACTCTTGGGGCTGTCGCGGACTACTTCGGGGCGGCGCGGACTATTTGGGGATGGCGCGGACGGCTCGGGGCGGGTGTAGGCGGGCGGTCAGCGGAGGATGACGAGGGGGGCGGGGGTGGCGGCGCCGTAGTCGCTGCCTTGGCGCAGGAGGAGGCGCACGGTGTAGCGGCCGTCGGGGAGGGCGGTGCCGTCGGTGGCGCGCAGGTCCCAGCGCAGGGGCAGGCGGGGTGTGGCGGCGGTGTAGACGGTGCGGCCGGTGGCGTCGGTCACGAGCAGGCGCTCGGCGTCGGCGGTGCCGTCGAGGCTGATGGTGACGGCGGTGTCGGCGGTCGGGGTGTCGAGGGCGACGGCGCAGTCGGCGGTGGAGCCGTGGCTCAGCACGTAGATGTCGATGGTGGCGCGGTCGGTGGCGCCGGCGTTGTCGGCTACGGTGAGTTCGACGGCGTGGTAGCCGTCGGAGAGGTCGGTCATGGGCATGGCCAGGCGCATGGTGCCGTCGTCGAGGCGGCTGAAGTAGCCGCCGATGCCGGTGTATGACACGTTGCCGTCTATCATTACGCGGGAGTGTGTCGAGATGCCGCCGGTGGAGAAGTTGAGGCCGGCGGTGCCTGGGTCGATGTCGGCGTAGAGTGTGAATGTGCCGCCGACGGCGTCGCCGGGTATGTAGTCGGGCGTGTCGGCGTAGAGCGAGCGGATGACGGGGGCGCTCGCGGGAGTGGAGTCGTCGGCGTCGGGGGCTACGGACAGCTCTGCGCGGCCTATGGCGCCTGAGGCGGCATCGTCGGCGCGGGTGGCGGAGGCGATGGCGGTATAGGTCGGGGCGGCGTAGCCGGGCTCGGGTACGGTGAGCACGAGGCTGAAGCGGCCGGCGCGGGCTGTGCCGCTGGCCACGCCGAGCACGTCGCCGGAGAGGTCGAAGGTGAGAGGGGTGAAGTCGGCCTCGCCGCAGTCGTTGAGGGTCGACACGCTGCGGGCGCCGTCGTAGAGGGTGAGGGTGACAGGGCCGTCAAACGAGGTGTCGACGCTGCCGTCGGCGCCGAGTATCGAGCCGGTGACTGTGGCGGCGCGCAGCGGGGTAATCTGCGCCGGAGCGTCGATGGCGATGGTGCGCGAGGGTTTGTATATGGGCAGGGCGGGGTCGCCGGCGAGGTTGTAGCACATGTCGTTGATGAGCTCGTCGGGCTGATAAGCGCCCACGACGGGTATCTGCTCGAGCAGGCGCCGGCGGGCGTCGAGGTATACCGAGCCGACAGTGGCGCCGGGGCCGGCGGCGGCATATGCGGCGGCCATGGTCTCGTATGTATAGAGGTTGTAGCGGAGGTATACGCTGCGGCAGGCGGCTACGCCGGCTATGGCGCCGCCGCGCGGGGTGAGCACCATGGTCTCAAGCAGCGACGAGCCCAGGTGGTCGTATGTAAACTGGGCGCAGCTCGCCAGCACGGCCAGCGGCGGGTGGGCGTAGGGCGTGGAGGCAACGATGCCGGTCGAGAGCAGCGAGGCGTCTTGTATGAAGTTGACGCTGCCGTGGCCGGTGTATCCGATAAATCCGGCGCCGCGTCGCAGGGCGTCGCTCATGACGCGGCGGTGGGTCGAGAGGATGCCGTTGCGGTCGGGGCGGAATACCTTGGTGGGAACCTGGGTGAATGTCATGGCGGGGTCTTCGGCGGCCATGACTTCCTGGGCGCGCAGGGCGTGCTCGACGTGGGCGTTTTTATTCTGGTTGCCCGAGATGAGTACTGCCGCTGAGCTGACTGCGGGCGAGGCGGGGTCGGTGAGCCACAGCTCGGCCTTGGTGTTGAAGTCGCGGGCCGAGGCGATGGTGCGGGCCGATATGCGGCCTACTGCCACCTGCATGGGGCGGCTGGCCATGAGGCTGTGGCGGTAGTCGTCGGCGAGCATGCCGAAGTATTTGTCTGACACGAATGAGCGCACGTGGTCGGCGCAGTCGCGGCGGTCGTCGTTCTCGTAGCATACGAGGGTCTCGAAGTCGAGCGGGGTGTCGATGCGGCGGGGGTCGCCGGTCGAGGGGCCGTACATGAGCACGTACTTGAATTTGGCCGGGTCGCGGTCGTAGAGCATCTTGGCCATCAGGCGGGCGTTCATGGCGTGGGGCGAGCCGGCTGAAAACTCGGCGTCGAGCTCTTTCTGTGTCACCACCAGCACATCGAGTCCCTGCAGGCGGCGGTGTATGTCGGCGAGCTGTGTGGCGCCGGGCATCATGGCGTCGGTGGTGACGATGAGCATGTCGGGCACCGGCTCGCCGCGCAGGTCGCGGCAGGGTATGTCGCCGACGATGGCCGGCGAGGGGAAGACGGCGCTCTGGTCAAATGCCACCAGGCGGGTCACGGCGCGGGGCAGGGTGAATGATACGGAGGCGCCGTCGGCGTCGGTCTCGCCGCTGAGCTCCACACACTGACGCAGGCGGTCGATGGCCCACAGGCGGGTCGACGCCGGGGCGCCGGCGATGCTCAGGGCACGGCCGCGGACGGCGTCTTTCTCGCCGAGCACCATCACCAGGGCGGGGTCGGTGGCGTCGAGGATGTTGTCGCGGTGGTAGGCAAGAATGCCGTAGTCGGCTGCGACGTAGGAGTATGCGATGGAGGAGGATATGGGTACGGTGACGGTGAGGTCGCGGTCGGTGCGGCCGTCGGACGGCTCAAACCACAGTGTACCGGTGTTTTCGGCGTATGCGGTGGGAAATGTCACGGCAAATGCGCTGGGGGCGGTAGCCTTGAGGCGGGTGGTGCCCTCGGGGGCGCGGGCTTCCATGCGCGAGGTGGATGTGGCGGCGGCGACCATCATGTGGCTGAACATGGCGGCGGGGCTGTCGCCGCCGGTGCTCCAGTGGCGCACGCTGAAGGGAAACTCGGCCACGTCGCCGGCCTGGTAAGACTTGCCCATGGCGAGCACGCCTCCCTGCACGGGGCGCTGGAGCTCCTCCTCAAAGAGGTCGATGTGGATATGGGTGTCGAGGGTTGTCATGGAGCCGAGGGCGGATGTGCGGGGCTCGATGGCCAGGTCGTCGCCGGCGGCGTCGGTGAGCAGATACGAGGCTGTGAGCGAGTAGCTGTCGCGACTGTAGCTGAATCCGGCCGAGGTAAGCTCGGTCGAGGGCACGCTCACCGTGTATGGCGCGCGGCCGTAGAAGAGCAGGCGGCCGTCGGCGGTATGTACCGACGGGGTCTGATACAGCGGGTCGGCGGTCGATGCGGTGAAGGCGTGCTCGCTGAGCTCAAAGGCGTCGGCGCCCCATACGTGCACCCGGGCGGGGTCGTCAAATCCCAGCCCGCGCAGCTGCTCGTGTGTGAGCTGATAGATGCCCTCGCGGTCGGTGGTGACGCGTACCCAGCGCCCCGACGCGAGCCGGGAGTGGGCGGGATATACCGATGCGGGCAGTGCGCTGGCGCCGATGACGGCGGTGAGCGCTATGATGGTGGAGAGGAGTAAGTGCTTCATCAGGAATTTTTTCAGCGGATATTGAAGGAAATCAGAGATGTGGCGCCGTCGGGGGTGTCGATGGCGACGGTGGCCGGGGCGGTGTGGCGGGCCGGGGCGTCGGCGGGCGGGAGTATCAGTATGTCGCCGGTCTTGAAGGTGACGCCGCGCGACAGCTCGGCCAGGGCGGCGGCTGCGGCGTCGATGTCGATGCCGGGGATGGTGCCCGTGGGCTGCCAGGGGCCGAGCACTATGGCGTCGTCGGCGATGATGAAATCGCCCCGGAGGTCGGCGCGCACCATGGCGATGGCCTCGGCGTCGATGTACCGGGCGGCGTGGCGCGGGGATATGCACTTGCCCAGGCGGCCTACGCGCAGGGCGCGGCAGGTGTGTAGGGCGATGTCGGCCGCTCCCTCGGGCACGAATAGCGGACGGCGGTCGGGGCGCCACGCCGAGTCGGCGGCGAGCCGCAGGCCGCGCGCGGGATTATCGAGGCTTTCGAGCAGTAGTATCTTCATCGGCTGCTTGGCGGCGTGACTATCGGTTGAGGCTTTCCATGCGGTTGTACATCACCGCGAGATTGGAGTAGATGGAAGTATTGGTGATGACGACATGCTCGGGTACCCGTATGCGGGTGGGGGTGAAATTCCATATGGCTGTGACGCCGGCGGCGACGAGCTCGTCGGCGGCAGTCTGCGCTGCCTCGACGGGCACGGCCAGGATGCCCACCGTGATGCCCATGCCTGCGACCAGCCCGGCCATGCGCGACGGGCCGTAGACGGGTATGCCGCTGATGTCGCTGCCGTCGAGGCGGGGGTCGGTGTCGATGCCGGCCACTATCTTGAGCCCGTAGCGCTGCAGGCCCGAGTCGCGCATGAGGGCGGCGCCAAGCGAGCCGGCGCCGACGATGAGGGCGGTATGGGTGCGGCTGAAGCCGAGGAAGTCGCGCAGGGCTGTCTCGAGCGAGGCCACTTCATAGCCGATGCGGGTCTTGCCCTTGACGTTGATATACGACAGGTCTTTGGCTATGCGGGATGAGTCGAGGCCCAGCTCGCCGGCCATGCGGGTCGACGACACGTGCTCGACGCCCTCTCCGCGCAGGGTCGACACGTAGGCCAGGTACCAGGGCAGCCGGCGCAGGGTAGGCTCCGGCAGCAGTGATGCGGGTGACTGGATACGGGTATTTGACATGCGGGCAGATTATTTCCCACAAAGGTACGTATTTTTTGAAGATTATCCAATCGCGGTGCCGCTCTTAACGATTTTTTAGCCGGGAGCCGGCCGTCGTCACTTGCGGCCGAAGTCGGCCGGTATCTCGCCCCAGCGCTCGGTGTCCCACTTGATGATGGGGTTGGGCGGGCGGTGAGTCTGTAGCCAGCGGTCGGCGCGCTCGATGACTGCGCGCAGGGGGGCATTGGCCTCGGTGGGCGTGATTCTGGTATTGGCGGCGCGGCGGCGTACCCATGCCTGGCCGGTGACGGAGTCGGAGTAGACGGGGGTGGTGGTGTCGCCGGCGCGGTCGAGCAGGGCCAGGGCGTGTACCAGGGCGAGATACTCGCCGATATTGTTGGTGCCACCGTCGTAGGGACCCACGCGGAAGAGCTCGGCGCCGTCGGCCACGCGCACTCCGCGGTACTCCATGCGCCCCGGATTGCCCGAGCAGGCTCCGTCGACGGCCCAGGCGTCGAGGCGTATGTCGCTGCGGGTGGTGTAGTCTACGGGACCGCCTGCGGCGCGCGACCGGTCGCCGAGCCGGCGCAGAAATGCCATGTGCTGCTCGGGGTCGCCGCGGAAAGCCTCTGTGGCGGCCTGCTGCGATGTGAATGAGCGGTATCGGGCGCCGGGATAGCCCTCGATCTGCTCGCGGCAATCGTCCCAGCTGTCGTATATGCCGGGCACGCGCCCCTCCCATACTACGTAAAACTTGCGTGTCTTGCTCATGAAAATTGCAGGAATATGGCGATGTCGACGGCGTTGCAGCGGGCGATGCGGGCGATGTCGCCGTTGACGGCTTTGCCCAGGAAGGTGTATGCGGCTCCGCGCAGACCGGGGTTGAAGCGCAGGGCGCCGCTCACTCCGTCGTGGAGGAGTATGTCGTCGAAAAATGTCATCAGTGTGGTGCTCAGCGCCATGGCGGCGGTGCGCGGCACTGCCGAGCCGGCATTGACAAAGCATGCCTGCACGCGTGCGCCGGGGGCGGCGTCGGTGGGCCGCGCCGAGCCGAGGTCGATGCGCCGCAGGGTGGGGAAGGCCGGCGCCGAGCCGCTCTCGCCCAGGTCGAAGGCGATGACGCCGCGCTTCATCTCGGCTACCATGTCGGGGCCGATGCAGAGCGGGTGGCGGGTGGGGGTGGCGACCACGATGTCGGCCGCGCGCAGGGCCGAGGCGAGCACCCGCGGGTGGAGCGACGACCCGGTGACGGCCGGCCCGAGCTGCATCAGGGCCGAGCGCAGGCGGTAGATGTCGTCGTCGAATATGTGCACGATGGCTCCCAGCCCCATGGCCGAGCGGGCGGCGGCGCGGGCGGCTATGCCGCTGCCGATGACTGTCACCTCGCAGGGCACCACGCCTGTGACGCCGCCCACCAGTATGCCCTTGCCGTGGAGCGGGTCGGCCATCAGCGCCGAGGCCACGGCCATGACGGCGCGGCCGTCGACCTCGGCCAGTATGTCGGCAAAGGGGCGGTGTCCGCCCTGGTCGCGCACCAGGTCGAGGGCTATGGCTATGATGCGGCGGCGCAGCAGGGCGGCCACTCCGGCGGCGGTCTGCGAGGCTGTGTGGAGCAGGGTGAGCAGCACGCAGCCGGGGCGCAGCATCTCGGCCTCGGCGGCGGTGACGGCGGGCAGATGCAGCACTATGTCGGCGGCAAATGCATCTGCGCGGCCGACTATGGCGACCCCGGCGCGGGCATAGGCCGCGTCGTCGAAGTGGATGCCGGCGGCGGCTCCGCGCTCCATGAGTATGTCGAAGCCGCGCTCGATGAGCAGCGAGGCTCCCTCGGGGGTGAGTGGGAAGCGGCTTTCGTATGAGGCGGCCGTGGCCGGCACGCCCAGGGTGAGGCGACGGCGGCCGGTACCGACTGCCACGGGCTGCTCGAGCGGGGTGGGCGATGAAGACATCAGATGGGGATTGTGTTGATAAAGCGCTCGACGGTGAGGTCTATCTCGGCCGGGGTGTCGAGGCGGGTGGAGTCGAAGGTGTGGTGGGCGCGGGTGTAGAAGGGGGCGCGCTGCTCCCACTCGCGGGCCAGGGCGACGGCGATGTCGGCCACGCCCTCGAGGCGCGGCCGGGTGCCGGGTGCGTCGAGGATGCGGCTCACCACCCGCGCCGTGTCGGCGCGCAGCAGCACCACCGTGCCGGCCGCGAGCATGGCCTCGATGGCGCCGGGGCGGCAGGGGGTGCCGCCGCCGCAGGCCACGATGGGGCTGTCGGCGCGGGCTGTCACGGCGGCAAGGGCATCGGCCTCAAGGGCGCGGAAGGCCTCCTCGCCGCGGGTGGCGAAGATGGCGGCCACGCTCATGCCGGCAATGCGCTCGACCTCGGCGTCGAGGTCGACAAACGGCCGGCCCGTGCGGCGGGCCAGGGCGCGGCCCAGTGTGCTTTTGCCGCAGGCTGCCTGCCCGATGAGAAAGAGCATCGGCGGGTGGGTTACTTGCGCTCCTTGAGCAGGTCGCGTATCTCGGTGAGCAGCTCCTCCTGGGTGGGGCCGGCGGGAGCGGCAGGCGCTGCCTCCTCTTCCTTCTGCTTGCGCAGGAATTTATTCATCACTCTGATAGCCACGAAGATGCAGAATGCGATGATGAGGAAGTCGACCACCGTCTGCACGAAGGCGCCCCAGGTGATGGCGGCCTCGGGGGTGATGACGTCGCCGCTCACGCCGT
This sequence comes from uncultured Muribaculaceae bacterium, assembly GCA_910587925.1. Lineage (GTDB taxonomy): Bacteria > Bacteroidota > Bacteroidia > Bacteroidales > Muribaculaceae > CAG-873. Next base: position 72,717 of record CAJUOC010000010.1, read on the forward strand.
CGACTACGGCGGGCTTCATCACGTATTTGTACTCCGAGAAGTCGGCGCCGCCGGTGAGCACGCCGATACCGGGCATGATGATGTCGTTGACGAGCGAGGTGACAATCTTGCCGAATGCACCGCCGATAATCACACCGATGGCCATGTCGACCACGTTGCCACGCATGGCAAATTCCTTGAAGTCTTTGAAGAATGACATAAGCAGTAAGATGTATTTTTGCAAAGATAGTAAAAAGACTCTTTTGCTCAACAAACGGTAGCGGCGATTGTTAGAATTTGTAAACTTTTATCCTTGGAGCTTGTTTAAAAATAAATGTGAATACGTAGGTCTTGTGATTTTGAGAGGATTTTCATCTGAGTTGA
>CAJUOC010000011.1 GCA_910587925.1 uncultured Muribaculaceae bacterium
GGCGCACGGCATGGATGAAGTGGTTGCCGCCGATGGCCAGTCCGTCGCCGTCGCCCGAAATCTGCCATACGGTCATCTCGGGATTGGCCACCTTGAAGCCGGTGGCGATGGCGGCCGCGCGGCCGTGGATGGTGTGGAAGCCGTAGGTGGCCATGTAGTAGGGCAGGCGCGAGGAGCATCCGATGCCCGATATCACGGCGGTGCGGTGGGGCGGTATGCCCAGCGTGGCCATGGCCTTGTGCAGGGAGTTGAGTATGGCGTGGTCGCCGCAGCCGGGACACCAGCGCACGGCCTGGTCGCTCTTATACTGGGCGGCGGTATATGCTTGTGATTCCATGACTTACTTAGAGATGTGGGCGCGTACGCCGTCGATGATTTCGGATACTTTGAAGGGCTGGCCCTGCACCTTGTTGATGCGCAGGATGTCGACTCCGGGGAGCTTGCTCTGGAGGAAGTCGGCAAACATGCCCGTGTTGAGCTCGGCCACGATCACGCGGCGGTAGCTGCGGATTACCTCGAGGGCGTTGGCCGGCAGGGGATTGATGTAGCGGAAGTGAGCCAGTGCCACAGGGGTGCCCTCGGCGCAGAGGGCGTCGGCCGCAGTGCGCAGGTGGCCGTAGGTGCCGCCCCAGCCGATGAGCAGGGTGTCGGCGCCGGCGTCGGCCTGTACCTCCAGGGAGGGGATGTCGTCGGCTATGCGGGCGATTTTCTCGCGGCGTATCTCCACCATCTTCTCATGGTTGACGGGGTCGGTCGATATGGCGCCGGTGCGCACGTCTTTTTCCAGGCCGCCCAGGCGGTGTGCGGCTCCCTCGGTGCCGGGGATGGCCCAGCAGCGTACCTTGGTCTGCTCGTCGCGGTCGTAGGGGCGCCAGCCCTCGGAAAGTTGCTCGGGTGTGGGGCGCTTGGCCTTGATTTCGGGGTACTCCGATGCCTCGGGCACGCGCCAGGCGGTGGAGCCGTTGCCGATGAAGGCGTCGGTGAGCAGTATCACCGGGGTCATGTGCTCGACGGCGATGCGCGCCGCCTCAAATGCCATGTCGAAGCAGTCGGTGGGCGTGGCCGCGGCCACTACAGCCAATGGCGACTCGCCGTTGCGGCCGTAGAGCGCCTGCATCAGGTCGGTCTGCTCGGTCTTGGTGGGCAGGCCGGTCGAGGGTCCGCCGCGCTGCACGTCGATTACCACCAGCGGCAGCTCTGCCATCACGGCCAGGCCGATGCCCTCGCTCTTGAGCGCCAGGCCGGGGCCCGATGTCGAGGTGGCGGCCAGGCTGCCGGCAAAAGCTGCGCCGATGGCCGAGCATACGCCGGCTATCTCGTCTTCCATCTGCACGGCTTTCACGCCGAGGTCTTTGCGCTTGGCCAGCTCGTGGAGTATGTCGGTGGCCGGGGTGATGGGGTAGGAGCCAAGGAAGAGCGGGCGGCCGGCCTTCTCGGCTGCCATGATGAGGCCCCAGGCGGTGGCGGTGTTGCCGTTGATGTCGGTGTATACGCCGGGCACGGGGGCCGATGTGTCGATGCGGTATGTCGATACGGAGGCGTGGATATTGGCGCCGTAGTCGTATCCGGCGCGGAGCACGCGCGAGTTGGCCTCGTAGATGGCCGGCTTGCGGGCAAATTTTTTCTTGATATGGCGGTCTGCGGCCTCGATATCGCGGTCAAAGAGCCAGCATACCAGGCCGAGGGCAAAGATGTTGCGGCACTTGAGGATGCTCTTGTTGTCCATGCCGCTGTCGGCCAGGGCGGCCTTTGTCATCGAGGTGACGGGCACCTCCACTATCTGATCTTTGATGCCGAGCTCGGTATAGGGCGAGTCGGTGGCAAAGAGGGCCTTCTTGAGGTCGGGCTCGCGGAAAGAATCGATGTCGACGATTATCACGCCGCCCTTCTTGACAAACTTGTGATTCTGCTTGAGCGCGGCCGGATTCATGGCCACGAGCACATCGCAACTGTCGCCGGGCGTGAGCACGGAGGCTCCGACACTCACCTGGAAGCCGCTCACGCCGCCGAGCGAGCCTTGCGGGGCGCGGATTTCTGCCGGATAGTCAGGGAAGGTGGACACGCGGTTGCCTACGCCGGCCGAGACGTTGGTAAAGATATTGCCGGCCAGCTGCATACCGTCGCCGGAGTCGCCCGAGAAGCGGACCACGACTTTGTCGAGAACTTTTACATCAGGTTTCTCTAACATGATAGGTAAAGGCTAAGGTATAGATAAAGATCAGAGCCCTGCCACGCGGCGGAGCAATGCCTGGCAAAGGTATGCAAATCTTTTATAACCGCAAGCAAATACGGAAAAAATGTGACAATGGTCAATCCATTGCCTCCGCAGCCTCGCAGCGGCCGTATTTTTAGCATACAGAAAATGCGATTTTTCTTTGATTGTGGAAAAAATTCGCTATTTTTGCGGCATCGAACTCACATAAAACATATACGATATGTCAAAAGTAACTGTCATCGGCGCCGGTAATGTAGGCGCAACCTGCGCAAATGTCCTCGTTACCAATCAGGTGGCCGACGAGGTAGTGCTCCTCGATATCAAGGAGGGCGTGTCTGAAGGCAAGGCCATGGATATCATGCAGACCGCAAATATCCTGGGCACCAACACCCGCCTGACCGGTGTCACCAATGACTATGCCAAGACCGAAGGCTCCGACGTGGTCGTTATCACCTCGGGTATCCCCCGCAAGCCCGGTATGACCCGCGAGGAGCTCATCGGCGTCAACGCCGGCATCGTCAAGAGCGTCGCCGACAATGTGCTGGCCCACTCGCCCAACGCTGTCATCGTGTGCGTGTCCAATCCCATGGATACCATGACCTACCTCATCCACAAGGTGACCGGCCTGCCCAAAAACCGCATCATCGGCATGGGCGGCGCCCTCGACAGCGCCCGCTTCAAATACTTCCTCAGCCTCGCCCTGGGCGCCAACGCCACTGAGGTCGAGGGTATCGTGATCGGCGGCCACGGCGACACCACCATGATTCCTCTCAAGCGCTACGCAGCTTACCGCGGCCTGCCCGTGTCGGAGCTGATGAGCGCCGAGCAGCTCGACAAGGTGGCTGCCGACACCATGGTGGGCGGCGCTACCCTCACCAAGCTCCTGGGCACCTCGGCATGGTATGCTCCCGGCGCTGCCGCAGCGCAGGTGGTAGCCGCCGTGCTCCACGACCAGAAGAAGCTCATCTCCTGCTCGGCCCTGCTCGACGGCGAGTACGGCGAGAGCGACCTGTGCATCGGCGTGCCCTGCATCCTGGGCAAGGGTGGTATCGAGCGCATCGTGGAGTTTGACCTCAACGACGAGGAGAAGGCTCTCTTCCACGCCAGCGCCGAGGCTGTGCACAAGACCAACGCCGCTCTGGGCTAATCCCCCGGCTGCCTCAGCATAACGACCGGCGCATCGCCCCCTCGGGCGATGCGCCGGCTTCGTTTTTGTAGCGCAGACGGGAGATATGGTTGCGATTTTTAACGATTGGATGTATTTTGACACGTTTTTTGGGGATTTTCCTTTGCGAAATGATGCGGATTTGCTAATTTTGCCACCTAAACTATGCGTACGTCTTAGTCTGCGGCACTGCGGCCGCCCCTGAGTCGTGCCCGCACTCAAACTTCTAATCCTTCATTTCTCGACATATATGGCTCAACAAGAAGATGTGTTTAAGAAAATCGTGGCCCACGCCAAGGAATACGGTTTTGTCTTCCCCTCAAGCGAGATATACGACGGCCTCTCGGCTGTGTATGACTACGGTCAGAACGGCGTAGAGCTCAAAAACAACATCAAACGCTACTGGTGGGAGGCGATGACCCTGCTCCACGAGAATATCGTGGGCATCGACTCGGCCATCTTCATGCACCCCACCATATGGAAGGCATCGGGACATGTCGACGCTTTCAACGACCCCCTGATTGACAACCGCGACTCCAAGAAGCGCTACCGCGCCGACGTGCTCATCGAAGACCACATCGCCCGCCTCGACGAGAAAATCGACAAGGAGGTGGCCAAGGCCGCCAAGCGCTTCGGCGACAGCTTCGACGAGGCTCTCTTCCGCCAGACCAATCCCCGCGTGGCCGAGGTGGCCGCACACCGCGAGGCCGTGCACACCCGCTTTGCCGAGGCGATGAACGCCGGCGACCTCGACGGCCTGCGCCAGATAATCATCGACGAGGAAATCGTCGACCCCGTATCGGGCACCCGCAACTGGACTGAGGTGCGCCAGTTCAACCTCATGTTCCGCACCGAGATGGGCTCCACCTCAGAGGGCGCCATGACCGTGTACCTGCGTCCCGAGACCGCCCAGGGTATCTTTGTCAACTACCTCAACGTGCAGAAGACCGGCCGCATGCGCATCCCCTTCGGCATCGCCCAGATAGGCAAGGCATTCCGCAACGAGATAGTCGCCCGTCAGTTTATCTTCCGTATGCGCGAGTTTGAGCAGATGGAGATGCAATTCTTTGTGCGTCCCGGCGACGAGATGAAGTGGTTTGCCTACTGGAAGGAGTGGCGCCTGCGCTGGCACAAGGCCCTCGGCCTCGGCGACGAGAAGTACCGCTACCACGACCACGAGAAGCTCGCCCACTATGCCAACGCCGCCACCGACATCGAGTTTCAGATGCCCTTCGGCTTCAAGGAAGTCGAGGGTATACACTCCCGCACCGACTTCGACCTGTCGCAGCATGAGAAATTCTCGGGCAAGAAGATACAGTACTTCGACCCCGAGCTCAACAAGTCGTACACCCCATATGTGATCGAGACCTCGATAGGCGTCGACCGCATGTTCCTGAGCGTGCTCTGCTCGTCGTATGAGGAGCAGGCTCTCGAGGGCGGCGACTCCCGCGTGGTGCTCCACCTGCCCGCCGCCCTGGCTCCGGTCAAGTGTGCCGTGATGCCGCTGGTGCGCAAAGACGGTCTGCCCGAGAAGGCCCGCGAGATTGTCGACGACCTCAAGTTTGACTTCTCGACCCATTACGACGAGAAAGACTCCATCGGCAAGCGCTACCGTCGCCAGGATGCCATCGGTACCCCCTACTGCATCACCGTCGACCACCAGACTCTCGAAGACGGCACCGTCACCCTGCGCGAGCGCGACACCATGCAGCAGACCCGCGTGGCCGTGGCCGACCTGCACCGCCTCATCCACAGCAGCGTGAGCCTCAACAGCCTGCTGCGCAAACTCAAGTAATCAGAAACTTCCCAAGCCAAATCTCTCCTTAATTATATAAAGAATGAAGAAAACAGCCATAATAGCAATCGCCGTGATAGTGGTGGTGCTCGTAGCCTGCGTAAGCTGGTACGTATCCACACGCAACGGCCTGGTGGTGCTCGACGAGGGCGTGTCCCAGCAGTGGAGCCAGGTGGAGGTGCAGTATCAGCGCCGCCTCGACCTCATCCCCAATCTTGTCGAGACCGTCAAGGGCTACGCCGAGCATGAAAGCTCGACCTACGAAAACGTGACCCGCGCCCGCGCCGGCCTCACCGACGCATACAATGCCGCCCGCGAGGTGCCCGCATCGGCTCCCGCCGACCAGCAGGCTCTCGACCGCTTCAACAATGCCCAGGGCGAGCTGGGCCGCGCCTTCAATATCTATGTCAACGCCGTGCGCGAGGCATATCCCGACCTGAAGGCCAACACCCAGTTTACCGACCTGCAGACACAGCTCGAGGGCACCGAAAACCGCATCGCCACCGAGCGCGGCCGCTATACCGAGGCCGTCAAGGAGTACAATATCACCGTGCGCCGATTCCCCACCAGCCTGGTGGCCGGCATGAGCGGCTTTGCCGTCAAGCCCCAGTTCCAGGCCGAGGCAGCGGCCGCCACAGCGCCTAAAGTGTCGTTCTGAGCATGAAGCAGCTGATATTGTACATAGCCCTCGGCGCCATCGTATGCTGCACCGCAGTGGCCTGCGGCGACGACGACCAGCAGACCACCTGGGACGAGTATACCACGTGGCGCGAGCAAAACGATGCCTGGGTGGCAGAGATGGCCGCCCGCCGCAACCCCGACGGCACTCCGTACTACGAGAAGATAATCCCCGCCTATAATCCCGGCGCCACAGTGCTGATACACTACTTCAACGACCGCGCCGAGACCGCCGGCAAGCTCTCGCCCCTGTATACATCGGTAGTCGACGTGCGCTACGTGGGCCGCGACTGCACCGGCGCCGGCTTCGACTCGTCGACCCTGGCCACCGAGTACGGCCCCGGCATACAGCGCTTCTCGGTCAACGGCACCATCCAGGGCTGGGGCATCGCCCTGCAGGAAATGCGCGTGGGCGACACCTGCGAGATAATCGTGCCCTACGGCCTGGCCTACGGCGCCGCGTCGTCGACCGCCATCAAGCCTTACTCGGCTCTGCAATTCAATATCCGCCTCAGCAACATTTACCGTTACGAGGCTGCACAGTAATCCCCCACGAGATAGATGCAATCACTCCATAAGCGCATAGCTCTGTTGACGCTCGCCGCCCTGGCCGGTATCGCCGCCCAGGCGCGCCAGCTTACCCCCGACGAGGCTCTGGCCGCCGCCACCGGCGCCCCGGAGTCGCAGGCTATGCGTATGCCTGCCCGGCAGATGCGGCTTGCCGCCACTCTTACGCGCGACGGTATCAATACCGTCTATGCTTTCAACCGCGACGGCGCCGATGCCGGCTTTGTGCTCGTGGCCGCCGACGATGTGGCCCGACCCGTGCTCGGCTACTCGGCCACCGGCTCCTTCAGCACCGACGGTATGCCGGCCAACCTCGCCGCCTGGCTCGACAGCTACTCCGCGCAGATAGCCGCTGCCGTCGCCTCGGGCTGCCGTGTCGAGGCTGCCGCGCCACGCGTCGGCCGCGCCGATGTGGCGCCGATGATTACCACCCGCTGGAATCAGGACGCTCCCTACAACAATCAGGCCCCCATGCTCAACGGCCACCGCAGCGTCACCGGCTGCGTGGCCACCGCCGCCGCCCAGGTGCTCAATTACTACCGCTGGCCCGACTGCGGCACCGGCACGGCCTCGTATACCTGGGAGACAGGCGGCAAGAAACTGTCTTACGACTTCACGGCCCATCCCTTCGACTGGGACAATATGCTCGACACCTACACAGCATCGTCGGGTACAGCCGCCCAGCGCGATGCCGTGGCCACGCTGATGTATGCCTGCGGCATGGCCTCGTCGATGGACTACAGCCCCACGGCCAGCGGCGCTGCCGATTATGACCTCGCCGTAGGTCTTGTCGACTACCTCAAATACGACAAGAGCCTGCTGTGGGCCCGGCGCGACTACTTTCCCCTCGACGAGTGGGTCGGCATGATATACGACGAGATTGCCACCGGCCATCCCCTGATATACTGTGGTGCCACCGCATCCAATGAGGGCCACTGCTTTGTAATCGACGGCTACAGCGCCGCCGACGGCTACTTCCACCTCAACTGGGGCTGGGGCGGCATAAGCGACGGTTACTTTGCCATCACCACCCTGAGTCCCGACGTGCAGGGTATCGGCGGCGCCGACGCCGGATTTGCATACCAGCAGAGCGCTCTGCTCGGCTTGCGCAAGTCTGCCGGCACGGCGACTTATACCCCGATGTTTGTCATGGAAGGCCCTCTTACGCCCGTCAAGACGACCGTCAATCGCTCTGATTACTTCTGCCGCTTCAGCTCGGGCGGGATGGTCTACTCCTGCTCGCTCGGTACTGTCTCGGTCATGATAGGCCTTAAGCTCACCTCCACCACCTCCGAGCAGGTGCGCTATGTGTGGACGTATGGTATCGGTTACCAGGCTTTTGGCCCCTTCATAGGCTACAACGATTTTTCCGACCACCTGTACTTTCAGGCCGATGACTTCCCCTCATCGGGAGTCTGGCGCGTGACCCCCGTGGTACAGGCCGACTCCAAGGTGTATCCCATACATGCGCCGGCAGGCTCGTCGCAGTATATCACCGTGACCTGCACCTCGTCGAAGCTGACCTTTGAGACACAGAAGACCGACTATGCCCTCGTGTGCGACGGACTCGACCTTGCTCCCGCCTACAAAGCCGGCGAGGAAGTCTCCATCAAGGCGCGCGTGAGCAACACCGGCAATACCGAGACCGGCCTGAAGCAGATTGTGCTCGGATTCTTCTACGGAGCCTCGGGCAATACTGCCGTAGGCACCGTCGACAATATCGGCGCCGGCAGCGAGTCGACGCTCATCTTTACAGGCAAGCTGGCCACCGGCATCCCCGACGGCGAGTATCCGCTGCTTATGCAGTATCAGGACGCGCAGGGCAAGACGGTAAATGTCGACCTGCACGGCGCCACCATCCGCATCGGCGCCTACGACGGCATCGACGAGGCCTCGGGTGCGCAGGCTGCGGCCGTCGTCGTTCCCAATCCCGTCGACGACATCGCCACACTCTCGGCCGGCTCGGCTATCGACCGTGTCGAGATATATACCCTCTCGGGCACTCAGGCGCTGACAGCGTCGGGCGACGGCGCGGCCTCGCTCCGGCTCGACCTCGGCGGTCTTGCTCCCGGCGTATATATCGCCCGCGTCGCCACAGCCGCCGGCGTACAATCAATCAGAATAATCAAAAAATAATAATCACCAATAGTACAAACCAGTATGAACAAACTTCTTACCATTTCCAAGCTGCATCTCGGCGCCGTGCCGGCGCTGATGGCCGCACTGTTGGTTGCCGCACCTGCGCAGGCGCGTCAGCTTACAGCACAAGAAGCGCTTCAGTCGGTCCAGGGCTCTGCCGCCACAGGCGCGCGCCGTGCCCCCGCCGCCGGTGAGCTGAAGCTGTCGTACACCGCTGCCCAGGACGGGCTCAATACGGTGTATGTATTCAACCGCGGCACCGACCGTGGCTTTATGTTTGTCGCAGCCGACGATGTAGTGGCCGACGGCCTGCTCGGCTACACCGACAGCGGCAACTTCAATCTCGAGGCCATGCCCGAGAATCTGCGTGGCTGGCTCGAGACCTACAGCGCTCAGATTGCCGCCGCCGCCAAGTCGGGCGCCAAGGTGATTTCCGCCGAGCCCCGCGCTTCCTACTCCGACATCGCTCCCATCGTCAAGACCCACTGGGACCAGGGCGCTCCCTTCAACGACCTCGCTCCCGTCGATGACAAGGGCTACCGTTGCTACACCGGCTGCGTGGCCACCGCCATGTCGCAGGTGATGAAGACCTACAATTTCCCCGAGAAAGGTATCGGCGAGAACAGCTACTACCTGGGCTCGCTCGAGCAGACCATCTCCTTTGATTTTGCCAAGACGACTTTCGACTGGGCCAACATGATCAACGACTATCCCGGCAACGCCACCCAGAACAATGCAGTGGCTACCCTGATGAAGGCCGCCGGTGTGGCCGTCGACATGAGCTACGGTGTCAACGCTTCCGGCGCATTCTCCGGCGAGGTGCCCGCAGCCATCATCAAGTACTTCGGCTACGCCAACAGCGCCCACTTCTCATACCGCAAGTACTACTCGATGCCCGTGTGGATGGACATGATCTACAGCGAGCTTTCGCAGGGCTATCCCCTCTACTACTCCGGCCAGGCAGCCGACGGCAGCGGCGGTCACGCATTTGTGCTCGACGGCTACCGTGCCTCCGACGCCTTTGTGCACATCAACTGGGGCTGGGGCGGCATGAGCGACGGCTACTTCCGCATCACCACTCTCGACCCCGGCATGCAGGGCGCCGGTGGTGCAGGCGCAGGTTTCTCCGACCTGCAGGGCGCCATCTTCAGCCTCCGCAAGCCCTATGAAGGCTCGGTAATCTTCCCCAACCTCACCCAGGACGACAACCTCGGCACCAAGAGCGCCGAGTACCAGCGCGGCAACAGCGACTTCGTGCGCTTCACCGGCACTGTCAACTCCAGCGCCATCGCCGACATCGCCGTGACATTCGGCGTGCGTCTGACTCCCGCCGAGGGTGGCGAGCCCGTGTATGTATGGAAGAACGGCACCCAGACCGTCAAGCCCGACGGCAAGGTAGGCCAGATTGAGCTGCGCTACGACGCCTTCCCCACCGCAGGCAAGTACACCGTACACACCGTATACCGCTACAATGGCGAAATCTTCGAGGTGCCCATCCAGGTAGGTAAGGTGCGCGCCCTCACCCTCGTGGCCGAGGCCAACAAGCTCACCTTCGCCCCCGTGGTCGATACCCCCGAGCTCTCCGCTACCGATATCCAGCTCCACGGCCCGCTCTACGCCGGCAAGTATGCCAAGTTTACCGCCAAGGTCACCAACTCCGGCGCCGAGTACTTCGGTAAGGTCAACCTCGCCTTCGTAGGCGCAGGCACCTCCACTCAGCTCTACGGCGTCATCGCCGGTCCCGCCATCGACCTCGTAGAGGGCGAGAGCGAGGAGATAGAGTTTGTAGGCACCGCTCCCACCGACATCCTCACCCCCAACACCTACGTGGCCGTCGTGACCGAGGCCGGTGAGCTCCTCAGCGAGAAAGTGAAGTTTGAGCTCCATCCCGCATCCTCCGTCGAGGCCAAGGTCGACCTGATGGACCAGAAGATTTTGAATGCGTCACGTGGCTCGGGCATCTCGCTCAATCCTTATCGTGTAACCGGCAATCCGCTCTCCGTCAAGGGTGTATTCAAGTGTGTGGCCGGCACATACTTTGCAGATGCAGTATATTTCTGGATCAACGCCAAGGGAAGCAAATCGTGGTCCGGCACGCCGTCTGACATCCTTACCATCAAGGAAGGCGAGGAGACGACCGTGGAGATAAACATCGTGGACAATGGCTTTGTACAGGGCAACGTCTACCAGGGTACCTTTGCATTTGTAGTAGATAATCAGTTTATTGATTTCTACATCAACCCCGCGACCGGTAGCGAATGGGCCTCAATGTGGTTTACCATTGATACCTCCGCCGGTGTCGACGACATCGTGGCCGAGACAGAGAGCGTAAGCGTGTATCCCAACCCCGCCGTTGACTTTGTCAGCGTCGAGGCCGGCGCCGCCATCACCTCCATAGAGGTATACTCGCTCAGCGGCAGCATGGTGCTCAACGTGGCCTGCAACGGCGCATCGACCTCTGAGGAGCTCGACGTGACCGGCCTCGCAGCCGGTGTATACGTGCTCCGCGCCAATACCGGCGCAGGCAGCGTCACCACCCGCCTCATCAAGAAGTAAATGAATCTTCATACAGCTATCTTAGCAGCCGCCGGCGCCATCGTGGCGCTGGGCGGCTGCTCTGCTTCGCGCAAGGCCGATATCCGCGCCGGCGCGCCCGTGGCCGAGGCGGTGTCGCCCGACGCCATGAGCGGGGCCACGCCCGCCAGCCGCGAGCGACTTGCCGCCGCCGCTGCGGCCAATCCCGACAAGTATCTGCCCCGCGCCATACTGTACATGACCGACGGTGATTACGTCGACAACGTGCCCGTGCAGGTCGGAGGCGGCGGTGTCATCACCTCCTATCCCGCGCCCTCCGATGTGTCGGTCGGGCGCTCGACGCCGCTGCGCATGGCCGGCGGCTGGCTCCTCGACCGCCGCGGAGTGTCGCCCCGCACGGCATTTACCCGCTATACCTATGCCGAGTACTCGGCTCTGCCGTCGGCTCCCACCCCGCAGCAGCTGCGCGCCGCCATCATCCCCGAGGCACGCATCACCCGCATGTGCACCCTGCCCATGACCCCGGCCGAGGCCGCAGCCGACACCGCGGCCGTCAACGCCATCATCCTCAATCAGCCCGACCGCATGACGCCGGTAGAGTTGCCGACCCCTCTCACCGGGCTGAAACTCAAACAGAAATAACCAACGTATACATTTTCCAATGAACTACAGACTCCTTTCTCTTGCAGTGGCCGGATGCCTCGCCCTCGGCGCGGTATCGTGCAGCGACGACGACAATGACGGCGGCGCCGGCGGCGGCCTCGTGCCCGGCACCACTGTCAACCCCACCACAGTATTTCCAAACGGTATGCCTGCCCAGGCCGGCGACTACACGATCACCACCGACGCCAGCGGTCTTGTGACCAAGATTGTCGACGGAAACGAGACAACGACCTTTGCTTACGGCTCAATCTCGCGTGCCACCACATACGACGCCTACATGAAGGTAGAGTGGGGTGGCGAGGACTCGTATGTAGAGTTTTACTGCACGCTCAACAAGCAGGGCTACATCGACTACGCACTCGAGTATGACACCGATGAAAACGGCAATACCGATACAGAGGAATGGTGGTTTACCTACACCGCCGACGGCCGCCTCAAGACCATGAAGCGCAGCGAGGGCGACAACGAGGTGACCACCCTCACCTACTCGGGCGACGACATAGTCAAGGTCGATATGGTCAACGAGCCCCTCGACCCCGCAGACTTCGCTGAAACACACGCTACCATCGCCTACACCGATGCCACCCACGCCACTCCCATCGACAATATCTCCGGCCTGATGTGCTACGACGATTGCTTCTGCATCGACATGGACGAGATGGAGCCCGCCTACTATGCCGGTCTGCTCGGCCGCGGCACAGCCCACCTGCCCCTGTCGGCAGTCGAAGACGGCGACCGCTACAGCTACATCTGGACCCTCGACGCCGACCGTATGCCCGAGAAGCTGATTGTGCGCAATCACAGCGAATACGGCGACTACGACGACGACCCCATCTTTTTCCGCTGGAAATAAGCGTATCGCCCGACAATATCGAAATCTGCCCGCGCCGTCACGCGCGGGCAGATTTTTTTTTGCCTAATGCACAGATACTTTACTGAAAAAATGCTAAATTTGCGGCCAAATAGTCCACACCCATGAAATTACGACTCAAAAAGGGACTCGACATCCGGCTCGAGGGCGCCGTGGCCGACCGCTCGGCCGTGGCCGACGCCGATGTGCGGCTCTATGCCGTGACCCCCGACGACTTCCCCGGCTTCCGCCCCAAGGCAGCCGTGAAGGAAGGCGACGCCGTGGAGGCCGGCTCTCCCCTGCTGTATGATAAAGCCTTCCCCGCGGTAAAACTCGTGTCGCCCGTGAGCGGCACGGTAAAGGAAGTCAAGCGCGGCGAGCGCCGCAAGATACTGTACGTGAGCGTCGAGGCCGATGGCCGCGGTGCTCACCGTCATTTTGACACCAAGGCTCCTCTGCCCGGGCTGCTCGCCGAGAGCGGCCTGCTGGCCATGATACACCGCCGGCCCTACGATGTGGTGCCCTCGCCCGAGGTGCGCCCCCGCGACATCTTCGTCACCGCGATGGATACCGCCCCGCTCGCCCTGCCGCCCACATTGCAGCCCGGCGCATGCGACCCCGCGTCCCTCGCCGCGGCCGTCAAGACTCTCTCGACCCTCACCGACGGCAAGATATACGTGTGCTACGGCGCCGACGCCCCCGTGGCAGCCATCCCCGGCGCAGAGATGGTCGAGGTGAGCGGCCCTCACCCGGCCGGCAACGTCGGAGTGCAGATAGCCAATCTCGCCCCCGTCAACAAGGGCGACACCGTGTGGGCCATGGACCTCGCCGTGCTGGCCCGCATCGGCCACCTGCTGCTCACCGGCGAGCTCGACACATCGGTGGTGGTGGCCGTCGCCGGTCCCGAGGTGGAGCGTCCCGGCCTGGTGCGCACCCTGGCCGGCGCCGCCGTGGCCCCTCTCATCGCCGGCCGTCTGAAGCCCGGCAGCGAGCATCGCCGCGTCATCAGCGGCAACGTGCTCACCGGCGAGGCCGTCGACCCCGCCGACGGCTTTCTCCACGCGCCCTACCGCCAGGTCACAGTCATCGCCGAGGGCGACGACGTCGACGAGTTTATGGGCTGGGCATCGGTATCGCCGTCTAAGCTCAGCGTGAGCCGCGCCCTGCCCCTGCACGGGCTGCGCCGCGCCTTTGCCCCCGACGCCCGCCTCATGGGCGGCCGCCGCGCCATGATACTCAGCGGCCTCTACGACAAGGTGCTCCCCATGGACGTGCTGCCCGAGTATCTCCTCAAGGCCATCATCAGCCGCGACATCGACTCGATGGAGGCCCTGGGCATCTACGAGGTGGCGCCCGAAGACATGGCCCTGTGTGAGTTTGTCGACCCCTCGAAGCTCCCCGTGCAGCAGATAGTGCGCGACGGCCTCGATTACCTCCGCAACGAATTGGAATCCTGATATGAGCAGACTACGTAAATTTCTCGACCGCGTCGAGCCGCAGTTTCGTCCCGGCGGCCGCCTGAGCGCCCTGGAGAGCGTGTTCGACGGTTTCGAGACCTTCCTGTACACGCCCCGCACCACCGCCCCCCGCCGCGGCGGAGTGCACGTCCACGACAGCATCGACTCCAAGCGCGCCATGATCATCGTGGTGCTCTCGCTGATGCCCTGCCTGCTGATGGGCATGTACAATGCCGGCTATCAGCACTGGCTCGCCTGCGGGCTCACCGACTTTCCCCTCGGCAGCCTCATGCTCTACGGCCTGCTGGCCATCCTGCCCAAGATAGTGGTGACATACCTGGTGGGCCTCGGTATCGAGTTTATCGTGGCACAGAAGCGTCACGAGGAGATACAGGAGGGCTTCCTGGTGACAGGTATCCTCATCCCCATGATATGCCCCGTCGAGACCCCGCTGTGGATGATAGCGGTGGCCACGGCGCTGTCGGTAATCTTTGTCAAGGAAGTATTCGGCGGCACGGGCTACAATGTATTCAACGTGGCCCTGACCGCCCGCGCCATCCTATTCTTCGGCTATCCGGCCCAGATGTCGGGCGACCGCGTGTTTGTGGCCGCAGGGAGCGCCATGGGCTACGGCCCCGTGGCGGCCGACGGCTTTACCTGCGCCACTCCGCTGGGGCAGATAGCCACCTCGACCGGCGAGGGCCTTCGGCTCACCGGTGTCGACGGCCATGTGCTCACCCTGTGGGACGCCTTCGTCGGGCTCATCCCCGGCTCCTTCGGCGAGACCTCGGCGCTGTGTGTGCTCATCGGCGCAGCCATCCTGCTCGCCACCGGCATGGCATCGTGGAAGATAATGCTGTCGGGAGTGGCCGGTGCCCTGCTCATGGGGCTGGTGGCCCACACGTGTGCCACGCCGCTCTACCCCGCGTCGTATCTCACCCCGCTCGAGCAGCTCATGTACGGCGGCTTCCTCTTTGCCATCGTATTCATGGCCACCGACCCCGTCACCGCCGCCCGCACCGAGACCGGCAAGTGGATATACGGCTTCCTGATAGGCGTGGTGGCAGTGCTCATCCGTACATACAACAACGGCTACCCCGAGGGCGCCATGCTCGCCGTGCTGCTGCTCAACGCCCTGGCTCCCCTCATCGACTGGTGTGTGGTGCACGCCAACACCCGCCGCCGCCTCGCCCGCCTCAACCGCTAACACCCCGCTAAGATGAATAAGCAAGGCAATCTCTATACCGTAATCTACGTGACAGTGCTCGTGGCCGTGGTAGGCACGGCCCTGGCGTTCACGTCGATGAGCCTGCGCGACCGCCAGCAGGCCAATGTCGCCGCCGACAAGATGCGACAGATACTGGCCTCGGTGCGCCTCACCCCCGCGCCGGCCGAGGTGATACCCACATTTGACAGCGCCATCACCGGTCAGCTGGTGGTGCGGGCCGACGGCACCCGCGCCGAGGGCGACGCCTTCGACATCGACGTGGCCGCCCAGAGCAAGCTCCCCGCCGCCGACCGTCTGCTGCCCGTGTACATCTACACCGCCCCCGACGGCGAGTGCAAATATATACTGCCCGTATACGGCGCCGGGCTTTGGGGCCCCATATGGGGCTACGTGTCGCTCGACGCCGACGGCTCGACCGTCTACGGCGCCTACTTCAACCACCAGGGCGAGACCCCCGGCCTGGGCGCCGAGATTACCCGCCCGGCATTCTCGGGCCAGTTTGAGGGCAAGCAGATGTTTCACGACGGGCGCCTGATGCCCGTGACAGTGGTCAAGGCCGGCCAGACACCCGCCGACGGCCGCGACTATGTCGACGGCATCAGCGGCGGCACCATCACCTCCAAGGGCGTCGCCGCCATGCTCGACAACTGCATCGCTCCCTACAGCGCCTACCTACAATCACTCAGCAAATAAGCCATGGCCGAAAAGACAGACATACGGAAGGTACTCTTCAACCCCTTCTCCAAAAACAATCCCGTGGTGGTGCAGATCCTGGGCATATGCTCGATACTGGCAGTCACCGTCAAGCTCGAGCCGGCCATCGTCATGGGCCTCTCGGTGATCGCCGTGCTCGCCTTCAGCAACGTCATCATCTCCCTCATCCGCAAGACCATCCCCAACTCCGTGCGCATCATCGTGCAGCTGGTGGTCGTGGCCGGGCTGGTAATCATCGTGAGCGAGCTGCTCAAGGCATATGCCTATGATGTGAGCGTGCAGCTCTCGGTATTTGTCGGCCTCATCATCACCAACTGTATCCTCATGGGCCGCCTGGAGGCATTTGCCATGGCCAACCGCCCCTGGCCCTCCTTTCTCGACGGCATCGGCAACGGCGTGGGCTACACCATCATACTGGTGATAGTGGCATTTTTCCGCGAGCTGCTCGGCTCGGGCACCCTGCTGGGATACCGCGTGGTGCCCCAGGCCGTGTACGACGCCGGATATGTCAACAACGGCCTGATGATACTCCCGCCCGCCGCCCTGCTCGTGGTGGCCTGCATCATATGGGTACACCGCTCATACAATAAAGACCTGCAAGAAGACTGACCAGCACCCCTGCAACGATGGAAAACCTCAATATATTCATACGGTCGATATTTGTCGACAACATGGTATTTGCCTACTTCCTGGGAATGTGCTCGTTCCTGGCCGTGAGCAAAAACGTCAAGACCGCCTTCGGGCTGGGCGTGGCAGTCACATTCATGCTCGTCATCACCCTGCCCATCAACTATCTGCTCAATACATACGTGCTGCAGCCCGGCGCCCTGGGCTGGCTCGGAGCCGAGTATGCCGATGTCGACCTGAGCTTCCTGTCGCTCATACTCTTCATCGCCGTCATCGCCTCGATGACACAGCTCGTGGAGATGGCCGTCGAGCGCTTCTCGCCCTCGCTGTATGCCTCCCTGGGTATATTCCTGCCGCTGATAGCCGTCAACTGCGCCATCCTGGGCGGCTCGCTCTTCATGCAGCAGCGCGGCTTCGGCTCGGTATGGACAGCCACATGCGCCGGCGCCGGCTGGGGCCTGGGCTGGCTCATGGCCATCACCGCCGTGGCCGCCATACGCGAGCGCGTCGCATCGTACTCCAAGGTGCCCCGCCCGCTGCGCGGCGTCGGCATCACCTTTATCATCACCGCCCTGATGGGCATAGCATTCATGAGCTTCCTCGGCATCAAGTTATGATACACATCCTGCTACCCCTGTCGCTCATGTCGGCC
Source organism: uncultured Muribaculaceae bacterium (assembly GCA_910587925.1). Lineage (GTDB taxonomy): Bacteria > Bacteroidota > Bacteroidia > Bacteroidales > Muribaculaceae > CAG-873. Next base: position 17,286 of record CAJUOC010000011.1, read on the forward strand.
ACCATCCTGGCCGGCACAGGCATATTTCTGCTCATCACCCTGCTGCTCGTGGCCGTGCTGCTCGTGGCCAAGCACTATCTGGTGCACAGCGGCAATGTCGAGATAAACATCAACTCGGCCCGCACCATCGAGGCCCCTGCGGGCGGCAGCCTGCTCAGCACCATGGCCGAGTGCAACGTCTTCCTGCCCTCGGCCTGCGGCGGCAAAGGCTCCTGCGGCCAGTGCCGCGTGCAGGTGCTCGACGGCGGCGGCGAGGTGCTCCCCACCGAGGCCGTGCATCTTACCCGCCGCCAGATTGCCGACCACTGGCGCCTCGCCTGCCAGGTAAAGGTGAAGGAAAACCTCGACATACAGGTCGACCAGAGCGCCCTCGACGTCAAGGAGTGGGAGTGCACGGTCATCTCCAATCGCAATGTCGCCACATTTATCAAGGAGTTTATCGTGCAGCTGCCTCCGGGCGAGCACATGAACTTCCGCCCCGGCTCCTATGCCCAGATAAAAATCCCCGCATTCTCGATGGACTATGCCACCGACATCGACCGCTCGCTCATCGGCGACGAGTATCTGCCGGCGTGGGAGAAATTTGGCCTCTTCGGCCTGCGGTGTGTCAACACCGAGCCTACCGTGCGCGCATACTCCATGGCCAACTATCCCGACGAGGGCGACCGCATCATGCTCACCGTGCGCATTGCCACGCCTCCCTTCAAGCCCAAGCCCGCTGTCGGCTTTCAGGACGTCAATCCCGGCATAGCCTCATCCTATATCTTCAGCCTCAAGCCCGGCGATACCGTGGTGATGAGCGGCCCCTACGGCGACTTCCACGTCGACACCGACTCCAAGGCCGAGATGATGTGGATAGGCGGCGGCGCCGGCATGGCACCCCTGCGCTCGCAGATAATGTACATGACCAAGACCCTCGACACCACCGACCGTGTGATGAACTACTTCTACGGCGCCCGCGCCCTCAACGAAGTATTCTACCTCGACGACTTCCTGGCTCTGGAGAAGAAGTATCCCAACTTCCACTTCCACCTCGCCCTCGACCGTCCCGACCCCGCGGCCGACGCCGCCGGTGTCAAGTACACACCCGGATTTGTGCATCAGGTCATCTACGACACATATCTCAAAAATCATCCCGACCCCGAAGACATCCAGTACTACATGTGTGGCCCCGGCCCGATGAGCGCCGCCGTCAACAAGATGCTCGACTCCCTGGGCGTCGACCCCTCCTCCATCCACTACGACAACTTCGGCGGCTGATGCGGCCGCCCATAAGCGACGCCACCGCCGCCAATTGGCGGCGGCTCGATACCGATGCCGCCGGCCGGCTCCGGCGCCGCGCCAACAAGACGGCTTCGCGCCGCCGCGTCGAGGCCGCAGCCTATATCGACGACCGGGGCGCCGCGGCTCTGCTCGACCGCGTCGCGGCTCTCGACGCCCCCGTGCCGGCCATCATCCATGCCATATGCCTCGGCGCCTTGGCCTCTGCCGGCCTGGGCGCCAAAGCCTCGCTGCTCGCGCCATATGCGGCTGCCGCCGGCACTGATGCCTGTGAGCTGCCCGATGTGGGCGAGGTGGCGTGTCCGGCAGGCGTCGACCTGCCCGGCTATATCTATCAGAGCCTGCTGCGGGAGGGCGAGCGCAACCTGCGCGGCGTGTATTACACCCCGGCGCGAGTGGCGGCCTCGATGCTCCACGGTGTGTGTCCCGACCGCGGGCGCCCGCTGCTCGACCCCTGCTGTGGCTCGGGAGCCATCCTTCTGGCTGCCGACTGCCCCGACCCGACAGCCCTGTACGGCGTCGACACCGACCCGGTGGCCGCCATGATATGCGCCACCAATCTCCTGATAAAGTACAGCGACATCGACTTCGTGCCGCAGGTCTGCGTCGCAGACTTCCTGCGCGACGACCTGCCCGGCCTGCCGGAGCATCCGGCCTATATCGTCACCAATCCGCCATGGGGAGCCGACCGCACATCCCCGCGGGTGACGACACCCGGCGCGCTGCGCACCGCCGAGCGCTCGTCGCTGTTTCTTGCCGCCGCGCTCGACCGGCTGGCCGACGGCGGCCGCCTCTGCTTCCTGCTGCCCAAGGCGCTCCTGTCGGTGGCCGGCCACAAGTCGCTGCGGCGTCTCATACTCGGCGCGGGCAGCATCCTGGCGCTGCGGCTGTATACGGGACGCTTCGACGGCGTGTTTACCGACTACTTCAGCATCGCACTTGTCAAGGGCGCGCCCGACGGGGCGCAGCGCTACGTACTTGCCGACGCGTCGGGCGAGCATCGCATATCGCTTACCGCAGCTGAAGTCAAAGCCGGGCACATACGCTATGCCGCGGTCGACAGCCACGACCGCGAGGTGATACGCGCAATGGAGTCGCGCCGCGCCGCCGACCTCAGCGAGAGCGCCTGGGCGCTGGGCATAGTCACCGGCGACAACAGGCGGTATCTGCTCGACTCGCCCTCAGAGCCCGGCGCCGAGCCGGTCTACCGCGGCAAGGACGTTGCCGACGGCGCGCTGTCGGCTCCCGGCAAGTATATAGTATTCAGCCCCGGCAAGTATCAGCAGTGTGCCCGCGAGGAATACTTCCGCGCTCCCGAGAAGCTCGTATACCGCTTCATATCGCGCTACCCCGTGGTGGCATACGACGATACCGGCGCACTGTGTCTCAACAGTGCCAATATACTGGTGCCAAGGGTTGCGGGCTTCACCGCCCGCCAGGTGTGCGCGCTGCTCAACTCTACCCTTTTCCGCTACTACTACACGCTGAAATTCACCGATATAAAAATCCTTAAAGGCAACCTGTCGCAGCTGCCATTCCCCGCCCCCGACAATGCTCTCTGCCGGGCGCTCGACAGCGCCGCCACACCCGCGCAGACCGATGCCGCCGTGTATGCCTTCTACGGCATATCGGCCTCCACAGCCGCGCACATCCACTCAAAACTATATGGAAATACTGCGCCGACAACTTGACCTGCTGCGCAGCCGGCTCTCACCCGACGACGCCCGCGCGGTGAGCGACGAAGCTCTCGCCGCCATCCCCGACGTGTATCCCTTCAACCCCTGCGAGTATTACGCCGCCCGGCTGATAGACCGCGGCGTGCTCAGCTTCGGCCAGTACGAGGCACTGCGCGCCGACTACCTGCGCCGCAACGTCAACCTGCCCCTCTACACCCTGGCGCCGCGCACCTTCGGCCAGACGTGGGGCGAGCCATACGTAAGGTCGCTGCTGCCCGGCGCCTTGCGCCCCTCGCGCGACCTCGACCCCGGCTACAGCGGCCAGTACGACCTGTGGCTCCCGGGCGGCCCGCGGCCCCTGCGCATCGAGGTCAAAGCCGCCCGAGTGGCGGTGGCACGCCCCGGTGGCACGCTGGTATCGAAGGCGCTCCAGAAGGCCACCTGCGGCCGGGTGCCTTTCGACCTCAACTTCCAGCAGCTCAAGCCCGGCTGCTGCGATGCCTTTGTATGGCTGGGCGTGTGGGCCGACACCATCGACCACTGGGTGCTGTCGCCCGACGACGTGAGACTCCACCCCTCATACTCCAACCAGCACCGCAATTCAGTCCTCGACGCCGACGGCCGTCCCACCGAGGGCCAGATACATATCAACAACGATAATTACCACGCCTTTGACCGCTACGCCTGCGCCGCCGCCGACCTCGGCGGGCGCCTCGTGGCAGCGGCGGCCGCAGGATTTTGACGGTAAGGATTTTTTTTGTAAATTTGCAACTGCAAACACACGCCCCTCTCCACGCGGGCTCCAAAACCGTAATACGATGGATTTGAACAAAGTGCTATACATATCCCAGGAAATAAATCCTTACCTGCCCTCGACGCCGCTGGCCGACTTCAGCCGCAGCCTGCCCGAAGGCATACAGGGCAAAGGTACTGAGGTGCGCACGTTCATGCCCCGCTACGGATGTATCAACGAGCGCCGCAATCAGCTCCACGAGGTGATACGCCTCTCGGGCATGAATATCATCATCGACGACACCGACCATCCCCTCATCATCAAAGTCGCCACTCTCCAGCCCTCGCGCATGCAGGTATACTTCATCGACAACGACGACTACTTCCTGCGTCACGCCGCCGACGGCCTCGAGACCGAGACCCTCTTTGACGAGAACGACGAGCGCTCCATCTTCTTTGTGCGCGGCGTGCTCGAGACCGTGCGCAAGCTCCGCTGGATACCCTCGCTCATACACTGCACCGGCTGGATCTCGGCCCTGGCGCCGCTCTTCCTCAAGAAGGTGTACTCGTATGACCCGTCGTTTGCCGACGTCAAGGTGGTCTACTCCCTCTTCGACCAGACATTTGACGGCACCATGAACGAGGCCATGGCCTCGAAGATACTCTCCGACGAGATAGCCGCCGGCGACATCCCCCACCTGGCCGGAGCCGCCGGCCTCACCGAGCTGCAGAAGACCGCCATCGACTACGCCGACGCCATCTGCATCAGTTCGCCCGGCATCCCCGACGAGCTCATCGAGTATGCCCGTGCCTCGGGCAAGCCCCTGCTTGAATACACAGGCGACGAAGAAGGCTTCGCCGCCGCCTACAAAGAATTTTACCTTTCGTTGTGAAATACTCATTCCTCACCCTGCTCGCCTCGGCCGCTCTCTTCCTCGCGATGGCCATGGGCGCTTGCGACGACAGCTCCGACATCGGCAACTCCCTCGGCGACGAAGACCTCGCCATAGTGGTCGACTCGGCCTTTACGCTCACAGCCGTCACCGTCGACAACCCCGTGGTGCAGTCGCGCACCACCAGCCAGCTCCTCGGCGCGCTCCAGGCGCCCGGCTACGGCGATATATCGAGCGACTTCGTGGCCCAGTACATGCCCTCGGTCGGCATCGACACCGTGAGCATGACCGCCCAGCAGATCGACTCCGTAAAGCTCTTCATACAGATGGCCCGCGGCAACTTTGCCGGCGACTCCCTCGTGCCCATGGGCCTTGAGGTATACCGCATCACCCGCGACTTGCCTTACCCCATCTACTCCGACTTCGACCCCGCCGGGTACTACGATACCAAGCCCATGGCATCGACCGTCTACACCGCCTCGACAAAAGACGAGCCCGACTCCATCAAAAACCGCTCGGCCATCGCCGCCATACTCACGCTGCCGCTCGAGTTTGGCCGCGAGCTGTACTCGGCCTATATGGCCGACCCGGCCAAGTTTTCAGACCCCGCCGCCTTTGCCCGCGACGTCTTCAAGGGATTCTACGTGCGCTCGTCCTACGGCTCGGGCCGCATCAGCGACTTCACCGCCAACGCCATACGCCTCTACTACCACAAGCGCGAGTACAATACCGACTCCGCCCGCTGGGACACCACCTGGTATGCAGGCGACTACTTCTCGACCGCTCCCGAGATGGTCATCAACAACAATATCAAGGTGAGCGTCGCTCCGGAGCTGCGCCAGATGGTCGCAGCCGGCGACAACGTGATCATGGCTCCCGCCGGACTTGAGCTCGATGTGCGCTTCCCCGCCCCCGAGATTATCGCCTCCTACAACCGCCATGCCGACCGCATGCGCATCCTCAACAGCCTCACATTCCGCCTGCCCGCCGACTCCATCGCCAACGACTACGCCATCGGCCCCCCGCCATACGTGCTCATGGTGCTCAAGAAGGACAAGGATAAATTCTTTGCCGAAAACTCCGTCAACGACAACAAGACCTCATTCTACGCCGAGTACGACGCCACCAACGGCTGCTATACCTTCGGCTCCATGCGCGAGTATCTGCTCAACCTGCTCGCCAAAGACGAGGTGACCGCAGACGACTATACCTTCACCATCTGTCCCGTCCAGGTCAATCTCGAGAGCTCGGCCGGTGACTATTACGGCACATCCTACGTCGTGTCGAGCATCGTGCCCTATGTGTCAAAGCCCGTGATGGCGCGTATTTCGCCCTCCAAGGCAAAAATAAAACTGACATTCAGCTCGCAGAATAATAATATTTTGTAACTTTGCCCCTGCAAAGCCGCCGCAATAGCTCAGTTGGTAGAGCATTTCATTCGTAACGAAAAGGTCGTGGGTTCGAGTCCCACTCGCGGCTCCTGTATCAAAAGCCGCCGGATTGTCTTCAATCCGGCGGCTTTTTTCTTTTTTTTGTCCGCTGCCGTATCATTGTGTTGCGAATCACGGGGAATATAAATATATTTGCGCGGGAGACAATCCTACCTAACCCCTATCAATCCATTATGAAGAAAACACCGACTATTCTGTTGCTGCTCCTGATGCTGTGGGCGGCGGCAGTGCCGGCGTATGCCACAGTGAACGCTTCCGGAGTGCCGGAGATTGCAGGCGTGGTGATTTACGCCGACTCGTGGACTCCGCTCAACATGCCCTACGGCGTGTACAGCCTGCCCTGGGCAGGGCGTCCGTCGCTGAAAGAGCACGTGAGCGGCGACGAGTACAATGCCTACAACGGCGGCGTATATGCCGACGGCAAGCTGCTCACCATCGCCCCGGGTGCATTTGCGGGTGTGCGTTACCGCGTGCACGACACCGATACCTGGGAGTTGCTGTCTGACCAAAACTCCTGGACCGACTTCAAGGCCATCTCGATGGCCGCCGACCCCGAGAGCGGCGACATCTACTGCTGCTACTACGACGCCGATTACGAGCAATACTACTGGGGCACCTTCTCGCTCACCGATTTCGAGACATCGCGCCTCGGATACCTCGACGACGATTACTTCAACGCCCTGGCATTTGCCCCCGACGGCACTCTCTACGCCATCACCGACAAGGGTATGCTGGTAAAGGTCAACCCTGCCCGCGGCAGCTATACGGCCATAGGCGACACCGGCCTGCGCCCCGGCGGCATCTCGTCGGCCGTCTACGACCCGGCCTCGGCAAAGCTGTACTACGCTCTGTCGTCTGAGACCAAGAGCGCCCTGTACACCGTCGACCCCGTCACTGCAGCCGCCACACATATCTACGATATGCCCGACGGTGAGCAGATAGTCGCCGCATACTTCCCCAAGGCCGAGGCGGCCGCCGGCGCTCCCGCCGTCGCGACCGGCCTGGAGGCCGACTTCCCCGCCGGCGCGATGAGCGGCCGGCTGCGCTTCACGGTGCCGGCCACCACATTTGGCGGCGCGGCCGCCACGGGTGATGTCACCTACACCGTATCGGTCGACAAGGCGGTAGCCGCCACCGGCACAGCCGCAGTCGGCACCGAGCAGTCGGTACAGCTGACCATCGCCACCGCCGGCCCGCACGAGTTTGCCGTGACGCTGACCAATGCCGCCGGCACCTCGCCCGAGGCGTCGCTCTCGGCCTTTATCGGCCACGACGTGCCCGCGCCTGTAAAGGGCCTGTCGTCGAGCTACGACGGCTCTGCATTTACCCTCTCATGGGAGGCGGCTGCCGGTCAGAACGGCGGCTACATGACTCCCGGGGCCGTCACTTATACCGTGCGCCGCTATCCCGACGGCAGCGTTGTCAAGGACGGCATCACCTCCACATCGTATGTCGACGCATACCCCGAGCCGACCTCGCTCGTGTCGGTATACCACACCGTGACGGCCACCTACGGCGGTGTCACCACAGCCCCCGTATCGACTGCCCCGCAGGTCGTCGGCTGCCTCACTCCGCCCTATAGCGAGAGCTTTGCCGAGCGCACGGGCTTTGACCCCTACACCGTAATCGACAACAACGACGACCGCAACACCTGGCAGTGGGCCCGCGGATACGTGAGATACACCTACACACAGTCGAAAGCAGCCGACGACTATCTCGTGCTCCCCGGCATGAAGCTCACCGCCGGCCTGTCGTATACCTTTGCCTTCGACGCGCGCTGTGAGGATGCGGCCGACGCCGAGCGTGTGGCCGTATATGCCGGCACAGCGCCCGAGGTGGCTGCCCTCACCACCGAGGTAGTGGCTCCGACCACCGTGGCCCATACCGCATACAAGACCCTCGAGGGCGTGTTTGTGCCCCCGGCCAGCGGCACATATTACTTTGCCGTGAAAGCCTGCTCCGACCCCTATAAGTATTATCTGTATGTGACCAACATATCCGTGTCGGCTCCCGCCTCGGCCGCCGTGCCGGCCGCCGTAGGCTCCATGGCCGCCGTGCCCGCCGACTTCGGCGAGCTCTCGGCCGATGTGTCGTTTACAGCTCCCGCCCTCGATATAGCCGGCTCGCCCCTGGCATCCATAGACAAGGTCGAGATATACCTCAATGACGTCCTGGCCGAGACAGTGTCGGCCACGCCCGGGCAGAGCGTGGTGCGCTCCATCGCGGTGCCCTCGGCCGGCGACTATACCTTCCGCGCCGTGGCATACAACGCCCATGGCGCCGGCCTGAGCGCCGAGGCCTCGTGCTACGTGGGTCTCACGCTGCCCCGCTCGCCCGAGTTTATCTCGGCCATCCAGGGCGACAACGACGGCCAGATGATACTCTCGTGGGCGCCCGTGCAGCGCGATACCAACGGTACCCGCATGGATCCCTCGCAGGTATCATATACCCTGTACCGCACCGAAGGCTCCAAGACCGAGATGCTGAAGTCGGGGCTGCGCGTCACCTCGTATACCGACCAGGCAGTCGAGGCCGGTGCGTCGCAGAAGTTTGTGCAGTACTCCGTGGAGGCAGTCAACCCGCAGGGTGCCGGCGAGCGTGCCTCGACCGGCCTGGAGATTGTCGGCGAGTCGTACAAGCTGCCTTATACAGAGAGCGTGCCCGACGGCCGTCTGACTCATCCGCTGGGTATGTCGTGGCCCGCCGACCGCGCCGGTGAGTGGAGCCTGGCCACCGACCGGACCTACCGCGACGTGGAGTCGCAAGACGGCGACGGAGGCTATCTCACCTTCACGGGCGACCGCGATGCCGGCGGCTCGATATACACCGGCCGCATCAGCCTGCGCGGCTCGTCGCGTCCGACCCTCACATTCTACTACAATACCTATGGCGGCTCCGACAATCTCAACTCGATTGAGGTATCCGTGTCGACCGGCAGCGGCTATACACCCCTGCAGTCCGTGACCATGAGCGGCGACCGCGCCTGGCGCAAATGCAGCGTCGACCTCAGCCGCTATATCGGCCGCGAGATACAGGTGATGTTTACCGCTCTTGCCGCCACACATCGCGCGATATCCATCGACAACATACGCATCGCCGACCTCCTCGACCACGACCTCGCTCTGGTGAGCGCCGCCGTGCCCGTTGGTGCCGTTGGCGGCCGCGAGCTTACCCTCACCGCCACGGTGGCCAATGTCGGCTCGCAGGCTGCGTCGGGCTACACCGTGGAGCTGGTGCGCGACGGCTCGGCCGTGGCATCGGCCGAGGGCAAGCCGCTCGACCCCGACGCCGTGGCTGAGTACAAGCTCTCCGACGCTCCCTCGACCATGTATGGCGCCGAGGTGACATACACCGTGCGCATCGTGTACGAGGCCGACCTCAACGCCGACAATGACTGCTCGGCCGACCTCGACGTGGCTCTTGCCACCCCGCTGCATCCCGTGCCCACCGCGCTGGCCGCGCGTGCCTCGGGCAGCGCCGATGCCGAGCTTACCTGGACTGCCCCGCAGCTTGAGGGTCGTGTCATCGAGCCGGTGACCGACGGCGCCGAGGACTACACCTCCTTCTCCATCGGCCTGCCCGGCTCGGCGCTAGCCGACGACAACATGGGCGAGTGGACAGTGATAGACCGCGACGGCAAGCTGACCATTGGCGCCAAAAACGCCGCCAACCAGATGCTCGACTATCCCAACGCCCGCGCCGCCATGAGCTTCCAGGTATTCAACCCGCTCGCGCTCGGCCTTGACGCCCCGGCATGGGCCACCCGCTCGGGCGAGCGCATGTGGATATGCTTCTCGGCGCTCGGCGCTCCCAACGACGACTGGCTCATCTCGCCCGAGCTCTCCGGCGCTGCGCAGACCGTCAGTCTCTACGCCCGCTCGGCCTCAACCCTCTATGGTCTTGAGTCGATGGAAATCCTCGCCTCGTCGACCGGCCGCGCCGTCGAGGACTTCACCCCCGTAGCCACCGTGGCCGAGGTGCCCGGCGAGTGGACCCGTCTCACCTGCGACCTCCCCGAGGGGACGCGCCACTTTGCCATCCGCTGCACATCCGACGACAAGTATGCCCTGTGTATCGACGACATCTCCATGGTGACCGCCGCCGCAGCCGGCGTAGGCCTCGAGCTGCTCGGCTACCACGTGTATTGCGACGGCGACCGCCTCAATACCGCCATCCACACCGGCGAGAGCTACACCCATGCCGGCGTACCTGCGGGCAAGAGCGTGGAATACAACGTCACCGCCGTGTACAATATGGGCGAGTCTGCGCCCTCCGAGACTGTCCTCTTTGCCTTCTCGGGCCTCGGTGACGCTGCCGTATGCGCCCCGAGCATTGCAGTCGAGGGCCGCGACATCGTCGTGAGCGGTGCCGATGCCGACGCCGTGTGCATGATATGCGGTGCCGACGGCCGCACGGTTTATACCGGCCGCGGCGAAGTGCGCCGCACGGTCGCTCCCGGTGTATACGTGGTGCGATGCGGTGTATCGGCCGTGAAAGTGTACGTAAGATAGTCTAACTCTCTAATTGCTAATGGGGACGCTCCGACCACCCGTGTCGCAGCGTCCCCATTTTGCGTATTGCAGCCCCTATGCAAATTGTCGGCACAATGCACCGGAATGGCGGCAAATGGGTTAAATTTTGTTAAGTTTGGAAACTTTTTGGTGAAAACGATGTTATATAACATAAAAAGCACTAACTTTGCATTGTGTTTTTCATGGTATTAGATTTAAGGTTAAAGAGATTGCTCGTCGAGATGACGAGTAATTTTTTTTGTACCTGTCCAAACCGTTGAAATCCGGCCTCACATCCGTACCCGCCTCCTGGAGGGTCGCCACCTGTGGCGACCGCGGCCATGTAATAATCATAGGATAATAGTGTATTCCCCCACCGATAGCCCGCGCAGGTTTGTAACCAGTTTCTCCAGTAATAGTTACAAACCTGCGCGGACTATAATTACTTCGGCAGCTGCGGGCGCGGCAGGCCGCGCCCCTACAAGTGGCGGTGATTGTCGGGGGCGTATTTACCTAAATGGTGATGGCCATGCCGTCGCGGGCGAGGGTGATGCCGGGGGGAAGGGCGACGTCGGCGGCGGGGGGCATGTCGTGGCTCATGTGGGTGAGGAGGGTGCGGCGGGCACCGATGCGGGCGGCCAGTGCGAGGGCCTCGTCGAGCGACAGGTGAGACATGTGGGGCGCGGGGCGCAGCGCGTTGAGCACCAGGGTGTCGATTCCTTTCAGCAGGTCGAGCGTGGCCTGGGGCATGGTCTTGCAGTCGGTGATATAGGCCAGGGGGCCGATGCGGTAGCCCACGATGGGCAGGGCGGCGTGCATCACCGGCAGGGGGATTATCTCTGTCGAGCCGACCGCAAACGGCTCCGAAGGGTGTATCTCGTGGATGGCGAAGGTGGGTACTCCCGGATATAGCTTGGCGGCGAATGACCACGGATTGCGCCGGCGCAGGTCGTCGGCGACGTCGGCCGTGCAGTAGGTGGGGAAGTGGCGGCCGCCGGCGCAGTAGGGGCGCAGGTCGTCGATGCCGCCCACGTGGTCGTAGTGGCTGTGGGTGATGAGCAGGGCGTCGAGGGGCGGGGCGCCGGCGTCGAGTATCTGGCGGCGGAAGTCGGGCCCGCAGTCGATGAGCAGGCGCTCGCCGGCGTCGGTGGTGACCAGCGCCGAGGCGCGCAGGCGCTTGTCGGCCGGGTCGAGCGAGCGGCAGGTGGGGCAGTCGCATCCGATCGACGGCACGCCCGTAGAGGTGCCGGTGCCAAGAAAGAGGAGCTTCATTGCCGGTATTTTATGAGAAAACCGTCTTCAAATATGAGATATATGCCTTGGTCGTAGCTCCAGCGCTCGTACTGGCCGGCGTGGCCGCCGTTGCGGTCGATGCGCTGCGGGGCGCCGAGCGCCAGGCGGCACTCGTCGCGGGTCATGCCCGTCGTCACCTGCGAGTGCATGATGTGCTCCCAGGTGGCCGGAGTGATGCGTGGATAGCTGTGGCGCGGGTCGGTAAAGGAGAAGAGTCGGTCGAAATTGCGGGTGGCCGCGGGGCCGTCGCCATAGGTGAGCATCACCGAGCGGGTGGCCGAGTCGACGTCGGCAAAAACCACCCGCAGCGGATAGCGCACCGTGCCCGGCTCCACGCCGAGCACCCTCACAGGCACGTGGCGCAGGCCGTCGGTGCGTCGGCCGTCGTGCTCCAGACGCTGTGGAGTGGTGATGTATACGGTGCGGCCGCGCAGGAGCGAGTCGGCGGCCTCGACCGCGCTCAACTCGATGGCAAACGGCAGCTCGAGCGTAGCGAGCGAGTCGAGCGCCTCGGCCTTGATGGCCGTGCGGTATGTGAGCCGGGCGCCGTCGTCGGTGACAAAGACCGGCGCCAGCAGCGTGTCGCCCGAGATGCCCGTGTAGCGGCCCATCGAGTCGAGCCGGAGCACCCGGCCGGCCAGGGAGTCGGTGCCCTCGGGCAGGGGCGCGGCAAAGACGAGGCTGATGCGGTCGTCGCCCACCAGCCAGCGCTTGCCCGGGCGCCACCGCGCGGGCGGCTCGGCCTCCACGGCGTGCATCAGCTGCTGCTCGGCGGTGACATGCACATCGGCCCGGCGCACATCGTCGCCCGATATGCGCGGGGTGCTTTCGATGCCGGTGAAGCAGCCGCCGAGAGCCGCGGCCAGAGCCGGGAGCAGAGCTGTGAGGAGTCGCCTCATCGTGCGGCGGCGGGAGTGCGGCCCAGGTTGTCGTATATAAACGAGTAGATGTCGGTCCACTCGTCGATGACCTTGGCCACCGGCTTGCCTGCGCCGTGGCCCGCCTTGGAGTCGATGCGGATGAGCTTGGGACGGTCGCCGGTGTCGGCGGCCTGCAGCGCTGCGGCGTACTTGAACGAGTGTGCCGGCACGACGCGGTCGTCGTGATCGGCCGTGGTCACCAGCACAGCCGGGTAGTCGACGCCCGAGCGTATGGTGTGCAAGGGCGAGTAACCGTGGAGATACGCGGCCATGGCGGGCGAGTCGTCGGCGGTGCCGTAGTCGCTGGCCCAGTTCCAGCCGATGGTGAAGAGGTGGTACCGCATCATATCCATCACGCCCACGCGGGGTATGGCCACGCGGAAGAGATCGGGGCGCTGATTTACGACGGCGCCCACGAGCAGGCCGCCGTTGCTGCCGCCCTCGGCCACCATAAGCTCCGGGCGAGTCCAGCCCTTGTCGACCATATACTCGCCGGCGGCGATGAAGTCGTCAAATACATTCTGCTTCTTGAGCTTGGTACCGGCCTCGTGCCAGTCCTCGCCATACTCGGCGCCGCCTCGCAGCCCGGACTGGGCGTAGATGCCGCCGTCTTCGAGCCACAGCATACGCGAGGGGCTGAAGGAGGGGCGCAGTGTGATGTTGAAGCCGCCGTAGCCATAGAGGTAAGTGGGATTGGTGCCGTCGGGACGCAGGTCTTTGCGGCGCACCACAAACATGGGCACGCGCGTGCCGTCTTTCGACGTGTAGAATACCTGCTCGGTGACATAGTCGGCGGGATTGAGCCCCTCGACGCGGGTCTCGCGCACCGGGGTCGACTTGCCCGTGGCCGTGTCGAGCGAGTATATCGAGGAGGGGTAGGTAAAGGAGGTGAAGCTGTAGTGGGCGCCCGGCTCGCGCGACGATGCCGACACCGAGGCGGTGCCCAGAGTGGGCAGGGCCACATCGGAGAGGTGACGGCCGTCGGCCACGGCGTGTATGCTCAGGTGAGTCGATGCGTCGCGGTCATACGAGGCGATGAGGCGGTCGGCGCCCGAGCGCTGCGCGCCGGTGAGCACACCGCCGCGGGAATCCTCGGGCAGGATGGTGGTCCAGTCGGCGCGCTCGGCGGCAAAGGGGTCGATGCGCACGAGGCGGTTGCGCGGCGCGCCCTGCGATGTGAGCACCAGCAGGCGCCCCTCGGGGTCGGTGTCGAGCGGCTCCATGGTATAGTCCATCGACGGCTCGATGGTGATCCATGGCGCATCGGCGTCGGCGAGCGGCCGCACATACAGCGAGTTGCCAAATCCCTGGCCGCCGCCCATCACCATGAGCCAGCGCTGGTCGTCGGTGGTGGCCACGGAGTGGAAGTAAAGCGGCTGATTGCGGTTTTCGTACACCACCTTGTCCCGGCTCTGAGGCGTGCCCAGGCGGTGGAAGTACACGCGGTGATACTCGTTGGCGGCCGAGAAGTCGCGCCCGTCGGAGGGGCGGTCGTATGCGCTGTAGTAGAAGCCGTCGGAGCCGTGCCAGGCCGCGCCGGTAAACTTGGCCCACTCGATGTGGTCGTCGAGCAGACGGCCCGTCGCGGTATCCATCACATAGATTTCAGTCCAGTCGGAGCCGGAGCGCGACACGGTGTATGCCGTGTATCGGCCGTCGGGGCTCATGTACACGCCCGTGAGCGCCACGGTGCCGTCGTCGCTCAGGGCGTTGGGGTCGATAAATACCTCGGCATCCTTGCCGTAAGGCTCCGAGGCGCGGTAGAGCACAGCCTGATTGCGCAGGCCGTCGTTGACATAGAAATAATACTTGCCGTCGTGCTCGCGCCAGGGCAGGCCCGTTTTCTCATAGTCCATCAGGGCTGTGAGGCGGCGGCGTATGGCGTCGCGGAAGGGCACGGCGTCGAGCACCGAGCGCGTCAGCGCGTTCTCGGCCTCGACCCAGGCCAGCGTGGCGGCCGCGGTGTCGTTTTCGAGCGGGCGGTAGATGTCGCTTACCTCGACACCCGACACAGAGTAGGTGGTGCCGTCTTGCGGGGCGGCGGGATATGACAGGGGGCCGGCTGCGGCGGCCGCGATGGAGCTGCACATGGTGGCTGCGGTTATCAGAGAGTATTTCATAAGGCAAAGGTAATAAAAACGGAGGAATTTTCGTACCTTTGCGCCAACCTATTATCCGCAAAACGAAAACCCAGACTGATGGAACGTCCAGTAAGAGTGCGATTCGCCCCGTCGCCCACCGGCCCCCTGCATATCGGTGGAGTGCGCACGGCTCTATATAACTACCTCTTTGCCCGTCGCCACGGCGGCACCATGATACTCCGTATCGAAGATACAGACTCACAGCGCTTTGTGCCCGGCGCCGAGGAGTATATCAACGAGGCCCTGGCCTGGCTCGGCATCGGTATCGACGAGGGTGTGCGCGAGGGCGGCCCCCACGGCCCCTACAAGCAGAGCGAGCGCCGCGACATCTACCGCGAGCACGTAAAGATGCTGCTCGACCGCGGCCGCGCATACATCGCCTTTGACACCCCCGCCGAGTTGGAGGCAGCCCGCGCCGCCACCCCCAACTTCCAGTACGACGCACGCACCCGCGGCTCGATGCGCAACTCCCTGACCATGCCCGCCGCCGAGGTGCAGGCCCTCATCGAGGCCGGCACGCCCTACGTGGTACGCTTCATGGTCGAGCCCGGCCGCGACGTGGTGGTCGACGACCTGCTGCGCGGCAAGGTGACCATCAAGAGCGATATCCTCGACGACAAGGTGCTCTACAAGAGCGCCGACGACCTGCCCACATACCACCTGGCCAACATTGTCGACGACCACCTCATGGAGGTGAGCCACGTGATACGCGGCGAGGAGTGGCTGCCCTCGGCTCCGCTCCACGTGCTGCTCTACGAGGCGTTCGGCTGGCAAGACACCGCCCCGGCCTTTGTGCATCTGCCCCTGCTGCTCAAGCCCGACGGCAAAGGCAAGCTCTCAAAGCGCGACGGCGACCGGCTGGGCTTCCCCGTATTTCCCCTGGAGTGGCACGACCCCAAGAGCGGCGAGGTGTCGAGCGGATACCGCGAGAAAGGCTACCTGCCCGAGGCCGTGGTCAACTTCCTGGCCCTGCTGGGCTGGAATCCCGGCGACGACACCGAGCTGATGGACATGGACACGCTCATCGCCAAGTTTGGCTTTGACCACTGCTCGCGCGCCGGCGCCCGCTTTGCCTTCGACAAGGCAAAGTGGTTCAACCACCAGTATCTCCAGCAGACCGCCGACTCCACCCTGGCCGCCGCGCTGCGCCCCGTCATGGAGGCCCGCGGCGTCGACATGTCGCCCTTCAGCGACGAGTACGTGACCCGCGCCGTCGCCACCGTCAAGAGCCGCATCAACTTTGTGGTCGACCTGGCCGACCAGGCCGGCTTCTACTTCCGCGCCCCCGGGAGCTATGCCGAGAAGGACGTGCGCAAGCGCTGGACTCCCGGCACCCCCGCCCTGATGGAGCATCTCTGCACCATCCTGGAGGCTGCGCCGAGCTTTGCTGCCGCCGACACCGAGCCTCTCGTGATGGACTGGATCAAGGGCAACGACCTGCACATGGGCAATGTGATGAACGCCTTCCGCCTGGCCATCGTGGGCGAGTGCAAGGGCCCGCATATGTTTGAAGTGACCGAAATCCTCGGCAAGGAAGAGACCCTCGGCCGCCTGCGCGCGGCCATAGACCGTATCCCGGCCCCCGATGAACCCGCTGTATAACGCCGGCATAGCCCTCTACGACCTCGGCATTGCCATCGCCTCGGCCCGCTCGGCCAAGGTGGCCCATATGCGCGCCGGGCGCCGACACACCCTCAGTAGCCTGGCCGAGACGCGCCGCCGCGTGGCTCCCGACGGCTTCGACGTGTGGATGCACGCCGCCTCGCTGGGCGAGTTTGAGCAGGGGCGCCCCGTCATCGAGCGCATCCGCCGCGAGTGCCCCGACATGAAGATACTGCTCACGTTCTTCTCCCCGTCGGGCTACGAGGTGCGACACGACTATCCGCTGGCCGACGCCGTCGAGTATCTGCCGTCGGACTCGCCCGCGGCCGTGCGCCGCTTCCTCGACGCCGCCGCGCCGCGCCGCGCCATATTCATCAAGTATGAGTTCTGGGGCAACTACCTCGGCGAGCTCCGCCGCCGCGGCATACCCACATACATCATATCGAGCATATTCCGTCCGGCGCAGCGCTTTTTCCGCGCCGGCGGTGGCATGTTCCGCGACATGCTGCGCTGCTTCACCCATATCTTCGTGCAAGACGACGACTCGCGCCGCCTGCTCGCCGCCATCGGCATCAAAGACGTCACCGTGGCCGGCGACACCCGCTTTGACCGCGTGACCGACATACTGCGCTCGGCCCGCCCCGTGCCCGAGCTCGAGGCCTGGACGTCCGGGGCGCCCTTTACCTTCATTGCCGGCAGCTCCTGGGAGCCCGACGAAGATGTGTATATCCCCTGGCTGGCCGCTCATCCCGAGGTGCGCGCCATCGTGGCGCCGCACGAGTTTGACGCCGCCCGCCTCGAGGCCCTGCGCCGCCGTATGGCCCCCGCCTGCCTGCTGTCGGAGGCCGTGGCCGCCGGCGGAGTGCCCGAGGGTTGCCGCGCCGTGGTGGTCGATTCATTCGGCCTGCTCAGCTCGCTCTACCGCTTGGCCGACATGGCCTTTGTAGGCGGTGGATTCGGCGCCGGCATACACAATATCAACGAAGCCGCCGTATACGGCATCCCGGTCGTATTCGGCCCCCGGCACCATAAATTCAAGGAAGCCGCCGACCTCATCGCCGCCGGCGGCGCCTTTGAGATCACCGGCCGCGACGACTTCGCCGCCCTGGCCTCGCGCCTGCTCGCCGACAGCGATGCCCGCCGCGCCGCCGGCGCCGCCGCCGGCGACTACATCAGCCGCAGCGTAGGCGCCTCCGACATAGTATTCGACCACATATTCAAAAACCGCTGAATCTCTCTCCCGACCATGATTAAGACCGGCCTGGCCCTCTCGGCCAATGCATCCCCCCTGATAATACGTCTGCTCAACTCCCATCCCGATGTGGAGCTTGCCTGGGTCACTGCTCCCGGCCTGGGCGCCGACGCCCTCACCGCCCGCTATCCCGCCCTCACCGGCGAGATAGGCCATATCGAGGCCGTGGCCGACCTCGACGGCATCGACCTGTATATCGGCCCGATGACCGAGGCCGTCGGCGAGCGCATCGCCGCCGACGGCAGCTCACTGCACGCCATCATCACCGGCGGCGGTCGCGAGGATGCCTTTGCCGATGGCGTGGCAGCCTTTGGCGTGGCCGAGTACAACCGCAAGGCCCTCGTGCGCGGCGCCCGCGTGGCCATCATGCCCGACACCCTCACCCTGCTTGCCACCCAGGCCCTGATGCCGCTGGCCAAGAACCTGCTGCTGCGGCCGCTGGTGCAGGGCGCCCTGCTGCTGCCCGACGCCGCCAGCGACGGCATCACCGCCGCCCGCGGCCCCATGCCCGACGAGGCATTTGACCGCGCCCGCGCAGTGCTCGCCGGCCTGCAGGCCAGCGCCGCTCCCCGCTTTGAGGTGCTGGCGTCGCGCTCGGGCGAGTCGACCTTTGCCGCGGCCACCCTCGGGATGCAGCTCGCCATGTCGGAGGCCGAGGTGGCGCGCCTGTATACCGACTTCTACAGCGACCACCGCCATATGGTGATGGTGGGCGGCTCGGTGTCGGAGGCCATCGTACGCGGCACCAACAAGACCGCCATCTCTCTGTCGCATGCCGAGCAGGGCCGCCTGTGGGTGAGCGTGGGCTTCGACGCCGCATACAAGGCCGGCGCCGGTACAGCCGTGCATCTGCTCAACCTGCTCTTCGGTCTTGACGAGCGTACCGGTCTCAGCGCCGTCTGAGGCGGTAGACATGCAATAAAACGGGGCGTTTTCCCGTTACTATAAGGATAAACCATGTCTACTCCCTCATGCCATACAAGATACTGAGTGTCATCGCTGCCGCCCTGCTCGCCATACTGCCGGGCGCAGCCCTTCCGACCGACACATATGCCCAGCGCAGCCGCCTCGCCACAGGGCGATGGGTCAAGGTGAGCGTGAGCGCGGCGGGCCTCTACCGCATACCCGCGGCCACGCTGCGCCAGTGGGGCTTCAGCGACCCCGCGGCCGTGCGCGTGTGCGGCTACGGCGGCGCGCGCATCCCCGACGCGCTGAGCGCCGCCGAGTATATCGACGACCTGCCCGTGGTGCCGTCGGTCAACGCTCCCTCGGGCGTGACCTTCTACGCCGTAGGCCCCGCCGAGCTTACCGAGACGCGCAGCGGCCATTACCGCCTGGTGCAGAGCCCATACACCTCGGTGGGATACTACTTTGTGACCGACTGCCTCTCCGACGAGCCGGCCGCCGCACCGGCCACCGCCACCGCCGGCGCCACCGGCGGCGCTACCGTGGGCACAGCTCTCGCCCAGCACGAGCGCGAGATGGTGATGGCCACGCATGTGGGCCCGCTCATGGTGGGCGAGGATCTGTCGGGCAGCCGCGCCGTGAGCTTCGATGTGGCCACTCCGGGGCGTGTCGCCGGCCCGGTCAATGTAAGCGCCGCCGCCGTGACCCGCATGTCGTCGGCCGGGCGCATGAATGTGAGCGTGGGCGATGCCAAGCCGCTCACTGCCACCATCGGCATCACTTCGGGCAATTATACATACGGCACCCTCACCGAGCTGTATCAGGCCACCGAGCCTTTGGCCGCCGGCGAGAAAATCACAGCAGCGGTGAGCGCCACGCTGGGCGCGTCGCTGCGGCTGGCCCGGCTCGACTATGTGGCGCTGACATACCGCCGCGCCCTCACCATGGAAGGCACCTCGGCGCCGGTCGAGTTTATGTGTGCCGGGCCGGTGGCTCTGGCCGGCTCGTCTGACTGGACCACCGTATGGGACATCACCGACCCGCGCCGCCCCATGGCCGTGCAGACCTCCTCCGACTCGGGCACCCACCTGGAGTGGACTCCCACCGGCGGCGGCACACGCCGCTATGTGGCCTGGGACGCGCAGACCCGGGTGCCTGCGCCGCAGTATGCCGGCACTGTGCGCAATCAAGACCTCCACGCGCCCCTGTCTACGCCCGAGATGGTGATATTTACCGACACACGCCAGGCCGCCGCGGCCCGCCGCATCGCCGAGCTGCACCGCAGCGTCGACGGCATGGAGGTCGAGGTAATCGACGTAAGCCTGGTATACAACGAGTTCTCGTCGGGCGCGCCCGACATCTCGGGCCTGCGCAAGTATCTCAAGATGATATACGACCGCGGCATCGAGGCCGGCAAGCCTCTGCGCTATGCCCTGCTGATGGGCCGCGCCACCCTCGACCACCGCGGCCTGGTGCAGACCTCGGCCTCGGGATATGTGACACTGCCCTGGTGGGTGGTGCGCTCCGACCGCCAGTCGCTCGTCGAGACCGATGCCTTCGGTACCGACGATTTCCTGGCCATGCTCGAGGACGGCCAGGGCACATCGCTCGGCATCGACGTGCTGAGCATAGCCGTGGGCCGCATCCCCGCCATCGACGCGGCCGAGGCCGACGCCTATGTCGACAAGCTCTACCAGTATGTGCGCTCGTCAAAGAAGACCGGCTGGAAAAACAAGCTCCTCCTCCTGGCCGACGACGAGGACAATGCCATCCACGTCAAGCAGTCGGAAGATATGGTGGCCTTTATGGAGACCACCCGCGACCAGCAGCACCTTTTCAACAAGATCTACATCGACTCCTACGACCTGAGCGGCGGCGAGTATCCCGGCGCGCGACGCGATATGTTCCGCGCCCTCGACGAGGGTGTGGCCCTGTGGTACTATGTGGGCCACGCCACCAATCACTCCTGGACGGCCGAGAATCAGCTCAACTTCACCGACATCAACAATATGTATCTGCGCAATCTGCCCTTTGTGGTGGCGTCGACCTGCAACTTCCTCCAGTGGGACTACCACGAGATGAGCGGCGGCGAGATCATGTTTAAGGAGCAGCAGGGCGGATGCATAGGCATGGTGAGCGCCACGCGCCCGGCCTATATCACCGACAACGGCTATCTGCTCGCGGCATTCGGCCGCTCCAATCTGCAGCGCGACGCCGACGGCCGCCTGCTCACCCCGGGCGAGATGTACCGCCGCGCCAAAAACGATATCCGCGACACCCGCGGCGAGCATGTGTCCAATACCAACCGCTTGCGCTTTGTATTCATGGGCGACCCGGCCCTGCGCCTGTCGACGCCCGACAATATCGTGAGGGTGACCTCTATCGGCGGCCGCGCCCCGGAGTCAGACGCCGACGACCCCGTCACCATCGCCGCCATGGCCAATGTCGAGGTGCGCGGCAGTGTCACCGCCCCCGACGGCACGCCGCTCACCGACTTCGACGGCGTGGTGAGCATCGAGCTGTACGACGCCCAGCAGTCGCGCACCACCAAGGGTCGCGGCGAGGGAGCCGTGGAGGTCTTCGAGACCGACGGCGCGCGCCTCTTTGCAGGCTCGGCGCCGGTGCGCGGCGGCGAGTTTACGCTCAAGGTGTCGATGCCATCGCTCATCGCCGACAACTTCCGCCCCGCGGCCATGTCGCTTTATGCATACGCCACCAACTCCGACGCCGAGGCCATCGGTGTCAACCGCGACTTCTACGTATACGGCCTCGACGAGCCTGCCAAGCCCGACACCGAGGCGCCATCCATCGAGTCGCTTGTGCTCAACCACAGCGGCTTCGCCCCCGGCGACGCCACTCACTCCTCACCCCTGGTGATAGCCCGCGTGAGCGACAATGTGGGCATCAATCTCTCGACGGCCGGCGTGGGCCAGCACATGACCCTCACGGTCGACGGGTTTGACCAGCACAGCGATGTGTCGCTCTACTACATACCCGACCCCGACGGCTCGGCCGGCGGCACCATCAACTATCCTCTGGACAATCTCGCCGACGGCGACCACGCGCTGCGCCTGCGCGTCTACGACACATCGGGCAACCCGGCCGAGATGGAGCTGCCATTTAAGGTGGTGAGCGGCCTGGCCCCGCAGATATTTGATGTGTATACCGACGCCAACCCCGCCTCGACCGCGGCCAATTTCTACATACGTCACGACCGCCCCGAGAGCGTGGCCGACGTCACCGTCACCGTATACGACCTCATGGGGCGCCCGATATGGAGCGGCAGCCGCCGCGGCCTGAGCGACCTCGACGTGAGCAGCCCTGTCACATGGGACCTCACCGACCGGGCCGGCCGACGCGTCACCCGCGGTATCTATCTCTACCGCGCATCCATCACAGCCGACGGCGGCGAGTCATACCAGACCGTATCGCGCCGCATCGCCGTCACAGCCAAGTAAGCAATGAATATATTCTGCATCAACACCGGCCGCTACGAGGCTTTTCACGGCGGCGAGACTCTGCTCGACGTGGCCCGTCGGCTCGACCTGGGATTCGAGCCTGTGGCCGCCCGGGTCAACAACAAGAACGAAGCCCTCTGCTTTGAGCTGTACCAGCCCAAGATGGTCGAGTATCTGTCTGTTGGCCATCCCTCGGGCGAGCGGGCCTATATCCGCTCGCTGTGCATGGTGCTGTACCGCGCCGTGACACGTGTAGCCCCCGCCGCCCGGCTCAGTGTCGAGCACTCCATCTCGCGCGGCTACTACTGCCGCCTGGGCGCCGGCGTCGGTTGCACCCCGGCGCTGGTCGGGGCCATAGCCGCCGAGATGCGCCGCATCGTCGATGCAGACCTTCCCTTTGAGCGCCGCGAGGAGCTTACCGCCGACGTCATACGCATCTTTGAGGAGCAGGGCCTCGACGACAAGGTGCGCCTGCTGCGCACCGCCCACAGCATATACACCACATACTACCGCCTCGACGGCATCTGCGACAGCTACTACGGCACGCTGGCACCGTCGACCGGGATACTGCGCGTGTGGGAGCTGCGCCCCTTCAAGGAGGGCTTCCTGCTCGTGGGCCCCGACCGCGACCGGCCCGACCGCCCGGCCGCCCATATCGACCAGGAGAAGATGTACCGCGCATTTACCGACTATGTGCGCTTCAACCGCATCGTGGGCGTGAGCAACGTCGGCGAGCTCAACGATACCATCCTGCGCCACCGCGCCCCCGACCTCATCAATGTGGCCGAGGCGCTCCACGAGAAGTCAATCGCCCGCATCAGCGACGAGATCACCGCCCGCTACCGCGCCGGCGGCGCGCGCATAGTGCTCATCGCCGGCCCGTCGTCGTCGGGCAAGACCACCACCACCAAGCGCCTCGGCATCCAGCTGATGACCAATCTGCTCAAGCCGCAGCTCATATCGCTCGACGACTATTTTGTCGACCGCACCGCCACTCCCCGCGACGCCACGGGCGACTACGACTACGAGAGCCTTTACGCCCTCGACCTGGCTCAGTTCAACTCCGACCTCGCGGCCATCCTGCGCGGCGAGGAGGTCGAGCTGCCCTCCTACGACTTCGAGAGCGGCACCCGCCGCTACCGCGGCCGCCGCATACGCCTCTCCGACGACAGCATCCTCCTCATCGAGGGCATCCACGGCCTCAACCCCGCCCTCACCGAGCAGATACCCGAGGAGATGAAATACCGCGTGTACGTGTCGAGCCTCACCACCATCACCATCGACGACCACAACTGGATTCCCACCACCGACAACCGCCTGCTGCGCCGCATCATCCGCGACCACAAGTACCGCGGCACATCGGCCGTCGAGACAATCCGCCGCTGGCCCAGCGTGCGCCGCGGCGAGGAGAAGTGGATATTCCCATTCCAGGAAAATGCCGACGCCACCTTCAACTCCTCGCTCCTCTACGAGCTGAGCGTGATGAAAGACTACGCCGAGCCCATCCTGCGCGACGTGCCCCACGATGCCGTGGAGTACTCCGAGGCATATCGCCTGCGCAAGTTCCTGAGCTACTTCCTGCCCGCGGAGCCGCGCCTGATACCGTCGACATCGCTGCTGCGCGAGTTTCTTGGCGGCAGCTCATTCAAGTACTGATGCGCCGCCTGCTGCCCTTGCTGATAGTCGCCGTCGCCTGTCTGGGCGCCGCCGCCTCAGACCGCTACGCCACCCTCGGCGTCCGCGCCGCCCGCTCCTATGAGTGGGGCGAGTGGGCCAGCGCCGCCGCCATGTACGAGCTCATGCTCGACATGCACCCCGACACAGCCGCCACATACTCCCGCGCCATCGTGGCCCAGTGCCTCATACCCGACACAGCCGCGTCGGTCGACCTGATGCAGCGCGCCATGACTCACGGCTGTCCGCTCGACAGCGTGCTTGCCGGCGTGCGTGCCGAGAGCTATGCTCTCGGCGAGGCCGGCCTGTATGAAGACTATCTGTACCGGCTGCAGCGCCAGATGCCCTGGATGCGTCGTGCGCTTGACCACGAGCTGCTGCGCTACCACGACATGCGCCGCGACGGCGACGCCACCGTCGTGTATGCCACCCGTATGCTCGACGGCCTCCCCGACTCGCGCGAGTTTCTCGCGGCCCTCGCCCGCGGCCACATGTACCGCGGCGACCTCGACAGCGCCGCCGCCGTATGGCGCCGCCTGCTCGAACTCTACCCCGACGACTACGACACCCTGCTGCTGCTCGGCTGCTACCTGAGGCCCCGCGACCCCGCCGCCGGCCGCCCCCTGCTCGACCGCGCTGCCGCCCTGCGCCCCTCCCCCGCCCTGCGCCGCGAGTAAGCCCCGCATCCCGGACGGAGCGCTATAAGGGTCAGGTCTACCGACCTTCCACATACCGGGGTATGTGGGTTGCACGGGGTTTCGCTGCGCTTCACCCCGTGTTACTCATAATGGTCAGCGCTCCGCGCTTCTGCCGTGGCAAGACACGTCGACACGGTTTTCGCTGCGCTAAACCGCCCGCTATAGTCCGCGCAACTTCAGAATCGTCTGCACAGGTTTGTAAGCTGCGCGGACTATAGAGGTGCTTGTATCGTGTGACATCGATTTTGGAGCACCTCTCCGAGGCGCACTTATCTGCTTGGTTCTTGCCCCCCCAGGCTGCGCCTGGGGTTAACCACAATGGCGTGTCTCCGACACGCGCCCGGTCGCAGACATAGAGCCGCAAGGCGGCTCTCACTTGATGTTAGCCGACGGATTTATCCGTCGGATGGCGGGCACATCATGCCGGGCATCCCAAGGGGATGCCGCAATGCGGCAACAAAGCGCCTTTATCAGACGGATGCATCAAAAATTATTTAACCTGTTTGCTGATGGGCGGGCGGGTCAGTCTTCGGGAGGATTGATGAAGTAGAGGGTGGTGGTGGCGCGGGTCACGGCGGTGTAGAGCCAGCGCAGGTAGTCGAGGGCGGTGGCGTCGGCCGGCACGTAGCCCAGGTCGACAAATACGCGGCTCCACTGGCCGCCCTGCGCCTTGTGGCAGGTGACTGCGTAGGCATATTTCATCTGCAGGGCGTTGAGGTAGGGCGACTGGCGCATGATGCGCAGGCGCTCCTCGTGTGGCGCCCCGGGTGGCATGATGTCGCTGTCGTAGTACACGCCTTCGTTGAGCCGGCGGGCGCTCTCGCTGTCGAGGGCGGGGGCGTAGCCGGTGAGTGAGTCGGTGGCTATCTTGGCCTCGAAACTCACTTCGGGATTGTCGGGCAGCTCAAATATGACGTCGGCAAACTGCAGGCCGTAGCGGGTCTCGGTGCCCAGCACGCGAGCCAGACGCAGTAGCTCGCCGTTGGCCACGAAGTCGATGCCGCGCGCGCGGCGTGTCCAGAAGTAATTGTTTTTTGCGGCGATCATCAGGTCGCCGGGCGAGAGCAGCTCCTCGCGGCCGAGCACGGTGGCGCGCACGGCGCGGTTGTAGTCGGTGGCCGAGCGGTTGCTGCGGGTGATGATGACGGTGTCTTCGGGGCCGGCGTCGGCGTAGGCCGATGCGAGCATGTCGGGGAGCTCGTCGGAGGGGGCGATGCGTATGTCGTCGTAGCCCGAGAGCACCATCGGCACTGTGCCGGCTGTGGCCTCGGCTACGCGGGCCTGAGCGCGACGCAGGCGGGTGGCGTTGAGCAGTATGCCCGACCCGGCGCCCTGGCGGGCCACCTCGGTGAGTGTGGCGCGGCTCACCTTGAGTCCGTAGCTGCGCAGCACGGCCGGCTCCATGGCGGGCGATGTCTCGCATCCCACGGGCGGGAGCTGGGCGGTGTCGCCCAGGAGTATCATGCGGCAGTTGTGGGCGCCGTAGACATACTGCACCAGGTCGGCGAGTATGCTCTCGCGCTCGTCGTCGGCGATCATCGATGCCTCGTCGACGATAAATACCGTGTCGCGCAGGCGGCTGTCGCGCAGGGTTGGGCGGCCGGTCTGCCCGGGCAGCATGTGGCGGTATATGGCGCGATGTATGGTGGCGGCGGGTCGGCCGGCCATGGCCGAGAATACCTTGGCGGCGCGGCCGGTCGGGGCGAGCAGCACGGTGGCGATGCGGGCCTCGGCCAGGGCCTTCACCAGGGCGCCGGTAAGGGATGTCTTGCCCGTACCGGCATAGCCGTTGAGGATGAAGACGCGGTCGGGGCCCGCAATCATGTCGGTCGTGCAGAAGCGGCTCAGCGCGGCGGCTACCTGTAGCTGCTGTACATTGGGGTCGTAAGGCAGGAAGGCTACGATGCGCTCGAGGAGGTGCTGCGCGTCCATCTATGGCTCGGGAGCGTCGTCGTTACTTGAGGCTCCACTCCGTGCCTCCGTCGCGGGTATCCTTGACGGCAAAGCCGAGCGCGCCGAGGCGGTCGCGTATCATGTCGCAGCGGGCCCAGTCTTTGGCGGCCTTGGCCTCGCGGCGCATCTCCAGCAGCAGCTCCACGGCGCCCTCATATGGGGCGAGGTCGACTCCGCCGGCGGCGCTGCCGTCGGCTTCCAGGCGCAGGCCGAGGATGTCGAAGGCAAATGTGCGGAATAGGGCCTCGAGGGCCTCGATGTCGGCGGCGGTGGCGCGGGCTGTGCCGTCGTTGACCTGGTTTACCACGCGGCAGGCGTCAAAGAGGGTGGCGATGACTGTCGGGGTGTTGAGGTCGTCGTCGAGGGCTTCGTAGCAGCGGCGCTCCAGGTCGGCCACATCGATGTCTGAGGTGGCCGAGGGCTTGAGGTGGGCGATGCGGCGCCAGCCGTCGGTGAGGCGGCGCAGCGCGGTCTCGGCGCCCTGCAGGGCCTCGTCGCTGAAGTCGACGGTACCGCGGTAGTGGGCCTGGAGTATGAAGAATCGGATGACCATCGGCGCGTAGGGGCGGGTGAGCAGCGGATGGGTGCCGGTGAAGAATTGGTCGAGGGTGATGAAATTGCCCAGCGACTTGCCCATCTTCTGGCCGCCGATGGTGATCATATTGTTGTGCATCCAGTAGTGCACGGCCTCGCTGCCGTTGTGTGCCACCGACTGCGCTATCTCGCACTCGTGGTGGGGAAACTTCAGGTCCATGCCGCCGCCGTGGATGTCGAAGTGCTCGCCGAGATATTTCTCGCTCATCACCGAGCACTCCAGGTGCCAGCCCGGGAAGCCTTCGCTCCAGGGCGAGGGCCAGTGCATGATGTGCTCGGGGGCGGCCTTTTTCCACAGGGCGAAGTCGGCGGGGTTGCGCTTCTCGCTCTGTCCGTCCAGGGCGCGGGTGGCCGAGAGGAGCTCGTCGATATTGCGGCCCGAGAGGCGGCCGTAGCCGTGGTCGGCGTTGTAGCGGGGCACGTCGAAGTATACCGAGCCGTCGCTCACGTATGCGTATCCGGCGTCGAGTATCTTCTTGATGTACTCGATCTGCTCGATGATGTGTCCCGATGCATGCGGCTCTATCGACGGGGGCAGCACACCCAGAGCGTCCATGGCGCGGTGGTAGCGCAGCAGGTAGTGCTGCACTACTTCCATCGGCTCGAGCTGCTCGAGGCGGGCTTTCTTGGCTATCTTGTCTTCGCCGTCGTCGGCGTCGTGCTCAAGATGGCCCACGTCGGTGATGTTGCGCACATACCGCACCTTGTATCCCAGATGAGTGAGGTAGCGGTAGAGCACGTCGAATGTGATGGCGGGGCGGGCGTGGCCCAGGTGGCCGTCGCCGTACACGGTGGGGCCGCATACGTACATGCCCACCCGGCCCGGATGCAAGGGGCGGAATAGCTCCTTGGTGCGGGTCATCGAGTTGTAGAGCAGCAGGTCGCGGGATATCATCGCTTAAGCCTGGAAGGGGTTGGGGATATCGGAGCCGCCGGCAGCCTGGCGGGGCATACGGGGCTCGATGGTGCCAAACATCTCCTCGTACTTCTGTATGTTGTCGCGCAGGGCAAAGAGGAGATTCTTGGCGTTTTCGGGCGACATGATGATGCGGCTCTGCACGCGGGCCTGGGGCATGTGGGGGCCGCGGTTGATGAAGTCGAGGAAAAATTCCTGGCCCGAGTGGGCGATCATGGCCAGATTGCTGTAGCATCCGGCGGCGACTTCGGGAGAGAGCTCTATCTTGATTTCCTGTTGCTGATTTTTCTTTTCCATGGGTGTGTGGTATTTTTAGCAAAGATAGTGCATTTGCCTTAAACCCGCAAATCGTTTGTCGATTCATGATTCATGATTCATGATGTGCCGGGTATTGTGTCGCATCATGATGCATCGTGTCACATCATGAATCATGCATCATGCATCATGCATCATCAAAGGCCGAAGGCCTCGCGGATGTCGTCGACGCGGTCGAGGGCTTCCCAGGTGAAGAGCTCGACGGTGCGGGTGACGGGGGCCTCGCCGTGGGCGCTGAAGGTCTTGGTGACGGTGCTGTGGGTGCGGCCCATGTGGCCGTAGGTGCTGGTCTCGCGGTAGATGGGGGCGCGCAGCTTCAGGCGGGTCTCGATGCCGTGGGGGGTCATGTCGAAGAGCTCGGCGACGCGGCGCGAGATCTCGCCGTCGGTGAGGTCGACGCGGGCGGTGCCGTAGGTGTTGACACACAGGCTCACGGGCTCGGCCACGCCGATGGCGTATGCCACCTGCACCAGCGCGCGCGATGCCACGCCGGCGGCCACGAGGTTTTTGGCGATGTGGCGGGCGGCATAGGCTGCCGATCGGTCGACCTTGCTGGGGTCTTTGCCCGAGAATGCGCCGCCACCGTGGGCGCCCTGGCCGCCGTAGGTGTCGACGATGATCTTGCGGCCGGTGAGGCCGGTGTCGCCGTTGGGGCCGCCGACGACAAACTTGCCGGTGGGGTTGACCAGCAGGCGCACGTCGTCGCCGATGAGCGAGCGCACGTCGTCGGGGAGCTGCTCGAGCACGCGGGGCAGCAGTATGCGGCGCACGTCGTCGGCGATGGTCTGCTGCATGGCGGCGTCGCACTCGGCCTGGGAGGCGCCGGTGGCGGCGGGGGTGACAAACTCGTCGTGCTGGGTGGAGATGACGATGGTGTCGACGCGCACGGGGCGGCCGTCGGCGGTATACTCCACGGTCACCTGGCTCTTGGAGTCGGGGCGCAGATAGGTCATGACCTTGCCCTCGCGGCGGATGGCCGAGAGCTCTTTGAGCAGGGCGTGGCTCAGGGCGAGTGTCACGGGTATGTAGAGCGGGGTCTCGTCGGTGGCATAGCCAAACATCATGCCCTGGTCGCCGGCGCCCTGCTCCTCGGCGGTGGCGCGGTCGACGCCGCGGTTGATGTCGGGGCTCTGCTCGTGCACGGCCAGCAGCACGCCGCACGAGTTGCCGTCGAAGCCCAGGTCGGAGCGGTCGTATCCGGCGTCGACAGCCACGCGGCGGGCCACGTCCATTATGTCGATATATGCCTTGGAGCGTATCTCGCCTGCGACCACTATCTGGCCGGTGGTGACGAGGGTCTCGCAGGCTACTTTTGAGTCGGGGTCATGAGCGAGGAGCTCGTCGAGCACGGCGTCGCTTATCTGGTCGGCGAGTTTGTCGGGATGTCCTTCGGAGACTGATTCGGAGGTGAAGAGGTAGTTCATAATCGCTGTTTTTTAACTTTAGCAGGTTGTAAAAAAAGACCGCACGTTTCGGCGCGTGGCTGAAAGTGCGGGCGATTTGGCGTTGTTGCAGATGATGCGGTATCGCGCCCGTCGGGGGCGGTCACCGTGGATTTTAGCATTTTTTCGTGTGGTTGCAAGAGCCAAATCTGTCCACATTTCGGCCGCAAAGGTACTGAATGCGGCTCATATATGCAAATCTTAGTTGACGGTGTAGTTCATCTTTTTGGTTGAGGTGACTTCGGTGCGGCGCACGTTGGGGCGCCAGAGGCGGCGGAGCATCCCCCGGAGGGTATGGGAGCGGCGGTGGTATGCGGCAAAGCTCTCGGCGGCCATGTCGTAGGCGGGGTGCGACGAGCTGAAGCGCCCCGGCTCTGAGGATGCGCCCACGTAGTAGTATGTCAGCTCCTCGATGTAGTCGCTGAAAGAGTCGGTGTGGCCGTCCAGGGCAAGGATATTTTGCTTGGTGGGGGCGATGCACACTCGGCCCTCGGCGCGGCAGCGCTCGATGATGGGGGCGATGATCTCGTCGTAGCGGTCGATGAGCGAGCCGAGGTTGTGGTCGCTGTACGATGTGTCGCCCACGTCTTGGAACGGCCGCAGCTGCACCACGTCGAAGTCGAGCCCGGCCAGTACGCCCGTGAAGAAGTCGGCCAGGTCGGGGAGGTTCATGGAGTTGATGACGTAGTTGAGGCGTATCTTGAATGCCGGATGACGGCGCTTGGCCTGCCGCAGGGCCTCGATGAGGGCCTCGAAGCGCTCAAAGCGGGCGCCGGTCATCAGATACTCGTAGCTCTCGGCGCGCAGGCCGTGTACCGAGAGGGTAATCTCGTCGAGGCCGGCCGATATCCAGCTCTCGAGGTCGTCGGGGGTGACTCGCTGGCCGTTGGTGGTGATGGAGATGTATGGCACTCCGGCGCGTCGGCCGCGCGCGATGATGCCGGCGAGGTCGGCGTCGAGGGTGGGCTCGGTGGCGCATCCTATCTGGAGCTTGAGGGCGCGCGGCAGCAGCGAGCGCTCTACGGTGTCGAGCATCGCGGGGGTGAGTCGCTCGCCGCGGTAGGAGCGGCGCTTGTCGGGGTCGCTCATGTAGCACATGCGGCAGCGTATGTTGCAGGCCATCACGGGGTCGAGGTATACTCCGATGTAGCGGCGCCGCAGTGTGTGCAGGGTCATGATGCCGGCGAGGCGCAGGCGGCGCGAGCGTATGCGCCCGAAGATGCGCATGAGCGAGTATACGTTCATCGCCGCTTGCCGAAGAGGTCTTTCAGACCGTCCATGTCAAATGTGAGGGTGAAGCGCAGGGTCTGGTCGAGGGGCGACTGCTGGGCGGTGGCGAGCATGTAGCTGGCGTCGAGGCGCACCACGTTGAGCGAGAAGCCGGCGCCGGCGGCAAAGTACTGGCGGTTGCCCTTAAACTCGTTTTCGTAGAAATATCCTGCGCGCAGGAAAAACTGCTGGTTGTACGAGTACTCGGCGCCGAAGCTCCACGTGATCTCGCGCAGCTCTTCCTTGAAGCCGCCGGGGGCGTCGGTAAAGGACTTGAAGATGCCGGTAAACGACGACATGTCTTCCCAGTTTTCGAGCGCGTCGGTGTAGGCGGCCTGTCCCTCGGGGGTGTCGATGTCGTAGTCGGCCTGGCGCGGACGGGCGGGCACGAGCAGCTTGTTGAGGTCGAGGCTCAGGGCGAGGGTGTGGTAGTCGGCCAGCGGAAACATGAATGATGTGCCCAGGCGCAGGTTGGTGGGCAGGAAGGCGGGGTCCTCGCCATTGTTGTAGCCCACCTTGGTACCGATGTTGGAGATATTCCAGCCCCACGACCACTGGCACTCGTTGCGGCCGATGATGGGGTAGGTGGTGTAGTATCCGGCGATGTCGGCCGAGAAGGCTGAGGCGCCCGTGGTCTGGTCGCCGGCGTAGGAGTCGCTGAAGCCCAGGTCGGAGTAGATGTAGCGGAATACCACGCCCATCGAGAATTTCTCGCTCAGCTTGCGCGAGTAGCCCACGTCAAACGACATTTCGTAGGGGTTGAGCGACTGGCCGGCGTCGCCATACTCGTTTGACGTATTTACCTCGCCCAGCGAGAAGTATCGCAGCGATGCACTCAGGGCCTGGTTGTCGCCCGAGCCGATTTTCCAGTATCCGGCGAGATTGGCCAGGAAGATGTCGTTGACGAGCTTGCGCAGCCAGGGGGTGTAGCTGAGCGATACCGATGCCTTGGAGTAGGCAAAGGCGTATTTGGAGGGATTCCAGAACTGTGAGTTGGCGTCGGGGTCGGTGGCCACGCCCAGGTCGCCCATCGAGGCGCCGCGCGCGTCGGGCGCTATGCCCAGCGAGGTGACGCCGGTCTGGATGGGGTTAAACTCGTTTTTGTCCTGGGCCGTCGCGGCGGGAGCCGCCAGAGCTATGGCGGCCGCGAGCAGCAGTATATAGACCGGATGTTTCATGCGTTGAAGATGGTTTACCACTCTATATAACTGAAAGCGGCGGCTTTTATTGCCCGTCGGCAGCTTTTTCCTCGGCGGCGCGGTCTTCGGCCCATGCCCGGCAGGGATGGTAGGATGAGCCGTCGAAGCAGTGAGTGCACAGGCGGCACTTGTCCAGGCCGATGCTCTCGACCAGAGTCTCGAGGCGGCTGAATTGCAGCGATGTTAGGCCCAGGCGGCGGCCAATCTCCTCCACCATGCGGCGGTAGCGGTCGGTGCCGGCGGTGGCATACTCGTCGAGATGGGCGTCGTGGGAGCCTTCAAAGTCCTGTATGATGCGGCGCGAGATGAGCTCCAGGTCGCTCTTCGATGCCGAGAAGCCCACGAAGGGGCAGCCGTATACCAGCGGCGGGCACGATATGCGGGCGTGTACCTCGCGGGCGCCGCAGTCGTAGAAGGTGCGCACGTTGTCGCGCAGCTGGGTGCCGCGCACGATGGAGTCGTCGCAGAAAACGACGCGGTTGTCGCGCAGTATGGCGCCGTTGGGGATGAGCTTCATACGGGCGACCAGGTCGCGGCGGCTCTGCTGGCCGGGGGTGAAGCTGCGGGGCCAGGTCGGGGTGTATTTGAGCACGGCGCGGCGGTAGGGGATGCCTTTGCCCTCGGCGTAGCCCAGGGCGTGGCCCACGCCGGAGTCGGGGATGCCGCACACGAGGTCGGCCTCGGTGGTGTCTTCGGCGCCCATGGCACGGCCGGCCGCCTCGCGCACGGCCTCGGCGTTGATGCCGTCGTAGTCGCTGGCGGGGAAGCCGTAGTATACCCACAGGAAGGAGCATATCTGCTCGCGGCGGGCGCCGGGGCGCATCACTTCCATCGAGTCGTGGCGCAGACGCACGATCTCGCCGGGAGCCACGTCGCGCACGCGCTCGTAGCCCAGGTTGGGAAAGGCGCACGTCTCGCTCGACACGGCGTAGCCGCCATCGGCGTTGCGGCCTATCACCAGCGGAGTGCGGCCCAGGTAGTCGCGTGCGGCGATGATGCCGTCCTCGGTGAGCACGAGCATCGAGCACGAGCCCTCCACCTTGCTGTATACCAGCTCGATGCCCTCGCGCAGAGTCTTGCCCATGTTGATGAGCAGGGCGATCAGCTCAGTCTGGTTTATCTTGTTGGCCGAGAGCTCGCTGAAGTGCATACCCTGCTCAAGCAGCTCGGCGGCGATCTCGCGCAGATTGTTGACCTTGGCGACGGTCACCACAGCGTAGCGGCCCAGGTGAGAGTTTACGATGATAGGCTGGGGGTCGGTGTCGCTGATTACTCCCAGGCCCTGATTGCCGATGAATCGGTCGAGCTCGTCCTGGAATTTCGAGCGGAAGTAGTCGCGCTCAAGATTGTGTATCGAGCGGTTGAAGCCCGCCTCGGGGTCAAAAGTCACCATGCCGGCGCGCTTGGTGCCGAGGTGCGAATTGTAGTCGGTGCCGTAGAAGAGGTCCTGCACGCAGGCCCGGTCAGATACGACTCCAAAAATGCCTCCCATAAAAAATTACCTTAGAAGTCTCTGGAAATTATATAGTCGAAGAGTTGTGCGATGCTGTCGGCCGCCGGGCCGGGGGGGAGAGTGGCCATCAGGGCGAGGGCGCGGTCGCGCAGGCGCGCCATGCTGGCGTATGCATATTCGATGCCGCCGGCCTCGCGGGCGTAGCGCTGGAGCAGCTCCACCTGGTCGGGGTCGAGGCTCTGGCGGGTGGCCAGCTCGAGCATGGCAGGGTCGGGCGCCACCTCCAGGGCATGGAGCAGCGGCAGAGTCACCTTGCCCTCGCGCAGGTCGTTGCCGGTGGGCTTGCCCACCTTGTCGGCCGGGAAGTAGTCAAATACATCGTCGCGTATCTGGAAGCAGAGGCCGAGCAGCTCGGCCACCTCGGCCAGCGTGTCGGCCTGCCGGGCGGGAGCGCCGGTGGCGTAGCAGCCCACGCGGGCACACGCCACAAAGAGCGACGCGGTCTTGAAGTTGATGATGCGGTAATACGCCTCCTCGCTCAGCTCATGCTCGCGGGTATTGTATATCTGGTCGATCTCGCCCAGCGAGAGCAGCGTGCCCAGGCGCCCTACGGTCGACACGATGTCCATGTCGGCGGTGGCGATGGCGCGGTGGAGGGCGGCGCTCACAAAGTAGTCGCCGATGAGCACCGCGATGTGATTGTCCCAGAGAGCGTTGATGGTGGGGATACCCCGGCGGAGCTTGCTCTCGTCGACCACATCATCGTGGATGAGCGAGGCATTGTGCAGCAGATCCACAGCCGCGGCGGCGCTGAGCACCTTGTCGTCGATCTGCCCGAAAAGGCGGGCACTGAGCATCACCACCAGGGGGCGTATCTGCTTGCCCTTAGAGCGCAGATAGCCCTCGATGATGTCTGTCATAAGCGGATTGTCGGTCGACAACTGCTCATGTATCAGCTCATTGAGGCGCGTCAGCTCCGGGTCGAGGGATGCTTTGATTGATTCCAGGGGGCTCATTTACCAAAAAATATGGTGCAAAAGTACTAAAAAAATCTGAATATCCCCTCACCCGCCCCCGCCGGCATGAAAAAAGACGCGCCGGACGGGCGCGCCTCTATTGGCGTGCAGCGCCTGTATGGTCACACACCCGGCACGATTGGCCGGGTCGATATTGAGCTTTTGAGATATATAAATTGGGCAAAGTGTAGGTGCGGTGATGCGCGGTCAGTCGCGGAGGATGGCGCGGTATACCTGGCGGAAGAGCTCGGGGCGGGGGTTGAGGCGGTTGAAGGCGGGGGTGTCGCGGGTGGGGTTGACGCGGTTGGTCAGGAAGATGAAGATGAGATCCTCGGCGGGGTCGACCCAGAATACGGTGCCGGTGAATCCCAGGTGGCCGTATGCCTCGGGCGATGCCTCGTCGCATGTGGGCGATGCGTCGGGATTGGCGGCGTCGGGCTTGTCGAAGCCAAGGCCGCGGCGGCATGTGGGGCTCTTGGAGCGGGTGAAGTGGCGGGCGACGTCGGCGTCGATAATCTGAGCGTCGCCGTAGCGCCCGTCCTGAAGCCACATCTGGCAGAGCGCGGCCAGGTCGGCGGCGTTGCCAAAGAGTCCGGCGTTGCCCGACACGCCGCCCATGTATGCGGCGGTCTCGTCGTGGACATATCCGTGTACGGTCTGGCGTCGCAGAAAGCGGTCGTGCTCGGTGGGGGCGATGGCCCGCAGGGCAAAGCGCTCGGAGGGGCGGTAGGCGAGTCGGCGCAGCCCCATCGGCGCCCATATGCTGTCGGCCACCCAGCGCTCGTGGCTGCGGCCGGTGGCGCGCTGCTCGGCGTCGAGCAGCAGGCAGAAGTTGAGGCAGGAGTAGGTGTAGTCGGAGGTGCTGCGCAGGGGTATGTCGTAGATGCGCTGCATCAGGGTATCGGCGGCCTCGTCGCCGACCCATATGCCGCGGGCGGCGGCGTGGGGGGTGGCATCGGAGCGTCGGGCCGAGGTGATGTCGCGTCTGGCGCGGGCCGAGGTGTGGCCCCAGGCTCCGCGGCCGAGCTTGACGGTGTGCAGGCGGTCGCGCCGCGGGCGTATGAGGCGGCCGGTGTATGTGGCTGTGTCCATCATGATGCGGTACATGTCCAGAGCCGGCGGCATCCCGCTCTCGTGGTAGAGCAGGCTGCGCAGGGTGATGGCATCCTTGGGGGTGCCGCGCAGGCCGGGTATATATCTCGAGGCCGGGGCGTCGAGGTCGAGGGCGCCGCACTCGACGGCTTTCATGATGCCGGGCAGCGTGCCGGCGGCCTTGCTCACGGAGGCGAGGTCGTAGAGGGTGGTGTCGGCCACGCGGGGCGATGGTGCGCCCAGGGCGGGCGCGGTGCCCAGCCGGCCGTAAGACTTGGAGTGGACCACCTTGCCGTGGCGGGCCACCAGTACCTGCGCGCCGGGCATGGCGCCGGCGGCGATGGCCGCACCGACGATGGAGTCGATGGAGTCGGTGAGCGAGGGGGCGAGGCCCTGGGCCAGCGGCGATGAATAGCCCAGGCGCGAGCGCCTGATGTCGATGCCCGAGCCGATGGGGGCGATGCGGGGCAGGTCGACGGGCAGACGGCCGCCCACGTCGATGCCGCCAAATATGGCCATGGCGGCGGCGCGGCGGGTCGAGGGCAGGTCGTCGTAGGCAATCACCAGCGCAGGGGCGGATCCGAGCGAGGCGGCAAACTTGTTCATCTTGTATGGATTGACCATAAATACCGCCACCAGCCCCGGCATCGAGCTCAGGCGCGACATCTGCTCGCGGGCGGCGGCATCGTCGGTATACACGGCGGCAATCACGCGGTCGTAGCCGGCGAGGCGCTTGAGGGCGGCGGCGCTCAGCGGCGTCGAGAAGCGGTCGACGGCGGCGTAGCGGTCGCAGATGTCGCTGAACTCATTGCGGGCCGGGGCGCCGATGTTGACCACGGCGATGCGGGCTGTGGCCAGGCCGCCTATGGGGAGTATGCCGCCGCGGTTGCGCAGCACGGTGACTGCGCCGGCGGCCAGCTCGTCGAGGGTGGCGCGCACCTGCGGCGTCTCGAGCGCGGCGGCCGTGAGGCGCTGACGTGCCAGCGGGGCGGGGCGTCGCGTGAGGCCCAGGGCGTACTTGTACCGCAGTACACGGCGGCAGCGCTCGTTGACGGTGCGCTGCAGCGCGGGGTCGGCGGCGCATGCGGCGGCTATGGCGTCAATGTCGCGGGCGGGACGGCCCGAGCAGAGCAGTATGTCGGCGCCGGCGCGCAGAGCCTCCATGGCGGAGTTGCGCCCCTCGAGGTGAGCGCCCTTCATCTCCAGGGCGTCGGTGTATATGAGCCCGTCAAAACCGAGCTCGCCGCGGAGCAGCCCGGCGGTCATCGCTTGCGAGAGCGATGCGGGGCGGCCCGACGGGTCGAGAGCCGGCACGGCTATGTGGCCCACCATCACCCCCGACAGCCCCGCGCCGATGTAGCTGCGGAAGGGCAGCAGGTCTATCGAGTCGAGCCGCGCGCGGCTGTGGGCGACGCTCACGCCCGTCTTGTGGGAGTCGGCGTCGGTGTCGCCGTGGCCGGGGAAGTGCTTGGCCACCGAGAGCACGCCGGCATCTTCCAGGCCGCGGGAGTATGCAGTGCCCAGAGCGGCCACGCGGGCCGGGTCGGCGCCGAATGAGCGGTAGCCGATGACGGGGTTGCGCGGATTGGAGTTGACGTCGAGCACCGGGGCATAGTTGACATGTATGCCCAGCCGGCGCAGCTGTGTGCCGGCGGCGAGGCCGTAGTCGTAGAGCAGGCGTGGGTCGGAGATAGCCCCGAGAGCCATGTTGGAGGGGTACTTGGTGGTGCCCTTGACGCGCATGGCCGGACCCCACTCGCCGTCGAATGTCATCAGCACCGGCACCCGCGCCAGCGACTGGGCATAGTCGGTGGCGGCGACATAGTCGGCGATGGACCCTTCGGTAAAGAGCATCGAGCCTACGCCGGCCGCCTCGACCTGCGAGCGTATGGCGCGGCGGGCCGCCTCGCCCGAGCCGGGCACGGCCTTGCCGCAGATGAGCTGGCCGATGCGGCCGCGCGCGTCGAGAGTGGCCATCACCGAGTCGACCCAGCGGTCGGCCTCGGGTGTACGTGCGTTGCGGAGTATGGCGGGCTCGGCCGCGTGCATGGTGGCGGCCGCCGCGAGGCATAGGGCGAGGATGTGTGTTTTCATGGCTTTACGGGGATGGGGAGAGTCAGCGGTGCATGCGCGGCGCCGACGGCGGGTTTATCTTGCGGCGTCCCATGCGGGCGATATAGTCGAGCATATCCTTGTAGAGCACCTGCGGGCTTGAGGCCACGTCGGTGTGGCGGGCAAGGGTGGGCATGTAGTCGCCGCCCTGCGCCACATAGTCGATGGTGGCCACGCGGTATGTGCTGTCGGGGTCGAGCGGGCGGCCGCCGATGGTGACGCTCTTTACCTCGGCGTCGGCCTCGGCGGTCTTGGGCGAGTACACCACTTCGATGCCTGAGCTGAGGCCGTTGCCGTCGACGCGGGCCATCTGGCGGAAGGCCGGCAGCAGGTCGGCGCCCTTGACGTCGATTACCTGCACGCGGTTGCTGAAGGGGAGCATGGTGATGACCTCGCCCTCGGTGACAGTGCCTCGGGGCAGTCCGCGGCGTATGCCGCCCTTGTTGATGATGGCGAAGTCGATGTCGGGAGCGAGCCGGCGGCCGCGGTCGAGCACCATGTCGGCGCAGAAGTTGACCAGAGCCTGCGACTCGCGGGGCAGCTCGACGGCGGCGCGGGCCACGGGGCGGGTCATCAGCGAGTCGATGCCGTGGCGGTACGGGGCCAGCAGCGCCTCGATGGAACCGTCGGAGCGGCTGTCGAGGCGGTCGGTGACGCTCAGCAGGCGGTATGCCGGCTCGGCCCGGCCGAGGCTGTCGAGGTCGAGGTCGATCTCGCCCACATACTTGCCGCCCTTGGCAGCCTGGGTCACCAGCACCGGGCGCCCGTCGGCCGCGGTAACGCGACAGGGCTTGCCGCCGGGGCCGACCAGGTCGTGGGAGTGTCCGCCGATGATCACGTCGATGCCGCGGGTCTTGGCGGCCAGGTCGAGGTCGCCCGGGGGCACCTCGGGGTCGTAGCCGATATGGGTCACGGCCACCACCGCCTCGCAGCCCTCGACATTGCGCAGCCACCAGGCGGCGGCGTTGGCGGCCTCGACGGCGTCGAGATACTCCACGCCGTCGTAGTTGCCCGGGGCAATCATGCCCTCGGGGCGCAGGTTGATGCCGATAAATCCGATGCGGTGGCCGTCAAACTCGCGTATGGCGTAGCGGTCAAACTCGTCGTCGAGCGGCGAGGCCGAGAGGTCGTAGTTGGTGGCGATGAAGTCGGCGTCGGCCTCGGCGAACACGGCCGCCAGAGAGTCGACACCGTTGTCAAACTCATGATTGCCCAGTATGCGCAGGTCGTAGCCCAGGGCGTTCATGGCGCGCTGCTCCACCTTGCCTCCGTAGAGATTGAAAAAGAGCGTGCCCTGCACGGCGTCGCCGGCGTCGATGAGCATCACATGGTCGGCGGCGGCGCGCACGCTGTCGACGAGCACCTTGCGGCGGGCTATGCCGCCGCGGCCGTCGGCGTCGGGCAGCAGCTGCGAGTGGGTATCGTTGGTGTGCAGCAGCACGAGGCGGTCGGCGGCCATCTCGGGCGCCGACGCCATGACGGCGGCCACTATGGCCGCCGTGCATATGGCATGTCGGATGTTCACAGTGTGGTCTTTACGCCGTCGATGATGTATACGCCCGGGGCGAGTGGAGCCTGGGGCGAGTAGCGGCGGCCCTGAAGGTCGTAGATGGCGCGGCGGGCGTCGCCGTCGGCCTCGATGGAGCCGATGCCGGCCGATGAGCGCTGGGTCACGGTGATGTCGCGCGAGGTGAAGCCATCGGTGACGGTGAGCACTGCCGAGCGCTGCGACATGCCCGCGGGCAGAGCCTCGCAGGCTACCTGCAGCTCGTCGACGGTGAGGTCGCCGGGCTCGTTGGTGACGCGCAGCCAGGACTCAGACGCGGCCACGGGCGCCTTCCAGCCATACATGGAGAAGATGCCGATGGCGGTGGTGCCGGCCTCGGGGCCTACGGTGACTTCCTCGATGCCGATGGGGTTGGTCTCCACCACCGAGTGGCATACCGAGGGCATCACGGCCAGCGAGGTGTGGTTGGCGCCGGCGGGGAAGTAGTCGGCGATATTGATCCACTTGTCGTCTTTCTTCATGAGAGTGATACCGCCCTCGGCGCGGAAGGGAGCCATGCCCAGGGTGACGCAGGTGCCGGTGGTGGCCTCCTGATTGTCGACGGCGCTCTTGGCCTCGGTGTAGACGGGCAGGCCGTCGACCACGATGAAGAAGGGCTCGTCGATGAGCAGCGGCTTGGACAGGGGGAAGGGGGTGCCCACGGCCTGGGTGGCCGAGGGGGTGTCAAGGTCGCTCACCTGCCACCACCATGAGTCGAGGCAGGTGCCGGGCAGGCCGTCGGCGCCCACGGTGTAGATGTGCACGCCCACCGATGCAATCTGGTCGGTGATG
This sequence comes from uncultured Muribaculaceae bacterium, assembly GCA_910587925.1. Taxonomy (GTDB): domain Bacteria; phylum Bacteroidota; class Bacteroidia; order Bacteroidales; family Muribaculaceae; genus CAG-873. The sequence continues at coordinate 57,473 of CAJUOC010000011.1, forward strand.
TTGTCGGCCAGGGCCTGGAGGAAGAAGGCATACACGCCGTCGACCACGATGGGATGAGACGGGCGCGAGAAGTACTCGGCGTAGGCGGTGATTTTCTGGGTGTTGGAGCCGGGGAATACGCCCCAGTCTTCCATGTCGAAGTATGTGAGGGTCTCGCCGGGACGCATGTTGGTGGCCAGGCCCTTGTACTCGACCGATACCTCGGCCATGTCGGCGGTGGTGCCGTGGGCGTTGGAGGCGGTCATGGTGGCGAGCTGATTGTGCAGGAAGTGGTGGCGCACGGTGGCCTCGTGGCCGGCCACGGTGGTGGCGGCGGTGCCGTCGGCGGGGTCAGTGCCGGTGATGGTCCACTCGGCCGCGGCGGGGAAGCCGGCGTGGTCGTGGGTGTATGTCACGGGTACAGATGGGCACACCAGGGGCAGACGGGTGGTGTTGAGGCGGAATGTGGCCGGGGGCACGATGCGGGCGGTCGGGGCGGTGCCGGTCACCTTGACAAAGGCGGCGCGGGTGCGCGAGCCGCTCTCGCCCGAGGGAGCGGTGGCCGTAAGGGTGATGTCGTAGGTGCCGTCGGTGGTGTAGTATACGGTGGGCTCGGCCTCGGTCGAGGTGGCGGGCACTGCGCCGGGCATAGTCCACTCGTATGTGCAGCCCTCGGGCAGGCCGAGAGCCTGCAGGGTGATGCGCTCGCCGGTGACGAGGTCGACGCTCTCCACGGCTGCGGCGCCGCTCACGGTGAGGGCGTCGATGTAGTAGTAGCCGTTGTAGCCGCCGGTGCCGAATGTGTCGCCGGTGCCGGCGCCGTAGGTAAAGCGCAGCTTGACGGTCTTGCCGGCCCAGTCGGCCAGCGATACCGACACGTGGCGCCAGGAGAGGGGTTTCTCGCCCTTCTCGTCGCGGCTGCACCAGAGCGCAGTGGCGGTGTCGAAGTCGTCGGCCGATACCTCGAGGGTGAGGCTGCACTGGTCTTCGTAGTTGAGCGAGCAGCCTACGTAGAAGTCGAGCATGGCCTGGGCGGGCACGGCGATGGCCGGTGACACGGCGGCCGACTTCTCGCGCTGGTATACCCTGTACGGGCCTTCGACGTAGAGCGAGCCGGCGTCGGCGGCGTCGATGGCGGTGAAGTCGAGATTGCCGGTGCCCTTTTTGAGCGACCATTTCACGTACTCGGTGGGGTCGCAGGTCCAGCCCTGGAGGCCGGCGTTGAAGTCAAAGGCGGCGGCCGGCTCGGCCGATGTGGCGCCGGCCACGGTGAAGTCGACGGCGAGGGTGCCGGCGGCCGGGGCCTTGTGGCGCATGGGGGCTGATATGGCCTCGACGGGCGCGGGGCGTGAGTCGATGTCGTCGGGGAGTCGCACGGCCATCGGTGTGATGGCGGCTGCGGCGGTGGCCGTCAGCACGATAGCGGGAGTGATAAAACTTTTCATTGCGTGGGGTGCGTGTAGAGCTTGTTTAATAATAAATGTGAAAACGTAGGCGTGTCCCTCTTTGAGTGATTTTTGTCTAACGATGAGGGAGTGCGGTGGGACTGAAGCCCACTCGCGAGCCCTGCGGGGTTGTGGCCTTTGCCACTCGACCGAAGAGTTGGGCAAAAAGCGCCAAAGAGGGGCGCGTGCTGTGGTATTATATCAATATTCACATATGTTTTCATTCGTTGTGGTTGGACTATCTCAGAGCTTGATATAATGTTACCTTGGTATCTTGTGCTTTTGGAGTCTTCCCATCTTCGTTTCAGTCGTGTACATCAAGTACACTCCTTCAACTCAGATGAAAATCCTCTCAAAATCACAAGACCTACGTATTCACATTTATTATTAAACAAGCTCTAAGGTAGTTTATCGGTTGAATTTGAATACGGTATACGAGCCGTCGGGGCCGGCGACGGCGGCGATGTAGCAGCCGGCGGCCAGGGTGTCGACGGCTACCTCGGTGGTGCCCGAGGCGACCATGATGCCCGAGAGGGTGTAGACGGCGATGGCGCTGCCCTCGGGGGCGACGATGCGGGAGCCGTCGGCGCTCAGAGTGGCCGGCCCGGCGTAGATGGCGCCGATGCCGGAGTACTGCACCGGCTTGGCCTCGGTCCAGTCGCCGGTGAGACCGGCATGGGTGGCGGCCACGGCATAGATGTGCTCGCCGTCGGCTATAGGCGCGGTCTCGGCCCAGGTGGTGGCGGCGAGGTCGGCGGCCACGATGTCGGCGCCGCGGCGCACGGCATATGTCACGGCGGCGGGGTCGATGTAGCCGCCCTCGATGCCCTCGGTCACGGCGGTGAAGCTCACCACGGGCAGGCCGCCGTCGATGCTCACGGCCACAGAGGCGGGAGCCTTGGGCGTGTCGGGGCCCGTCCAGGCCGAGAGGCCGGTGGCGGCAGGCTCGGAGAGCTTGTCGCGGTTGGCGGCCACCACGGTGTATTCATATCGGCCGGGGGCGTCGACTACAATCTTGGCAGAGGCAGCCTCGCCGGGGACGGGAGCCTCGACTGTCTCCACCACCTTGCCGCCGGCAAGTACGGTCACGGAGGTGAGACCGGCGCCGGGCACGTCGGGGTCGACCGCAGGGTTGGTCCAGGCCACGGTGAGGGCGAGCTCGCCCAGCGCGGCGGGGGTCACGGTGAGGTCGGCGACCGCGGCGGGGGCGGGCCGCTCGAGAGTGGCGGTCTGCTCGATGTCGCTCTGGTGGATGCGGCAGGTCCAGTTGTTTTCGTGGAGCTTGTAGCCTATGTAGTATGTGGCCGAGCCGTCGTCGGTGGTGTCGGCAAAGGGTATGTCGACGGTAAATGTCTGCACGTCGGCAAAGTCGGCCGACTCGATATGCACGTCGGCAATCTTGGCCACGACAGCCGGCGCGGGCATCGTCGCCGACGAGAGCAGGTATATCTCGACCTCCTCGGGCCAGCGGTAGCTGTAGCACGTAAACTTGGCGCTGACGCTCACCGTGCCGGGCATCATGCGCATCGGCGGGGTGATGGCCCAGCTGTCGGCATCGGCCGACGAGGCCACGAGCGCCTGCTGGTCGGAGTCGTACTTGAATGTCTTGGCCGTGCCGCCTTCGTTGGCGAGCGTCCAGAGGTCGGTGTCGTCGGCGGTGGCCATCGAGGGACGGTAGGGCAGCTCAAGGTCGGCGCCGAAGATTACCGCCACGGCCTCGGCGGCCTCCGATGCCAGCTCGCCGGCCACGGCTTTCACGGCATAGACGTGCTTGGCCAGAGGCAGGTCGGCCTCGGTGTCGGTATATGTGAGCGCGGTGAGTCCCGAGGCAATCTCGGCGCCGTCGCGCAGTACGGTATAGGTGATGGCGGCGGGGTCTACATATCCGCCCTCGGCGCCCTCGGCGACGGCCTCATAGCTCACGACACGGCCGGCATCGGTGACGTCGACACTCACGGCGGCGGGCGCCTTGGGCGTGTCGGGACCTATCCACGGGGTGGTGAGCGCGGCCGGCTCCGATTCCTTGCCGGCGCATATCGCCACTATTGCCAGGTCGAGGCGGCCGGCTGCGGCGGCGGTGACGGTGGTCTGCGATGCGGCGCCGGGAGCGGCGTCGGTCACGGTGGAGAGTACAGCCTCGCCCGAGCGCACTTCCACTCGGTCGATGGCCGCCAGCGGGGTGCCGGCATTGCTCAGCGAGGGATTGGTCCAGGCGACTGTGGCCGTCAGTGCGCCGTCGGCCGCCGCGGTGGCGGAGGCGTCGGTCACGGCGGCGGGTATCACCTCAATCTCCTCGATACGGACGTTTTTGAGGAAAATATCGTCGGAGTTGGACTGCCCCCACACGCGGAAAGCCACGTATGCCGGGCCCTCGGTCACGCCGAAGATCACCTCCTTTGTGGCCTGGTACTGCGACTGTATCTGCTCGTGGAAAATCTCTGCGGTGAGCGCCTCGGCCGACGCTCCGGTGCCGGTGTACACATAGAGGTCTTTGTATGCGGCCTCGCGTCCCGCGCTGAGCCAGGTATCAAATGTGAGACGGTATGCCTTGCCGGCCTCCAGCGCCAGGAGCGGGGTCACCAGCCAGGCGTCGGCCTTGGTGCCGCCCCAGAAGTTGGCGGCCTTTTTCGACGAGCTGTGGCCCCAGTCGCGGGTGCCCTCGGCGCCGTGGAATACGGTGTAGAGGTCGAGGGCAGCCGAGGTGGCAAACTCCTGCGAGTACGGTATCGCGGCGGCTCCGCCGGCGGTGACGGACGCGGTGGTGGTGGCCGACCATGAGGCCGAGCCGCCGTAGATGTTGTAGATTTTGTAGGTGTAGGAGTCCAGGCCGGGTATGGTACGGTCGGCGTACACGCGGTCGGTGCCCGGCGCCCAGTCGGCCTCAAGTGTGGTCTCCTCTTTGGTCGAGCCGGCCACGCGCACTATCTTGTAGCTCACCGAGGCAGGGTCGATATAGCCGCCGTTGGTGCCGGTGGGGACGGCGAAAGTGAGCAGGATGGTCTTGTCGTCGGTCGGGTCGGCCGCGGCGGTCACCTGCGCGCCGCTCACGCCCGAGTCGGGGCCTATCCACGGCGACTGTACCGATGTCGAGGCAGCGGTCGACAGCCCGGCGGCGTCGACGGGCAATACACGGTAGTAGTACTTGCCTGCGGCGGGCACCGAGATGTCGGTGTACGACGCCCGGGAGCCGGGGGCGCCACCCTCGCCGAGGGTGGCCACCAGGGTGGCGTCGGAGGGGGTGAACGACGAGGTCGTCCCGCGGTGTATCTGCGCGCCCGTGAGCGGCTGCTGCGCGCCGCCCTCGGAGTTGAGCGCCGGCCATGTCCAGTCGACGGTGGCCGACAGGGCGCCCTCGGCGCCGGCCGTGACAGTCACATCGGTGGCGGCGCCGGCATGAGCCACGACTTCCTCGACGCGTATGGCGGCGACGATGAAGTCGCCGTTGTACGAGGCCGAGTAGCAGTGCACGCCGAAGTGGTAGTCGCCGTCGGCCGCGGGCGAGTATTTGCCGCCGCGCTCCACGATGTACGAGGTCTTGGCCAGCGATGTCTCGGTGGCGAGCTTGACGGTCATGCCGGCGGCGGTGGGAGCGTCGCCGGCCACCACATCAAATTTCTGCTTGTCAAATGTGAATGTCGAGAGATTGCGCACATACGCGGTCACGACGTAGGTCGAGCCGCCGCGCAGCGCCACAGCCGGGGTGATGATCCAGTCGTCGGCGGCGACGCTTTTATTCTGCGTGTATAGTGCTGCGGTATTGGCCTCGCTGTATTCCCAGCGGTAGGGCGTGCCGTCGGAGTTGGCGTCGATTGACGTCCAGCGGGCAAACTGCTCAGGCGAGTTAATCTCAAAATATACAGGAACAGAATCAGCGGCTACAGCCGTCGCGGCCAGCGCTGAGAAGACAGCAAATGCAAATAGTTTTTTCATAAATCGGAAGTGGAAATGAATGGCAATATGCAAAAGTCGCAAAAAAATCGCGCTTTTCCAAATTTATGATACCGGGCCCATCATGAATCCTGCATCATTGATAGACCGCGCAGGTTTGTAACCTGCGCGCAGCTATGGTATTTCACCTCGGTGTTTTGGCTTTGTAAGTCAAAAAGACGCGTCTGCATCGGCGTCGCGATGTCGATTGTCAGGGTGCCGCAAGATAAGGCAAGGCGGTGTTTTGACTTACAAAGTCAAAACACCGAGGTGTAATAGTTTAGAGGCGCGCAGGTTACAAACCTGCGCGGACTATGGAAGTCCGACGGACGACGATTATTCTTAACCCCGTACACCGAAGCCGTAGGCGTAGGTGTGCGGGGAAATAACAACTCAAAGGGGGGCATCCGCAGGAGGCCGATTTACCCGGTAACAGCTGTAAATCGGCCTCCTGCGGATGCCCTGCCGTGTGCACTATCTACCCCGCACATCGACCGGCAGGGAGATGTGCGGGGTTAAGTATAATCAACGTCCTGCGGACGTCCCGTCCTCCGCCGGGCTATCGGGGTGTTCACGCGGACAATCGGGAGGTCTGCGCGGACTATAATCATGCATCGAGCATCATGCATCAAAAGGAGCGGCCGCGCTTGGGTGCGCGGCCGCTCCGGGCAGGATGAGATTCTATGATTGTAGCTTTACTTCACGAGGACTTTGGCGACGGTCGAGCCACGGCGCATGATGTAGATGCCGGGGGCAAGGGCGTCGGCGGCTACGCGCACACCCTGGAGGTTGAAGTACTCGGCGGGGGCGTCGGATGCATCGGCGCCGATAGCCTCGATGCCGGCGGCTTCGGTCACTGCGATGTTGCAGGTGGCCTCGGCGGTGCCGTACTTGGCGGTGATGATGGCGGTACCGAATGCCTGGAGGGTGGTCACGAGGCCGTTTTGGTCGACGGTGGCGATGCTCTCGTCAGACGAGCTCCACTCGAGGGTGGCGGGCAGGCAGTTGTCGGCGACGGTGGCGGTGAGCTGGAGGGTGGTGCCGGTGGCGAGTTCCTCGTCGGTCTTGTCGAGGGTGACGGCCTGCTCGAGGTAGCGGCGCACGCCCACTTTCCAGATTACGAGGTTGGCAAACTCGGTGTCGACGGTAAACGATACCTCCTCTACGCCGGTCTCGGCCTCGGCTGCGTCAGGCTCCCAGAGGTTGTACTTGGGCGCTGCCTCTCCGATGGTGCCGCTGGAGGGAGTCACCTTGTCGTAGAGAGATACAGAGCCGCGGTAGTTGCTGTGGGTGCTGGCCTTGACAGACACGATGCGCAGCATGGGATCGGTCACGGCAAACTTGATCACGGAGCCTGCGGTGAAGGTGATATTCTGAGTCTTGCCGGCGGAGATGCTCATGTCGACGCCGGGGTTGTGGGCGGTGTAGTCGGCGATGGTCTCGGCGGGGAAGTCGTACTTGGTCTTCCAGTCGCCGTTGTAGAAGTCAAATGTCGAGTCGTAGTTGCCATAGGATTTCACGTCGATCTCGCAGGTGCCGGTGACCATGTCGCCGCTCGTGGAGCTCATCTCGGCGGTGAGGGTCACCTTGCCGGGGGCGAGGAAGTTGACGACAGCCTTGTAGTTGTCGACGCTTACGACCTCTGCAATCTTGGGGTCAGACGAAGTCATGGCCTTGAGGTTGGCGCGCCAGTCCTCGTCGCCGCCGGGAAGCATCAGCTTGGTGTAGATGCTCCAGCCCGAGCAGCCGGCCACTACCTTGTCGAGGCCGATGCTCTCGCCGTCGGAGAATACGATGGTGGGCTCGGTGTAGTCTTTGGCGATAATCTTGCACTCAGCCTTTACGTCGGGCTCGCCGGTGATGTATACGCGCAGGAGGGCGGTACCCTCGGCCTCGGCAGATACTGAGCCGTTGTAGTAGGGCTTGCTGGTGGAGGGATTGTACTTGTACATCGTCACGCAGCCTTTAGGCTCGACGTCGACCAGCTCGATGGTGACTTTGGCATCGGAGGGAGTGGTGGTGACGGCAAAGGAGGTGTAGTCGCCCAGCATCAGAGTAATCTCGGCGGGGAGGTCGAGGGCGATGCTCGAGGGCTCTTTCACGGTGACTTTGCAGGTGGCCGAAACCTTGTCGGTGGCGGCGGTGATGACGGCGGTGCCGGGGGCTACGGCTGTGACGGTGCCTTCGGCGTCGACAGTGGCGACGGCCTCATCGGAGCTTGACCAGGTGACTTTGGAGCCGCCGGGCTTTACGGTGGCGCCAATCTTGCCGGTCTCGCCCACGAGCAGGCTCATCTCGGTCTTGTCGAGGGTGATGACGTCGGCAATCTCGGGCATGTCCTTGGGAAGTACCACGCGTACATTGCTTACGTCTACAAAGCCGCACTGAATGATGAGGGTCTTCTTGAAGGAGTTGAGCTCGTCCATGGTCGACTGATTGAGCACGAGTATCGACTTGCCGTCGGTCTCGACAATCTGGAGGTTGCTGAACTGGCACCAGGTGTACTCGTTTTCAGCGTCGCCCTGATGGAGGAAGTTGACGTAGAAGCCTTTTCCTTCCTGGCCCTTGTAATCGACCTCGATGCCGCCGCCAACAGTGCCGCCTGCGGCCACGATGGCGTCATATGTAAACTCAATCGAGCCGGACTCGCTGGTGATTGACACGGGGTCGCGCAGGAGCTGCTGCGGGTCTACGGGGCCGCTGGGGTCTTTGTATTCAATCTTGGTGAGGGTGAGGCCGTTGCCCATGATGGCAAAGCCCTTGGACTTGAAAAGGGCGAGGTCAGCTTCGGTGATGGGGCCGAATGTCTTCTGGGTGGCTGTGGCGGATACGCCGCCGGTCTCACCCCAGCTGAAGTTGCCCCACTTGTAAATTACGCCCAAGGCATAGTACGATGCAGAGGGGTCGGTAGTGAAACTCAGCAGGATGTCGCCTCCGACTTGGAATTGCGAGCACTGGTTGGCGGTAATCTCGGGCTTGCCGTCGTAGCCGGCAACCTGCGAGCCGGTCCATAGGGTCATGTCGGCGGCAGATGCGGAAAATGCCGCAAAAGCACCCACTACGGCGAGTAGCAGTTTTTTCATGGTAAAAAGGGGTAATATAGTTAGTATAAACGGTATTCAGTTGATGGTGGTCAACCGTCGGCAAAAATAAGTCAAGAATCGCGGCGCGGGGCAAAATTAACATCCCTTAACGGTTATGAAATGTTATCGATAGAGGGTGGATTTGTTTACTGCGCTGGAAATCAGATGCTTGCCCTGGGCGTAAATAGCCCCGCATACCTGAGCCTGCGGCTGCGGTATGCGGGGCTGTCGTGATGCCTCATGTCGCATCAAGATGCGTGAGGTCGCATCATGAATCATGCATCATGAATCAACGGACGGTAATCTTGTCGGTGCGGGTGCCTTGGCGGCGGATGTAGATGCCGGGGGCGAGGCCGTCGGGGTCGACACGCGCGCCGCGCAGGTCGTAGTACTCGGCGGGAGCGGTGCGGTCGGCGTCGAGGTCGGCGTCGGTGATGCCGTTGACCATGCCGCGGGTGGCGTAGACGGCAAAGGCGCCCGGGGCGAGGGTGACGCCCTCGGCGGTGGCGCGCGGCTCGGTGCCCCAGTTGTGTGCCATCAGCTCGCAGGTGGTGACATCGGCGGGCAGCGCCACGGTGATTTCCTTATCGACGTTGGGGTTTACGGCGAGGTAGATGGCCTTGTCGCCCTTGGTGAGGGCCACGGTGCGGCCGGTGGCCCAGCCGCCGCAGAGCATTTGCACGTTGACGTCGGAGGCAAACATCTCGGGGTTGTTGCGGCGCATCCACATCAGGGCTTTGTACTGCTCCATGAGGCCGCGGTTGGTCCAGTCGTCCAGGTAGCTCCAGATGACCTTTTTGGGCGAGGTGTTGTTGCCGCCGTTGGCGCTCTTGGTGGTCTGGTCGGCGCCAAACTCCTGAAACTGCCATATCATGTGGGCGCCCGGAGCCATGAGCATCTGCGCGGCGACCGAGCCCAGGCGGCGTGTCTGTATCTCGCGGCTGGCCTTGACGGCGGCGACGCCGTACTTGACCTGCTTGTATGCCATGCGCTCCTCGTCGTGGCTCTCGGCGTAGCTCACGGTGGAGCCTTTGGTGCGGCCGTCGGACGGGGCGTAGAATCGGTTGAGGGCGGCGTCGGTGGTGTAGCCCATCGCAAACTGGCAGGAGGAGTTGTTGATATTGGCCCAGTTGAGCTCGCCGTCGGCGGCCATCTCGTTTTCTTCCTTGGCGCCGGCGAGGTTCTCGTTGATGAAGTATGCGTCGGGAGCCACGGCGCGCATGGCATCGTGGAGGGACTTCATGCGGGCGACGCGGGAGGCATTGTATGCGTTGGTTTTGGCATCGGTCACGCCGGTCCAGGTGTTGGTGTCGGCATGGTAGGTGGCGCCGTAGGAGTCGTTGTCGCCCAGGCCCTTTACGAGGTCGAAGCGGAAGCCGTCGACGCGGTACTCAGTGAGCCAGTGGCGCAGGGCGTCGTGCCACTGGCGCTGCACGAGGGGATAGTCTTGATTCCAGTCGTTGAGCACGCTGTATCCGTGGGGGGCGGTGCCGTTGTAGAAGGGGTTTTGCGCGATGGGATACATCTTGTACCAGGGGTGCTGGCCGTCGCTCTGGTTGAACACGATGTCGAGGATGACGGCCATGCCGCGGGCGTGGCACTCGTCGATGAGGCGCTTGTAGTCGGCGGGGGTGCCGTATGCCTTGTCGGGGGCAAAGTAGAAATTGGTGTTGTAGCCCCAGGAATTGTTGCCGCTGAACTCCATCACCGGCATCAGCTCGATGGCGTTGACACCTAAGTCGCGCAGATAGTCGAGCTTGTCGAGCACGCCGGCGATGGTGCCCGAGCCGCGGGCCGCGCCTTCGGTGCCGGTGAAGTCGCGTATGAGCAGCTCGTAGATGAGCAGGCCGTCTCCGGCCGGGCGCGTAAACGAGGTGGTCTGCCAGTCGTATGCCTCGCGGGCGGGGCTGTACACGGCCACCGGGGTGCCGCTCACGACGTCGGAGGGGAAGGCGGGCATGTCGGGAAATACGGTGGCGGGTATGAAGCGGTCGTTCCAGGGGTCGAGCACGAGGCGGGCGTAGGGGTCGCCCACGGCGATGCCGTCGACCTCAAAGAAGTAGATGTGGTCTTTGGCCGGGTCGAGCGCGGGGACGGTGGTCCAGAAGTAGCGCACGCCGTCGACGGTCTGATAGTCCATCACCGAGGAGGAGTCGATGGCGTAGCCGTTCCAGGAGCCGCGCAGGTATACCTCGCTCTTGCCGGGGGCCGCGATGCAGAATGTGACATTGCCCTGCGCGTCGGCCACGGGGCCCATCACCGGCGAGCCTCCGGGATAGGCCTTCTCCGAGGCCGGCTCAACCACGCTAACGGTGATGCGCTCGGTGCGGGTGACGCTGCCGGCCTTGGCGGTGGCCTCGACGGTGTATGAGCCCACGCTGCTGAAGGTGTAGTCGGCCGAGAGCGACCGGCCCTCGCCGGTCTTGACCGGGGCGCCGTTGACCGTGATGCTCAGCGCGGCGTTGAGGGTCGAGTATACGGTGAATGTCTGCTTTGACGAGCCGGTGAGCACGTCGGGGCAGTCGGAGCTGAGAGCAATCTCAAAGCTGCCGGCCTCGTATACGTCGAGGAGTATGTCGCCGCCCGAGGAGGTCTTGCCTTCGGCCGTGCCGGTGGCATTGCGGAATACAAATGCGAGCTTGCGCACCTTCTCGGCCGGGTCGGTGATATTATAATATGTGTCGATTGAGCCGATGTCGAGGGTATATACATTGGTCGACAGGCGCTTCATGAGGTACTTTGCCTCGTTTTTGCCCCAGGTGGAGGCGTGTTTCCAGTCGGAGTCGCCGGTCGAGAGACTGGAGATGACGCCGGTATGTGCATATACCTCGGCGCCCTCGGGGAGGTCGGCCAGGCCGCGGTTGCCGCGGTCGGCGTGGAAGGTGACCGTGATGCCGGTCGACGAGGTCTGAAGTACCGGGGGCTCGGAGGTGACCACCGGCGATGCGGCGGCGACGCTGCACCATGCAGCGAGCCCGGCTGCCAGAGTAAAGATGTTTCTCATGTAAGGGTTGCGAAATTGATAAGTAAGTTTTTTGCAAAGTTAGTCAAATGGCTTAAATTTGCAAGTATGGAAAATGTTAAGGACAAGATAGAGCGGCTGCGGCGCGAGCTGGAGGCCCACAATCATAAATACTATGTAGAAAATGCCCCGGTGATTTCCGACCGCGACTTTGATATGCTGCTCAAGGAGCTGGAGGCTCTGGAGGCCGCCCATCCCGAGTACGACGACCCGCTGTCGCCCACGCGGCGCGTGGGCAGCGACCTGGCGACGGGATTTGAGCAGGTGCCCCATCTCTATCCGATGCTATCGCTGGCCAATACATACTCCATCGACGATGTCGACGCCTGGGCGCGCCGCATCGCCGAGTCGCTGCCGGGCGAGTCGGTGACGTATGTGGGCGAGATGAAATTTGACGGCTCGGGCATCTCGCTCATCTACGAGCACGGGCGGCTGGTGCGCGCCGTGACCCGCGGCGACGGCGCCGTGGGCGATGTGGTCACCGACAATATCAAGACTATCCGCTCGATACCCCTCACTCTGTCGGGCTCGGGCTGGCCCGAGCGCTTTGAGATACGCGGCGAGGTGGTGATGCCCTGGGCATCGTTTGAGCGGCTCAACGCCGAGCGCGCGTTCAACGAGGAGCCGCTGCTGGCCAATCCCCGCAATGCCTGCGCCGGCACCCTGAAGATGCTCGACCCGCGCATCGTGGCCGCCCGCGGCCTCGACGCTTACTTCTACTATCTGCTGGGCGAGGATCTGCCCGCCGACAATCACTACGACAATATGATGGCCGCCCGCTCGTGGGGCTTCAAGGTGTCCGACGCCATGACCCGCCTCGACTCGCTCGAGGCCATCGACCGGTATATACGACACTGGGACACCGCCCGCCGCGAGCTGCCCGTGGCGACAGACGGCCTGGTATTCAAGGTCGACTCCCTGCGACGCCAGCTCAACCTCGGCTTCACGGCCAAGTCGCCGCGCTGGGCTGTGGCATATAAATTCCCGGCCGAGCGGGCGCTCACACGCCTGCGCTCGGTGAGCTTCGATGTGGGCCGCACGGGTGTGGTGACTCCTGTGGCCAATCTGGAGCCGGTGCTGCTCTCGGGCACCATCGTCAAGCGCGCGTCGCTGCACAATGCCGACATCATGCGCCAGCTCGACATACACCACGGCGACATGCTCTATGTCGAGAAGGGCGGCGAGATAATCCCCAAGATCACCGGAGTCGACCTCTCGCGGCGCGACCCGGCGGCCGGGCCGGTGGAGTTTGTGAGCCGATGCCCGGCCTGCGGCACGCCGCTTACCCGCGAGGAGGGCGAGGCCGCCTGGGTATGCCCCGATAAATACGGCTGTCTGCCCCAGGTGATGGGGCGTGTGGAGCACTTTGTGGCCCGCCGCATGATGAATATCGACGGCATCGGCGACGAGACCGTCGCGGCGCTCTTTGCCGCCGGGCTCGTGCGTGACTCGGCCGACCTCTACGACCTCACCGCCGACCGTATCGTGGGGCTGCCCGGCTTTGCCCGCATCAGCGCGACGCGCATCGTCGACGGGGTGCGTGCCAGTCTGGCCGTGCCGTTTGAGCGGGTGGTGTTTGCCCTGTCGATACCCGGCGTGGGCGAGACCACGGCCAAGAAGATAGCCCGCGCCACGGGCAATATCGACGAGCTGATGAGCTGGCCGGCCGAGCGTCTGCAGGCCATCGAGGATGTGGGGCCGCGCATCGCCGCAAGCATCGTCGACTACTTTGCCACCGAGACAAACCGCCGCAATGTCGAGCGCCTGCGCGCCGCCGGTGTGCAGATGGCCGTGGCCGAAACCGACGCCGAGGGCCGCACCGACCTGCTCGGCGGCAAGTCGTTTGTGATAAGCGGCGTCTTTGCCCTGCACAGCCGCGACCAATACAAAGAGCTGATTGAGCGCAACGGCGGCAAAAACGTCGGCTCAATCAGCAAAAAGACAGATTACATACTGGCGGGCGAGAATATGGGTCCCGCCAAGCTCGAGAAGGCTATGAAGCTGGGTGTGCCCGTCATCGACGAGCGCACTTTCCTCGCCATGATAGAGCAAGCATAAGCGCCGCTCCTGCGACGACCACCCACCCGCAGGGCAGCCGCGGGCCGCGGCTCCGCTCGGAGTGCTGCGAGCTCGAGGAGGTCTCGGCCGACGTCGCCGTGGCTGAGTCTGAGCGGGCGACTGTCGTATGCGCAGCGGCGGCACGCACGCGGCGGGCGCGTGCCGTGACCCGGCGTCGGGGCGAGTCGAGCCATTCCAGAGTGATTTCAGGTGAGTCGAGCGTGGCGATTGCCACTGCCACCATCGAGTCGCGCCGCTCCAGTGCCACCGCCCGCCGCAGCGCTGTGGTAGAGTCGGTCGCCGCGCTGCGGTCGGTCGAGCAGCCGGCCGCAGCGACCGTCGCCGCCGCGGCTATCAGCAACCGGCGCACAGATGTCGGTACTCGGCGGTGGCGTCGAAGCATGGGCAGCTCTTGGCCGCGAAATCGCAGTGGCCGCGGATGCGCGCGCCCGGATATCGGGCCGTGAGGCGCCGCAGCAGGCGGTCGAGGGCGGCGCGCTGGGCGGCGGTGCGGGTGTCGGCCGGGGAGCCGTCGGCATCGATGCCGCCCACGTAGCATACGCCCACCGACGTGGCATTGCGCCCGCGGCAGTGGGCGCCGGCCATCCGCTCGGGGCGACCGGCGCCCACCGCGCCGTCGAGCCCCACCAGATAGTGGTAGCCGATGCCGCTGAATCCGCGGGCGCGGTGCCAGGCGTCGACATCGGCCACCGATACGGGCCGGCCGGCGGGAGTGGCAGTGCAGTGCACGATGATTTCAGTGATTTTTCTCATAGGTAAGATAAGTTTTTGTGAAAATATTTGGTGGAGTTGAGTGAAATGATTACCTTTGCACTCGCAACGGCGGGATAGCTCAGTTGGTTAGAGCGTCGGATTCATAACCCGGAGGTCCCG
>CAJUOC010000012.1:0-37872 GCA_910587925.1 uncultured Muribaculaceae bacterium
CACGAGATAATTGACTATACATAATTATGTAAGCTATAAACGTCCGCAGGACGTTTATTATTCGTAACCCCGTACACCGTAGCCTAAGGCGAAGGTGTGCGGGGTACTCATCCGCTCTAAAGGGCATCCGAAGGAGGCCGATTTACGGCAGTAACCGTGTAAATCGGCCTCCTCGGATGCCTCGCCCTGGACGCTGTCTACCCCGCACATCTCCCTGTCGGTCGATGTACGGGGTTACGAATAATCGACGTCCTGCGGACGTCCTCCCCCCGGCTATACAACTTGATGTACGTAACAGATATTATTTTTGTTCATATCATCCATCATAGATTATTTAAGACGATGCGAAGATACTAATTTTTCAGTAGTTTTCGCTACATTTGCAGTATGATGTACACTGATTGTCTGATGGCTGCGCTGCTGCCGGCGGCGGTGGCGGTGGTGCTGGCGGTGTCGCTGGCCGCGCAGGTGTTCGGGGCGTGGCGCAGGGGCGGCGACGACTCTGGGGCACGTATATTCTCGCTGAGGCTCATCGCCACGTGCATGGGGCTTTTTCTGGCGACGGGGATGCTGCTGTTTATGTATGTGCTGGGCACGATTGCGTCGGAGCACAGCGGCGTGCATATCAGCAATGTGGAGTATCTGCTGCGCTCGCTCATATGCTCGCTCGACCTTTTCATGCTTGATGTCGACAGCAATATCCTCGACCGCCTCGACAGTCACTCGGGGCTGAAGGCCGTCATCACGGTGCAGGCGGTGATGTCGTTTGCCTGCACGGTGGCTCTGCTGGCCGGGATGGTGTACTCGCGGCTGAGGTCATATGTGAGGCTGCGGTACCGCACACGCATCGACGATGCCCGCAATCATCTGTATCTTTTCTTTGGAATCAACCGCCCCACCGAGCTGCTCATCGCCGACATCGCCCGCCGCGACCCGGCGGCGGTGACTGTGCTCATCGACGAGGCTGACCTCAACGACGACAGCAGCGACGGATGGGACGGTATCGTGGGACTCATGACCCACAAGCGGCGCACCTACGACCTGGCCGCACGCACCGGCGCCCGCATATGCGTGGCGAGCCGGCAGCCGGCCGACATCGACCCCGCCACCGCGTCGAAGCCCGGACTCGATATGCTCGGGTATCTCGGGCTGGGGCGCATACGCCGGCTCATCGGGCGGCTGCGAGGCATCAACGGCGCCCGCCTGCACATATTCTTTATGGACGACGACGAGGAGCGCAACATCCGCAATATCATCGCCCTGGCCAAGGACCCGACGATAAGCGCCGTGGCGGCAGACCCGGCGGTAAGCCACCGCATCTACTGCCATGCACGCCGCAATGGCCCCAACCGCGTAATCGAGGACGTGGCCCTGCGCCGCCGTCTCGACATACGCATCATCGACTCGTCGCACATCGCCGTGGAGCTGCTCAAGCACACACCGCGGCTACACCCGGCCGAGGTGGCACGATTCAGCACGGAAAATCCGGCCACGGTAGAGCGCGGGCTCGACACGCTCATCGTGGGCTTCGGCGAGGTGGGGCGCGACGCATTCCGCTTTCTGTATGAATTTGGCACGCTGGTCGCCGACGACGCCACCGCCACCCACGCGCGGCGCGCGCCCTTCCGCTGCACCATCGTCGACCGCGGGCTCGACACCCTCGCGGGGGCTTTCCGCGCCTCGATGCCGGCCATCTTCGGGCCGGAGGCTCCCGCCGGGGCCGACATCGATTTCATGGCCATCGACCACAATCAGAGCGAGTTTTTTGATACGGTACTGAGCGAGACGCGTGCCCGCACGCTCAACTATGTCGTCGTATCGACGGGCGACGACGACGAAGCCATCGCCCTGGCGGCACGTATATTCACCCGGGTGCGCCAGGTACGCGACGAGATAGGCGACCTGCGCATACTGGTGCGCTGCACCGACGATGCCAAGGCCGAGCGCCTCGGCAAAATCGCCGACCACTACAATCACGGCTACGGCCTGGGGCGGGCCAACCGCCGCGTCATCGAGATATTCGGGCTGCCCTGCTGCACGTATACATACGATCTGGTGGTGGGCGACCGTCTCGAGCGCGCAGGCCACCGGTTTCACGCCGGCTACCGGCGCCTCAGCGGCGTCGCCGACACCTGGCACGCGCGCCGCGCCGCCCCGGCCGACACCGGCACTCCCGACCTCGACCTGCTGAGCCGCCTGCGCCGCCAGGAGTCGCAAGACATGGCCAATGCGTCGCACGCCGCCACCAAGCTGCGCCTGCTGTGCCGCTCACTGCCGGCAGGCACATCGCGCCGCGACTTCCTGCGCCGATACTTCGGCCCCGACGGCCTGCCGCGATGCCAAGGCGCAGGCACACAGATACGCTATACGGGACTGAGCGAGGCCGAAAACCTGGTCGTGCTGCGGCTGGCCCAGCTCGAGCACCTGCGCTGGGTGGCTGCCCACGAGCTGCTTGGGTACAGCCCCGACCCCGAAGCATGCGGCTGCGACGAGCGCCGCCGCGTGCACAGCTGTATCTGCGCCTGGCATGAGCTCGACGGCAAGGGGCCCGACTTCAAGCGCTACGACTTCGGAGTGGTCGACACCTCGCTGGCCATCGCCGCCGGTATCGGCCCGCAGGAGTCGAGGTAACGGCCCAACGCCCCGCGCAGACGCTCTGCAGCCAGCTCCGGCACATACTCGCCGGGGGTGTCGACCGTGGATATGACGGCATGACGCCCGCCGCGGCGCAGCGACTGCCCGGCATAGCCACCGATGGCCAGCGACGGCACACCCAGCCTGCGGGCGCGGCGCACCACGGCATCGACCACCTTGCCGCCGGCCGTCTGCTCGTCGATGCGCCCCTCGCCCGTGATGACAAAGCTCACCCGCGGCCAGTCGATGCCGCAGCTGTCGAGTATCACCTCGGCTCCGGGCTGCACCTCGGCTCCGATGACCGACGCCAGGGCAAACCCCACCCCGCCGCCGGCGCCGTCGTATGGCGAGCTTGTATCGACGCCGAGCGCTCGGCGCAGCGACTCCAGCCCCGCGGCAAGCACCGGCATATCCGCAGCCGCGGCGCCCTTCTGCGCCGCAAAGTCCATAGCCGACAGCCCGGGCGGCAGCAGCGAAGCCCTCACATCGGCCAGGCCGGTGAGCATATGGCACCACGGGCCACGCCGCAGCGCCGACAGGTCGGCGCGCACCACCGAAGGCAATACGGCCGGGGTGATGCAGGAGGTAATCTCCCACCCGTCACTGTCAAAAAACCTCGCGCCCAGCGCGGCAAGCATCCCGGCGCCGCCGTCGCATGTGGCCGTGCCGCCGATGCCCACATACAGCGGCCCCGGACCGGCAGCGGCTATCGCACGGCCCAGCGGCGCCGACGAGCGGTGCATCACGCCGCGGTCTGTCATGCCCTCGGCCTGCGGGCCTATGTGGTCGTGACTCACTATCACACGCCGGCCGCCGAGCACGGCCGGCGTGCCCTCGCCGCCGTCGGCCATCGGCACTGCGGCAATATCGGCAAAGCCACGCGAGCGCAGCACATCGCCTACGACCTCGCATACCTGCCCGGCCGTGAGCGAGCCCTTGAATTTATCGGGAGCTATCAGTATCATACCCGCAAAGATAAGCAATCCCCGCCACATACGACATGCGGCGGGGATTGTACAGATGATGGAAATTACTGTCAGCGCACCTGCACCTTGGCGACGGTCGCGCCGGCCTTCACCAGGTATGTACCGGGCGCCATGGCGATACGGATCTCGGCCGTGCCGGTCATGCGGCAGAGCGTGACACCGCCCAAGCCGTATACGCTTACCGGCAGCCCGTCGGCGCCGCTCACCACTATCTCACCGGGGGCAGTGGCGATGGTGATACCTGCGGCGAGGGCCGCCCGCAGCCCCGACACTACCTGCACTGAAGCCTCGTTGGACGGACGCGACTCGGCATCGGCATAGAGAGCCGACACCACATAGCTGTGGCTCTCGGCGTCGGCTGCCACGTCGACCACATCGGTATAGGCGGTCGACTCCACAGGCGCATCATTGACACGCACACCGTCGCGGTAGACATTGTAGCCCGCCACGGTGAGTTCTTTCTCGAAGTACGGGCAGTATGTGATGTCGTCGATAAAGAGCATGGCCTTGTCGTCGGATGTACAGCGGATGGCAAAGTACTCGGCACCCTCGGGCACATCGAAGCTGTATCTGTACCATGTCGACGACACCGCTCCCACGCTTTTGACCTTGACAAACTCCGAGAGCTCGGCCGTGGTCGACGAGTACAGCATCTCCATCGACTCCAGGAATCGGGAATTGTAGCTGCGGGCATAGAAAGTGACTGTCTGCGCGCCGCCGAAGAGCCGCGGCGAGATGAGCCAGTCGTCGCAGGGGCCGCCCTCGGCGTATACCTGGGCGAGGAATTTGTCGCCCGAATTGGCCTTTATCGAGCCTTGCCAGCCTGCGAAGGCGGCATCGTTGACAAACCACGACAGGTAATAACCATGCTCGATGCCCGGCATACCTATCGAATTCATGTCGCCGATGGGGAGATGGTCGGCGTCGACCAGAGTCCAGCCGCCGAGATTCTCTTTGGCAAAAGACTCGTAGCTCTCGAAGTCCTCGGTCACGGGCTCGGCCGTCACCATGGTCGGGTCGGGCTCGGTCCACTGGAGCGACACGCTCTCAAAGTCGGCAGCCGCGGTGAGGTCGCGGGGCGAGGGCATATTGGACAGGCGCAGCTTCACGGCCACATCGGCCGAGGTATTGTCGGCCGGGTCGAGGTCGGGGGCGTATACCGCCACGGCGCGGTAGCGGTGGTCGTCGCCGTGGGTGATGTTGAGCGTCTGGTCAAAGGTCACGGTGGCTTTCTCGCCGAAAGCCAGCGCCGGGCCGTCGGCCGTGAGCACACACTCGTCATTGCGGTACAGCTCCACGGTATAGGGCTGCGAGGGCTGCTCGCCATTGTTCTCGACAGTCACGGCCACGGCATAAGCCTGGTCGGGCGACACCGATGCGGGAGCAGTCACAGAGGCCACGCTCAGGTTGTGGGCCAGGCGGTCAAACACTCTCACATCATCGATGAGCGTATACTGCTTGTTGACGACATAGGCCGTGAAGCCCAGCTCGATCACCTTGCCCTTGTACGGGGTGAGGTCGACGATGAGGCGGTTCCAGCCCTCGGCCGGCAGCTCGTCCATGGCGACGGTCAGCACCTCGACAAATCCCTCGCTGCGGTCGTTGACGCTGATGGTGAGCTTGTTTTGGTCGATGGAGCCTACCACCTCGCCCGTGTCGGGGTCGCGGGCCACGATATTGTATGTATAGAGCGTGAGCACCGGATGCTCGGCCGTGCCGAGGTCTATCTTGCCGGTGTGTAGCATCGAGCTCTCGGTGGCGATATTGCTGTACATGGCCATGAACCCGTTGTCGCCGTCGACAGAGGCAAGCCCGGCCAGTGTATGGTCGTCTGAAGCGGCCCACTCGCCGCCGGTAATCATCTTCACGGCATGGACGTGGCGGCTCGCCCCGCCCTTAAACGACTCCTTGTAAGGCAGTCCGTAGGGCGCGCCCACCGGCACGGTGGCCGAGGTAAACACGTTTGACACTCCGCGGCGGGTGACAGCCTGCACACCGTAGGTCTCAAACGCCTGCTCGACCGAGGCCGGACGCGCCTGGTAGGAGTACTCGGTGGCGGTGAGCCCGCGCTGGAGCACCACCATGCGGCCGTCGTCGTTGGGGCGGTAGATATTGTAGGTGATGAGGCCCGCGTTGATGGGATTGCCGTCGGCATCAACGGCCGGCGCGTCCCACGATACCGTCACCTTGCCTACCGACGGCTCGGCCACGGCTATATTGGTCGGGCGGCCGGGAGTGTTGACGCCAAGATATGCAGTGAAGTCGGTCGGGCGGCCCTCGCCGTAGGCGTTTGCTGCCACCGCGGTATAGGAGTAGTCGCCCTCCTCGGCGGCCGAGTCGACAAAGCTCAGCTCACGGCCGGCGACCGGGGCGTCGAAAGTCTTTATCTTCTCACCGCCGCGGGATACGGTGACCGAGGCCAGCGCGCCCTGCATGCGATTGCCCGCTATATCGGCGGCCGGGGCGTTAAACGATATTACGGCCGAGGCAGACCCGTCGGGACTCGGCACCACTTTCACATCGGTTATGGCTCCGGGAGCCTTGTCAGATATGGGAGCGGTGACGCCGAGGTTGTCGACATAGAGGGCATACTTGTTTTTGTCGCTGCACCCGTGTACACCTATGTAATAAGTGCCGTCGGCCGGGACAGATACATACTCCATACGGCGGGTGTAAGCGGCGCTGCGAAACTCCGTCTCGGGTATCACCGTGATGGTCATGCCCTCGGGCGTGGCCGCGGTGCCCATCATCACGGCAAACTTCTCGTCGTAAGATGCCGAGCGGCCTTTCACATCGAGGTAGATGCCGTAGAGCTTGCCGGCCTCCATCACCACCGGCGGCGTGATGAGCCAGTCGTCGGCGGCCATCTGCGAGTTGTATTTGAGGTACGCCGCCTGGGTGTCTATAGTCCACTCGACATTGTCGCCGTTGACATTGAGCACCGTGTAGCCGTCGAGGGCCGAGGCGTCGTCGAAAGTCTGGAGGTACGGCGGTGTGATGAAGCCGCCGTCGTAGCGGTTTGACACGCCCGGGGCCGACTCGCTGCGGCCGTTGACGGCCACCACCTCATAGTAGAAGTAGCTGTATGGGCTGTCGGAGGCAATCACGTCGTCTATCGATGTGGCTGCGGTGCTCTGCGCCACCACGGCCTTGCCCGGATAGCGCGTCACTCGGTATGTGACCGCCGCAGGGTCGATGAAGCCACCGTCGGTGGTGGCCGACACGGCTGTCCAGCTCACATGGTTGACATCGCCCGTGCGCTCCAGGGCGACCACCGGCGCCGGCGGTATGCCGTATCCCACGACACACTCCACTCGCTTGACCTGCGAGGTGCCGCGGTCGTTGCTCACACTCACGGCAAAGGTATGCCGGCCGTCGGCATCGACCGTCACCGGCACAGACACTGCCGCGCCATAGCCGGCCGTGCCCGTGAGCGGGTCGCCGTCGTCGATACTCACGGAGTATGTGAGGGAGGAGCCGGCGCTGCCGTCGGCATTGGCCGCGGGGGTGGTAAACATCACCACGCCCTGGCGCGAGCCGCCGGCAAATGTGGCCGCGAGGCCCTCGACAGGAGCGGGACGGCCGCTCACCTCTCCGGCCTCCACAGCGTAGATTCCGAGCAGCTGGTCGCCATACTCAAAATCGACGAGCTTCTGCGCCGAGCCGTCGGCGGGACTGATGGCATAGAGCGAGGCGACATCGGCTGCCGTCGTCGGTGTCCACAGTATCTTGCCCGTGGCAGAGTCGTAGCATGCCGAGGCCTGATATGCCGACACCACGCCGGTAGCCCCGACATAGGTGGTATTGGCTGTCTGCGGATTTATCTTCCACAGTTGGCCGGCCGCCTGATCGATGCCATAGAGCGTGCCGGTATCGTCGGCCGCTATCGAGCAGAAAAAGCGGTCGAGTGTCGCCACTGTCGTGCGCGTGCCGGCCTCGGGGTCGAGCACACCGAGCACCGGCTTGGTACCGTCGGCAAACAGTCCGTAAATCTTGCCCGAGACAGCGTCGTAGGTAAGGTCGTATGCCAGCACGTCGCCGCTTTTGGCGATATTGGCGTCGATGAGGGTCCAATCGGCGGCATTCCACTTCTGGATAAAAGGCACCTGCCCTATCTCGGATGTGCCGCTGTCCCATACGTAAGTGCAGTAATATGTGTCGCCTACCAGCACCCCGCCAAAGGTGGCATCGAGATCTTGCGAGAAATCGGTCGCGTCGAGATTGGTAAATGTGCCGTCGCTCACCACCTTGTACATGCCCTTGGGGTGGGCGGCGGCGCCGGTGGCAGGGTCGTTGTCGGAGTATGCCACATAGCCGTTTACGGCAGTGGCTGTGGAGCCGGAGGCATCTGTCTGCACGAGGCGACGGCGGCCCTCGGCCCGTGGCTGCGACACGGCACCGGCCCGGCGGGTCTTGTAGCCCGGCAGCGACATGCCTGTCACTTCATAGCCTGCGGCGGCCCTCACCTCGCGGGCATCGTGGGCGGCAGCGGCCGGCACCGACGGCGCCGACAAGGCAGCCAGCACGGCAACGACAAGATAGTCAATCTTTTTCATAGGAAATGGACATTAAAATGTGTGTATATGTGTATGTGTCTTAATATGTATTATGTGTATCGCGTCTGCATCAAGCAACATGCTCGCAAAGTAACACCCTTTAAATCATTTTTCCAAATTTTCAGCATTGTTTCTTTCATAAATCCACATATTACAGTCCAAGCGCGTCAATAAGTCAATTGCAACTTCTCGTGAATTTTATTATCTTTGCACCGTGAAGCGGATAGTCACACTCATACTGTCTGTGCTGCTCATCGCCACCACGATGTGCTGCACCGTGGCTCAGCACCATCACCACGACGGTGCCGGGCGCCCGTGCCTGTGCCTGCACTCCATCGGGCACGCTCCTTGCAGCCACGGGCACGACCACGGCCGCGAGCCTCACTCGTGCAAGCGCTTTGTATTGTCGCTCACCGCCGACTCCCAGCAGCGCCACGCGGCTGTGCCCCTCCCGGCCCCGCACGCGGCCGTGGCTGTCGGCGCAGTGGTGTGTCCCGCTCCGGTGTACATCATCACCCGGCATGTATGCCGCGGCGCCTGCTGCGCCGCCACCATCGACGGGTGCAGTGCCGCGACGGCGCTGCGCGGGCCGCCTGCGATGGCTTGATACCCTCCCCCCCCCCCGAGGAGCCGACCGCCCGGTCGGCGACAGTCAACCATCGCATACATAACCCGCAAATCACACCTTACATGAAACATATCTATCTGCTGCTCACCGCGGCAGCTTTATCAGTATCGGCATGTTCCCACGACCATGCCGGTCACGAGGGTCACGACGCCGAGCACGGCCATGACCACCACCCCGCACACTTCCACCAGGCCGAAGGCGCCGACGAGCATGAGCATCACGACGACGGTGTAATCACCCTCAAGCCCGAGATGGCCGCCCGCCTGGGCGTCGAGGTCGACACAGCCCGCATCGCCCCGATGGCACGCGTAATCAAGGTAAGCGGTATCGTGGAGCCGGCCGCCGACTCGCGCGGCACCGCGTCGGCCCCGACGGCCGGCATCGTCACCCTGGCCCGCGGCATCGAGGTAGGAGCCGAGGTGCGCGCCGGCCAGCTCATCGCCACTGTGCGCGCCGACGCCGTGAGCGGCGGCGACGCCAACCGCGCCGCCCGCGCCGAGCTCACCGCCGCCCGCGCTGAGCTGGAGCGCGTCGAAGCCCTCTGGCGCGACCGCCTCGTGACCCGCGCCGAGTACAACGCCGCCGTGGCCGCCGCCGAGCGCGCGGCAGCCGCATACAGCGGCGCGGCCGCATCGGGCCGCGTCACCGCGCCCGTGAGCGGTGTCATCACCGCCATCGACGCAGCCTCAGGCCGTTTTGTCGAGACGGGCGCGCCGATAGCGTCGGTAGGCTCCGCTGCCACGCTCACCCTGCGCGCCGATGTGCCGGCCGGCCGCTACGCCGAGGCCGGCGACATCACCGACGTCCGCATATCGCTGCCCTACGCCGGCGGCAAGACCCTGCTGCTGAGCGAGGCCGGCGGCCGCCGCGCCGGAGCATCGGCATCGGGCGGCGCGGCCGGCTACGTGCCGGTGGCATTCACATTCAGCTCGCCCGACGTGATACCCGGCACAGCCGTCGACACCTACCTGCTCGGCTCGGGCAGCGCCGATGTGCTCTCGGTACCGGCATCGGCCATCGTCGAGCAGCAGGGCGACTATTACGTGTACGTGCGCCTCGACGACGACTGCTACACCAAGCTCCCCGTGACTCCCGGCGCCACCGACGGCAACCGCCGCGCCATACTCGCCGGCCTGCACGGCGGCGAGGCCGTGGTGAGCCGCGGCACCACCGCCATCACTCTGGCCGCTGCCGCCGGCAGCGTGCCCGCCGGCCACTCACACTCCCACTAATACCCGCACACCATGCTAAACCGTATCATACATTGGTCGCTGACCAATCGCCTCAGTGTGCTGGTGCTGTGCATCGTCATACTCATCGCCGGCGTGGCTGTGCTGCTGCGCACCGAAGTAGACATCTTCCCCGACCTCAACGCGCCCACAGTCACCGTGATGACCGAGGCGCCGGGCATGGCCGCCGAGGATGTCGAGCAGATAGTGACTTTCCCCGTGGAGACGGCGCTCAACGGCGCCACGGGCGTGCGTCGTGTACGCTCGTCGAGCACCACGGGTTTCTCGGTGGTCAATGTCGAGTTTGACTGGGACACCGACCTCTACCGCGCCCGCCAGACCGTGAGCGAGCGCCTCACCGCAGTGGCCGAGCAGCTGCCGGCCGGCGTCGATGCTCCGGTCATGGGCCCGGCATCGTCGATACTGGGCGAGATGTTTACCATCGGCCTCACGGCCGACTCCACCTCGATGCTCGACCTGCGCACCATCGCCGACCGCACGGTGCGCCCGCGGCTGCTCGCCCTGGGCGGCGTATCGCAGGTATCGGTGCAGGGCGGCGACGAGCGCGAGTATCAGATACGATTCTCGCCCGAGCGCATGAAGGCATACGGCGTGAGCCTCGACGAGCTCACCGCCGCCGTCGAGGCCCTCAACGACAATGCCACGGGCGGCATCGTATACGACTACGGCCAGGAGTACATCGTCAAAGGCGAGCTCAACAGCACCTCGGCCGAGGAGCTGGGCGCCACGGTAGTGCGCGCCGACCCCGCGGGCGGCTTCATCACCGTGGCCGACGTGGCCGACGTGAGCGTGGGCGGCGCCCTGCCACGCCTGGGCACCGCATCGGTCAAGGGCCACCCCGCCGTACTCATCACCGTCACCAAGCAGCACGGAGCCGGCACCCTATCGCTCACCGAGGCCATCGAGCGCGAGATGGCCGACATCGCCCGCACCCTGCCGGCCGACGTGCACGTATCGACCGACATCTTCCGCCAGAGCGACTTCATCGACACGTCGATATCCAATCTGCAGGAGGCGCTGCTCGAGGGAGCGCTATTTGTGATAGTGGTGCTGTTTTTCTTCCTGATGAACCTCCGCACCACCCTCATCTCCGTGACCGCCCTGCCCATGAGCATCATCATCGCCGTGCTCATACTCCATCTGATGGGATATACCGTCAATACCATGAGCCTGGGCGGCATAGCCATCGCCATAGGCTCGCTGGTCGACGACGCCATCGTCGATGTCGAGAATGTATACAAGCGGCTCAGGCAAAACCGCGCCCTGCCCGAGGGCGAGCGACTGCCGGCCGTCAAGGTGGTGTACCGCGCCTCGGCCGAGGTGCGCCTGCCCATCCTCAACTCGTCGCTCATCATCATCGCCAGCTTCATGCCGCTATTCTTCCTGTCGGGCATGGAGGGCCGCCTGCTCATACCGCTGGGCGTGGCCTTTATCGTGGCGCTGGTGGCGTCGACCCTGGTCGCCCTCACCCTCACCCCGGTGCTCTGCTACTATCTGCTGGGAGGCAGCCGGCGCGCCGATGCGACCATGCAGCGCGAGCCATGGCTCAGCCGCAAGCTGCGCGCCGCCTACTCGCGCTCGCTGGCCTGGACACTGGCCCACACGCGCCCGGTGCTCATCGCCACAGGCGTGGCCTTTGCCGGCGCCATGGTGGTATTCTTCTCGCTGGGACGGTCGTTCCTGCCGTCGTTCAACGAAGGCTCGTTTACAATCAACGTCGCCACCCTGCCGGGCATCTCCCTTGAGGAGAGCGACCGCCTCGGCGCCGAGGCCGAGCGCATCATCATGTCGGTGCCCGAGGTGACCGGCGTAGCCCGCAAGACCGGCCGTGCCGAGCTGGCCGAGCACTCTTTCGGCCCCAACGTCAGCGAGCTCGACGTGCCCTACTCCCTCGAGAGCGGACGCACCCGCGCCGAGGTCGCCCACGAGCTGCGCGAGCGGCTCTCGGAGCTGCCCGGCACCAACATCGAGGTCGGCCAGCCCATCTCCCACCGCATCGACGCCATGCTCTCGGGTACACAGGCACAGATTGCCATCAAGATCTTTGGCCCCGACCTGGAGCGGCTCCACTCGCTCGGCACCGGCGTAAAGCAGGCCATCGGCGACATCGACGGCGTGGTCGACGTCAACGTCGAGCAGCAGGTGATGCGCCCCGAGCTGGTGATACATCCCCGCCGCGACATACTCGCCCGCTACGGCATCACACCCGCCGCATTCAGCCGCGCCGTGTCGACCGCCATCGCCGGCCGCCGCGTGTCGCAGGTGTACGAAGACGGGCTGCCATACGACATCGTGCTGCGCGCCGACGAGGGCGCCCGCGGCTCGCTCGACGGCCTGCGCTCGCTCACCATCGACGCCCCCGGGCGCGGCCCCGTGCCCCTCGACCAGGTAGCCGAGATCATCTCCACCCAAGGTCCCAACGCCGTCAACCGCGAGAACGTCAAACGCCGCATCGTCGTGTCGGCCAACGTCGAAGACCGCGACCTGCGCGGCGCAGTCGACGACATCCGCCGCCGTATCGAGCAGAGCGTCGACCTCCCCGAAGGCTACTATGTGAGCTACGGCGGACAATTTGAGAGCGAGGCGGCCGCATCGCGCACCCTGCTCCTCACATCACTCGGCGCCCTGCTGGTGATACTGATGCTGCTCTACGCCCAGTTTAAGTCGGTCGCAGAGTCGCTCGTGATACTGCTCAACATCCCCCTGGCCATGATAGGCGCCGTGCTCATCCTGTGGCTCACCGGAGGCGAGCTCAATATCCCGGCCATCATCGGCTTCATATCGCTGCTCGGCATCACCACCCGCAACGGCATGCTCCTCATCTCGCGATACAACGCCCTGCGCGACGCCGGTGCCGGCCTCGACAGCCGCATCGCCGAAGGCTCGGCCGACCGCCTGCTGCCCATCGTGATGACCGCCCTCACATCGATGCTCGCCCTCATCCCCCTCGCCATCGGCGGCGACAAGACCGGCAACGAGATACAGTCGCCCCTGGCAACCGTCATCATCGGCGGCCTGGTGTCGAGCACCATCCTCAACCTGCTCGTAATACCCGCAGTATACAAACTCATAAACCGCTCCAAATGAACATCCGACATATCACCGCACTGACCGCGCTGCTCGCAGCGGCAGTCGCCGCATCGGCCGTCGCGCCCGACTACGACGCCGTCGTCGCCGACGCCCTCCGCACCGGCTACGGCGTGCGCCCCGACAGCCTGCGCATGGCCGCCGAGGCCGCCGCCGTACTGGCCGACAACACCCCCGAAGGGCCCGAGGCAGAGTTTGAGTACCTCTGGAACCACGACGGCGACGAAGGCCGCTGGTCGGTCGGCATCAGCCAGAGCTTCGACTGGCCCGGAGCCTACAGCGCTCGCCGCCGCCAGGCCGAGGCCATAGGCTTCGCCGCCGAGGCATCGGCCCGCACCGCCGCCCTCGACAAGGCCCTCGAGATAAAGCTGCTCGTGATCGACATCGTAAACGCCCGCCGCCGCCGCGACCTGCTCGCACACACCCGCGACAACGTCGTCGCCATCGACTCACTCACCCGCCTGGCATACAAGCGCGAGAGCGCCACCGCCCTCGACATACGCAAGAGCGCCCTGGCCCGCCTCGACATCGAGCGCGAGCTTGCCCTGGCCGACGCCGACATCGACGCCCTCGCCGCATCCCTCGCCGCCCAAGGCGTCGACGCCGACACCCGCGCCTGGGTCGACTACCCCCGGCAGACCATCCATCCCGACCGCCTCGCCCCCGAGATGTACCCCGAGTACCACGCCGCCGTGGCACGCGCCCGCGCCTCCCGCGCCGGCATCGACGCCCTGCGGCGCAGCACCCTGCCCTCGCTCTCGCTCGGCGTAGCCCACGCCTACGAAGACCACTCCCACTTCACCGGACTCACCCTGGGCCTGCGCCTGCCCTCGTGGTCGCGCAAGCAGCGCGAGCGCGCCGCCACACTCGAGGCCGAGGCCATCGCCGCCGAGAGCGGAGCCGCCGTATCGATAGCCCGTGCCCAGACCGCCGGCCTCCACGATACCGCCCTGCGCCTGCGCGACGAGCTCGACGCATACCGTAGCATCACCGGCGACGACAGCTACCTGCGCCTGCTCGAGAAATCCTATACCGCCGGGCAGATCAACTTCATCAACTACATGACCGAGCTCAACCTCTTCACCGAGGCACGCCTGCGCTTTCTCGACCTCGAGTACCGCTACCAGCTCACCCTGGCCCGCCTCAACAAGCCCCGCTCGGCCTACTTCAACTAAAAAAAATCGCCAAAAACATTGCCGGTTACGATAATATTCGTACCTTTGCACCATCATCGGGCGGGCGGCCACACCGCCACCCGCTCACGGTCCTATAGCTCAGTCGGTTAGAGCACCTGACTCATAATCAGGGAGTCCTAGGTTCAAGCCCTAGTGGGACCACAAAAGAGTAGTCAGCGATTTGCTGACTACTCTTTTTGTATGCCTCGGTTGTCACAATCTGTGTGAACTGACGAGCAGGATATATTTGGCAACACTCTAAAGGCATTTCGGCGGTTGCAACGGGTAAACAAAGCCGGTATGCAGAGCTGCGACGCCCGGAATCAGGCTTTCTTTCGAGATTCCGACTTCTTAAACTCAGAAATAAAATAATCGTGATGCCTGTAGTGGATTTGACTTTAGCTGCGGCGGGCGGGATTACCGTCGGGTACGTTGTAGGCCGGAATTTTTATACATTTTTAAAAATCAGCCCATAAATTGCGCCGATTTTTAAGAACATTTCGCTATCTTTGCACGCATAAAACCGCAATGATAACCTTGCGGCGCGCTTGACTACCTCGTATACCGGCCATTATCAATAAGATAGCCGGCACGGGAGCGTTATTGCGAGCCGCATCATGACATGAGAATACAAAACTCTACCGACAGCATATGATACCATTAGCTATTTTTGGAATCGAGACTCCGGGCATCCTGGCCATCACCGCGCTGGTGACCGGCATCGCGCTCGTGTTTCTCGCGATGTGGATAGCCGGGATGATCTCGCCCCGCTCGTTTAACCCCCAGAAGGGTGAGCCCTACGAGTGCGGCATACCCACCCGCGGCGAAAGCATGGCCCAGTTTAAGGTCGGATACTACCTCTTCGCCATCCTCTTCCTGATGTTCGACGTCGAGACTGTATTCCTCTTCCCCTGGGCAGTGCGCATGCGTGCCCTGGGCTTCGACGGCCTCATCTCTATCGCCGTATTCTTCACAATACTCGTGCTGGGCCTCGTATACGCCTGGCGGAAAGGAGCACTGGAATGGAAGTAACTTGCAAAAGCATGCCCTACGAGGCATTTAAAGATAACGAGTACATCGAAAAACTCGTCAACGAGCTGCGCGAGAGCGGCGCCAACGTGGTCGTCGGCTCCTTTGACAAGCTCATCAACTGGGGGCGCTCCAACTCTATCTGGCCGCTGACCTTCGCCACCAGTTGCTGCGGTATCGAATTTGTGTCGCTCGGCGCGGCGCGCTTCGATATGGCCCGATTTGGCTGGGAAGTAGCACGTGCCTCGCCCCGCCAGGCCGACTTCATGATGGTGGCCGGCACGATTGTCAACCGCATGGTGCCCGTATTCCGCCGCCTCTACGACCAGCTCGCCGAGCCCAAGTACGTCATCGCCTGCGGCTCGTGTGCCATCTCCGGCGGCCCCTTCCGCAAGAGCTACCATGTCGCCAAGGGCATCGAAGACATCGTGCCCGTCGACGTATTCGTGCCCGGCTGCCCGCCCCGCCCCGAGGCCATGATATACGGTATCATGCAACTCTCGCGTAAAATCAAGGTGGAGCGATTCTTCGGCGGCGTCAACCGCAAGCAGAAGCGGCAGGAGTTTCTCGACGCTCATCCCGTACAGGACTAATCCCCGCCTCCCACTCCCATCATCACATCCAAGACCCAAGCCCTAAACCAATCATACCCTATGGCTAACCTTCAGGATAAGCTCGCACAGCTCTTCCCCGCCGCCACCCTCGGCAGCGACGACTCGGGCACCCCGATGCTCACCGTAGCCGACGCCGACTGGCACTCCGTCGCCTCTACCCTGCGCGACAACCCCGACACCGCGATGGACTATCTCGTGACCATCGTCGGCATGGACTGGACCGACTCACTCGGCTGCATATACTATATGATGTCGACCCGCCACAGCCACACAGTGGCCGTAAAGGTTGCCACCACCGACCGCGACAAGCCCATGCTCCACTCCGTGGCCGACCTCTGGGACATCGCCGGCATCTACGAGCGTGAGGTGTACGACTTCTTCGGCATCGTATTTATCGGCAACCCCGACATGCGCCGCCTTTTCCTGAACATCGACTGGGTGGGCTACCCCCTGCGCAAAGACTACGACGAAGACCCCGCCCTCAACCCCATATCCACCGAAAACGAGCGCCAGAGCGACCTCACCGACGTGTGGGTCGAGCAGCCCGACGGCAAAGTCGTCAAGACCGAGCGCGCCGTATTCGGCCCCGAGGACTTTGTGGTCAACATCGGCCCGCAGCACCCCGCCACCCACGGCGTGCTCCGATTCCGCACCGCAGTCGACGGCGAGACCATCAAGAAGATCGACGTCTACATGGGCTACATCCACCGCGGCGTCGAGAAGCTCTGCGAGTCGCTCCAGTGGCCGCAGACACTCCACTTCATGGACCGTCTCGACTACTTCTCGGCCCACAACTATCACCACGGCCTCTGCATCGCCATCGAGAAGGCCGCCGGCATCGAGATTTCGCGCCGCGCACAGGTGATACGCGTGATGATGGACGAGCTCTCCCGTATAGCATCGCACTGCCTCTTCGCCGGTACATTCTGCATGGACCTCGGCGCCACCACCATGCTCTTCTACACGCTGCGAGTGCGCGAGCAGATCCTCGACATCATGGAGAAGACCTGCGGCGCCCGCATGACCTTCAACTACGACTGCATCGGCGGCGTGATGCAAGACATCGCCCCCGACTTTGTCGACGACGTGAAGGCTCTGCTGGCCGTAATCCCCAAAAACCTCAAGGAGTACGACAAGATATTCACCGGCAACGTCATCGCCCGCAACCGTATGGAAGGCGTCGGCACACTGTCGCGCGCCGACGCCATATCGTGGGGCGTCACCGGCCCCTCGGGCCGCGCCTCGGGCTGGGCATGCGACGTGCGCAAGATGGCCCCCTACTCCATCTACAGCGAGCTCGACTTCGACGAGGTCGTGCGCACCGAGGGCGACTCCATGGCCCGCTTCAAGTGCCGCATGGAAGAGATACGCCAGAGCGCCCGCATCCTCGAGCAGCTTGTCGACAACATCCCCGACGGCGAGTACTGCGTGAAGGTACCCAAGGTGCTCAAGCTCCCCAAAGGCTCATGGATGCAGCTGGTCGAAGGCTGCCGCGGCGTATTTGCCGTATACCTCGAGAGCGACGGCTCCACCAAGCCCTACCGTCTCAAGATAGCCCCGCCCTGCCTGCCCCTGGCCGCAGTGGTCGACCACCTCACCCGTGGCAACAAGATTGCCGACCTCATCACCATCGGCGGCTCGCTCGACTACATCGTGCCCGATATGGACCGCTAATCGATAATCCCGTACATCACACATCCACAATATGCAAGATTTCGGTATCATCACCAACAGCATACACGAGTTTTTCCTCTCGCTCATGCCCTCATGGGCCGCTGTACTGTGCGAGTGCATCATCATAGGCCTGGGTCTGCTGCTGGTCTACTCGGTGCTCGCCCTCTTCTACATCCTCTACGAGCGCAAGCTCTGCGCATACGTGCAGTGCCGCCTCGGCCCCAACCGCGTAGGCCCCTGGGGTCTGCTGCAGAGCGTGGCCGACATGTTCAAGATTCTCATCAAGGAGCTCATCGAGCTGCGCCACATCGACAAGTTTCTCTTTGCCCTGGCCCCCTACCTGGTGATAATCGCCTCAATGATGTGCTTTGCCGTGCTGCCCTGGGGCAACGGCCTGCAGATAATCGACTTCAACATCGGCATCTTCTTCCTGCTGGCATGCTCGTCGATAGGCGTGCTGGGCATCCTGCTGGCCGGCTGGTCGTCAAACAATAAGTTTACCCTCATCGGCGCCCTGCGCTCCGGCGCGCAGATGGTCAGCTACGAGCTCTCCATCGGCCTGTCGGTCATCACCATGGTGGTACTGGCCGGCTCCATGTCGGTGGGCGACATCGTGGCAGCTCAGGCCGACGCGTGGTTTATCTTCAAGGGCCACATCGCCGCTCTCATCGCATTTGTAATCTACATGATAGCCGGCACTGCCGAGACCAACCGCGGCCCCTTCGACCTGCCCGAGGCCGAGTCGGAGCTCACCGCCGGCTACCACACCGAGTACTCCGGTATCCACTTCGGCTTCTTCTACCTGGCCGAGTACCTCAACCTCTTCATCGTGTCGGGCGTGGCCTCGCTGCTCTTCTTCGGCGGCTGGATGCCCCTGCACATACCGGGCTGGGAGGCGTTCAACCACATCATGGACTACATCCCCTCGGTAATCTGGTTCCTGGGCAAAGCCGTGGTACTCTCCGCCATCATCATATGGTTTAAGTGGACCTTCCCCCGCCTGCGCATCGACCAGCTCCTGTCGCTGGAGTGGAAATACCTGCTGCCCATCGGCCTGTTCAACCTGGTGCTGATGGTAGTAATCGTGCTCCTCGGCTGGCATATCTAATCACCGCATACAATACACCTCCATACCTCACTGAAACAATGAGCGAAATTACCGGCACCATCGCCCAGATTATCGGCCCCGTGGTCGACGTCGCCTTCGAAGGC
Organism: uncultured Muribaculaceae bacterium; assembly: GCA_910587925.1. Lineage (GTDB taxonomy): Bacteria > Bacteroidota > Bacteroidia > Bacteroidales > Muribaculaceae > CAG-873. The sequence continues at coordinate 18,846 of CAJUOC010000012.1, forward strand.
GACGACCGCCTGCTGCCCCCCATCTACACAGCTCTGAAAATCGACCGTGAAGACGGCACCGAGTGCATCCTCGAGGTCGAGCAGCACATCGGCGAAGACACCGTGCGCTGCGTCGCCATGGAAAGCACCGACGGCCTGCGCCGCGGCACCAAGGTGGTAAGCCTCGGCCAGCCCATCGCCATACCCACCGGCGCGCAGGTCAAGGGTCGCCTGATGAACGTCATCGGCCGCGCCATCGACAATCTCCCCGCACTGGACCGCACCGACCTCAAGTCGATACACCAGCCCGCGCCCGAGTTTGAAGACCTCACCATCGGCACCGAGATACTCTCCACAGGCATCAAGGTCATCGACCTGCTCGAGCCCTACAGCAAAGGCGGCAAGATCGGCCTCTTCGGCGGCGCCGGCGTGGGCAAGACCGTGCTCATCATGGAGCTCATCAACAATATCGCCAAGGGACACGACGGCTTCTCGGTATTCACCGGCGTGGGCGAGCGTACCCGCGAGGGCAACGACCTGCTGCGCGAGATGATCGAGAGCGGCGTCATGCGCTACGGCGATAAATTCAAGGAAGGCATGGAAAAAGGCGAGTGGAACCTCCACGACGTCGACATGGCCGGCCTGGCCGACTCACAGGCCGCGCTCGTGTTCGGCCAGATGAACGAGCCCCCGGGCGCCCGTCTGCGCGTCGCCCTCACCGGCCTCACCGTCGCAGAGACATTCCGCGACCAGGGCGCCGGCGGTAAAGACGTGCTCCTCTTCATCGACAATATCTTCCGCTTCACACAGGCCGGCTCCGAGGTATCGGCTCTGCTGGGCCGCATGCCCTCGGCCGTAGGTTACCAGCCCACCCTGGCATCGGAGATGGGCGCCCTGCAGGAGCGCATCACCTCGACCAAAAACGGCTCCATCACCTCCGTGCAGGCCATCTACGTACCCGCCGACGACCTCACCGACCCCGCGCCTGCCACCACATTCAGCTTCCTCGACGCCACCACCGTGCTCTCGCGTAAAATCACCGAGCTGGGCATCTACCCCGCCGTAGACCCCCTGGAGTCGACCTCGCGTATCCTCGACCCCAACATCGTGGGCGAGGAGCACTACAATACCGCACAGGCCGTGAAGCAGCTCCTTCAGAAGTACAACGAGCTCCAGGACATCATCGCCATCCTCGGCGTCGACGAGCTCTCCGACGAAGACAAGCTCGTGGTATCACGCGCCCGCCGCGCACAGCGATTCCTCTCGCAGCCCTTCCACGTCGCCACCCAGTTTACCGGCGTGCCCGGCGTGATGGTGCCCCTGAGCGAGACCATCCGTGGCTTCAAGATGATACTCAACGGCGAGGTCGACGACCTGCCCGAGCAGGCATTCCTCAACGTAGGCACCATCGACGACGCCATCGCCAAAGGCAAGAAGATACTTGCCGAGGTAAAATGACCTCACAGCGCCACACCAAGTAAACACAACCGACACAGATGACACTCAAAATCATATCGGCCACCGACATAATCTATGAGGGCGAAGTGACCTCGGTCACCCTCCCGGGCGCACTGGGCAGCTTCACCGTGCTGCACGGCCATGCCTCGCTGGTGTCGACCCTCACCGGGGGCACCATCGAGTTTACACTGGCCGACTCCGGCCGCGACTCGCGCGACATCCCCGGCGGTCTGGCCGATATCGACCGCGACGTAATATCGGTGTGCATCTATTGAGCCATGAGCAGATACCTCCACATACTCATCATCGCCCTTACGGCACTCATCGTCCCGGCAGCGCGTGCCCAGGCAACCGCTCCGGCAGCCGAAGCGGCCCACGAGGCCGTCGACGCAGCCGACGACGCCCTGCGCCACGAAGAGAAGAAAATCGACCCCAAGGCCATCATCTTCGAGCACCTCGGCGACGGCTACGGCTGGGAAGTGCCCTTTGACCACCACAAGCGCCTCCCCCTGCCCGTGATCGTATGGGACAAGGAGAGCGGGCTCCACGTATTCTCGTCGGGCCGCGTCACCGGCGGCGGCGAGTACCGCGACGGCGACGCCACCTTCCGCATCGCTCCCAAAGACAGCCCCTACAAAGGCAAAGTCGTGCAGATAATCGACGGCAAGGAATACCGCCCCGTCGACCTGTCGATTACCAAAAACGTGTGTGCCCTCTTCATCACCGTGGCGCTCACCCTGGGCCTGATGCTGTGGCTGGCCGCATATCACCGCCGCAATCCCTACAAGGCCCCCCGCAAGGGACTCGGCGCCGTCGAGGCCCTGCTCATGTTTATCTACGACGGAGTGGTGAAGTCGACCCTGGGCAAGGACGCGCCCCGATTTGCGCCCTACCTGCTCACCGTCTTCTTCTTCATCTTCGGCATGAACCTCCTGGGCCTGATGGTGGTATTCCCCGGCGGCGCCAACCTCACCGGCAATATCGCCGTCACGCTGGTGCTCGCCATCCTCACCTTCCTGGTGACCAACCTCTGGGCCAACCGCCACTACTGGAAAGAAATCTTCTGGCCCGACGTACCCATCTGGCTCAAGTTCCCCCTGCCCATCATGCAGGTCATCGAGGTATTCGGCATATTCACCAAGCCCGCCGCCCTGACTGTGCGTCTGTTTGCCAATATGATGGGCGGCCACATGATAGTGATCGTGCTCACCCTGCTCATCTTCATCTTCGCAGCCATGAGCCCCGCCGTGGGCGCCGCCACCACCGTCGTATCGGTCGGATTCTCGATATTCATGCTGCTCATCGACGTGCTGGTGAGCTTCATCCAGGCATACGTATTCACCATGCTCTCCACCATCTTCATCTCGCTGGCCCAGGCCCACGAGGAGCATAAGGTAAAAGAAGAGCACAAAAAAGAGGCGCACGCCGGCGCGACAGCAGCCGCGTGACCCTCGCCCGCAAGACCATACATTAAACCGCAAGAAATCAAAAACCTCTAAAAATACAAGATTATGTTAGGACTTTTAGCAGAACTCTCCCTCAACGGAATCGGCGCCAGCCTCGGCGCAGCCATCGCAGCCATCGGCGCAGGCATCGGTATCGGCAAAATCGGCGGCTCGGCCATGGAAGCCATCGCCCGCCAGCCCGAAGCAGCCGGCGACATCCGCTCCAACATGATTGTGATCGCCGCCCTTATCGAGGGTGTGGCCCTCTTCGCCGTCATCGTTTGTATCCTCGCGCTCTTCGTATAATCACCGTCTGTATCCCACCGACGATATAAATCCGACATGGAACTCTTCACCCCCGACTTCGGCCTGATCTTCTGGATGTTCGTATCCTTCGCCGTGCTTTTCATCATACTGTGGAAATTTGCATGGCCGGTGATAATGAAGACCGTGGACCAGCGCGCCGACCTGATCGACAAGGGTGTGGAATACGCCCAGAGCGCCAAAGACCAGCTGGACCACGCCCGCGAGAGCGCATCGCAGGTCATCGCCGACGCCCGCCGTCAGCAGGCCGACATGCTCCGCGACGCCGACCGCGTCAAGACTCAGATTATCGAGCAGGCGCGCACCGCCGCCCAGGCCGAGGCCCAGAAAGTGATGGACAGCGCGCGGCTCCAGATAGAGCAGCAGCAAAAAGAAGCCCAGCAGCAATTCCGCAACCAAGTCAGCGAATTTGCTCTCGAAATCGCCACCAAGGTCGTAAAAGGCCAGATGGAAGATCCCGCCGCCCAGCGCCGCCTCGTAAGCGGTATGCTCGACGACATCGAGGGCAAGAAATAATCCCACCCACCCCACGCAAGTCATGAACGAAGGACTCATCCCGCGGCGATACGCCAAGGCACTGTACAAGGTAGGCGTCGAGCGCAAGTGCGCCGACCGCCTCTACACGCTCATGGGCAACCTGGCCGGCGCCTATATGGCCGACCCCGCCCTACCGCGCGCCATCGCCAATCCATTTGTACCTGCCGCCGACAAGAGCGCCCTGCTCGCCACAGCCGCCGGCGCAACCGCCGAAGACAGCACCTTCGCCGACTTCGTAAAGCTGCTTGAACGCAACCGACGCATCGATCTGGCCGGCGAGGCCGCCCTGGCCTACACCCGCTACTACCGCCTCGAGCGAGGCATACGGCAGGTGACGGTCACATCGGCCGCGCCGCTGCCGGCCGACCAGCTCGACCGCATCCGCGCCATCGTGAAGGCTCACCTCCACGGCGGCTCCATGGAATTTGCCACCGCCACCGACCCATCGCTCATCGGCGGATTTACCGTCAATATCGACAACGAGCGCCTCGACGCATCCGTAGAGCGACAGCTCAAGGAGCTGCGCCAGTCTCTTCTTAACTAATCCCCACACCCCACTTTCCGCTACCAATGATCAACCCCAGCGAGATATCCGAAGTATTAAAGCAACAGCTCGAGAACGTCAACACCAAGGTCGCCTTTGAGGAAGTCGGCCAGGTGCTCGAGGTTGGCGACGGCGTAGCCCACGTCTACGGCCTCGACAACGTATGCGCCAACGAGCTGGTCGAATTTGCCAACGGCGTAAAAGGCGTGGCCCTCAACCTTGAGGAAAGCAACGTCGGCGTAATCCTGCTCAACAACGTCAACTCCGTCACCGAGGGCATGAGCGTGCGCCGTACCGGCGAGATTGCATCCATTCCCGTCGGCGAGGGCCTCCTGGGGCGCGTCATCAACGTACTGGGTGAGCCCATCGACGGCCGCGGCCCCATCGCCGGCGACCTCATACGCCTGCCCCTGGAGCGCAAGGCCCCCGGCGTAATCTACCGCCAGCCCGTCAACCAGCCCCTCCAGACCGGCATCAAGGCCGTCGACTCCATGGTGCCCATCGGCCGCGGACAGCGCGAGCTCATCATCGGCGACCGCCAGATAGGCAAGACCGCCATCGCCATCGACACCATCATCAACCAGCGCGCAGGATACGAGGCCGGCAAGCCAGTATACTGCATATATGTGGCCATCGGTCAGAAAGCCTCGTCGATCGCCGCCACAGTCGAGACCCTGCGCAAGCACGGCGCCCTCGACTACACCGTGGTGGTGGCCGCCTCGGCATCCGACTCCGCATCGATGCGATACTACTCCCCCTTTGCCGGCGTGGCCATCGGCGAGTACTTCCGCGACTCGGGCCGCGACGCCCTCATCGTATACGACGACCTCTCCAAGCAGGCCGTCGCATACCGCGAGATCTCACTCATCCTTAAGCGCCCCTCGGGCCGCGAGGCATATCCCGGCGATATCTTCTACCTGCACTCGCGTCTGCTCGAGCGCGCCGCCAAGATTATCGACAACCAGGAGATCGCATCGCGCATGAACGACCTCCCCGAGGCCCTGCGCCCCATGGTCAAAGGCGGCGGCTCACTCACCGCCCTCCCCATCATCGAGACCCAGGCCGGCGACGTATCCGCATACATCCCCACTAACGTAATCTCCATCACCGACGGCCAGATATATCTGGAGTCGGCACTATTCAACCGCGGCATACGCCCCGCCATCAACGTAGGTATCTCCGTATCGCGTGTAGGCGGCAACGCCCAGATCAAGTCGATGAAAAAAGTGGCCGGCACACTCAAGATCGACCAGGCACAATTCCGCGAGCTGGAGTCATTCACAAAATTTGGCGGCGACATCGACGCCGTCACCGCCCGCGTCATCGACAAAGGCCGCAAAAACGAGCAGCTCCTCACCCAGCCCCAGTACCATCCCGTGGCTGTCGAAGACGAGGTCGCACTCATCTACTGTGGCGTAAACGGCCTGATGGAAAACGTCCCCGTCGACAAAGTGCGCGACTTCGAGCATCAGCTCGTGCAGCTGCTCCACGCCAAGTACCGCGCCGACGTGCTCGACCCCATCGCCCAGGGCAAACTCACCGACCAGGCCACGGCAAAACTCGCCGAGGCCGCCGCGCAGATTGCCGGACAATTTTGACATCGCCACTCACCATTTCCACTAACCGCTCAAACACGCCGCCCACCCCATAGCCAATGGCAACCCTAAGAGAACTCAAAGGACGTATCGGCTCGGTAGCCTCCTCCGAAAAGATTACCGGCGCCATGAAGATGATATCCTCGGCCAAGATGCACAAGGCCGAGGCAGCCCTGCGCCGCCTCAAGCCCTACCGCTCGGTCATCGAGGCAATCATCGGCAATCTGCTCACGGCCGATGCCGAGTTCAGCTCGCCGCTCACCGAGAGCCGCACCGTGCGCCACATCACCATCGTGGCCATAGGCAGCGACGACGGCCTGTGCGGCGCCTACAACGTCAACCTGGCCAAATACCTGGCCACAGCCGTGGACGACATGCGTGCCCGCCACGCAGGCGCCCGGGTGCGCATCCTCACCGTAGGCCGCAAGATGCTCAAGGCCGCCGCCCGTCTGGCCGGCGCCGGAGTCTCCGTAGCCGCAGCCGAGGGCGTGAGCGCCAAGAGCGAGGGCGAGGAAGTCAAGACCTTCGAGGCCGCCCTGCGCGACGACTTCCTGGCAGGGCGCACAGACACAGTGGCCATCGTGTACATGAATTATCACTCAGCCGGCCGCCAGCGCCCACGCACCGACATGCTGCTGCCACTGTCGGCCGACACCTTCGACACCGGCGCCGCCACCGGCCGCCCCTACATCTTCGAGCCCGACGCACACACCATCTTTGCCACCGTGCTCCCGATGTACCTCATGGCCATGACACAGGAGATATTTGTCGAGAACCGCGCCTCCGAGCAGGCCGCCCGCGTGATGGCCATGCAGAGCGCCAACGACAACGCCAAGAAACTCCTCGAGCAGCTCCGCCTCGAGTACAACAAACTCCGACAGCAATCCATCACCACCGAGCTGCTCGATATCGTGGGCGGACAGGTGCGCGACTAACCTAATAAGTAAAACCAATCGTTACCAATCACATGGGTAGTGTAAAAGAATATTTCAAAGATCTCGGCACGGGCGTGCTCTCGCTCCTGCAGGGCCTGCAGGTGACCGGCAAGGAATTTGTCACGCCGAAAATCACCGAGCGGTACCCCGAAGACCGCCAGACCTACAAATGGCCCGACCGCTTCCGCGCCGTACTTGAGCTTATCTACGACAAAGACGGCAACCACAAGTGCATCGCCTGCGGCACCTGCGAGCGCAACTGCCCCAACGGCACCATCACCATCGAGTCGAAGATGGTCGATACCCCCGCAGGCACCAAGAAGAAAAAGCTCGACCGCTATATCTACGACCTGGGCAGCTGCACATTCTGCCAGCTGTGTGTCACCACATGTCCGACCAACGCCCTGCAGTTCAGCAACGACTTCGAGCAGAGCGTATTCACCCGCTCCAAGCTCGTAAAGCAGCTCAACTATCTCCCCGAGAAGCCCGAGCCCGAGCTCACCGAGGAGCAGAAGGCCGCCCTCGCCGCCGAGAAAGAGGCCAAGATAGCCGCCGCCAAGGCAAAAGCCGCAGCGCTCAAAGCCGAGCGTGAGAAAGCAGCCGCAGCCCCCGCCGGCGCCGCTCCCGCCGCCGCACCCGCCCCGGCCGCACCCGCCCCGGCCGACGATGCCGCCGCCAAGGCCCTCGCCGCCGCCAAGGGCGACCCCGAGAAAGAAGCAAAAATCCGCGCAGCCCTCGAGCGCGCCGCAGCCCTCAAGGCCCAGCGTGCCGCGCAAGCTGCCCAGAACCCCGATAAAACCGACAAATAATGGAATCTGTAGGAAGTATCATCCTCTATGCAGTGGTAGCGGCCGTCATCATCATATGCTCGGTGCTCGCCGTCACCACACGTAAGATCCTGCGCGCCGCCACATACCTGCTCTTCACGCTCTTCGCGGCCGCAGTGGTATATTTCATGCTCGACTACGAGTTTCTGGGAGCCGTGCAGATTGCCGTCTACGCAGGCGGCATAGTGGTGCTGTTTGTATTTGCCATCCTGCTCACCACCCACCCCGGCGACAGCTCGCGCCCCCTCACCTCCAAGCGCCGCGCGCTCGGCGTGGCCGGCGCCCTGCTCATGCTCGTATCGGCAGGCTACTCGCTGCTCACCCGCTGCGAGCTCTTCACATCCAAGGCCGAGGGCGCCAATCCCGACATGCAGCTCATCGGCGAGGCAATGCTCGGCACAGGCCAGGGCGGCTACCTGCTGCCCTTCGAGGCAATCAGCGTGCTGCTCCTCGCATGTATAATCGGCGGCGTAGTGGTCGCCCGCAAACGTTGACGCGCTATGGAAATCACTGCTATATACTATCTCATCCCCGCGCTGGTAATGTTTTGCTGCGGCCTGTACGGCTTCGTCACCCGCCGCAACATGATTGCCATGCTCATCTCGCTGGAGCTCATGCTCAATGCCGTCGACATGAATTTTGTCATCTTCAACCGCTTCCTCTTCCCGGAGCAGATGGAGGGCATGATGTTTACGCTCTTTGCCATCGCCATCGCGGCCGCCGAGACCGCCGTGGCCATCGCCATCATAATCAACATCTACCGCTCGACACACAGTGTGGACGTGCGCGAGCTTAACAAAATGAAATTCTAAGCCGTCATGAGCGTTACAGTTCCTATACTTATCCTGGCCCTGCCGCTGTTCATGTTCATCTTCATCGGCCTGCTGGGCAAGAAGATGAGCCACATGCTGGCCGGCGTGCTCGGCACCCTGGGCATGGGCACAGTGCTCGTACTGAGCTATGCCACCGCGTTTGACTACTTCTTCAGCGGCAATCCCCTCTTCATCAACGAAGCCGGCGAGCGCCTGCAGCACATCGTATTCGACCAGACCTGGCTCCAGTTTACCGACTCGCTCGTAATCAAGCTCGGATTTTTCCTCGACCCCATCTCTGCCATGATGCTCGTGGTGATCACCACCATCTCCTTCATGGTACACCTCTACAGCCTCGGCTACATGCGCGACCACCACGGCGTCTTTGAGAAGGGCTTCCAGCGCTTCTACGCCTTCCTGTCGCTCTTCAGCTTCTCGATGCTCGGCCTGGTAGTGGCCACCAACATCTTCCAGATGTACATCTTCTGGGAGCTGGTGGGCGCCTCGTCGTACCTGCTCATCGGCTTCTACTACACCAAGCCCTCTGCAGTATCGGCCTCCAAAAAAGCCTTCATCGTCACCCGCTTTGCCGACCTGGGCTTCCTCATCGGTATCCTCACCCTGAGCTACTACACCGGTACATTCAACTTCACCGACTTCACCTCCAGCGCCGTCGCCGGCCTGGCCGACACCTTCCGCGTCGACCTCGCCACCCCCGAGGCAGTGCTGAGCGGCTTCCGCGCCAGCGCCGCCCCCATGTTCATGGGCGCGTCGGTACTCACATGGGCCCTGGTGCTCATCTTCATGGGCGGCATGGGTAAATCGGCCATGCTCCCCCTGCACATCTGGCTCCCCGACGCCATGGAAGGCCCCACCCCCGTGTCGGCCCTCATCCACGCCGCCACCATGGTTGTGGCCGGTGTATACCTTGTGGCCCGCCTCTTCCCGCTCTACCTCATGGAGAGCGCCGCGCTCGACATCATCGTGATCGTAGGCGCCCTCACCGCCCTCTACGCCGCCATGGTAGCCTGCGCGCAGGTCGACATCAAGCGAGTACTCGCCTTCTCGACCATCTCGCAGATAGCCTTCATGATGGTATCGCTGGGCGTGGCCCGTCCCGACTTCCACGAGGGTCTGGGCTACATGGCCTCGATGTTCCATCTGTTTACCCACGCCATGTTCAAGGCTCTGCTCTTCCTCGGCGCCGGCGCCCTCATCCACGCCATCGGCTCCAACGACTACACCGAGATGCACGGCCTGCGCAAATACATGCCCGTCACCCACTGGACATTCCTCATCGGCTGCCTCGCCATCGCCGGTATCATCCCCTTCTCGGGCTTCTTCTCCAAAGACGAGATCCTCAGCGCCGCCGGCGGCTACAGCATGTGGGTATACATCTGGATGTCGTTTGTGGCATTCCTGACCGCCTTCTACATGTTCCGCCTCTACTACCTCATCTTCTGGTGGAAAGAGCATAAGGTGCGCGAGGGCCACCACGCCCCCCACGACCAGCCCTGGACCATGTCGCTGCCTCTGATCATCCTCTCTGTGGTGACCTGCGTGGCCGGCTTCATCCCCTTCGGCAACCTGGTGAGCTGGAACGGCGAACCCTACGACTTCATGGCACACTTCGACTGGAGCGTGGCCACCGTCAGCCTCATCGTAGCCGTGCTCGCCATTGCCCTGGCCACCGTGATGTACCGCAAGGAAAATCCCCTGCCCGCCAAGATGAAGCGTGCCCTGCCCGCTCTGTGGGACTGGTGCCACCACCGCTTCTACTGGGACGAGCTCTACATCTTCATCACCCACAAGATTATCTTCGGCTGCATCTGCCGCCCCCTGGCATGGTTTGACCGCCACATCATCGACGGCACCATGGACGCCTTCGCCTCTGTCACCAACAAGGCCTCCGGCGCCATCGCACCCCTCCAGTCGGGTCAGATACAGATGTACGTATGGATATACCTGCTCGGCGCAGTGCTCCTGGGCGGCGTCACCATCCTGTGCCTGATCTAATCTCCCATCCTTACCAATCAGATAAAAAGTAATTTAGCATGTTTGAAAATATATTGATTTACTTCGTGGTCATCCCACTGGTAATGCTGGGAGGACTGGCCCTGTGCCGCGATATCAAGCAGATACGCGCGGTGGCCGTGGCAGGCTCCGTGGCCCTGATGGGTCTCTCGGCCTGGCTGCTGGTGCAGTATCTTGAGCTGCGCGCCGCCGGCGCCACCGAGCCCATGCTCTTCACCGGGGAGTGGATGTGGTTCCGTCCGCTCAACATCCACCTTGCCGTGGGTGTCGACGGCATCTCCATCGCCATGCTCCTGCTCTCGTCGATAATCGTATTTGCAGGCTCATTCGCATCGTGGAATATCCCCCAGCCCAAGGAATTTTTCCTCTGGCTCATCCTGCTGTCGACCGGCGTATTCGGCTTCTTCATCTCGGTAGACATGTTCACCATGTTCATGTTCTACGAGGTGGCCCTCATCCCCATGTACCTGCTCATCGGCGTATGGGGCTCCGGCAACAAGAATTACTCGGCCATGAAGCTCACCCTGATGCTCATGGGCGGCTCGGCCTTCCTCATGCTCGGCCTCATCGGCATCTACTACCACTCGGCCCCCGAGGGCGGCGAGCTCACCTGGAATCTCCTTGAGATTGTCAACAACGCCTCCATCCCCCACGGCTGGCAGCAGTTCCTCTTCCCGATGACCTTTGTGGGCTTCGGTGTGCTGGGCGCCATGTTTCCCTTCCACACCTGGTCGCCCGACGGCCATGCCTCGGCGCCCACCGCAGTGTCGATGCTCCACGCCGGCGTGCTGATGAAGCTCGGCGGCTACGGCTGCTTCCGCGTGGCCATCTACACCATGCCCCAGGCAGCCCACGAGCTGGCGTGGATATTCCTCATCCTCACCGGCATCTCGGTAGTCTACGGAGCCTTCTGCGCATGCGTCAAGACCGACCTCAAGTATATCAACGCATACTCGTCGGTGTCGCACTGCGGCCTGGTGCTCTTCGCCATCCTCATGCTCAACACCACCGCCATGACCGGCGCCATCATGCAGATGCTCTCCCACGGCCTGATGACCGCCCTCTTCTTTGCCCTCATCGGTATGATATACGGCCGCACCCACACCCGCGACATCACCAAGATGGGCGGCATGATGCAGATCATGCCCTACCTGTCGGTATGCTACGTGATAGCCGGTATGGCATCGCTGGGTCTGCCCGGCCTGAGCGGCTTTGTAGCCGAGATGACCATCTTCGTGGGCTCGTTCCAGCACGCCGACATGTTCCACCGCGCATTCACCATCGTAGCCTGCTGCTCCATCGTCATTACCGCCGTATACATCCTGCGCGTGGTGGGCAAGCTGCTCTTCGGCCCCGTGGTCGACGAGCATCACCGCTCGCTCACCGACGCCACCTGGTGGGAGCGCGTGTCGACCGTCAGCCTCATCGTGTGTGTCGCCGCCATCGGCTGCTTCCCCAATTTCTTCAACAATCTGATCAACTTCACCTTCTCGCCGGCCATCTTCCATGTGCTGGGGATGAACTAAATACAGCTGCGTACAACCAATGGACTACTCACAGTTTTTAGCAATGAAGCAGGAGATCGCGCTCCTTGTGGTCTTTCTCCTGGTGTTTCTCTACGACACATTCATGCCCGCACGCAGCCAGAAGGGCCTGCCCTGGACAGCCACCCTGCTGATGCTCGCCATCACAGCGGCCGGCTTCTGCCCCTGCCTGCTCGGCACCGACACCGGCCTCACAGCCTTCGGCGGCATGTACGAGACCTCGGCCATCGTGTCGGCCATCAAGACCATCCTCAATATCGGCGTGGTGATAGTGCTCATACAGTCGGTCAAGTGGGCCGGCAGCGAGCAGATGACCATGCGCCGCGGCGAGTTTTACGAGCTGCTGCTGGTGACCCTCTTCGGTATGTACCTGATGATCTCGGGCCGTCACTTCCTGGTATTCATCATCGGTCTTGAGTGCGCCTCGCTGCCCCTCGCAGCCATGGTCGCCCTCGACAAAAACCGCTACGAGAGCCACGAGGCCGCCGTCAAGTACATCCTCACGGCAGTATTCTCCTCGGCCATCTTCATGATGGGCCTGTCGTTTGTCTACGCGCTGGCCGGCTCGCTCTACTTCGAGGGCATCTACAATGCCATCTACGCCGAGCGCAGCATCATGCTGGTCATGGCCCTCGCCTTTGTCATCGCCGGCATCGGCTTCAAGCTCTCGCTGGTACCCTTCCACCTCTGGACCGCCGACGTATACCAGGGCGCACCCACCTCGGTGACCTCCTATCTGTCGGTAATCTCCAAAGGCGCCACCGCCTTTGCATTCCTCGTGGTCATGGCCCAGGTATTCGGCTCCTTCTACGCCGACATCTGGGAGTGGATGCTCTACGCGCTGATAATCCTCACCATCACCGTGGGCAACCTCTTTGCCATCCGTCAGCGCGACATGAAGCGCTTCCTGGCCTTCTCGTCGATATCGCAGGCCGGCTACATCATGCTCGGCGTGATAGCCTACAACACCATGGGCGTATCGGCCCTGATGTACTACGTGCTGGTATACATCTTCTCCAACCTCGCCGCCTTCGGCGTGATCGGCGCCATCGAGAATGCCACCGGCCGCGTGTCGATGCTCGACTACCGCGGACTGTACCGCACCAACCCGCGCCTGGCCTTCACCATGATGCTGGCCATGTTCTCGCTGGCCGGTATCCCGCCCTTCGCCGGCTTCTTCTCAAAATTCTTCATCTTCACCGCCGCCCTCGGCCAAGGCTCGGTAGCCATCTACGTGCTGGTGCTCATCGCCCTGATCAACACCATCGTGTCGCTGTACTACTACCTGCTGGTGGTAAAGGCAATGTTTATCAGCGAGGATGAGTGTGTCATCGCCCCCTTCCGCTCCGCGTGCAGCGAGCGCCTGGGCATGTGGATTGCAGTAGCCGGCATCATTCTGCTCGGCCTTGCAAGCCCCGTCTACGACACCCTGCTCGGCCTCGGTGCCGACAGCTCATTTGCCATGTTCTTCATCCGCTGATAGCGACGGCATACCCATAGAGAGCGCCGCCCCGCAATCGTGCGGGGCGGCGCTCTCTGTATTTAAAGCATATGACATGGAGGGAGCCACAGGCTTTGTCGGATATAGAATGCGTGGAACATATGTCGGAGACTGCTCCCGGCAAAATAATCAGATGTCTTGTCGCCGACAGGGAATTTGGCAACGGTAACTTTATACAATGACTGATTAATAGAGATGGAGTATTACAAATAAAAGTGACGCCCGGCTGATGGCCGGGCGTCACTTTTGGAGAGGCAGGTGTCAGCGCACGATGGCGAGGCGGGAGGTGGTACCGACGCTTACCACGACGGCTCCGGACGGAGCGGCGAAGGTAAGGCTGTCGGCCGGGGCTGTGCCGCTGTAGATGATGCGGCCGTCGGCAAGGGCGGCGCATACGTGGCGGCCGGCGGCGCCGGTCACGGTGACGGTACCGCGGCCGGCGCTCACGCCGATGCGGTCGGTGCCGGCGTCGGTGATGCCGGCGCCGGTGAGAGTCACTTCCACGGGATTGGTGTATGCGCCGGGGCCGTCGGGCCACAGGGCGCGCACGCGGTAGGAGTAGGTGCCGTCGGCGCCGGGGCGGTCGGTGGCCGAGGCAGCCGTCACGGTCGCCACGGTGGCGCCGTCGCGCTCCACCTCATAGCCCGTCGGGGCATCGGGCGACACGGTGAGGTCGTTGTAGGCCAGGTCGTCGATAAAGAGTGCAAATCCCTCGTCTTGGAGCGACACGCAGTTGATGGCAAATCGGCGGGCGCCTGCGGGCAGGGCGTAGCGGTACTCGGTCCAGCTGTCGGGCACCTCGATGACGTCGGCGTCGTGGAGGGGAGTGAAGTCGGCCGGCGCGGTCGAGCCGTCGCTCCAGAGCACGCGCATCAGCTCGCGGGTGCCGTCCTGGTTGGTAAAAGCCTTGGCATAGAAGCTCACCGTGTGGGCCGAGCCATTGAGCAGAGGCGAGATGAGCCAGTCGTCATTGGCACGGTCGAGGGGCGCCATGGCGGCGAGCATACGGTCGCCGCTGTGCGGGGTGCCCTCGTCCCAGATGTCGATGCCGAGGCGGCGGGCGTTGAGCACCTGGAATGCCTTGGGCGCATTCTGATTGGGATACTCGTCGAGGTCTTTATTGATATAGCATGTATAGCCGAAGTCGGCGTCGTATGTGATATAGTCGCCGATACCGTTGATGGCAAAGTCGGTGTAGCTCTCAGCGTCGTCGGTCGCCATGGGTGTGGCGGTGGCGTCGAGCCAGGCAAGGGCCACCTCGGCGCCCGATGTGGCGGCCGACAGCTGCGAGGGTACTCCGCGCAGGGCATCGACCACGGCGAGCGGACGCGACAAAGCATCGTTGGCCGGCTCGGCATCGCCGGCGGCTGTGGCGGTCACGGTGAGCTCGCCACGCGAGGCAGTGGCGGGCGCGGTCACAGCCAGTGTCACCGTGGCGGCACTGCCGGCGGGGATATAGACGCTCACAGGCTCGGCCACAGCCTTGCCGCCGAATGTGGCCGATACGGCCACACCGCGCAGGTCGGCCGAGCCAAGGTTGCTCACGATGGCGGTGTACGAGGCGGCTATGCCGGTGCCGAGGCGCGACGGGCCGTCGACGGCCGTAAGCTCGGCGTCGATCTCGCGGCGCTCGCCCACGGCGATATTGTCGATATACATCGAGGCGCCGCCCAGCGACTTGGCCGCAAACACTATCTGCACAAACGGCTCGGAGCGCCAGCGCGACAGGTCGACCGTGTATCGGCGCCAGCCGGCGGCTGCGTCGCGGGCCACGCGCATCGCTTCGACAGGCGCGCCGTGACCGGCCGATACGCCTACGGTCATCACCTCGGCTTTGGCGGCATCATCGGCCGCCGAGTGGTACATCCAGAAAGACAGCTCCGGGGCGGCCAGAGCGGCCAGCGATATCTTGGGCGAGGTGAGCGAGCCGGTGAGGCCGGCGTTGGCGGCGGTGGAGATAAACATCGCCAGGCCGCGGTCGCCGTTCTGGTCGTCGCAGGGCGGGTTGATGCCGCCGTACTCCAGGCTCCAGAGATACACCGAGCCGTCGCTCTCGCTCGTCCAGGGGTAGAGAGTGTAGTCGGCGGCGGGGAAGGTCTCGCGCACGGGCGCGGTCAGCGCCGGGCCGAGCACCAGGTTGAGCGGTGTATTTGCGTATGTGCCGCGCTCGCCGTCCTTGACCGGCCATACCAGGTAGTAGCACAGCTCCTGACGGGTGAGCGAGAGAGTGCGGTCGGTAAAGGTGGTGGCGGTGAGTCCGTCGGCAATCTGGGTGGCGTCGATGCTGCGCATCACCCGGTAGGTGATGCCGGCGGGGTCGAAGTAGCCGCCGTTGGCACCGGCGACGGGCGGCTGCCAGGTGAGGGTCACGGAGCCGTCGGCGTTCTCGCGCAGCTTCAGGTCGGTCACGGGGCCGGGCAGGTCGGTGCCCACCCATGCCGAGGCCTCGGCCGGCTGGCTGTCGCCATCGCTGTTGGTGGCCACAGCCTTGTAGGTATAGCGGCCGGGGGCGGTGATGGTAGCGTCGGTCCAGGAGAGGCGTGCGCCGGGGGCCACTCCGCTCCACGTCTTGACCGGGGTGGTGGAGCCGCCGCGGTACAGGCTCACATTGGCCACGGTGCGCATCGCCGAGCCGTCGGCCAGCAGCGTCGGCACAGTCATGGCGATGTCGGCCTTGAGCTCGCCTGACGCGCCGGGAGTCACGGTGAGGTCGGAGATTTTGGCCGGGAACTTGGGTATCACCTCGGTGATGCCGATATTGTCGATGGTGAGAGTCCAGTTGTGGGCGGGGCTGTAGCAGTAGAGGCCCAGATGGTATGCGCCGTCGGCCTCGACGCTGAAGAGTACGCGGTCGGTGCGGCCGGCGGGCACGTCGAAATCGGGCACGTCGGTGAGCAGAGCGGTCATCGCCTCGGGCGATGCGTCGCGGCCGAGCATAAAGCGGAAATTCTCCGTATAGCCGGCGTAGTAGCTCTTGGCGTCGTAGGTAAGGGCGTAAGTCACCCCGGCCTTGAGGCGGATGCGGGGCGAGAATATCCAGTCGTCGGCCTCGCGCTCGACCGAGGTAGAGTAGCTGTATGATATATTGCCGTTTGCGACGCTGTACTCCCAGGTGGTGGAGCCGTTGAGGTCGACCACCGTCCAGAGGTCGAAGTCGGCGCGGGTGTTGAACTGCTCCAGCCAGGGCACGTCAAATCCGGCGCCGAAATTCATCTTGGCCGAGGCGACCGCCGGCGAGCTGCCGCGGGCGTTGACGGCCGACACCTCATAGTGGTAGGCGGCCACGCCGGAGGGTATGGCGTCGGTCCACTCGGTGGCCGTGATGCCGCTCACGGTGTGGCGGTCGGGCATACGCACGATGGTATACGACAGCCCCTCGGAGCTGAAATATCCGCCATGCTCGCCCGCGACAGGCGCCTGCCACGACAGGTGGGGCGCTCCGCCGGCGTCGGATAGCGTGAGGGCCGTCACCGGGCCGGGCGTGTCCTCGCCGCCCCAAGATGTGATGGCGACAGGATCGCCCTCGCAGTCGGCCGTGGCGGCCAGGGCCTCGATGGTGAGCAGCCCCTCGGGCAGAGTGAGCTGCGCAGTGCGGGCCACGGCGCCGGGCTGCACGCCCTCGACCTCGGCCACTATGACGCCATTGACGCGGAAGGCCACGGTGAGCGGGCCCGAGAGCGTGGCATTATTGGCCGTACGGGTGGGAGCGGTGGCCTGCAGGGTGGCAGTGAGCGCGGCGGGCGCAGTGAAGTCGACGCGCAGGCCGGTGACAGCGCCGGGCGCGGCGTCGGGCACCTTGTAGGGCATGGCATATGCGCCCGCCCACGACTCGTTGTGCTCCATCGTGCGCACCACCGTGCCGGCGCCCGTCTCAGTATTCAGCTCGATAAGAGCCGACTCGGCCGGGCCGGTGGCGAGCCAGTATAGCTTGCCGGTGGCGTCGTCAAAGGTCATGGTGTTGCAGTATCCCTCGGCGCGTGTGGGAGTGAAGCCCGACTTGCCGATGTACTCAAATCCGGCGCCGTTGGGCGAGGAGGCCTTATCGGGGTAGAGTCTTACCAACCAGCCCGTGTATCCCATGATGCCGTACATCTCGCCGGCTGCGTTGCAGGCCATGGCAAAGCAGTCGCGCTCGGTCTCGTAGAGCACGGTGGCCTCGGCCGAGTATGTGCTGAACTCTCCGATATTGGTGTGGCCATACTCCTCGGAGTCAAATATGCCGTAGGTCTTGCCCGTCTTGGGATTGTAGGTGAGATCGAGGGCGGCATTCTGTATGTCGATTTCCTGCGGCTCCTGGGTGCGGTACCAGGTCGAGGTGCTGTATGCCGAGTAGAAGTAGCGGTACTCGGTGTCGTAGCTGATGGTGTAGAATGTCGAGCCGATTTTCACGCCCGAGAGCGTCATCATCATGTCGCGGTTTTCCTTGACCTTGGTGACGCGTCCCGAGGGCTTGGCCTCGACGGTATACACGCCGGCGTCGAGCGGGTACGACTCGTCTTTCCAGCGGTCGTCCCATACCTTCACGGCGCAGAGCACCGTATTGCTGCCCGGCAGGCGCATCGGCGCCGGGGCGAGCGCGGCCGCGGCGGCCGGCTCGACGGGCACCGCCACCGGGCGGCGCGCGTGCTGAAATCTCTCATAGTGTCTTGCGGAGCCTTTTACCTTATCAACGGCAAAACTTTGCCCGGTCGCCGGGACAAAGTTTGCACTTGAGATGATAAGGGTAAGTAAGGCGGCCGCAGCTTTCTTACATTTTCCCATGGTGGATTATTTGATACGTATCTTTTCGGTGACTGTAGTGCCCGCCTTGGAGTAGCGGATGATATAGAATCCCGATTGCAGGTTGAGGGTGTCGCCGATGCGCACGCCGCCCAGGGTATATACCTCGATGGATGCGGCATCGTCGGTGAGGATACCGGCTATGCCCGATACGGCCTTCACCAGGCAGGTGGCCTTGGCCTCGCCGCAGGAGGCGGTGATGGTGGCCTCGCCGGGCTTGAGCACGCTCACCAGGCCGGTGGCGTCGACAGTGGCGACGCTCTCGTCGGAGCTGGTCCAGGTGACAGTCTTGTCGGTGACATTGTCGGGGGTGACCGTGGCGGTGAGCTGCACGGTGGTGCCCTCGGTGGCCGAGATTTCCGTGCGGTCGAGAGTCACGCTCTCTGCCAAGACGGGCTTGACAGTGACGGCGCAGGTGGCCTTTGCCTCGCCGCAGGCGGCGGTGACGGTGGCCTCGCCGGGAGCGACGGCGGTCACCTTGCCGGTGGCGTCGACGGTGGCGACAGCCTCATCGGAGCTGGTCCAGGTGACGGTGGGGTCGGTCACGTCGTCGGGCGATACAGTCGCAGTGAGCGTAAACTCATCGCCCGGATATACCTCCTTCTCGGTGGCGTCGAGGGTCACCGCCGATGCGAGCACGGGCTTGACGGTGACGGCACAGGTGGCCTTTGCCTCGCCGCAGGCGGCGGTGACGGTGGCCTCGCCGGGAGCGA
>CAJUOC010000012.1:37972-69407 GCA_910587925.1 uncultured Muribaculaceae bacterium
CGGTGGCGTCGACGGTGGCGACAGCCTCATCGGAGCTGGTCCAGGTGACGGTGGGATCGGTCACGTCGTCGGGCGATACAGTCGCGGTGAGCGTGAACTCATCGCCCGGATATACCTCCTTCTCGGTGGCGTCAAGTGTCACGGCCGATGCGAGCACAGGCTTGACAGTGACGGTATACTCGCCGGTGATGCTGCCGCTCGTGGCGGTGATCTTGGCCTCGCCGAGAGCCACGCCGGTCACCACGCCCTGCTCATCGACAGTGGCGATGTCGGGTGCAGCGCTGGCCCATGTCACATCCTTGAGGGTGGCATTGTCGGGAGCGACGGTGGCCGTGAGAGCCAGAGTGCCGCCAAGGGTGATGTCCTTGGCGCCCTCGGCGGCCGAGATGGTGACGGCCGACACGGCGATGTACTCGGTGGCGCGGATGTTGCGCAGGGTCACGGAGCCGCCCTTGTAGATGGAGCCGTTGGAGTAGTAGAGGCGGAAGGCCAGTACGCCGTTGCCGGCCGGTACGGTGTAGACGGGCAGGTCGCCGTCGGCCTGTGCGGCGGGAGCGTCGGCCGCGGTGGCGCGCAGGATAAACTTATCGTGCTGCCACTCGGCGCTGGTGCGTCCGCCGTTCATGGTCAGGTCGCATATCTTGGTGGCGCAGCCCGAGGGGGTCTGCTTGTCGCCGTGCCATACCTGGAGCAGAGTGCCGGGGTCGTCGGTGTAGCTGGTAAGGTCGATATAGTAGTCCTTGCCGGCCTCAAGCAGATAGTAGGGCGAGAAGATCCACTCGTCGGTATTGGTCGAGCGTGAGGTGACGTATGCCATCGTGCTTGTGGTCTCCCACACGGTGGTGGCGGTCGACGACTTGTAGGTATAGGGTTTCCAGCCGTCGGCCTGGAAGCCGTTGGCGCCGCTCTCGGTATCGATTTCAAGCTTGGGCGCGGTGCCGATATATCCGCTCTCGACGGTGGCCGAGCTCTTGCCGCCCGCATCAGCGCCCTTGAGGCCGTGCATGGTCACGCGGTATGAGTAAGTGCCGCCGGCGGGCAGAGTGGCGTCGGTCCAGGTCATCTCGCCGCCGGGCACGAGGCCCTCGGTGATGGTGTGTATCTCCTCCCAGTCTGATGCTGCGGCAGCCGACGGCTTGCGCGAGATGACAGCCTTGACCAGCGACAGTGTGATACCGTCGACGTCGGCAGTGGTGGCGGTGGGGTTGGTCCATGTGAGCACGGCCTTGCTGCTGCCGTCGGCTGCGCCGGTGGCGGTCAGGTCGGAGGGAGCGGCCGGGTATACGGGAAACTCGTTGACCTTAAACGACGACAGTTTCAGATTTTTGTCGCTCGAGTAGAGGTCGTTGTCCTGGCCGGCGCGGTTTTTGGCCGGGGTGAAGAATGCCACGGCGTACTTGCCTGCGGCGGGTACCTCGATATATGCCTCGGGATAGATGCCCCAGCTGTTTTTGGAGTCAGACTCAAAATACTTGCCGGTGCTGACAAAGGAGCTTACCATGGCGGCGTCGCTCGACTTGTCGCTCACCAGACCCACCTCGAGCTGGAAGCCCGGGTACATCTCCGATGTGGTCTTGCCGCCGGCGAGGTTGAGAGAGATCTTGTATGTGCCGGCCGAAGGGAAGTCGAGCAGCGGCGATACGAGATAGTCGGCGTAGGTCGACTTGCCCGAGGCGGGCTTGGCCAGCTCGGGAGCGGCGCCGGGAGCGGGCGTCGACCATGTGAGGCCATTGTCGGGGTCGAGGTCGACCACCTTCCACAGTGCGGCGGTCTGGTCGGAGGAGTAGAAGTATGAGTTGAAGGGCAGCGCCTGAGTCTCGTCGCCCACCCAGGCCGAGGTCACCTCGGGAGCCTTGGTGTCGGGGGCGGTGTCGCCGATGTAAGGCACAGCCTTGTACTTGAATGTACCGCCGCCGTCGGGAGTGTCGACATACTGCGAGGCGGCACCGGGAGCGATACCCTCGGTGAGAGTCTTCACAAGGGCGTCGTTGCGGTAAATCTCGACTTTGCTCAGGGCGGTGATGGCGGCGCCGGTATTGTCGGTCGAGGGATTGGTCCAGCTGAGGGTCACCTTGTCGGGGCCGGTCACCTCAGCCTTGAGGTCGGTCACATTGTCGGGCGAGAGATGCCACTCCTCGACATTGTACTCGTAGAAGTAGATGGTGCTTACGCTGGCCGTGCCCTCGGTGGTGAGGTGGAAGGCGAGCGCTTTCTCGCACGGCTCGGTGATGGTGAGTATCACATACTCGGTGGCGCGGGAGGTGGCGGTGAACGACTTCACCAGGTCGGTATACGCGTCGGGCGAGGTGCCGCGGCCCATATACATGTCGATGCTCTTGTCGCTCTGCGAGAAATTGTACTCGAGAGTCACGCGGTACACGCCGGCCTTGGCAAACTTCAGCTCCGGGCCGATGAGCCACTCGTCGACAGTGCGGCTGCCGGTCGAGTAGCTGATATACTTTGTGTACGAGTTGCTGTAAGTGGGCTTGTTGGTCGAGCCGCTGCCCGGGCCCTTGGTGATGGTCCAGAAAGTCTGGAAATCTTCCTGTGAGCTCTCGGTGAGCTTGTAGGGCAGCGCCAGCGCGGCCACCGGGCCGATATACTTCGAGGCGACTTTCGCCTCGGGCGATGCGGCACCATTGACCCAGCAGGTCACGCCGTAGGTGTGCTTGCCCGAGGTGAGGCCGGCCTCGGCGGTGTCTTTCCACGACGAAACATCGCCGGTGAGAGTGGCGACGGTCTGGCCGTTGCGGGTGATGACCACCTTGTCGCGGGTGGCGCCGGCGGGCAGATCGGCTCCGTCGACGTCCTTCTCGGGCCACGACCATGTGAGAGTGGCCTCCATGGCGCGGTCGGCGCCGGGAGTCACCTCGAGGTCGGTGGGCGCGCCGGGAGCAAATATATTCTCGCGCAGCTGGAAGTGCGACACACAGAGATTCATCTTGTCTTTGTCAGAGCAAGCCTGTATGCCGAAATGGTAGTCGGCCGTCGCAGCCGGGGTCACCGTGTATGAGATGTAGCCGCGGAAGCCTTTTTTGGTCTCCAGGCCAATCTGCAGCCCCGTGTCTTTCAGCCCCTGGGCTGTCGATGCGGTGCCGTACCACAGGGCGCACTTCTCTTCGTAAGAAGCACTGGCTACAGTCATGTAGTACTTTACCTTATACTCCTTGCCCGCCTCGAGGTGGAAGGCCGGGCTTATGAGCCAGTCGTCGGCGGGATTGCTGGAGTCCCATTTGTATTTCTTACCTACAGGGCTTGAGCCTGCAAAGTCGGTGGTGAAGTCGCCCGCAGAGCTGTCGTCTTCCCATTTTGATGAGCTGCCCAGGTCCTCGACCGTCCAGTCGGCGTCCTGGTACAGGAGCGACTGGTATGGCAGCGGAGCTGTCTGCGACCAGCCCAGGAGCGGGAGCGCCGCTCCGAGTAGCAATGTGTAAAATCTCTTCATAAACCGGAAATGATTGATATTTTATTATGTGTCAGAAGAAGCACTATCGCGGAATAGATAATAGCGTCATGCGCAAAAGTATCAATAATTTTCAAAATTAAAAATTTTTTGACTCATTTTTTAATTTTTAACCTACTTTCTGCGCCGTAGCAGCCCGAAGCGCGGAGCGCTTCAGTAATGCTCAAATAAATTTGGCATTGCTCTCGACTTATTTGTATCTTTGACTTCGTCGAAGATACGGGCGTCTCGGCAATGCTCAAATAAATTTGGCATTGCTCTCGACTTATTTGTATCTTTGCAAGGCTAATACCATCTTATGACCGACGAAGACCCCATCATCCCCGAAGACAATCCCGATACTCCCCCCACCCCGGAGCAACCGTCAGCCCCCGACGCCAAGCCTTACTGCGCGCCGGGCGACGTGGTGCGCCATCAGTTGCGCGGCATGTTTCAGACTTGGTTTCTCGACTATGCCTCGTATGTGATACTGGAGCGCGCCGTGCCCAATATCGACGACGGGCTCAAGCCTGTGCAGCGCCGCATACTCTACTCCATGAAGACCCTCGACGACGGCCGATACAACAAGGTGGCCAATATCGTGGGCAACACCATGCAGTATCACCCCCACGGCGATGCGTCGATTTACGAGGCGCTGGTGCAGCTGGGACAGAAGGAGCTGCTGGTCGATACACAGGGCAACTGGGGCAATGTGCTCACGGGCGACTCGGCCGCCGCCGGCCGATATATCGAGGCGCGGCTGTCGCAGTTTGCCCTCGATGTGCTCTACAACGACCGCGTGACCGACTGGACCGTGAGCTACGACGGCCGCAACCGCGAGCCGGTGACGCTGCCGTCGAAGTTTCCGCTGCTGCTGGCCCAGGGCGCCGAGGGTATAGCGGTGGGTCTGTCGTCTAAGATACTTCCCCACAATTTCAACGAGCTGATCGATGCGTCGGTGGCTTATCTGGAGGGGCGGCCCTTTGAGCTGGTGCCCGACTTCTTTACCGGCGGCTACATCGATGTGAGCCGCTACAACGACGGCCGCCGCGGCGGTGTGCTCAAGGTGCGCGCCAAGATTGAGAAGGTCGACAACCGCACCCTCGCCATCACGGAGATACCATTTGGCCGCACGGTAGGCACCGTCATCGACTCGATACTGAAGGCCTTTGAGAAGGGCAAGATAAAGATACGCCGCGTCGACAACAATACCGCCGAGCATGCCCGCATACTGGTGCATCTGCTGCCGGGCACGTCGAGCGACAAGGCCATCGACGCTCTCTACGCCTTTACCGACTGCGAGGTGAGCATCTCGCCCAACTGCTGTGTGATCGTGGGCGACAAGCCTGAGTTTTTAGGCGTGAGCGATGTGCTGCGCCACTCGGCCGACCGCACTCTGGCGCTGCTGCGCGCCGACCTGGAGCAGGAGCTGGCCGAGCTGCGCGACAAGATGCTCTACGCCTCACTCGAGCGCATCTTCATCGAGGAGCGCATATACAAGGACGCCGCATACGAGCAGGCTCCATCGACCGAGGCTGCCGTGGCCCACATCCGCGGCCGGCTCGCCCCATACGAGCCGTCGCTGACGCGCCCGGTGACCGACGACGACATACTGCGCCTGCTCGAGATACGCATGAAGCGCATCCTGCGCTTTAATGCCGACGATGCCGACCGCGCCATCGCACGCCTGGGCGAGCGTATCGCCGAGACCCTGGGCCATCTCGACCATCTGGTGGAGTATGCCGTGGAGTGGTACCGCGGTATCAAGGAGAAGTATGGCCACGCATTCCCGCGGCGCACGGTCGTGCGCGGCTTCGACTCCATCGAGGCGGCCACCGTGGCCGAGGCCACCGAGAAGCTGTACATCAACCGCGAGGAGGGCTTTATCGGCACCGGCCTGAAAAAAGACGAGTATGTGTGCCCCTGCTCCGACATCGACGACATCATCATCTTTTTCAAAGACGGCCGCTACAAGATTGTCAAGGTGCAAGACAAGCTCTCCATCGGCAAGGGCACGGTGATACACCTGGCAGTATTCAAGCGCAAGGACACCCGCACCATCTACAATGTGATATACCGCGACGGCAAGACCGGCCCCTACATGATGAAGCGCTTTGCCGCCACCGGGCTCACCCGCGGCACCGAGTACGATATGACCCGCGGCACCGAAGGCTCGCGGGTGATGTGGTTCTCGGCCAACCCCAACGGCGAGGCCGAGGTGGTCAAGGTGGTGCTCAAGCCCCGCCGCGGCCTCAAGAAGCTGCAGATAGATGTCGACTTTGCCCAGCTCGCCGTCAAGGGCCGCGGCTCCATCGGCAATATCGTCACGCGCAACGAAGTGCAGCGCTTCTCGCTCAAAGGCCGCGGAGTGTCGACCCTGGGCGGCCTGCAGATATGGTGGGACCGCGATGTGCTGCGGCTCAATACCGAGGGGCGCGGCGAGTATCTGGGAGAGTTTGCCGGCGACGACCAGGTGCTGGTCATCACCCGCACGGGCGAGTTCTACACCACATCGTTTCAGACCGGCAACCACTACGACGACAATATACTGCGCATCGAGAAGTTTGACCCCGACAAGGTGTGGACGGCCATCCTCAACGATGCCGACCAGGGCTATCCCTATATCAAGCGCTTCCGCCTGGAGCCGTCGGCCCGCCGCCAGCGCTATCTTACCGACAACGAGCGCTCGACGCTCATCGCCCTGAGCGACGAGTACGGGGCAATGTTCCGCGTCACCTTTGCCGCGCCCGACGATTTCCGCGACCCGCTCACGGTCGATGCCGACGAGTTTATCGGCATCAAGTCGTTCAAGGCCCGCGGCAAGCGCCTCACCACCTATGCCATCGCGTCGGTCGAGGAGCTGGAGCCCAAGGCCGTGGCGGTGCCAGAGCCGGAGCCGGCCGAGCCGGCCGAGGAGCCGGCGCCCGACGATGCCGACCAGAGCGACGACGAGATACGCGACGAGCTCTCGGGCCAGCAAAGACTCTTTGACTGATGCGCCGCCCGCTCGCCCTCATACGCGCCCTCGCCCTCGCCGCGGCCATATCGGCCGGTGGCGGCAGCGTCGCCGCCGCCGAGACCGACTCGGTGATGCGCCCCGTGCTGTCGCAGTACATGATTGAGGCCGGCTCGGCCCATCCCTGCGATACATATCTCACTCCGCTGCATTACTCCGGCTGGCAGGGCGCCCTGGCATACGAGCGCATGCAGGCCATGCGCTTCGACCCCGAGCGGTGGGTGATGGCGCTGGGCGGGCGGCTCTCGCTGGGCCGGGCGCTCAACCCGGCCCGCAACGCCGCCATGTGGAGCATCGCCTTCAATCCCCACTGGACCATGCTCTGGCGCCACCGGCTCCCGGCGGGGTTTACCGTCGGCGCCGGAGGCCGCGTCGAGGCGCTCGCCGGCGCCCTGTACCTGGCCCGCAACGGCAACAATCCCGTGGCTGCCCGCGGCTCGCTCACCATCGGCGCTGCCGCCCTCGCCGCCTGGAACGGCCGCATCGGCCCCCTGCGCCTCACCCTGGCCTACCGCCCGTCGATGCCGCTCACAGGCATCTTCTTTGCCCCCGACTACGATGAGCTGTACTACGAGATATGGCTCGGCAACCACCGCGGGCTGGTACACGGCGCATGGCCGGGCAACTACTTCCGCCTCGACAACCTCGTCACCGCCGACCTCCATTTCGGCGCCACCACCCTGCGCCTGGGATACCGCTGCGGCATATTCTCGCAGCGCGCGTCGGGCATAGTGTCGCGCGAGGTCGCCCACAGCCTCGTGGTGGGCATCTGCACCGAGTGGCTTTCGCTGCGCGCAGACCGCGCCCGCACCCCCGACGCTCGCATCATATCACCTCTCTACCAATGAAGACGCTCCGCATACTCATCGCCTCGGTGCTGCTCGCCGCAGCCACCGCATCGTGCCATCATATCGACGAGTGGGACGACGATGCCGCGGGCAATTTCGACGCCCTCTGGAGCATCATCGACCGCCACTACTGCTTTCTCGACGAGAAAGGCGTCGACTGGGACTCGGTATACTCTGCCTACCGCCCGCGGGTCGACTCGGTGCGCGGACCCGTCGAGCTATTCGACCTCTGCTCCGACATGCTCGCCGAGCTGCGCGACGGCCACGTCAATCTCACCTCGCCCTTTGCCACCTCGTATTACAAGAAATGGTGGAGCGACTATCCGCAAAACTACGACGCCCGTCTCGTCGAGGAGTATTACCTCCACTTCGGCGGATACTCGCGCGGCGGCTTCGACTATGCCGTGCTGCCCGACTCGATAGCATACGTGCGCTATGCCTCCTTCTCGGTGCCCGCCTCCGATACCACCCTCGACTGGATGCTGATGCTGCTGCGCCGCTGCCGCGGCATGGTGCTCGACATCCGCGACAACGGCGGCGGCTCCATGACCTCGGTCGAGACCATCGTGCGCCGCTTTATCGACCGCCGCATCTGCGCCGGCTATATCAGTCATAAATCGGGCCCCGGGCGCGACGACTTCTCCGAGCCGTATGCGTATTACTACGACCCGGCGCCGGCCGGGCGACCCGTGTGGGAGCGACCCGTAGTGCTGCTGGTCAACCGCAGCACCTTCAGCGCCGCCAACAATTTCGCCTCCATCATGTCGCAGCTGCCCGGCGTCACCCTGGTAGGCGACACCACCGGCGGCGGCTGCGGTATGCCCTTCGGCTCCGAGATACCGTGCGGCTGGGCGGTGCGATTCTCCGCCTCGCCCGTCTACGACGCCGAGCACCGCCTCACCGAGTTTGGCGTCGCCCCCGACCACCACGTCGACCTCGACCCCGCCGCCGCCCTCACCGGCCACGACACCATCCTCGACTACGCCCTCGCCCTGCTCGCCGCTGCCCCCGCCGACTGAGCTCGGTGTCGATGGATGGCTGGGAGAAGATATAGTACACATTGGTGCGCTCGCAGCATATCTTGCGGGCGAGCCAGGCCGGTGTACGCTCCTGCCGGAGCATCACCCGGCGTATGATTTGGCCTATGTGTATCATAAAGTTGAGCTGAATTGACCGTCAGTCACTCTCAACCGAGGCACCGCCAAGCGCCTTTGAGATGAGTAAGCATGAGGTAATCCAACCCAAGCATGAGTAATGATTTTTTTCGTGATTTGGAAATACAGCTGCGCCCCGGGCCATATCGGCCCGGGGCGCAGTCATAGGTGAGAGATGTATTTTCAGCGGGTGAAGGTCTTGCGCACCGAGCCGTCGCTCATGCGCACCACGCGCAGGCCCTTGCCGGCGGCGCGGCGGCCGTAGAGGTCGTATGCGTCCAGCTCGACGGGCTCGCCGCCGGTGGCGACGTCTTCGATGCCGGCATACTTATGGCCCTGGTCTTCGAAGTCGGCCTTGCCGCGGGGACTGATGTGGAGAGGATAGTAGGAGTTGAGGATGCCGGTGAGTGTCCACTTGTGGTCGAAGTACCCTGCAGTGGAAGTCTTGTAGTAGTCGGCCGCCTTGTTGCACCACATCCATGCGGCGCCGTCGAGGTCGTCGAGCGTGCCGTCAAAAATCTTGTACTTCTGCGAGTTCCACAGGCCATGGTAGTCGCCGGCCTCGTAGTATTCGTCGGGGAAGACCACATTCTTGACACGCACGAGCTGGTTGCCGTAGACATATCCGTCCTGGGCCATGGCGAGCTGACGCAGCGTAAGCTCGATGGGCTTCACTTCGTTGCCGCTCGACACCACGCGCCACTCGGCCGAGGTGCGGGGCACCATGGTGAGACCGGCGTCGCCAAAGATGAGCTGGCCCACGATATCGGTGAGGTTGTCGCCGACCTTGACGCCGCTGGGGTCGATCTCATCGTAGCCGCAGCCCATGGCCGAGCGCAGCTCTACGCCGCCGGTGGCGTCCTGGGCAAAGATGGAGTGTACGATGCGGTCGTACGACAGGTCGTAGTACGACTCTATGAAGGTGACGGTGGCCTGGCCCTTGTATACGTAGACCGAGGTCATGTCGTTGTTGTCCTCGTCGCAGAATTGGCTCAGCGTCGTGGCCACGGTCGAGGGTACCGGGCGCCACTCGGCGCGGAGCACCTTGTCGGCCGCGCCCTCGCTCGAGAAGGTGATGAGGTCGTAGAAAAAGCGCGACTCCACCGGGGTGAGAGTCACCGTAAGGTCGTAGCCGGCCTCGCTCATGGCGGCCTCCTTGCTGATGGTGGTGGCAGAGAGGGCTACCTGACCCGACTCGCCCGGGGCGACGGTGATATCGCCGGTGAGGTCGGTGGCGCGCACGTTTACGGTGCGTGTCACGCTCACATTGCAGTATATCTGGCCGAAGTCGAGAGGATTGGCCGAGAAGGTGATGTTGGGGAGCGGAGCCGGGGGCACGGCGCCCTCAAACAGCTCTTGCAGCGAGGTGGCCACGCGCAGCTCGTCGACAGTCACGGCCGGTATCTTGCTGGTGATGGCCGAGCGCTGGCACAGGGCTATGCCGCGGATGTCGACGATGCTCTCGTCGACTGTCGAGCCGGGGCCTTGCTCCACATCGGCGACGGCGCTCGCATCGGCGGGATTGACCCAGAGAGCCACAGGGTCGTTGGCATCGCCGTCGACGGCGGCATAGGACACCACCACCAGGGCGGTCTGCCCTACGGGGATCTCCTTGTCACACCATGTGACGTCGGCCGCGGGAGTGCCGTTGGCATTGCCCTTGCGGCTCACGCCGAATACAGCCGTACCGTCGGCCGTACCTTTCTTTATATAGAGCCCGGCACCTTCAGAGGAGGTGATGCCGTCGCCCAGAGCGAGTTGGGAGTTGGAGCCTGTGAGCACCACGACTGCGCCGGGCTTTGAGCCCAGCGACGCGGGAAACTCATCGACGCGCACCAGAGCGCTGTAGTATACCGCGCCTGCAATGGCATCCTGGCCCTTGGGCGCGAAGATTATCTGATACGAGGTCTTGCCCATATCGGTCGAGAGGCGGGCACTGGCGCCGGCAGCCTCGTCCTGATAGCCCGCGCGGGTGAGCGAGCCGTCGGCGACATTTATGGAGTTGGAGCCGACGCTGCCGTTTGACACCCACGCGCCCTGCGAGAGCAGGCCGCCTGCCGGGTAGGCAAAAGACTCACTGACAAGCACATCGGCCGAAGCCGCCGGTGCGCCCAGTATAGCCGAAAGGGCACCGAGAAGTAAAAGTCGTTTCATACGGAATAGTTTTTTCGTGGAAATCTATGCAAATATACACATTTTTCCGTCATAACCATCCATAATAAAACCTAATAAAAGCAAAAACCGCCACAATGACACGCCGCGCTCCCCGGATGGCAGAGGGCTGAAACGCCAGCGGGCCACCCCGGCGATGGGGTGGCCCGCTGCGCGGCAGGTAACCGTCAGAGATTACTTGCTGGCAATGCGGTCGGATACGGTGAGGTATTTGCGACCCTTGGCACGACGACGAGCCAGCACCTTGCGGCCCTCGGGAGTGGACATGCGCTCGCGGAAGCCGTGCTTGTTGACGCGCTTGCGGTTGGAGGGTTGGAATGTTCTTTTCATTGCCTTGATTATTATTGATTTACTTTATGCAGATGGATGCGTATGTGCCGGCGAAAGCACATTTCGGGATGCAAATTTAGCAATTTCCCGCGTAAGCGCCAAGCCTTTTGTCAAAAAAAGCTATCACCAGCCGCCCGAGGCGCCGCCGCCGCCCGTGCTGCCGCCGCCGAAACCGCCGCCGAAGCTGCCGCCGCCGAAGCTGCCGCCTCCGCGCGAGCCGAGCGCGGCGCCGAGTCCAAGCGCGGCCAGGGCTGCGCCGTCGCCCTCGGGCTCGATGTCGTAGCCGCGCTGCTGGCGGTGATGACAGTTGAGACACTCATACTCGCGCACTCCGATACCCTTGGTGCCGGGGCCGGGATGGCGCAGCACACGGTTGGCCACCAGGCGGGCAGTGCGCGCGTGGCAGCGGTCACACTCGATGTACTGCGATTTTGAGCTTACGTAGGGCAGTATGTCCGTCTCGCCGCACGAGGGGCAGCGCCACACATCGTAGTCGACCGAGCCGATGCGCTCCTCGAGGTCTTGAGCCGGGGTGAGATAGTCGTTGTCGTGCACCTCGTCGATTTTCTGCATGGTGGTGCCGCAGGTGGGACACTTGCGCCGGTGGTCGCGCCAGTGGCGCAGGAACAGCAGATAGGGGATGGTGGCCACGCAGGGTATGCCCAGGCCGAGAAATGTCAGTATGAGCCATACCGACTTGCCCGGGGCCAGGGCGCGGTACTTGTCGTAGTCGCTGCGGCCGCGCACTCCGGCCAGCGACAGCGCCAGCATCAGCAGCATGATGGCGGCCAGGCCGCAGGCGCAGTATACATATACGAGGAAGCCGTCGGCGGCTCCCTCGGCGCCGCCGGCCGTATCGGTGTCGCGCTCGGCCGAGCGTATCTCCTCGGCGTAGGCGGGGTCGGTGAGTATGCGCGCAATCTGCGATGTGGCCTCGGCCAGACCGGCGCCGTAGTCGCCGCGACGGAAGGCCGGGGCGAGGGTCTCGCGTATGATGCGGCCGCAGACGATGTCGGGCAGCACGCCCTCGAGACCGTAGCCGGGGCGGATGGCCATGCGGCGGTCGTCGACGGCCACCACGATGAGCAGGCCGTTGTCGCGGTCTTGCTTGCCGAGACCCCAGCGCTCAAAGAGCTCTGTGGCATATGTGTCGATGTCGGTATCTGAGGGGATGGAGCCGACGACGGCCACCATCGGCTCGGCGGTGGTGCGTGAGCGTATGTCGGCGAGGGTGGCGTCGATGGCGGCGCGCGAGGCGGCGTCGACGTATCCGTCGGGGTCGGCGACAAAGCGGGTGCGGTCGGCGCGGTGCACATCGGGCACCTCATCGACGGTATATGTGGCGGCGGGCAGAGCCGCGGCGCCCGCCAGCAGTACAAGCAGCAGTGTGAGCAGGCGTGTCATCATTCGGCGCTTTCAGAGGGGTGCTTGAGATAGTACTGGCGCAGCAGCTCGCCGATATTGAAGTAGTAGCCCTTGGGCGAGGTGGGCGTCTTGGGGTTGACCACGATGTAGTCGTAGTGGGGTGGCTCGTAGCGCTGCTCGCGAGCGGTGATGCCCGAGAGGTTGAGGAAGTCGTACTCGTCGTGGGGATATACCACAGTCCAGGCATTCT
The DNA here is from genome assembly GCA_910587925.1 of uncultured Muribaculaceae bacterium. Taxonomy (GTDB): domain Bacteria; phylum Bacteroidota; class Bacteroidia; order Bacteroidales; family Muribaculaceae; genus CAG-873. The sequence goes on from CAJUOC010000012.1 coordinate 50,550, forward strand.
CGGGGTCGAGGCCCGTGCCCGACGACGCTATCACCAGCAGCAGGCGGTTGAGCTTGTACTGCCATATCTTGGCCAGGTCGTACTTGCCGTTTTGCTCGTAGACAAAGATGCGGTTGGTGAGCTGGCGCAGGTTGACGGGATTGTCGGCCAGGCTCTCCATGGCGTAGTCGAGTATCTGCTTGCGCTCGGCGCGGGTCCACGATTTTTTGTTGAAGAGCGGAGTGATGCGCTCCAGTGTGGCGGGGTCGACAGGCGGGCGGTACGGGTCGTAATCTTCCTGGAAGAGGGTACCGTAGTAGAAATACTGAAATGCACGTGTGTCCATCGAGGTGGTGTCGTTGCGCATAAACTCGCGCAGCAGACGGGGATAGTAATATGGCGATGACTCGTCGACCGATGCGGCGCGTATGGCCTCGAGGTCGGGCTTGCCCGGGCCGGCGGCGGGAGCGGCCGCGGCGGCGGCAGCCCCTGTGACCAGCGCGGCCAGCGATATAAGGATATGGCGGAGTGTCATAGAAGTTGTGCGAAGATTAGCATCAGCATGGAAAAGTTTACCACGGCGGGCAGGCCGAGGCCGGCCAGGGCGCTCCAGCGCATGGCGGCGCCGGAGGCGATGCCGCCGGGGGTACGCGAGTATGCGAGATAGCCCAGCGCCGCGCCGGCGGCCGAGGCCACTATCACCCACGTGGATGTGCCGGCCACCAGGCCCACAAAGGCACCGGCCAGCGCGCCGGCCACAGTATATATGCGGCAGGCCCGCGGGGCGGGCGACGGCTCCAGATACCCGATGCCGGCGGCAATCAGGGCGGCGGCGCCCCAAAACCACAGCGCCTCGCCGTCCAGGGCTGTCATACAGCTCAGCCGGGCCACCATCAGGGCGGCAAAGGTGATGAGCGCGGCGGGGACGCGCCTGGAAAAGGCAAACACGGCTCCGGCACCCGCCAGCAAGGCGGCCACGCAGAGTGTCATTACGGGCATGGAGAGCAACATAGATACAAAGGAGTTTTATGGCGTCTTGCTGTAGAAACGTCGTGGATAGCAACAAAGTTAACGAAAAAAAGCGGTAGGAGCCTTCTCCTGCCGCTTTTTTAAATAATTTTTAGATTGACGCGCTCAATACTCGTCCCAGGCCTTTATCTCGACGGTATCGGGGCTCAGCGAGGTGAAGGCGCCGATAAATGCCGATGCCAGGCGGGCGTTGGTGAGCAGGGGTATGTTGAGGTCGATGGCCGCGCGGCGTATGATGTAGCCGCTGGTAATCTCGGCCGAGCTGAGGTCGCGGGGGATGTTGACCACCAGGTCGACGTCGTGGCTGTGCAGGATGTCGAGCGCTGTGGGCTTGCCTTCCTCGCCGGGCTTGTACACGCGGGTGGCCTTCACGCCGTTTTCCTCCAGGAAGCGCTGTGTGCCCTCGGTGGCGTAGATGCGGTAGCCGCGGGCGTCGAGCATACGCGCGGCGTCGAGCATGGCGGCCTTGTGCTTGGCGCCGCCGGAGCTGAGCAGCACTCCCTTCTGAGGGATGCGCTGGCCCACCGACAGCAGCGACTTGAGCACGGCCTCGGAGGTCATCTCGCCCAGACAGCCCACCTCGCCGGTCGACGACATGTCGACACCGAGCACGGGGTCGGCACCCTGAAGGCGCGAGAAGGAGAATTGCGATGCCTTGACGCCGACGTAGTCGAGGTCAAAGGCGCTCTTGGCGGGCTTCTCTACGTCATGGCCGAGCATGATGCGGGTGGCCAGGTCGATAAAGTTGATTTTGAGCACCTTCGACACGAAGGGGAACGAGCGCGAGGCGCGCAGGTTGCACTCGATGACCTTGATATCATTGTCCTTGGCCAGAAACTGGATATTGAACGGGCCCGAGATATTGAGCGCCTTGGCTATCTTGGCGCTCACCTTCTTGATGCGGCGCATGGTCTCGACGTAGAGCTTCTGCGGCGGGAACTGTATGGTGGCGTCGCCCGAGTGCACGCCGGCATACTCGATGTGCTCCGATATGGCATAGGCCTTTATCTCGCCCTCGCGCGCCACGGCGTCCATCTCGACCTCCTTGGCGTCCTGGATAAACTCGGTCACCACCACCGGATGCTGCTTGCTGACGTTGGCGGCCAGCGAGAGGAAGCGCACCAGCTCGTCGTCGTTGGAGCAGACGTTCATGGCGGCGCCGCTCAGCACGTAAGACGGGCGCACCAGCACCGGGTATCCCACCTCGGCCACAAACTGGTGTATGTCGTCGAGGCTGGTGAGCTCGCGCCAGCGGGGCTGGTCGATGCCCAGACGGTCGAGCATGGCCGAGAATTTATGGCGGTCCTCGGCATTGTCGATCGAGCGGGCCGATGTGCCCAGTATGTTGACTCCGCGGGCGTCGAGGCGGGTGGCGAGGTTGTTGGGTATCTGGCCGCCCACCGAGAGGATGGTGCCGTGGGGCTGCTCCAGGTCGATGATGTCCATCACGCGCTCAAAGGTGAGCTCGTCGAAGTAGAGGCGGTCGCAGGCGTCGTAGTCGGTCGACACGGTCTCGGGATTGTAGTTGATCATCACCGAGCGCCAGCCCTCTTTCTTGACGGTCATCAGGGCATTGACCGAGCACCAGTCAAACTCCACCGACGAGCCGATGCGGTATGCGCCCGAGCCGAGCACTATCACCGAGCGGTGGTCGTGGAGGTAGTCGACATCGTTCTGGGTGCCGTTGTAGGTGAGGTAGAGATAGTTGGTCATGGCCGGATACTCGGCTGCCAGGGTGTCTATCTGCTTTACCACCGGCACTATGCCGAGGGCCTTGCGGCGCTCGCGCACGGCAAGCACACCGGCCTCGCCGTCGGCCATGGCGTCTTTTATCACCGAGCGGGCTATCTGGAAATCGCTGAAGCCCTGCTGCTTGGCCAGGCGCATAAGCTCGGCCGGTATGGCGTCGACACCGTCGTAGCCCTCAAGCTCGGCGGCGGTGGCGATGATATTGTGCAGCTTGAAGAGAAACCAGCGGTCTATCTTTGTGAGCTCGTGTATTCGGTCGACATCCATGCCGGCCTTCATGGCGGCGGCGATGGCAAAGACACGCTTGTCGGTGGGGTCGGCCAGGGCGCGCTCGAGGTCGTCGACCTTGAAGTCGCGGTTTTCGACAAAGCCGTGCATCCCCTGCCCTATCATGCGCAGACCCTTCTGGAAAGCCTCCTCAAAGGTGCGGCCGATGGCCATCACCTCGCCCACCGATTTCATCGACGAGCCGATCTCGCGCTTTACGCCGTGGAATTTACCGAGGTCCCAGCGCGGTATCTTCACCACCACATAGTCCAGCGCCGGCTCAAAGAAGGCCGATGTGGAGCGGGTGACGGAGTTTTTGAGGTCAAATAGTCCGTAGCCCAGGCCGAGCTTGGCGGCCACGAAAGCCAGCGGATAGCCGGTGGCCTTGGATGCCAGGGCCGACGAGCGGCTCAGGCGGGCGTTGACCTCGATGACGCGGTAGTCCATCGAGGCAGGGTCGTAGGCATACTGCACGTTGCACTCGCCCACGATGCCGATGTGGCGTATGATCTTGATGGCGAGTGAGCGCAGATAGTGGTAGTCGTCGTTGCTCAGCGTCTGCGAGGGGGCCACCACGATGCTCTCGCCGGTATGGATGCCCAGCGGGTCGAAGTTTTCCATGTTGCAGACGGTGATGCAGTTGTCAAAGCGGTCGCGCACCACCTCGTATTCGATTTCTTTCCAGCCGCGCAGCGATTTCTCGATGAGCACCTGGGGCGAGAATGCGAGAGCTTTCTCCACCAGGGCGTCGAGCTCCTCGGCATTGTCGCAGAATCCCGAGCCGAGGCCGCCCAGGGCGTAGGCTGCGCGCACGATGACCGGGTATCCCAGCTCCTCGGCGATAGCCAGCGCCGATGCCTTGTCGGAGGCGGCGCTGCTGCGGATGGTCTTGACGTCGATCTGGTCGAGTTTCTCGACAAAGAGCTCGCGGTCTTCAGTGTCGATGATGGCGCGCACGGGGGTGCCGAGCACCTTCACGCCGTAGCGCTCGAGCACTCCCGAGCGGAAGAGCTCCACGCCGCAGTTGAGGGCGGTCTGGCCGCCGAAGGCGAGCAGGATGCCGTCGGGGCGCTCCTTGGCGATGACGCGCTCGACAAAGGCGGGCGTCACGGGCAGGAAGTATATCTTGTCGGCAAATCCCTCGGAGGTCTGCACGGTGGCGATGTTGGGGTTGATGAGCACAGTCTCGAGCCCCTCCTCCTTCATGGCCTTGAGCGCCTGGGCGCCGGAGTAGTCAAACTCGCCGGCCTCGCCGATTTTCAACGCTCCGCTGCCCAGAAGCAGCACCTTGTGTATGGATGTGTCCTTGTTCATGTCAGCGGATTATAAGAGTCTGATAAATTCGTCGAAGAAAAACTCGGTGTCGCGCGGACCCGACGATGCCTCGGGATGAAACTGCGCCGAGAAGTATGGGCGGCTCTTGTGGCGTATACCCTCGTTGGTGCCGTCGTTCATATTTATAAAGAGCGGCTCCCAGTCGGCGGGCAGAGTGGAGTCGTCGACGGCAAAGCCATGATTCTGCGATGTGATGTAGCACTGGTTGGTACCGACGCGGCGCACGGGCTGATTGTGGCTGCGGTGGCCATACTTGAGCTTGTAGATCTTGGCGCCGGCGGCCTTGGCCAGGAGCTGGTTGCCCATGCAGATGCCGCAGATGGGCTTGCCGGTATCCATGGCGCGGCGTATGTGCTCGACGGTCTTGTCGGCAAAGTCGGGGTTGCCGGGGCCGTTGCTTATGAAGAGGCCGTCGTACTCCATGCCGGTGAAGTCGTAGTCCCAGGGCACGCGTATGACACGCACACCGCGGCTCGACAGGCAGCGTATGATATTGTGCTTGATGCCGCAATCGACCAGCACCACGCGCTTGCCATCCTCGGGGCCGTACTCGCGCACCTCGGTACACGATGTCTCGGCGATGAGATTGTGCACATTGGGGTCGTAGCTCTCCGGCTCGGGCTGGCCCTCAAAGATGATTTTGCCCAGCATCGAGCCGCTCTCGCGCAGGTGCTTGGTGAGGGCACGGGTATCAATGCCGTACAGACCTGCCACCTTCTCCTCGCGCAGCCAGTCGCCAAGAGTGCGGTCGGCCAGCCAGTGGGAGTGCTCCCAGGCATAGTCCTGGGCGATGATGGCGCGGCAGTGTATGCGCGAGCTCTCGAGATACTCGCTCAGGTCGGGGCTGCCTCCCTGCGGGGGCACGCCGTAATTGCCGAGCAGCGGAAAGGTGGTGACGAGAATCTGCCCCTCATAGGAAGGGTCGGTAAGGCTTTCGGGATAGCCGGTCATGGCGGTGTTGAACACTACCTCTCCGGCTGCCGGTGCCTCGTGGCCAAACGAATAGCCTTCAAAACGGGTGCCATCCTCAAGTACCAGGACGGCTGGTGTGGGCTGTCGCATGCGATTGTGACGTTACGTAGGGTTTTGTGCCTCTTGTGCTAAGGCGTCACAAAGGTAAGCATTTTTGCTCACACCGCAAATTTTTCGGCCGCGGTCAGTCTTGCTCGGTGTAGTCCTGGTAGAGGAGGTCGTTGTAGGGGAAGCGGCTCAGATGCACTTCCTTGGCCTTGTCGTAGAGGAGGCGGCGCAGCTCGTCGATGCCCTGGCCGGTCTTGGCCGAGATGAAGACGCAGTTGTCGGCCATGCGGGCCATCCACGTGGCGCGCAGCTCGTCGAGGGAGAGGTTGGCACGGGTGGCGGGGGTGAGGTCGTCGGCGTCTTTAGGGGTGTAGCGGAAGGCGTCTATCTTGTTGAATACAAGTATCTGAGGTTTGTCGGCGCTGCCGCATACGTCGCGCAGTGTGCGGTCGACGACCTGTATCTGCTCTTCAAAATTGGGATGGGATATGTCGACTACATGCACCAGTATGTCGGCCTCGCGCACCTCGTCGAGGGTCGACTTGAAGGAGTCGACCAGATGGGTGGGCAGCTTGCGTATGAAGCCTACGGTGTCGGTGAGCAGGAAGGGGAGATTGTCGATGGTGACCTTGCGCACGGTGGTGTCGAGGGTGGCAAAGAGCTTGTTCTCGGCAAAGACTTCGCTCTTGCTCAGGAGATTCATCAGCGTGGACTTGCCCACGTTGGTGTACCCGACCAGCGCCACGCGGGTGAGTTTGCCGCGGTTTTTGCGCTGGATGGATTTCTGGCGGTCGAGCGCTTTTAGCTCCTCCTTGAGGCGGGCTATCTTGTCGAGGATGATGCGGCGGTCGGTCTCTATCTGAGTCTCGCCGGGGCCGCGCATGCCGATACCGCCGCGCTGGCGCTCGAGGTGGGTCCACAGGCGGGTGAGCCGGGGCAGCAGATACTGATACTGGGCCAGCTCGACCTGTGTCTTGGCGGCGGCTGTCTGCGCGCGACGGGCAAATATGTCGAGGATGAGGCTTGTGCGGTCGAGTATCTTCACTTTCAGCTCCTTCTCGAGATTTGACACCTGCTTGGTGGTGAGGTCGTCGTCAAAGATTACCACACCGATGTCGTTGAGCTCGACATAGGCGGCAATCTCCTCGAGCTTGCCTTTGCCCACAAATGTGCGTGGATTGGGGTAGTCGAGCTTCTGGGTGAAGCGTGTCACGGTGACGGCGCCGGCCGTATCGGCCAGAAAAGCGAGCTCGTCGAGATACTCCCGCACCTTGGCTTCGTCCTGGGCGGGTGTGATGAGCCCCACGAGCACGGCGCGCTCCGAGAGCTCCTGACTTATTACCAAATCTTTCATATATTATATAACAACCGTCGCGTGAAAAAAGACAGACGCCGGCGGCAATATCGGCCGGCCGGCGTCTGTGTGTGATGGGGTGATTACATGTTCATGCCGCCGTCGACCTGGATTACCTGGCCGCTGACGTAGCTCGACATGTCGGAGGCGAGGAAGAGGGCCACATTGGCGATATCCTCGACCTGGCCGCCGCGGCGCAGGGGTATCTTCTTGACCCAGTCGGCGCGCACGTCGTCGGGCAGGGCGGCGGTCATGGCTGTCTCGATGAAGCCGGGGGCGATGGCGTTGGCACGGATACCGCGCGAGCCCACCTCCTGGGCGATACTCTTGGCCAGGGCGATGAGGCCGGCCTTGGAGGCGGCATAGTTGGACTGGCCGGCATTGCCGTGCACACCCACTACGGATGCCATGTTGATGATGGAGCCGGAGCGCTGGCGCATCATGACGGGCAGCACTGCGTTGATAAAGTTGAAGGCGCTCTTGAGGTTGACAGCGATGACGGCGTCCCACTGCTGCTCGGTCATGCGCATCATCAGACCGTCTTTGGTGATGCCGGCGTTGTTGACCAGCACGTCTATGCGGCCGAAGTCTTCCTTGACCTGAGCCACCACCTCCTGAGTCTGGGCGAAGTCGGCGGCATTGGATGCGTAGCCCTTGGCCTTGACGCCGTATGCGGCGATCTCGGCCTCGGTGGCTTTGCCGTTTTCGTCGATCACCAGGTCGGTGAAAGCTACGTTGGCGCCCTCGCGGGCAAAAGCCAGCGCGAGAGCCTTGCCGATGCCGCGGGCGGCGCCGGTGATGAGGGCGGTCTTTCCTTCGAGAAGTTTCATAAGCTATGTATGATGTTATAGGGTTTTCCGGGTGCAAAAGTACACATTTTTCTTATTATTCGGGACGCCGGGGCGCCGTTTCGATAAAAATTCGTACCTTTGAAGCGTGATATTACGCTCCAAAGATATGTCAACGACCGAAACGACCATAACTATCCCCGAACAGTTCAAAGACATAGCGCCATACGACGACGCCCAATATCGCGAAAAAATCGCCGCCCTGATTCAGGAGCCGGGCTTTGAGCACGCCGTACGCTACGTGCTCCCCGACGTCGACTACCGCGACTTTGCCGAGCAGCTGCTCCAGGTATCGAGCCAGCACGACTTCCAGTACAAAATCATGGGCCCCTTCCTGGAGATGCTCGTAAAGACCACCACCGCCGGTCTCACTTGCGACGGGCTCGACAACTGCCGCCCGGGGGAGTGCTATACGTTTATCACCAACCACCGCGATATAGTGCTCGACGCGTCATTTCTCAACCTCTGCTTCATACGCCGGCACATGCCCATCACCCAGGTGGCCATCGGCAACAATCTGCTCATATACCACTGGATTGCCGACCTGGTAAAGCTCAACCGCAGCTTCATCGTCAAGCGCGACGTGCGCATGACCGAGGCCCTAAAGGCCGCCCGGCAGCTCTCGGCATACATACACTATGTGCTGGGCACGCGCCACGAGTCGGTGTGGATCGCCCAGCGCGAGGGCCGCGCCAAAGACAGCAACGACCTCACCCAGGAGAGCCTCATCAAGATGGTCGGCCTGGAGCCGGGCGCCGATATAAAGCCCAATCTGCTCGCCGCCAACCTCCTGCCCGTGTCGATCAGCTACGAGTACGACCCCAACGACTATCTCAAGGCCCGCGAGTTTCTGCTCCGCCGCCGCGACCCCCACTTCAAGAAATCGCAGCGCGACGACCTCTTCAGCATGGAGACCGGCCTGCTCAAATACAAGGGACGGGTGCACATGCGCCTGCAGCCCTGCATCACGCCCGAGCTGGAGCGCTTCAGCAGCGAGGCGCGCCTGGAGGTGGTGCGCCACACCTGCACTCTGATCGACCGCGCCATACACTGCGGCTACGAGCTATTCCCGGGCAACTATATCGCATACGACGCCGTCACCGCCACCCGCACCTATGCCGACCGCTATACCGACGACGACCGCCGCGTATTTGACGACTACATCGCCGGCCAGCTCGACAAGGTCGACGTGCCCGACATCACCGCCGACGAGCGCGAGTACATGCGCCGGATGATGCTCACCATGTATGCCAACCCCGTCAAAAACCAGCTCGCCGCCCTATCCCGCCGCTGATGCGTCTTCCCCTGCTCCCCATCCTCGCCGTGCTCGCCCTGGGCGTGGCCGTCGACATCTACATCTACCGCCGGCTGCGCTGCCGCCACGCCGCCAGAGGCTGGTGTGTGGCATACACGATAGTGTCGCTGCTGGCCTCCGTCGCCCTCATCGCGGTGATATGCCTGCCCAAGCGCGCCGGCGACGACACGGCGCTCCACGCCATCATGTGGACGCTCTTTGCTTACTTCTCGGTCTATATACCCAAGTATATATTTGCGCTCTTCTCGATGGCCGGACGGCTCCTGGGCCGCATAGCCCGGAGGGCGCCGCTGTGGGCGGGCGCCGCAGGCGCCGTCATCGGCCTGGCGGTGTCCGGGGCCATGTGGTGGGGCGCGCTGCATGTGCGCTTCGACACCGAGGTGCGCCGGGTCGATGTCGTCATCGACCGCCTGCCGCAGGCTTTTGACGGATACCGCATCGTGCAGCTCTCCGACATCCACACCGGCACATATCTCACCGACACCACATACCTCTCTGAGCTGGTCGGCGAGGTCAACGCCCTGCACCCCGACCTCATCGTATTTACGGGCGATATCGTCAACCGCCGCTCACGCGAGCTGCGGCCATTCGCCTCCACACTGTCGCGGCTGAGCGCTCCCGGCGGAGTGTGGAGCATCACCGGCAACCACGACTACGGCGACTACTATACCTGGCCCTCCGAGGCCGAGCACCGCGCCGATGTCGACTCGCTCCGCGCCATCCAGCGGGCCATGGGCTGGCATATGCTCGACAACGCGCATACATGGCTGCGCGCCGGCGCCGACTCCATCGCCCTGGTGGGCGTCGAGAATATCGGCGACGCGCCATTTCCGGTCTACGGCAGCCTCACACGCGCATACCCCACCCCGACCGACTCGGTGGTGAAAATCCTGCTCTCCCACAACCCGCAGCATTGGGTCGACTCGGTGAGCGGCCGGAGCGACGCCCGCTTTGACCTCACCCTCTCGGGCCATACCCACGCCATGCAGATGCAGATAGGCGGATTGTCGCCCGCTGCCTGGCGCTACCCCACCTGGGGCGGCATGTACACCGACAGCCTCGGCCGCCGTCTCTACGTCAACATCGGCATAGGCGAGGTGGCCATACCCGCGCGCATCGGCTCGGCCCGCCCCGAGGTGACCCTCATCACTCTGCGCAAATCCCCCACACCATGAACGCCGACATACCCGCCCGCGTCGCCGCCTCGCTCGACCTGCCCCTGCGCAGCGTCGCAGCCACGGCCTCTCTCCTGGCAATGGGCGCCACCGTACCCTTCATAAGCCGATACCGCAAGGAACACACCGGCGGCCTCGACGAGACGGCCATCCGCTCCATCGAGACCGAGATACGCCGCCTTGAGGAGCTCGACCGCCGGCGCGACACCATCATCGACACCATATCGGAGCAGGGCAAGCTCACCGCCGAGCTGGAGGAGCGCCTGCGCGCCGCCACGACAGCCGCGGCCCTCGAAGACCTCTACCTGCCATACCGGCCCAAGCGCCGCACCCGCGCCACGGTCGCCCGCGAGCGCGGGCTGGAGCCGCTGGCGCGTATGCTCATGTCGGCCTCGGGACTGGCCGACCCCGAGGCGGCAGCGCGCCGCTTTGTCGCCGGCGATGTGGCCGATACCGGCGCCGCCCTGGCCGGGGCGTCAGACATCATAGCCGAGTGGGCGGCCGAGTCGCCCCGGCTGCGCTCGCGCCTGCGCGGCATCATGCGGCGCACGGCCTCGGTGCGCTCGGTCATCGCCCCGGGCAAGGAAGACCACCCCGACGCCGCCAAGTACCGCACATACGCCCGATACTCGCATCCGCTGCGCAATATCCCGTCGCACTGCTATCTGGCCCTGCGCCGCGGCCAGGCCGAGGGCCTGCTGCGCGTGTCGGTCGAGATCGACGACCGCGCCGCCGTCGACTCGCTCGCCGAGGCATTTGTGCCCCGAGCCGGCGCCGACGCGTCGCGCCGCCTGGTGGCGGCCGCCGTGGCCGACTCATACCGCCGCCTGCTGCGCCCGTCGATAGACACCGAGATGGCCGCCGAGTGGAAAGAGCGCGCCGACGGCGTCGCCATCAACCTCTTCAGCGGCAACCTGCGCCAGCTGCTCATGGCAGCTCCGCTGCGCGGCCGCCGCATACTCGCCCTCGACCCGGGATTCCGCACGGGCTGCAAGGCCGTCGCGCTCGACGCAGAGGGCAATCTGCTCGACCACGATGTGGTATACCCCAATCCCCCGCAGGCCGACACCGTCGGCGCGATGCGCACCCTGATGCGCCTCATCGACGACCACGAGCTCGACGCCATCGCCCTGGGCGACCGCACCGCCTCGCGCGAGACCGAGGCTTTTCTGCGCTCGTCGGGCATCGCCGACTTCACCGAGGTATTTGTGGTGAGCGAGAATGGCGCCTCGGTATACTCGGCCTCGCCGCTGGCGGGCAAGGAGTTTCCCGACCACGACGTGACGGTGCGCGGAGCCGTATCCATCGGCCGCCGCCTCATCGACCCGCTGGCCGAGCTGGTCAAGATAGACCCCAAGTCGATAGGCGTGGGGCAGTATCAGCACGATGTCGACCAGAGCGCCCTGCGCGACGCCCTCGACTTCACCGTGATGAGCTGCGTCAACTCCGTAGGCGTCGACCTCAACACTGCCTCGCCGCAGCTGCTCTCGTATATATCGGGCATCGGCCCGGCTCTGGCCGAGCGCATCGTGGCATACCGCGCCGCCCACGGCGCCTTTGCCTCGCGCCGCGCCTTGCTCGACGTGCCCCGCCTGGGCGCCAAAGCATTTGAGCAGGCCGCCGGCTTCCTGCGGGTGCCCGACTCGGCCAATCCGCTCGACAATACCGGCATCCACCCCGAGAGCTATCCTCTGGTGGAGCGCATGGCCGCCGACCTCGGGATGGACACCGCCGCCCTGGCGGGCAACGCCGAGGCCATCGCCCGCATCGACCCGGCCCGATACGCCGACGCCGGCGAGGCCACCGTGGCCGACGTGCTCGACGAGTTGCGCAAGCCCGGCCGCGACCCGCGCGGCAGCGCAGACAATGCCGACTTCGACTCGGCCATCCACACCATCGACGACCTCAGCGAGGGCATGATACTTACGGGCAAGGTGGGCAATATCACCGCTTTCGGCGCCTTTGTCGACATAGGCATCAAGGAGCACGGTCTGCTCCACGTGTCGCAGATGGGCGCGCGCCGCGTGACCGACCCGTCGACGGTGGTGAGCATCGGCGACATCATACGTGTGCGCGTGATCGGTGTCGACATCGACCGCCGCCGCATATCTCTTTCCATCAAAGACCTATGACCATCATCAGTCTTGGCAGCAACGTCGACGGCGCCGGCGAAATCCTCGCCCGCGCCCGCCGCGGACTCGCCCGGGTGGCGCGTATCGAGGCCTCGTCGGGCCCCTACCCTGCGGCCGACGACACCGGCCGCGGCGCCGACTATCTCAATGAAGTGCTCGCCATCGACACCGACCTGACCCTCGACGAGCTGGAGAGCGCCGCCGCCGGGCTGGAGCGCGCCGCCGGGCGCACTCCCGACTCACGCCGCCTCGGCGTGATGCCACTCGACATCGACGTGGTGGTGTGGCGGGGCGAGACGGTGCGCCCCTACGACTTCACCCGCCCTTACTTCCGCCACGGCTACGGTCTGCTCAGAGCCACGCTCAGTCCCACGGCTGCTCATCCACCATGCGCGGGCGTGGAGTGAAATCATCGCTCAGAGGGTCGTCGGCGCCGTCGTACATGGCGTAGCGGGTGCCGGTGAGGGTCATCAGCATATACACGACATTGGCCGTCGACAGCGGCCGGCCGACAGCCGCGGCCAGGCGCCCGGCCATGTCGGGGCGCGAGCGGCGGTAAGCGGCATTGGCATACACCACAAAGGGCACGCGCACGTATGCGCGGCCACGACCTGTGTACGGGCCTTCGTCGTAGACGTTCTCGCCGTGGTCTGAGAAGTACACCATCACCGCCGGGCGCGGCTCGCGGGCGAGCCGCCCGACAATCCCGGCCAGCAGATGGTCGGTGTATAGTATCGAGTTGTCGTAGGCGGCGCGTATGGCCCCCGTGCGCCCGTCGAGCCACGGCAGGCCGAGGCGCATCTCGTCGGCTGCGCCAAAGCGGGCAAAGTCGCCGGGATAGCGGGCGTCGTAGTGGGTGTGCGAGCCCATGAGGTGCATAAACACCAGCCGGCGGGCGTCGCCGGCATCCATCGCCGCGGCAAAGTCGGGCAGCAGCGCGTCGTCGTAGCGCAGCGCCAGGGCATCCTCGCTGTTGTCGGCGCCGACAAACCGCACCTCATCGGCCCGCTCGGCCAGCACCCCGGAGATATTGCTGAACATCCCCACGCGCTCCTGATTGGAGAGCCACCACGTGCGGTAGCCGGCGGCCTTGAATACGTCGATTACCCCCGGATAGCTCAGCGCATCGCCCTCGGTGGCGTCGTCTTCCTTAAAGGTGAGTATCCGCTCCATATTGCCGGCTGTGCAGCTCGACGAGCCGATGGCGTCGGTAAACACATACAGGCTGTCGCGCATGGCATCGAGCCGCGGCGACGTGGGCAGCGCGTAGCCATAGAGCGACAGATGGTCGCGCGAGGCCGACTCGCCTATCACCACCACCACGGCCACATCGCCCTCGGCCGCAATCGACCCGGCGCGTGGCAGCGGCGCCACATGGCCCTGCTGCATCTGCGCATACCGCTGCTGCTCGCGCCGGGCCTCGACGATATACTTGGCCGTGCGCACTACCAGCGAGTGAGCCGTGCGCCCGGCGATATACGACATGCTGAAAGCCGCAAACGACACGCCGCCGGCCAGAGTGAGCGCCGCCGCCACAGCCACGGCGGCCCTCCGCGGCATCCGCAGCATCGCGACGCACACGGCGAGGGCCGACGCCGCCACCACATAAGTCGACGGTGCCGACAGCAGCCCCCGCAGATTGGCAAGCAGCGCCGGGACAAACTCCGACGCCTCGCGCGATGTCGTCTGCGACAGTATCATCAGCAGCTTGCGGGTGATGCCAAACTCGTAGAAGCGGTAACACAGCGCATTGACCACAGCCAGCAACCCGTACACCGCTATCACCGCCACGGCGGCCGGGCGCCACGGGCGCCGACGCATCATCAACCCCAGCGGCACCCCGAGCACCGAGGCCTTCAGGGCGCCCGCCGCCACGATATATCCCCACTGCTCGGCGCGGCTCAGCACAAAGATGGGGCTGCCGGGGATATCAGCGACACTGAGCATCCCGAGCGCCCACAGCAGCAGCCACAGCCGCCTCCCGCAGCAGCCGGCCACCCCGCCTATGATATGTCGCAACCGCCGCATCAGTCAGGATGGTGAGGCGGCCATGCAAGGCGCATCTCGTCTATACCCCATGGCACAATCAGGCGATTGGTGATAAGGGGCGTGACCCACGCGTAAGTGCGGCCGTCGGCCTGCGACTCAAAGCCATATACATGCATCATATACGTGCGTGTCAACGGGCCGTGCTTCACTTGGGCAGGCATGAGGTCGTACATACTCTTGGGCGCATCAGGGTCGAGCGGCATATAGTACTGCTGACCGATACGGCGCAGCCCGGGTGTGCCAGGCACGGCCTCGCCTGTGGTATCAGTCGCATACTTGAGGGTATCAGGTATGAAATGCGCCCACCAAGGCAAGCGATAATAGTTGCATATGTTGCCGGCAGAGAAATTCTGTACCTGCAAATCCACATAATGCGGCCATACGACAGCCTCGGCTGGCCCGTCAAAGGGCGATATCATGGGGATAAACAGATAGTAAGGGTTGTCGCCATCGGGGTTGTAGCTTGTGATGGCCTCTACAGACGTCTCGACCATGGGGAGCACTCTCAGCGCGCCCTTGATACCAAAACTCACTTTGAGCACCATTACGGCAAAACCTACACATGCCGCAGCACGACCCCAGCGGCGCGTGGCCGGATACACGCGCACGGCTGTAGCGGCAACATGACATATGCCGACTATCGCACACACCACCATAGGCCAGCCTCCACGGGAGAAGCCGGTCCATATCAGCAGCGGTATGCCGGCAAGTGTGCCCACACCCAAAAAGGCGATAAGCCGCCACGACACGGCAAGCCGAAGCCGCGGAAAAATCATGGCCGCGGCGACAGCAGCCCCATATATGAGTGCTGCGGGGATTGCGGTGACAAACTGCGAGGTGACAAACGCAAATTTCTCGTTGAAATACTCCACGCGATTCCACGTGCATGGCGCGACAAGGAGCACCAGCACGCCTGCCACTGCCCCGCCGACAAGCCACAGTCTGCGACGGTCGAGATAGTCGCGCCGCCACAGAATCATCATCGCCACGGCAGCCGCGATAAACGTCAGGCCAAAGGCCTCATGCCACATACCGCAGAGGTACCCCCACAGAGCCATCGTCCATACGCGGCGCCGACCCGGACGGAAGAAGAGTATCATCGCCCACAACATCACGGGCGATGCCCACGCGTAATTTGCACGGAAACATACGCTCGAAAATTCGGCTCGCCACATAGGGAGCGCCGATACCATCGCCACTACCCCCATTGCGACACACGCCGAGCGCGTCCCCGTCCCCGCAAGCCGCGAAGTGAGCACACACCACAGCAGCAGAGCTGCGATATCTATGGGCAGATACACAGCCCGAGGCTGGGTCAACAGAGGCATAAACAGCATATTGCCCAGGCGGGTGTTGTCATACATCCAGTGCCAGTGCCATGTCTTCAGGATGGCAGGCCAGGGATTGGACGTAAGACCCTCTCGGTAATCGTACAGATATGTGGCAAACCAAAAGTCGTCATGCGCCATCGGGAAAAGCCAAAGATACGTGCCGAATGCGGCGGCAAAGGCGGCCGCGACGAGCCAAAACGGCCACGCCCCGCCGCGGGCGGGGCGTGAGAGGCGGTTACAGATACCGTGCAGGGCCATCACTCCATGAGCTTGCGGTAGCGGCGGCGCGGAGGCTCCTTGCCACCGTTCTGCTCGCGCTTCCAGTCTTCATAGTCGGAGTACGAGCCTTCGTAGAATACTACCTTGCCGTCGCCCTCAAAGGAGAGGATATGGGTGCAGATACGGTCGAGAAACCATCGGTCGTGGCTCACCACCACAGCGCAGCCGGCAAAGTCGTCGAGACCTTCCTCGAGGGCGCGCAGGGTGTTTACGTCGATATCGTTGGTCGGCTCGTCGAGCAGGATTACGTTGCCCTCCTCCTTGAGCGCCATAGCAAGATGCAGGCGGTTGCGCTCGCCGCCCGAGAGCACCTCGATGCGCTTTTCCTGATCGGCGCCGGTAAAGTTGAATTTCGACAGATATGCGCGGGCATTCACGTCGCGGCCGCCCATGCGGAAGCTCTCCACGCCCTGCGAGATCACCTCATATACGGTCTTCTCGGGGAGCAGGTCGTGGTGGCGCTGGTCGACATAGGCTATCTTGACGGTCTCGCCCACCTCGAAGCTGCCGGCGTCGGGCGCCTCCTGGCCCATGATGAGGCGGAAGAGGGTGGTCTTGCCGGCGCCGTTGGGGCCGATTACGCCCACGATGCCGTTGGGGGGCAAGGCAAAGCTCAGGTCGCTGAAAAGCTGCTTGCGGCCAAATGCCTTGGTGAGGCCGGTTGCCTCGATGACCTTGTTGCCCAGTCGCGGGCCGTTGGGTATAAATATCTCAAGGCGCTCTTCCTTCTGCTTCTGGTCTTCGTTGAGCAGACGGTCGTAGTCGCGCAGACGGGCCTTGCCCTTGGCCTGGCGGGCCTTGGGAGCCATGCGCACCCACTCCAGCTCGCGCTCCAGGGTCTTGCGGCGCTTCGAGGCCTGCTTCTCCTCCTGGGCCATGCGCTTGGTCTTCTGGTCGAGCCACGATGAGTAGTTGCCCTTCCAGGGTATACCCTCGCCGCGGTCGAGCTCAAGTATCCAGCCGGCCACATGGTCGAGGAAGTAGCGGTCGTGGGTGATGGCGATGACGGTACCGGGGTACTGCTGCAGATGCTGCTCGAGCCAGTCGATCGACTCGGCATCGAGGTGGTTGGTAGGCTCGTCGAGCAGGAGCACGTCGGGCTGCTGGAGCAGCAGGCGGCACAAGGCCACGCGGCGGCGTTCGCCGCCCGAGAGGGTATCGACGGTCTGGTCGTCGGGCGGACACTGCAGGGCGTCCATCGCGCGCTCCAGGCGCGAGTCGATATTCCAGGCATCGGCGGCGTCGAGCTTGTCTTGCAGCTCGGCCTGGCGGGCGATGAGGGCGTCCATCTTGTCGGGGTCCTCGAGCACGTCGGGGTCTGCAAAGGCGGCGTTGACCGCGTCAAACTCGGCCAGCAGATCCATCACCGGCTGCACGCCCTCGCGCACTACCTCGACCACCGTCTTGCCCGGGTCGAGCTTGGGCTCCTGCTCCAGGTATCCCACCGAGTATCCCGGGGCAAATACCACCTCGCCCTGGTAATCCTTGTCGATACCGGCGATAATCTTGAGCAGCGAGGATTTACCCGAGCCGTTCAGACCGATGATGCCTATCTTGGCGCCGTAGAAAAATGAGAGGTATATGTTTTTGAGTACAGTCTTTTGGGGCGGGTAAGTCTTGGTGACACCCACCATCGAGAAGATGATTTTCTTGTCGTCGGCCATTATATGTCGATGTGAAATGATGTGGTATTGTATTACTTGCGGCGGGGAGCGTAGCGCACCGGGTAGTCGCAGCGCACGCGGCCCTCGACGATATTGGAGAGCTTGCGGCGGATGAGCTGCTTGCGTATGGGCGAGATGTGGTCGATATACACGCGGCCCTCGAGATGGTCATACTCGTGCTGGATGATACGCGACAGGAAGCCGTCAAATACCTCGTCGTGCGGCTCAAATTTCTCGTCGAGCCACTGCAGGCGTATCTTCTCGGTGCGGGTCACGTTCTCGCTGATGCCGGGCAGGCTCAGGCAGCCCTCGCCGCGGGTCTCGGAGGGGCCGTCTTCGAGCACCTCCAGCCGGGGATTTATCAGGGTGAGCTTCACGCCGTCGAGCTCGGGCATGGAGTCGGCCAGGGGCGATGCGTCTATCACCACGATGCGGTCGTTGCGGCCGATCTGAGGAGCGGCCAGGCCCACGCCGTCGCTCTCATACATGGTCTCGTACATATCGGCCAGCAGCTGCCCGAGTCCCTCGTAGTCGGGGGTGATGTCGGTCGATACGGCGCGGAGCACCGGATGACCGTACAGGTATATGGGGAGTTTCATTGATTGAAAGTAATGTAGTCGTTGAGTATGATTGATGCCGATATGGCGTCGATGTCGCGCTTGGCGCGGCGGTCGCTGGCCTTCATGCCGCCGTCGATCATGGCGCGGCGGGCAAGCACGGTGGTAAAGCGCTCGTCGGCATATGTCACCGGCACCGGGGCGATGAGCTTGCGCAGCCGCCCCACCACCGGCTCGATGTAACGGGTGGAGTCGCTCGGGCGCCCCTGCATGTCGGTGGGGCGACCCACCACCACACCGTCGAGGCCCTCCGAGGCGATATAGCGCTGCACCCACTCACACAGCTCGGCCGTGGCCACCGTCGTAAGCGGATTGGCCACGATGCGCAGCGGGTCGGTCACTGCGATGCCACAGCGACGGCGTCCCATGTCGATTGCCATAAGTCGTCCCATATCGTGAGTGCAAAGGTACGAATTTTCAGGCGTATGCCCATAAAGCAAAAAAAATTATCCGTCTCCCGACGAATAATCTTCTTACCTTAAATCTAATACCATGAAAAACTGATGCAAAGATATAGCTTTTTATGTTGTAAAACATATTTTCCGCGAAAAATCTACTTTGCATTAACAAATATTAACCATTACTTCCACCGCCGCCCCCTCGATAGCCGCCGCTACTCTTTAACCATATATTAGTCGGCGCAGCTCCCCCCCTATATAATAGGCGCAGGTTTGTAACCTGCGCTGACTATTGCATGGGAGGGGAGCGGATGCGA